>CAYYQL010000003.1:10626-153639 GCA_964473825.1 uncultured archaeon
TGAACGACAACGATCCTCTCATGGACGCTCTTAAGAAGATGGATGATGAGTTCTTAGCGGCAATGCTTGACGCCTTCCCAATGGAGTTCTCAGTCATCGATGCTGACGATAAAGTGCGATTCTGGAATCAGCACGAAACCCGCATCTTCCGTCGTGGATATGGGGTACTTGGCAAGGATGTGCGTAATTGTCATCCCAAGAAGTCGCTGGACAAGGTCTTGGAGGTGATTATGTCTCTTCGTTCGGGAGAGAAGGACCATGTCGATTTCTGGATTGACTTACCTGCGGAGGGAGAACCGCGAAAGCTCCTCATCAGGTATTTTGCGATTCGGGATGAGGATGGAAAGTATCTTGGCACTCTGGAGGCGACTATAAATCTCACTCCTCTTCAGAAGATAACCGGTGAGAATCGACTGGGCGACTTCAAGTAAGCTTATGGCTCCTCGCGTTTCTCCTCTAAGAACACATTCATAAGGGATTCATTCACGATTGTTAAATATCAATTGTAGGACTGAGGTGTAGAATCAAATGGCTAAACTTGTTTGTGAATTGTGTGGGAAGGAAGTGTCTGTTCCTGTTCATTGTGGTAAAGAGATGCACCAAGAAGGCGACCAACTGGTCTGCTGGATGGGCAAAGCCTGTGGACATCAGGATATGCCCAGTCACTGCGGCCAGACCATGTCATTAAAAGACTGACCGGTGCTAAGTATACCAACGAGAAGATGGAGAGATATCATTGGTAGAGATACTAGAGGAGATCATGGAACGCCACAGCGGTCGAGCCTATTCTGAGAAACCTGTCAGTAATGAAGCTCTCAAGTCCATACTTGAAGCCGGGCGGTGGGCCCCTTCGTGTTCAAACACTCAAGCATGGAACTTCGTAGTGCTCAAAGATGAAGCTGCATTGAAAAAAGGTCATGAACATCTGAGTCGTGGGAATGCTTGGGGGAAGGTGGCTCCCGTTATGGTGATTGTTGCTGCAAAGGAAGACGCCGGTTGCCCTTCCCATGGTCTACCCTACTTCATGATGGATGTGGGACTGGCTGTTCAAAACATGCTTCTTCAGGCAGTTCACATTGGTCTGATGGGCCATCCAACTGCAGGATGGGACGAAGATGGGCTCAAAGCAGCGGCGGGTATGCCTGATGATTACCGTATCGTGACTGTAGTCTTCTTCGGTTATCGGGCGGACTTGGATAGCCTTGATGAAGAAACGCAAGAAAAGGAAACGACTCGCACAAACCGTCGCCCCTTTGATGATATTGTCCACTGGAACAAGTGGTAGATCGGCATGCCGCAACGCAGCGCCCCCTCCACAATGCTCTAATGTGGCACTGCTATCAACGATATAGGTGCATCAAATTGCAGTACACCCTAGACCCCCTTCTCATGCTATTCCTTGTTCCCTCTCTCCTGGTCGGACTGGGTTCCGGTTACGTCATTGGGGGACAGGGACAACTCAGTGTTAGAGATAGGTTGGCAATCATCTCATCATTCGGTTTCATAGGCGGGCTGATCATGGGGATGTTTCTTGTCGCTTTCTCTACAGTGACAGGCACCTATTTCTTCGGTCTACAGATTTTATCTTGTATCGGGGGTACTGTAGTTGGTGCTGCATCTAACTGGGTTCCTGTTGGAGAGAGCGGATTAACCAGCTACGTGGTCTTCGACCCAGATGATGACGAAGAGTTCGACAGACAGATAGATGAGGCACTGGGAAAGAGATGACTTGATGCCGGAAAATTTGCAAGTAAGCTCACACAATGAATTAAAGCGATTCTGCAGATACACATTCAGACAACTCTAGGAATGAGAAACGATGAAGCGTAATCTACCGCTAGCAGCCCTTATTATGATGACCCTCTTCATGTGGTCTGTACTCCTTACTCCGATAGACGCTCAACCC
Source organism: uncultured archaeon (assembly GCA_964473825.1). GTDB lineage: Archaea > Asgardarchaeota > Thorarchaeia > Thorarchaeales > Thorarchaeaceae > TEKIR-12S. The sequence goes on from CAYYQL010000003.1 coordinate 12,533, forward strand.
CCGGGATGGAGTGGAGACGGAAATCTTGCATTTCAGATGGAGATTAATGGAATATCGATTGCAGACTCTGATGCAGAGAATCCCATAGATGTGGGAGCGGATGCTGATCTCGGCATAGAGCTTCGAATCAATGTTGGAGCTGACATCATCCTGAAATCAGGTACCTTCGTGATGCGATACCTAGGGTTTCCCATCATTGACCAGGCTTTTCCATTTGGCGTTCCCGTTTCATCGGGTACAACTCAAGAGCTGATGAACGAATCCCTGCCGCTGGGATCCCTTCTGAGTGTTGGAGGTCTCCCTCTGGTCACGGGAACAATCAATGGCACGTTTTCATTTGTGTACGCCTTATCCAGCAGCCCTGACACCAATGTCACGGTATCCGACTTCTTCATCCTAAGGCTCGGAGGAACAGGATTCGGAGCCGTCTATTCGGTAACAGGACTTCTCACAGTTGGCTTCACGCTCATGTCAGTGTTCGGTCTCCTTATGGCACTTGACGATTTCCAGCAGGGCATTCTTGCGGCAAGTAAGGTGCGTCGTGCGGGCAGTGCATCAGGCATTGGAATCTTTCCACGTGCGGTGGTCCTCCGCAGGCACAAGAAGGATGGCTCAGAGAAGGTAGAGAAAGATGAGCTTGTAAGGCGGGTGGCCCAAGCCGCCAGCAAGTCGTGGGACAAGACTCGCTGTCCACGCTGTGGCAAGAAGTGGAAGGAAGACTCAGACAAGTGCTCTAAGTGTAATCTTCGGGTGTCAGAGGCGACTGATTTCTTCTCGAAAGACATAGGTAAGTATGCTCCAAAGGCTCTGAAGGCCGTACCGTACGGCTCCAAGGTACCTGTTGGCAAGTTCGCCAAACGTCTAAAGCTCAAGCCCGATAAGGCGGGTGCGCTTGCTGCAGCTCTCACGGAGATGGGTGTTTTCCAGACGAAGAGCGTCAAAGTTCCCTTGAAGAAAGTTGCATTTTCTGGCATGACCTTGGCCGGAACTTATTGGAGCTGGATGCAACTGATCAGCGGTGCGATTCCGTCATGGGTAGATGTCCTCCTCACAACCGCAATGGGGCTTGTGGTATCCGTGCTGATTGGGTATTGCATGAATTTTCTTGCAAGAATGCCCAAGTTGGGATATGATTAGTCTGCAGCTGTTCGGGGCCATCATGGGTTCAGGCGACTCATCTGTCAGGCCCCGAACTCCCATTTTCTGATTGACAATGCCTCAGAAGGGTTGTTGCCCTCTCGTTCCAGATAGTCAAGTCATGCACATGCTATGGTCATATCGTCGCTACAAGAGCCTGCTTGCCTGGTAGCCCCCTGAAATCACAGGAACGTGACATTTTTCTCTCCTTATTCCTTCACCTAGTGTAGGCAAAGACCTATCATCTAGGTTGGGCCGTCAGTTAGTGGTGAATCGATATGAGTGAGTCCCGGTTTTCATACGGATGGGAGAATGATGAAGTTAGAGTAGAGATTCCTTATAGCGCAGCCGGCGTCAGTACGACGATTAGAGTCTCTTCCAAGTTCACCGGAAAGCTTATGCTCATGGACACTGGGGACGGTGCCTTGAGGGATTTGCTGGCAACAGAAGGGCCCAAGTTTGTGAACGAAACGGATCTCATTGCCCTAACCCACGGGCATTTCGATCACATTGGCGGTCTCTATTCACTGATAGGGTTCATGCGAATGATGCAGCGAAAGAAAACCCTGAACATCCTAATCCCCAGTGGATGTGTTGAAGCACATAACCTGATTGCCGATTATCGCAGATGTCATCGGGATTCGATGCCCTTCCATACCTTCTGTCATGAAGTAGGACATGGCTCAGGATTTGACACTGACTTCTTCAAGGTGAGAGCAGAAGAAGTTGAGCACTTCGGTATGGAAAACATATCGGGGGAGGATAGGTTTATGCCGGCTCTGGGTTATAGAGTTCGGATTGGTCAGACGGAAATTGGATACACGGGGGACACTCGTATGTGTGACGCAGCAAAAGAGATTGTGCGCGATGTTGACCTTGCCATCATCGAGGCCACTCTTGGTGAGGAATCTCCTTCAGAACCCCGTGTGCATCTCGCCGAGTCTGAAGCCAAGGAACTTGGAGCTCTCGCAAAGGAGTCATTGTTGATTCATCGAATCCCCAATGTAGAGGGCTGGACTCAGCGGGAGTGACTGTGTATTGGTCGCATCTGTCCATGTGGAGATAGACATCTCACTCTTGGACGATCTACTAGCTTATGTTCGGGGTACCAACTCAGGCATCCTAGATGCCATCATCCAACATCCGGCAGCAGTCAAGACGTACAATCATGCGGTAAGGTTTGGAAACACAACCCAGACGATGCGATCCTTCTGGGAGAGCATTCTTGAAACCAAACGCAGTCAGAGCATTGAAACACTCGTGGCTGCAGAGAGTTCTCTTAGTCATCTGAGGCAAAACCGTGATATGTACGAAGACCTCTTCAATGAGCTCGAGATGTATCTTCCTGACGGATGTGACCTTGAAACTGTTCTATATGCGATAATTGGCTACGATGTTGGAATAGTTTCTGAAGGTTCGGCTATTGTGAACTTTGCACACTCGTGGTTTCGAAAGGATCCCCGTGAGATACCATTCATGGCCATGCACGAACTCCACCATGTTGGGTTTACCAGCTATAATCCCATATTCAAAATGAACGATGTAAAGACAATCACTGACCTTCTCGAAGTGATTCGTTATGCCACTCATCTTGAGGGGCTTGCTGTACATGCTCCTCTTCAGAAGCGCATCGAGTCCGGAGTCTTGGGTAACACAGACTATCGAGTACTCCTTGATACATCGCTGCGTGACAGACGGGTGACGGAATACTTCGTTACGGTCAATAATCTCGAACAGGAGGGCCACCGCCCACTTGTTTCCAATGATTTGGAGGTACTAGAAGACATGTCTGGTCGAAATCGCCGACTCTGGTACATTGCAGGGGCTCATATGGCCATGCGTATTGATGAAGAACTTGGAAGACGGGCCCTGGTTCAGACCATAGTAGACGGGCCTGATGCTTTCTTTGACAGCTATAACACTGTGGTCTAGAAGAAGGGCCGAACTATTGCAAACACACCTACAGCAAGAATTGCAGAAACAGGCACGGTCACAATCCATGAGATGACGATGTGTCTAATCTGGCGCTTCTTGACTGGTTCGCGAGATATCCATCCTACCGCGACCAGTGCCGCAACGAGAACATGGGTACCACTCAAAGGGAAGCCCAACCATGTACCAACAAACATCACCGTGCTCGTTGCGATGCTTGCTGATAGAGCAGAAGTGGGTGAAAGAGTAACAACCTCTGTTGCAAGCGTCTTGAGAACTCGTCGTCCGACTACTGTCAGTCCCAGTGCCATCCCGATTCCTCCAACGAGAAGCGGGACATATCCCATCGGGATGACAAGTGGGCCAAGAGCCGTTACACCCTTAAAAACCGGCAATCCGATGAGCGGAGCTACTGCATTGGCAACGTCATTCCCTCCTCTGCTCAATGATGTTATAATCAGGAATACAGCCAAGCCGTAAGCTGCGATCCTCTCCTGTTTCTCTCTCGATGTCAGCCCAGTTGCGCTTTTCTGCAACCTCCTGACTCCAGCATAGACCAACCCACTGATGATAAAACCAATTGCAGGTGACACAATCCAGCCCGCAAATATCTGGCCGACAACCACCCAGTCTACCAGATACGATTCGCCGTTGGTCAGGCCCAAGAACGGTCCTATGGCAACCACACCGATTACAGATCCTACAACACTCTGTGTTGTGCTGATTGGCAGCCCGCGAGTAATAGATGCAACAAGAAGCCAGATTGCCATGGAGAGAAGAACAGCAAAGGCCATTGCCAGTGTGAGTGGACTTCCGCTTGCTATGTCTGAGGCGACTCGCTCTGATACGTTGGTTCCTAGGGTAAGTGCGCCAATGATGTTGATTGCTCCCCCAATGACAACCGCAGCATTAATGGTAAAGACTCTTGCACCAACTGCAGGGCTCATGGTTTCATCGTTACTTCCCACAGCGAAGGCGACGAGAAAACCTATGACGAGTAGCAAAGATAGGAGGAAGATATCCAATGGGATGATTCCTCCGACTAAACGTACCTGACAGCAATTGCTCGAATGAGGTCCGCGGTTTCCTCCGCTCGGATTGCCACTTCGAGTATCTCTGTTGAGACCAGATGATAGTACATCGCATTAATCGGTCCGTACTCACCTGCGCATATCTTCCTGATGAGGTCGAATCTTGCATCTCGAGCCTCTTCTCTGATATCTTCGATCTTCCGTGAGTATTTGATGGACTCCTCGAAGTCAGTAAATATGTATTTTATAGCATCCTGCAGCATATCTGTACAATTCCAACACCTCTCAGATATAGTCACAATCTCCTTCGGAGGGTTCTTTCCACATCCCGCGAGAATGCTTCGAGCTCCTTCTTCTGCTGCATCGATAACGTGGTCCATCATGGTGATAAGGTCATACCGTTCCTGTGTTTGCTGAGGAAGATATGCATGCTTAGCGAAGACGCTATTGATCAGAGCGTCTTTGGTGTCATCCGCCTTTCGTTCTATCTCGATTATCTCATCAGCAATCTCTCTTACCTTCTCCTCATCACCTTCGGCCCAGCACTCGACCTGGGCATGCAGCTTTGCACATGCCTTCTGGAGTAGCTTACTGAGACTGAGAAGAAGCCTCTCTGCTTCCTCCTGTAGTTCTTTGTCACCCAACCCAAATATCCGCGAGAAAGTTCCCATGATATCCTGCTCCCGTACTGTCAATAATCATCTGCTCGATATCTTGCTGCCAGATATGACTTGCGTTCGTTCCGAGTTTCTTATTCCAAGACAGCTCTGATTCTCATTATACCTGAGCCAATGTTCTCTTGCTTTTTGATTTTGAACCGACCAAGAACAGCTGTATGGTCCACATGTGGGCCTCCACAGAGTTCCATACTGAAATCGCCAACGGAGTAAACGGAGACCTCATCTCCGTAGTTCTCCTTGAAGAAGGCTAGGGCCCCCCTCTCAATCGCCTCATCATATGACATGAATTCATGCTTCACTTTCATGTCTCTCTCTATGACATCATTTACCAACTTCTCTACACTCTCAATCTCGTCTGGTGTAAGCTTCCGATTGAAGCTGAAGTCGAATCTCAGCCTCTCCTTGGTGATATTGCTACCCATCTGCTTCACAGTGTTCCCTAGTACTCTGCGAAGAGCTTCCTGCAGAAGGTGCGTGGCCGTGTGCAGCTTGGTGATTGCTTCACTGTGGTCAGCAAGTCCTCCTTTGAATTTCCCTTGGCTCTCAGCACGAGATACTTCTCTGTGATGTTCGAACTCCTCTCTGAACTCATCCATGTCTATCTTGAGGCCACGTTCTTGGGCAATCTCTCTTGTAATCTCAATAGGCAAGCCATAGCTGGTGAACAACAAGAAGGCATCCTCGCCTGTTATATCTCCAGTATCATCGAGAATCCTTTCGAGTTTTCTTAGTGCACGTCGCAAAGTTCGCTTGAACTTCTTCTCCTCTCGTCTTAGATTCTCCATGACGAACCCGCGATTCCGTTCGACCTCTTCGTAAACATCTCTGTATACATCAATGACCATCTGTGCTATATCTTCCATGAAACCCCGCCTTAGTTCTAGTCGGTCTGCGCTCAGTATGGCCCTTCGGAGCAGCCGACGAACGACATAGCCGTGTTCAGTGTTCGAAGGTGCTATTTTTCTATCATCGGCCATTATCATGGTCGCGGCTTTCACATGGTCTGCCACAACTCGGACCTCGTGTTTATCAGATTCATTCAAGTCTCTCTGAGAGAGATTTTTGGTCTTGTCTACTATCGGGGTGAAGTTTTCCAATTCATAGACTGTTGAGACCCCTTGTAGCATAGCGGCGGTTCTCTCCACTCCCATCCCCGTATCAACGTTCCTCTGTTCTAGTTTGGAGTAGGATCCGTCCTGTTCCTTGTTGTACTCCATAAACACATCGTTCCAAATCTCGAAGTAATGGCCACAGTTGCATCCGGGCATGCACTCGGGACCGCACTTTGGCACATTATCCACTTCCATGAACATCTCAGTACACGGACCACAGGGGCCGGTGATGCCTGCTGGACCCCACCAGTTATCCTTCTTCGGAAGGAAGTATATTCTCTCTTCGGGAATTCCCATCTCTTTCCATATTCTGGCTGATTCCTCATCTCTTGGAGCGTCTTTATCGCCGGCGAAGAGAGTAACAGACAGTCTCTGAGGGTCAAGACCAAGCCACTCCTTGGAGGTCAGAAACTCGAAACTCCACCTGATTGTTTCTTCTTTCCAATAATCCCCCAAGCTCCAGTTTCCTAGCATCTCAAAGAAGGTGAGATGACTTGGGTCACTTACTTCTTCTATATCAGTTGTTCTGATGCATTTCTGACAGTTAGCAAGCCGTCTTCCCATGGGGTGTTTCTGCCCAAGCAAATAGGGTACAAGGGGATGCATGCCTGCAGTGGTGAAGAGTACCGTCGGGTCGTGTTCAGGAACTAGCGATGCTGATGGGATTATGGCATGCTCCTTCTGCTTGAAAAACTGAAGATACTTTTCTCTTAGCTCGTCGATACGCATCCGCCTCACCTTTGACTCGAGATGTTATTGAATCGCCACCTAAAAGGCGATTTTAACGCTTTCGTAGCATCGAAGTCCTATGATAGAATCAGACCTGCAGGCGTCATCCTATACCTCCTTAGTCGAGAAGTAAGCCATGGAAAGCGGTCCTGCCAGTCAAGGAACCTGTCGTTGCTCAGTATTTCTGCGTTTCTTTGCTGCGCAAGTCTGATTATGGTCAAATCGTCGTTCATTCCTCGGGGCGATTCGATGACAGAGATGCCATCTACCATATTTCCCAGTACTTCAGGTCGATCAATCTTATGAATCAGTGCAGCCGACACCACAATGATGGGTCTGTATCCCACCTTTTTCAGACTCTGCAGCGCTAGAATCAGGTTGTTTATTTTCGGTATGCCTCTGCTTGACAAGTAGTATGCCACGTTGTTTCCGTCTACAATCATGATACGCCGATGGCTAGGCTTGCTCGTCTTTGTCTGGACAATCCTCATCCTGCAGTGGCTAACATGGTCGTCCAGACGGTCTCGAGCGAAGAGTCTGTCACAGTAGGGGCATCGAGCTCGTTTGGGCACTGCACTTGTCTCCGATGACACCGTTCTTCTGGAGTTTTCACAACATCATCTGACGACCTTCAAGCGCTGGCACAACCTAGGTGACCATGAAGAACCTCTCTATCGAACGGGTCTAGGGTGTTGAGAGGACCTCAATTCATTAATGTACCGACCGCGTTCTTCATCCTTCATCAGCAAATCTGCTATTGGCTCCGAAACTGGATGTAAAGGCGTCAATGCTCCCTATTCCCATGTTGAGCAGCAATGCCGCCGCCCTGTTGGTCTTGGCCTTACTGACGATTCTGCAAGCCACAGCAGACGCAATCAATGGAGCAAGACCGTTCACTGTAAGTTGGACAATTTTGGACACCTAATGTCCTGTCCGTTCAAGAGAGGCACTGGGTGGTCTCCATTGTGGTCAGCAATGCTGTGTGAGTGACCAGCTCTCAGTCGTGGTCTGGAGGATGCGGACTCCTAAGCTGAGATCTCCAACTTTATCTGGGTGTTCTGTAGATATTGCTATACCCATTGCCATCATCTCGTATACGGCAATCCTCTGCAAATGTCACCCTCAACGAAGCCCGGTATTTCGACGTTTTGTCCTTGGATTGCGATCTCCGCTACAGCATCTTGGACAAGGTCTGAATAGTCGTTATCGGGGGGTCTGCCATAGCCCAGGGGTACTGTCACCGCCGTTACAGATCCCTTCTGGATTCTGTTTCTGATGTGGCTGTGGCCCGATATGGAGAGTATCACGCGCTCATCATTCAGTAGTATCTCTCCAGTCTTAATCGAACCCATATAGGCTGAGAAGAAATCCCAAGGCATCTTATTCTTGTAGACTGTCAGTTCCTTGAAGGGCAGGTGGTGAGAAACATAGACAACTCTTGTGACCTCCTCAGGCAAGATACTGAGGTCGTATTCCAACTTCCGGTTGAAGAGGTCTGTAGCCTCTTTGTCTGAGAATTCCCAGTCTATATTGAACATGTCGTACCAGAAAGCGCCTCGATACTCCTTCTTTTCATACTGCTCTTCTGAGATATCCAAATCGGTGCGTCTGAAGGTATAGTCTGACCAGCCAATGCTCCCAACAAATGCAAGTGTTCCTTCGATATGTGATCTGTCAGGAAGGTGTATGAATCCGTTGTCTCTACAGATATTTCCCACCAGATACGAGTATTTCCTTAGCGAGCTCAGCCCCGCCTCACTCTCAAACCAGATGTCATGATTACCTGCGACATATAGACAAGGTATTTCTTCGATATGCAATTCGGCAAGAGTCTCTGATAGTACCGCACTATGGTCACTTATGTCCCCAGCAATTATGAAGATATCAGGTGCAATCTCCTCTACACGACATCTAATCTCCCGAATCAGGGGTGCATCACTCCCGTCAGGACGTACGTGTATGTCAGAGATTGCTGCTATTCTCATCTTGCTTCGACATCCTCCATTGCGTATCGCCCACTATACACCGACTTACCTAAGACTTGATAACATAATCCATGTCACTGTTCTCAAGACCTTTTGGGTGAAGACTTTGGGCACGAACCGAATGAAGGCTGAACAGGCGAAGCATGTCGATCTCTCTGGCACAAAGACGATTACGAGTCAGGCTGATATCAAAGATACCTATGCACTGTACTTGGACGACGAGTCTCACTCTTTCGATGGCACGGCTGACCAGCTTGTCTTTCCTTCCACCGAAGCTGAGATATCAACAATACTTCATAATGCAACTAGGAGGACAACGCAAGTCACAATACAGGGAGGACGAACAGGGCTTACAGGAGGAGCTGTCCCGGTGGGGGGAATTGCTCTGAACCTTGAGAAGCTCGATCAAATGCTGTACATTAACTACTATCCGGATGAGAACATGTACACGGTCGCCGCAGAAACCGGAGTTCTTCTGGAGGACTTGGTTGACGTCATTCAGAAGAAGAACCTGGATATGCTTAAGGACAAAGGGACATCTGAGCAGGAGTCAGCTCTTGAGCGCTTCCTATCAGAGCAGTCCAGGTACACCTTTCCTGTTGACCCAACGGAAACCAGCGCTTGGCTTGGAGGAGTTGTGGCCTGCAATGCCTCTGGTGCCCGAACTTTTCGGTACGGTGCTACACGTGACTGGGTCAAGCGCATCCGTGTAGTGTTGGCTAACGGGGACATCCTAGACATTACTCGGGGAAAGGTACTGTCTGAGGAAGGCGTCTTCCAGATCGAGCTTTCAGACGGTGAGGTGATCCAAGTGCCTATTCCGACATATGAGATGCCGAACACGAAGAACGCAGCTGGTCTCTATGCAAAACCGGAGATGGATTTGATTGATCTCTTCATAGGTTGCGAGGGTATTCTCGGTGTCATCACTATGGTCGAACTGGGGCTGATTCCTCTCCCTGAGAATCTCATGACCGTTATGGCATTCTTTCCCAGCGAAGAAGACGCCGTCGATTTCGTCTATGAAGTTAGAGCTCCGGACACTCCCGTTCCTATGGGGTTCCTCGAGTATTTCGGTCCGAACGCTCTCAACATGATCAGGGAAAAGGCATCCAGCGCCGGTCTGACCGTACCTGCAATGACTGATGAGACTCAAGCCATTGTGTTCTTTGAGTTCTCCTACACTGAAGAACAGATGGAGGAGAAGGTGTTAGGCCTTGAGGAGATCCTGAATAGACACAATTCATCATCTGAGTCGAGCTGGGCAGGTCTGGACTATACCGAACTCGAAAAGATGAAGACTGTTCGCCACTTTGTTCCAGAGACAATCAACGGATTGATTGCGCAGCGCAAGCAGGAGTATCCGGAGATACACAAAATAGGCACTGACATGGCTGTTCCTGACCCAGCTCTCAGGGACTACCTGGAGTTCTGTAGAACCACACTTGAATCACAGAGTATGGAGTATGTGATTTTTGGACACATAGGTGACAATCATCTTCACATGAACATGATTCCTCGTAACTCTGAGGAGGTTCAACAGGGCATGGAAAACTATATGCTGTTTGCACAACGCGCGGTAGAACTCGGAGGCACTGTGGCAGCTGAGCATGGGATTGGGAAACTCAAACGCCAGTTTCTCAAGGTCCTTTATGGCGATGAGGGCATAATGGAGATTCAGAATGTGAAGAGGACACTGGACCCCTCTTGGTTGCTAAACCGGGAGAATATGGTGCCGGTGCCTCCCGAATTCGAATGATTCCCAGAAATGCCCACCACCCGCAACCGGACATCTTCAGGTGTTAGAGGTAGCAATCTCCTCAATCCGTCGTATTTTGGAGCAGAGCTCTGGTTCTTCTTCGCAGAGTCTATTCATATCTCTGATTCCGACCTGTGACCAGTAGGTTCTGATGGCATCATCCAAAGTCTTACCGTCGCGTGCATTGCATATCTTTATTGCTTCTTCCAACTCCTCAGCGGCAGTGCAGACTGACTTCTTTTTCAGTCTGACTCTGGCCCAGAAGTCACATTTCTTGCCTCTGCAGGGGCCTTTGACCATGACACAGTATGACAAATAGACCAAACTCTCTGCTTGAGTTGAGGTCCCCCGTCCGCAGTTTCTTAAGGATTGTCTTATGGCCCCTCAATTAAGATTCAGATGTTGATGTTAAGGCGCGTCATCTTTTTCTGTACATTAGTTCTCCGCATGTCAGACATGGAGGCAGCACCAACTTGGACCTAAGAATTCGTGATTCCCTCACAACACAGGAGCGAGAAGACGCACTCGACGATCTCCTGAAGCACGGCTTCTTCACGCAGATTCGTCTGACACTGACAGAGGGAGTTCTTCTAGTTTCTTTCGCTCTTCTGCTCGGAGCCTCAAACGTGGTCATTGGAATCCTTGCTGCTATCCCATCTCTTGCGCAGTTACTACAGATTCCTTCTGTCTTTCTCGTAGAGAAGTATCACGAGAGGAAGAAGCTCGACTTGATAACAACCTCCCTGAATCGCTTTGCGTTGTTGCTCATGGCACTGATTCCGTTCATTGCAGAATCGGCTGCTGGCCTCCTCCTTCTTATCATATCTGTATTCCTCCAAGCCACATTTGTGGCCATTGGATCGCCAGCATGGAACTCGTGGTTAAGAGACTTGGTTCCACAGGACCGTCTTGGTTCGTACTTCTCAAAGCGACTCTCAATCTCTACAGCAGTGGGAGTTCCAGTTTCTCTTCTGGCTGGAGTATTTGTGGACTATTGGGCGCTACAGAACACATCGGCTCCCCTAGTTGGTTATTCGGTTCTCTTCTTGGTAGCCATCCTAAGCGGAGTCTTCGCTATATACTACATCTTCAAAATACCAGAGCCCAGACTGTACACTGCTGACTTCAAACGCTCTTTTCGCGAGTCCATCACTCAACCATTTCAAGATGAAAACTTCGGAAACTTGATGCGTTTCTCCTTTGTCTGGACTCTCTCGACAGCACTTGCTGCTCCATTCTTCTCTGTTTATTTACTCTCCCAGTTGGGCTTGAGTGTCCCCTCTGCAATCTTCTTTACGGTCTTGACACAGACTGCTAGCATCGGGTTCTTCAGGCTCTGGGGCAGGCTCTCTGACAGATACAGTAACAAGTCGGTTCTCCAGGTCACCGTCCCCATGTACATGATTGGGGTTCTACTCTGGACCTTCACAACACTCCCCGGATATCATGTATTCACAATCCCTCTTCTACTGGTTATCCATACCTTGACCGGAATATCTTCTGCAGGTGTAGTCCTCACATCCGGTAACATCGGACTCAAGTTGGCACCCCGTGGTGAGTCCACGTCGTACCTTGCGGCGAGGGGTATTGTGATTGCAATCGCAGGAGCCATCGCCCCATTTGTTGGAGGCATGCTTGCAGACTTCTTCTCACTACGCCAGCTGTCATTCACTGTGATTTGGACAGCGCCCGAGGGAGTCGTGCAATTTTTCACCTTTCACCTCGGTGGGTTAGATTTCGTCTTTGTGATCTCAGTCGTTGTTGGTGTGTACGCTCTCCATAGACTCGCCCTGGTGAAGGAGACTGGCGAGGTAGATGAGCGTATCGTGTTGGACGCAATACTTGAGGAGACCCGTCGTAGTGTCAAGACGTTGTCAACGGTAGACGGCCTCCGCCAGACATTCCAACTACCGATACGTCAGAGGAGGGAGGACCAGAAGAAACGCAAGGCCAGATTCGAATAGAAAAAGAAGAGGGATGGGAACGCAATATGAATGAGCATTCCCATCGTGAGAGGCTATCGTTCTATGGCACATTCAGGCTCTCAGAAGTCTGAACATTGTCATCTGGGACATAGGTGTAGCCACTCTTGACAAGATTAGTCACGGTCGATGTGTACGTACCTTTCTGACTGGAACTCGCCTCATAGACGAACGTGACACTTCCGTCCGCTCCTGTATTTGCACTGCCCGTTGCGATTCCGCCACCGGGTAGTTCCATCTCAAGGTATACAGTCACGCCTTCCAAAGCATTTCCGCTTCCATCATGTACCGTTACCTTTGTGAAGACATCGTAGCCAATGACGAACCACCACCATCTCACTGTTTGATACCACATGTCGATAGATGCAACATGCATCGAGTTCTCGCCATAAGTGGTTGCAGAGGCGGGGTCAGACTTCTGCCCCTCGTTGCCCGAGGTGTCCACAGCTGAGACTTCGTAGGTGTAGGTTGTTTCCGAGGACAGACCACTGTCTGTATAGTAGTTGTTGATCGTTTCCGCGATTTTGACACCATCACGGTATACGTTGTAGTGGCTGAGATCCTCCTCGGTATTTGCATTCCAGCTAAGGTCTATCTCCGTTTGCGAGATGGCATTGGCTGAGAGGCCAGTCACCTTATCGGGCGGGGTTGTATCGGGTGGTTCAGGGTCGGTTGTTGCTGAAGCCGAATCCGACTTCTCTCCCTCATTGCCTGAGGTATCCACAGCAGATACCTCGTATGTGTAAGTCGTTTCGGGTGAGAGACCTGTATCGCTGAAGTATGTATTGGTGGCTTCTTCGATTTTTGCTCCATCGCGATAGACGTTGTAGTGGCTGAGGTCTTCCTCGGTATTTGTATTCCAGCTTAGGTCTATCTGAGAATGGGAAGCTGCAGTAGCTGTTAGGCCAGTGACTTTTGCAGGTGGTGTGCTGTCCGGTGGCGTACCGTCACCTGCCTCATCAACAGCTGCCTTAGCGTTAACGAGGCCATAGCCATAGTACTGATCCCATCCTTGCTGTCCAAGGTCAACTGAGGTTGTATGCAAGATGTTCCTTACCTCGGGTGCAGTCAAGTCTGGGTTTGCTTCACGAATGAGGGCTACAGTACCAGCCACCATCGGGCAGGCCATTGATGTACCGCTCATGGTATCGTAGTTCTTGCTATATCCGCCATACCACCAGCTGTTCATTGTGACAGTGTATGTGGGCATAGTTGAGTATATGTCAACACCTGGCGCCACAACTTCCTGTTCGGGTCCGTAGTTACTGAAGCTAGCTAGCTGATGATTCTTGTCGATGGCTCCCACAGCAATGGCATTCTCGTATTTTGCAGGATAGGAAATAGTCCCCTTTCCGTCATTCCCCGAGGCTGCAACAACAACTATGTTGGCATCATATGCACGATTGATGGCAGCGTTGAAGGCACTGTCGTAGCTACCTCCGCCGAGGCTCATCGAGACGACGTGCATGTTATTATCCACCGACCAATCAATACCGGCAATTATGTCGCTGGTATAGCCCGAACCCTGATCGTCCAAAACTCGTACAGCGTAAATGGACGCCATTGGGGCAACACCTATGACTCCCTGATCATTATCTTCTGCCGCAACAATTCCTGCACAGTGGGTTCCGTGCCCGTGACCATCTCTTGGATCGTTGTCATTGTCTACAAAGTCGTAACCACCTGCGTAGACACCGTCCAAGTCTGGATGACCGTAGTCAATGCCCGTATCCAGTATCGCTACCTTGACACCACTCCCGGCAATATTGCCCGGAATGACATTTGTGGCACCTTCGGCTCCACCCCAGACTTGTTCCGCGTCCACATCATCAACACCCCAGTCAAGTGTGTCCTGAAACAGACTCATCTCCTCGTCGAGAGCAATGGCATCGACAAACCACATCGACTCAAGCGATTTATAGAGCCAGAGCGGCATCCTTGCTGCTATCCCGTTTAGAGCACCGTATCGATGAACGATATCTGCATCGCGCAGATTCACATCGACACCAGGCTTGAACAGGATGACTGCATCGACTATCTTCTGTTCACCAATAGTACCGGCCAGTGCGACACTTGCACTTGAAAAAAGAAGCAGTGGTACTAGAATGGCTGAGAAGAGCATAATTCTCTTTTGACTTCTCATCACAATCACCGCTAGTCCCTCTCTCTCCAGAAGGGACTCTGTAGGGTAGAACTAATCCCCTGATAGCTATGCACGTACAACAAGCAGATATATAAATGATTCTGGAAAAACAGTACGCACGACTTCCCAAAACCGATAAATGCCTTCTTTGCTACCATGCAGAGGAGAGATATAGGCCATGAGAACCATTAGCTGCAATATCCGGTGGAATCCGAGAAGAACAGCTGCAGTCATGGCAGTACTCTTCTCCGTGTTTCTGGTGATGGCGACCACTCCCGTTGCTCACGCTGCGTCGTCCGACTCTACAGACTACACAGCAGAGATCAAGGTGACAATTGAAGACGCATGCTATCTGGACCTAGATCAGGATCTCATAGAGAACGATGTCCTTGTTATCGTGCGGTTCGACCTTGCTGACTTCCCGTACTATGAGTTTGCCTATGTAATTACTCTTCAACTACCGTCAGGCATCCAGTATTCATATCTGGTCTACGTATTTGCATGGGTTCACACTGTCCGTCTCCACAACGTGTTCTTTGATCATGCAACGGAGAGCGGCGATTATACGGTCTTCGTGGACGCTTTGATGGTCTACCCTGCTATTGCCGAGGACTCGGGGGAGTATGTGTTTGACCCACCTGGAGGAAGTGAAGGCGGAAAACCGGCCTTTGGAGTCTATTGATATGAGAACCGGCGGTGCGAGTGCGTTGACCGGTTCTCTTGATTATATGA
Organism: uncultured archaeon; assembly: GCA_964473825.1. Taxonomy (GTDB): domain Archaea; phylum Asgardarchaeota; class Thorarchaeia; order Thorarchaeales; family Thorarchaeaceae; genus TEKIR-12S. Next base: position 27,755 of record CAYYQL010000003.1, read on the forward strand.
CGCTTGTTTCAAGAAGGCGTGACTGAATATGGTGGCTTGGAGTAGTTATGGTCTAGACCTCAAGGACTATCTCATTTTTCTTAGCCACGAGAGAGACCCATCTCTAAGCAACAGCGCGATTAGCAAGGAGGTGAGTGAGAGAGTACCCATCTCCTCGGAGTCTGTCAGGATCCGAATCCAGAGGATGAAAGACTCGGGTTTCTTGCGTCCAGATCGTACAATCGAGGATCCTGTTTTGGGCAAGAGGACTCAGACAGAAGTGGAAGGCGTCTACAGACCTCACCAATTGGGTCTTCTGCGTCAGCATGTACTCTTCGTGGGTGTTCTTGGGCGTTCATCGCTCGACAATCTCAAGACTCTCTGTGACGTCCATCCCTACACGCATTTCCGTACAATAGGCTACAGCAGTGGAGCCACGCTCTATGCCCAGTTCGACATACCCCCAGCTGCTACCGAGCTGATGGCCAAGATGTATGCGGAGCTCAAGGAACGTAATCTGTTCCGTGGATTCCAACTCTACGAAACACAATCATTGGCAGAGCACGAAGCGGACTTTGACAAATGGAGTCTTGTTGAGAACAAATGGGCTGTAGAATATGGTACAAAGTCAGGAAGAGGCAGCCACCTGAGTCGCATTGAGAGCCTTTGGAGGAGATTTCACGACACATATGATGGTCGCCCTCTTGAACCGTCCCAGCCTGAGATGGCATTCGGTTTCGATGAAATAGACCTAGCTCTCTTGAGAGAACTCACTATCAACGGAAAACCGGATATCAAGCCGCTGGGTCCAGTCTACAATCGAGATCCAACTACAATCTCAAGGAGGCTCAAGCGACTTAGAGAGAGTGTGGCACCAGATGTCATGCTCTACTATGACAGGTCAGTCTTCGATCTGACCTATCCTCAACTCATGACCGGGCAGTTCAAAGAGGATGACGACCTCGATTCCGACAGCCTGTATTGGTTCGTACAATCTGGAGGTATACCGTTTGAGTCTAAGGCTAGCATAGAGGAGAAACGCTTTGTTCTTTTCATCACGGCTCCTCCCTCAGTGGCCCCTGAAGTATCGGAGTTCATATGGGAACACACTCACAATCTAGATGTGTTTCAGCTGCAGCTTGATTCATCATTCACCTACTTCTTCTATCACAAGAACTATCTCGGTGATGGTGAGTGGAGAGCAGACGAAGAATACGTGCTCGATGAGCCCCTTGGAGAGGTATTCTGACCAGTTTCCATATGGCGTTTTTCGTTCAACTCTCCCGTGAAAACGCTTTAGTAGAGGTTCTATCATACAATAAGGCGGTGGGTTGCTTGCAGGGAATCACGGTAAGTATACCACACCCAATGTATTGATGCCTTGCTGGCTCCCACCTCTTGCTCATGGGCTGGCAGTGACGACCCCCGATAGTTGAAAGAGAGGGAGCATCATTCCCTCTCTTTAGTTTCTTCTATGTTCCTTCAGCGTAGGCCTTGGCGTAGGCCTCCTGTTCGGGTGTCCACTCATCGATTTCGATGCCCATGGTTTCGAGCTTATCTCGCGCTGTCTTCTTATCGAGATCCTCCGGGAACTCGTAGACGGCCGGCTTGAGATCCTTACCGTGTTCAGTGAGCCAGAGCATTGCGTTCAATTGGCCAGCGAAGGACAGGTCCATTACCTTTCTAGGAAGCGGCAACGAATGCCAACTTCTCGCTAGGATGTCCTTCAGCTGCCACCAGATTCACGAGTCTGCCCTCACCCAGCAGGTAGAGTCTGTGCCCATCCTTGGTTGTGTACTGGTCCAGAGCAGGGCGAACTCGCTTCTTATCCGTGGCAATCTTGTCCAGATCAGGTTCGTTGATCTCCACATTGTAGTGGCCAGCATTCCCCATGATGGCGCCATCCTTCATCATCTTCATGTGGCGCCCCACAATCACATCTCTCATACCGGTGGCCGTGAGGAACAGGTCTCCCTTGGGAGCTGCCTGGTCCATCTTCATGACCCGGAAACCGTCCATCCGTGCTTGAAGCCCTCGGACAGGGTCGACCTCTGTCACGATCACGTTTGCGCCGAGGCCTCTTGCCCGCTCCGCCATTCCTCTGCCGCAGAATCCATAGCCAGCAATAACCACGGTCTTTCCAGCAATTAGGATTGCCGAGGCTCTCATCACGCCGTCGAAGACACTCTGTCCAGTTCCGTACACATTATCGAACAGGTGCTTCGTGTCTGCATCGTTCACAGCCATAATCGGATACTTCAGCGCACCATCTTCTGCCATTGCCCGTATCCGGATGACACCTGTTGTAGTCTCTTCAGACCCTCCATAGAGGTTCGGAATCAGTTCTTGGTGTTTGTTGTGCAATGTGAAGATGAGGTCTGCGCCATCGTCGATGGTCAGGTTCGGTTCCTGCTTCAGTGTCTGTTCTATGCACCAGTAGTACTCCTCATTGTTCAGTCCATGCCATGCAAAGATAGGAATATCATTTGCTGCGAGCGCTGCCGCCACCTTATCATTGGTTGATAGCGGATTGCAGCCTGACCAGGCCACTTCTGCTCCTGCTTCTCTAAGAGTCTCGACGAGCACCGCCGTTTCCTTCGTCACGTGAAGGCATCCGGATATTCTCATTCCCTTCAGTGGTTTTTCCTTGGAATATCTCTCTCTCAGATGCATCAATACAGGCATGTGTTTCTCCGCGTAATCTATTAGACCCCTGCCTTCTTCGGCAAGTTGTATGTCTTTCACCTTATAGTCTGTCAAGTGATTCTACCCACCGGTTTCTTTCAGTAGGACTTATTTGAATCCTCCATATCTTACCGTAATGAAACGAAGATTATGTGGCTGAATATAATGCAAATCATAACCGACGATGAGCAGAAGTTATTATGTGTCCTAGTTCGTAACTCTCGGGCTGATATCAAAGAAATCGCTTCTCAGATTGAAAAGGGACGCAACTGGGTTGCAAGAAAGATGAAACGGCTGGCTCAAAACAACATAATCAGAGCATATACAACAACGGTCAATCCCTCCCTTGTATACACTGAGCGCAATACAATCCTACTCATCAAGTCGAATCCCCGTGAATTAGATGTCAGCAAGGCTCTCCTCGAAATAAAGGGCCTCGAGTCGCTTGACGGGGTATCTGGAGACTATTCTCTCCTTGGCCTGTTTCGATTTCGGAGGAATCAGTCTTTTGAACAATTCCTAGACAAGGTTGACCGTATTGTTGCTGCGTCTGATAGCAAGTCCTACCGGCTTGTGCAGGTATTGACGACATACAAGTCCGGAGGTTTTGTAATTGAGGAGCAAGATTCGGTCCGGCCACTCACATCTTCAGAACACGAGCTGATTCAGGTGATTCGTCGCCAATGGCCATCCGATGACCACCCCTATCCCCCCTCTCAGAAGGAGATTGGTGAGAGAATGAGTCAGCCAATAACACAGCCCGCCGTTTCCAAGGCGATTAGTAGGCTAGAGGGCCGGAGTATCATCGTAGGTTATTCCCTCGGCCTGAATTTCGCATACTTGGGACTACCCATCAAATTCTTTCTTGAGATCAAGGTTCGGCCTGGAAAGATGCGAGCGACTGCGCGCTCCATTACAGAGATGGATGCAGTATGGGCTCTTCATCGGACAAGTGAACCCTACAGCCTCTTTGCAACGGTACGTTCCTCAGATATACAGCAATACAACCTCTTCTTGCGGGAGCTCTATCAGAACCAAGATATCCTCGATACTCGTTCGCAGATCTCTCTTGAGGAGTGGTTCGTACCGCCTTACCAGGAATAGAACATTGACCTTGTTTGCCTCACACTAACTGGAAGGTGCCCGCAACAACAAGTGCGATGAGGAAGGCATTGAACACCACAGCTGTAACACGGTTACCAGATATCTGCCCCATCCAAAGTGTATAGAGCGTGTTCAACCCGATAAGAAGGACGAAGGGGAGCATGAGCAAGGCGACGAACATGATGAAGCCCAGTCTGATGCCTGCAAGAAATGGGACATAGAGGAATCCTAGGACAATCAGAAGTCCCACCAATCGGAGGGCTAGCATGACAAGAAACGAGCGGATCCAGTCCTCTGCTGAAGATGGTCTGGAAGAGATGTCGTAGATGTTATTCAACCAGAGGTCTTCGGCGTAGAACAGACATAGCAAGGGTAAGGTCAGGAGGACAGAGTATACCAGTCTGAGCTGTCCCACCGTCATGGTTATGCTGACCCCTATCATCGACTGAAGCCCGAAAATCTCCGAACCAAACCAAGACCAGAACAAACACCAGAGAGCCAGCACGAGTGAGCTCACGAGCCCCACCAACATCTCCTTCTTGCTAGGTACTAGTGCATTCTTCAGGAACGTTTCTCTGCCCAGCAGAAGGCGACTAACCAATCCAATAGTGAGGAGCATCAGTAGCGAGTACAATATAATCGAGGTTCCAAATGAGACGGGAACGAGTCGGATACCCGCAAATTCGAACCCGAATCCGCCAAGGAACGATAACAACAGGAGACTCCCGCCGAGCAGTCCAAGAACAAGGCTGTACACGTGTTTCTTCTCAATGCTCTCCCGGTGATTACTTTCAAGAGTCGTTACCGCTGATCTTGAAGATAAGACGCAATGTGTGAGCGAGAAGAGGGGAAACACTGCTAGGAGAACGGAGGCCGAAACAAGGGCGTTTCCGATTTCACGATAGCCGTAGATGTGTTCGCTTGGGTCAAGGGTTGAATTGGCTCTGTTGTTTCCCTGTAACGATTTAATCAGCCAATCGATAGATGAACTGACCAAGACCGGGTCACTCACCTCGAAGAGATGATTCGTTTTACTGAATACCAGTTTCCTTGCACTGCCATCAGTGAAGCTGCCATATGTGACACCGGCTTCAGCAGTCTCTATTCCTGTGGCATTCCTTAGAGTCTGCAATGCCAACTCGGTAGATACCAGTTCATCAAAAGTCCCAGTAGCAATCAGAAGGTTCTCTGGCGTAGTAGTATTGATGACTGGCCCCTCAGAGCCGAAGTCTTGACCCATTCCCCCTCCGATGATCACGGTGCTAGTCGGTTGTATTGGTGCATTCTGTAGATAGAGAGCAATTCCTGCTCCTAACGAATGGCCCAGTACACCGTAGTTGGTCGAATTGACATTGGGACTTGCCTGGACATACTCCACAGCAGCATATACATCATCAATGATATCAGAAAACGTAGAGAAACCAAATCTCTCGGTCGAGGTTCCATGCCCGGCAAGATCAACGGCAATAACAGTGAAGTTACGCCTAGCGAGCTCGATGCTATAGGGGGACATCATGTCCCGAGAACCAGATATTCCATGAATTGTGACAACACAGGGAAGAGGACTCCCGTACTCTGAGATGCGTGGTTGATAGACGGAGAAATGGACTTCTCTTCCGTCTGGTTTCTCAATAATCCAATCCTCAATATTCACTTCGCCGAGACCGCGCTCTGTTGACCAGCTTAGATACATCGAAGAGAGCATCACTACTACTAGAATGAATAGCGTGAATCTGGTTGCCAACTTGGACATACGTCCTACACCTACTAGCTCAGCAGTTAGTCAGTCCATTAACGGAGTTCGTGATATATCTTGAGGATATTTCTCCAATCCTGATATGACACGCATCAACACTATTAAGCAGGAAAGATGATTCGTGCGAAGGTGCATTCATTGACACTACACAAGTTCGAAGACAAGTATCCCACGGTCGATTCTGAGGCATACGTGTCAGATCGTGCTTCAGTCATCGGGGATGTTGACATTGGCCCGGAGAGTAGTATATGGGAGTTCGCAGTGTTGAGAGCTGACATGAACAAGATTACCATCGGGAGAGGTACATCCATTCAAGATAATGCTACGGTCCACACTGAGTTCACACATCCCACCCGTATTGGGGACTATGTGACTGCAGGTCACAACTGTGTCATCCATGGCTGTGAGATAGGCGACCGTTGCGTCATTGGTATTGGTTCAATCGTTCTCACTGGTGCAAAGATTGGAGATGACTCTGTTGTGGGAGCTGGCGCCGTAGTGACCGAGGGTTCTGAGATACCACCTAACTCGCTCGTATTGGGCGTCCCCGGCAAGGTAGTTCGAGAAGTTCCAGAGGACCTCAAGGAGGCCTTCATGATGGGTGCTAGGTCGTATATTGAATTGGGGCGGGTCTATCGTGGGCAATCCGACTAAGAACACCCGGACCCTACTTATGTCAAGTCTTAATACTAAGAAAACGGCCTTTCTAACAAGAGGCTCAAGAGTTGGATGAAGTTTCAATTGTTCTTGCTGGTGCCGCTGGGCAGGGTATAGAAACTGTTGCCGATTTTATGGCCACGGTCTTGAAGAATACTGGCTATCACGTCTTCGCAACCCGCGAGTTCATGTCGCGTATCAGGGGAGGCACTAATTCATTACAACTCCGTGTTTCTACTCAACGGCGGACAGCCTATCGCGGGCGTACTGATATCATGGTGCCGCTCAATGAAACTGCAATACCCCATCTCGAGAAGTACTCCCGTCTCGATGATGACACGCTTGTGATTGGAGAGGATGAGTTTGTCAGTGACCGAGCTAAGCGGAACCCAGAAAGGACCGTTATCATGCGTTTCACTGAGATTGCGAAGGATGTTGGTGGCAAGATATATTCCAATACCGTCGCTGCAGGCTCGATTCTGGCCCTCTTCGATGTTGAAGACGAAACGGTGTATGAGTATCTGACTGAACGATTCGGCTCAAAGGGCAATGATGTCGTAGAGCAGAACAAGAACGCCTATCATCGAGGTGTAGACGAGGGCAAGAGAATCGGTTCCAAACGCTTTGCTGTGGACATGCAACCGAACCAGAAGATTGCCGCTGAGATGCTCATCAGCGGCACGGACTCTGTGGCCATGGGTGCAATCGCTGGGGGATGCAACTTCATTGCCTCCTATCCGATGTCTCCCTCGACCGGTGTGCTCGTGTTTCTCTCACAGCAGGCAACAGAGTTCGGGATTGTGGTGGACCAGGCCGAAGATGAGATTTCAGCAATGAACAAGGGTCTAGGGGCTTGGTATGCTGGCGCCCGGGCGATGGTGACCACTTCAGGAGGGGGATTCGCTCTGATGTCCGAGGGGCTGAGCTTGGCCGGCATCACGGAGACTCCAATGGTAATCCATCTCGCGCAGAGACCTGGTCCTGCTACAGGACTACCGACACGAACTGAACAGGGCGACCTGCTTCACGTGATCCGGACCGCACACGGTGACTTTCCAAGAATCGTGCTGACTCCGGGGACGCTGGAGGATGGGTTCTTCCTGACTCAGAGGGCCTTCAATCTAGCCGACAAGTATCAGGTGCCAGTCTTCGTACTAACGGACCAATACTTTGTGGACTCAACATCGAACACACCTGTCTTCGATCTCAGCAGCGTGGAGGTTCAAAAGCACATTACGAAGACAGAGGCCGGATATCAACGCTACAGGCTCACTGAAAACGGAATCTCTCCTCGGGGCATCCCTGGCCATGGTGAGGGGCTTGTCTGTGTGGACAGCGATGAACATGATGAGGATGGACACATTACGGAAGACCTTCATATTCGAGTGGATATGGTCCAGAAGCGATTCATGAAGAAAATGCAGGCGATCCGCAAGGACTTCATCATGCCCGAGCTGGTTGGGTCCGAGGACTATTCGACCCTAGTGGTCACGTGGGGGTCAAACTACCATTGTGTCCGTGAGGTAATCGAGAAGATGGATGGCAGGGGTATATCCATGCTTCATTTCAAACAGACATATCCCCTCTTAGAGGATGTCTTAGAGTACCTCGAACAGGCAGACACCGTGGTGGCCATTGAGAATAACGCGACTGGGCAGTTCACAAAGATCTTACGGGACGAGCTGGGATTCGCCATCTCACCTGATGATATGTTATTGAAGTACAATGGACTACCCTTTGCTGTGGAAGAGATAGAGGAGTTCCTGAGCAATTATGGAAGGTAGGTGTCAGATTTGAAACCAGAAGACTTTGAGATAATGGATGACGTGGACTACGATATTGCCTGGTGCCCCGGATGCGGCAATTTCAGGATACGCAAGGTCCTGATGCAGGCATTGGCTGAACTGGACATGAAACCCCAAGAAGTTGTTATGACATCGGGAATCGGTCAGGCCGCCAAGACGCCACACTATATTCGTGTGAACTTCTTCAATGGCCTTCATGGCCGTTCATTGCCTCCGGCTTTGGCAATCAAGGCGGCAAATCCAGAACTGACCGTCATTGCCGAGAGTGGCGATGGCTGCATGTACGGCGAGGGTGGCAACCACTTCGTTCATACCATGCTACGCAACCCCAACATCACGGTCCTTGTACACAACAATATGGTCTATGGACTGACGAAAGGGCAGGCATCTCCTACGAGCGGAGAGGACTTTGAGACACCCGTACAGACTGCAGACCGCGGAGGAGTGACTAACACACCCTTCAATCCCATAGCCCTTGGCATCTCGATGGGGGCAACCTTTGTAGCGCGTGCTTTCATCGGTGACGAGGAAGAGTCCAAGGAACTCATGAAGAGGGCAATCCGTCACAAGGGCTTAGCCTTTCTAGACATCTTCCAACCATGTGTCACCTACAACAAGATAAACACCTTTGGTTGGTTCCGGAAAAACACCTACTACTTAGATGAGAGCCACGACACAGGTGATAGGGTTGCTGCTTTCAAGAAGGCACTTGAAACTGATAAGCTCCCTCTCGGTGTGTTCTATTCGAAGTCGAAACAACCGACTTTCGAGGAGGAGTCGACGGTGTATCAAGTTGACGAACGTCCCCTCTTCCAACGTGATGTTGACTTCGATCGGTTGAGGAGTCTTCTGAAGTCCAAGGTTTAGGGCTGAGCTACTTCAAATCCTAGAAAATGGATATTATGGTATGATCTCAGGATTTGGCTGGTCTACTAGGAGATTCTCACCCGATACTCTCGGGTTCAGCTTCTTCTCCAGCCTCGAAACCGTATTCTAAGGCCTGTAAGTTGGTCTTTACAAAGCGTGGCCAACGATCTTCGATTTGGCGCTTGAGACCCTCAACCGAGAGGGCACCCGTGATAGCCGTAAATGCACCCAGCATCACGACGTTTGTTGCGAGTTTGTTGCCAACTTTCTCGTCTGCAATCCTCGTGGCGGGAATCTTGTATATTTTGACCCCCTCAGGTATATCGCCCTCGATGTTGACAAGGTCTTGGTCTATAATGAGAATTCCATGCTCCTTGAGACCGCCGATATAAGACAGAAATGCAGCTCGACTCATGGCAATGAAGACATCGGGATTTTGTACCTTGGGATAGTCAATCTCCTGATCCCCCATAACAACCTCGCTCTTTGATGCACCACCTCGTGCCTCTGGGCCATAAGATTGAGTTTGTACTACGTACTTGCCATCGTGTAGCGATGCGGTCTCTCCCATGACAACGGCCATGGTCACAATCCCTTGGCCCCCGAACCCTCCAATTCTGATTTCGTATCTATCCATCAGATCACCCCTCGATTTTGCTTCGCATCCGACTTATCACGTCTGTGTATTCTGGCTTATCAACATCCACGAACTCCCCACAGACGATTCTAGTGTCATAGTCGAGTTCTGCCTCGTGAGGTGGCAAGCCATTCTGTATTTCTGCGACTTCGAGCAGGTGTTTGTGCATGGTGACGCCATCGCCGAGGCGATTGCTCCTACCGAAGGCCGTTGGGCAAGCTCCGATGATTTCGATGAAGGAGAAACCTTCCTTCTTGATTCCCCTCTGAATAGAACGTGCAGCTCTTCTTGCCTGAACGGCAGTCCAACGAGCAACAAAAGACGCTCCCGAACTCGCTGCAAGTTTCACGAGATTGAATGGGTGTTCGTAGTTTCCAATCGGGGGTGGACTTGTCTGTGAGTACCTCTTGTGCTCAGTGGTTGGCCCGAACTGTCCTCCGGTCATGCCATAATTGAAGTTATTGACACATATCACTGTCATATCGATATTCCGTCTACATGCATGGATTAGATGATTTCCGCCGATTGCAGCAATGTCCCCATCACCGCTTATGACTATCACTTCAAGGTCTGGATTTGCAATCTTCACGCCTTCAGCAAATGCAATGGCTCTACCATGAGTGGTATGGAAGGTTCCAGTCTTAAAATAGCCAGAGGTTCGTCCGGTGCAACCAATACCTGATACTATGACAACTTTGCTGAAATCTATCTCTAACTTGTCGATTGCACGTGCGACCATGTTGGTCACAATACCTATGGAACATCCGGGGCAGTATATCCAAGGAAGTCGGTCTTGTCGGATATACTTGGCCATTGGATGGCTTAGTGTCTTCTGAGTGGTTGTCATTGGGAATCAATCTCCTTGATTTTCTGAGTTATCTCCTCTGGTAACTGAGGCATCCCTGCGGGTTTTCTCATGAGCGTAATAGGTGTCGGTGCTGCAGCCGCTCTCACCATGTGGTATATCTGCCCCATGTTCTGTTCGGCCACAATTATATGTTCGACTTCAGTGCCAAGCCGTGCCACTGCCTCCTCTGGAAATGGCCAGACTGTCTTGAGTCTGAGCAGCCCGACCTTGATACCTTCTTCTCGGGCGATGGCAATAGCTCTTCTAGCACTCCGTGATGGTGTGCCATAGGCTATGACTGCAATCTCTGCATCATCGAGCTGATATCTCTCAAGATCAATGATATCGTCAGCATTCTTGAGAATCTTATCATTCAGTCGAGTGATTAGATCAATCTGTATGTCTTCCTTGTCACTTGGATATCCGCGCTCGTCATGAGTGAGTCCTGTGGCGTAGAACTGATACTTGGAACCCAATAGCGCCATTGGTGGAACGAGGTCATCGTCCGCCTTGAACGGGAGGTACTCGCTCGGATCTCCTGTTGGCTGTTTCCTGTTGACTATCTTGATGTCCTTTTGGTCAGGAATAACTAGTTTCTCACGCATGTGTCCCACGGTTTCGTCTGCAAGAACAAAGACAGGTGTTCTATACTTCTCAGCAAGATTGAATGCCTGAACAGTCTGATCAAACATCTCTTGGACTGAGGCGGGGGTGAGACCGATTATCTGATAGTCTCCATGACTTCCCCACTTTGCCTGCATGATATCTCCCTGCTGACCCCTTGTGGGTTGTCCTGTACTCGGTCCTCCACGCATGATATTGATGAGAACGAGCGGCGTTTCTGTCATGACCGCCAGACCGATGGCTTCCAACATGAGGCTGACTCCCGGTCCGGATGTTGCCGTCATTGACTTCGTTCCTGTCCATGACGCACCAATCACGCTGGTGATTGATGCAATCTCGTCCTCATACTGAACATATGCCCCCCCAAGCTCCGGCATACGAAGTGACATCCACTCCGCAATCTCAGTAGCAGGGGTGATCGGATATCCACCAAAATACCTGCATCCAGCACTGAGCGCACCTTCAGCTGCAGCAATGTCTCCCATTGTAAACATAACTCTCTCGGGCACTGGTTTCATTCCTCCTTGGACCCTTCCTCTTCATCCTTCTCAAATTCCGGGATGAGAGTGTTTTCTTCCAGCTTCCCTTCTTCGTATGCCTCGCGTGCCTCATTGCTATCAGATAGGAAGATGGCCATATCTGGACAGATTCTCTCGCAGAACTCGCAGTTCACGCATGCCTCGATATCACACGCTGTAACGGGATGATATCCCTTGCGATTGTACTTTTCCATATCAAAACACAGGACATTCTTCGGGCAGAACTCCACACAGAGTCCACACTCTTTGCATTGCTCTTGAAGAATAACGAGAACCTTTTCTCGTTTTCTCGGTGGTTTCGGTGTTATCGGCTTGCGAGCACTTGACATATGATATTACTCCGTGGCCACTGCGGTTACCTTGGACCGCATAGGAGTTGTTCTGTGAAGCAACCAACAATACTGCCGGTCTACACACGAGTGGGCTGAATTCTCAGCTATTTAGGCGTTACTTTAAGGGACCTTCGAAATCTGTCGAACGACCAAAGCTTAAGAGCAACCGAGTCAAGAAAAGAGCTGACGAAACTGGAGAGGTAAGTCTTGCCCAAGAAAGCCGAGCTCTCGGAAGAAGAACTTTCCAAGTCTCTCAAGGGCAAGACCTTGCGTGTGTACTGGTATATGCTCCGTCATACTGAACCTATGACAGCCAGAGAGATACAGCGCGGCGCACGTCTTTCCAGCCCGTCGTTGTCAATGCACCATCTGGAGAAGCTAAAGGGCTGTGGCTTGGTAGACAAGAATGTTCATGGTCAGTACAGCATCCGACGCGATGTTCGCGTTGGTGTGTTGAACCTGTTCATTGGAAAGGGGCGTCTGTTGGTGCCTCGGTTTCTGTTCTATGCCACATTCTATAGTTCCATTCTCGCTGCACTATCTACCACAATGATCCTACTGGGAGCCCTTTCCGACTGGTTTACATTGGTCATGCTCTTGCTGCTTTCTTCAGTCTGTGTTGTATTATGGTATGAAGCTTTCAGAATATGGAGGGAACAGCCATTTCCAGAGGAAGAGGAATAGGTTCTAAGATTAGAACTATGTATACACCTGACAAGATACAGTCATCTGAAACGCACCGAACCAATTACATGAGGAATGTCAAAATGAGCGAGAGAGATGCTATCTGCCTTCTAGTTTTCATCGCCCTGCTCTTGTCTGCTCAGGGTGCAGTTCTAGGAGGTATGCCCTCCTCAGTCTTGACTGCTCTTGATAAATCAGCTTCATATAGCCCGAGTGCGGAGAATCCCACCGCACAGGTCTTCTACTATTCGCGTTGGAACACAACACCAACGCTTCTTACGAGTGGAAGTCACATAGCGGGAGATAACATCATCATCTTGGTCAAGTGGACCCATCCAGACCAGGTCAATGAATCGATAATTGAGGTCAATGCCACGGTCGTTCCAAAGGCGATCTCAAACCGGAACATCTCTCATATTGTGTCCATTAATACTCGGGCTCTGGGCAACAACTTCACCTGCCTTGTGAATGCGTCAGCACTGCTCACTAATGGCACTGTCATCACAGAGCTGGTCCCAGATGTCTTCTTGGGTAACTTCTTCGCCCCCCATATCGAGATAATGTCTCCAGAACCCGGTGACATATGGACAGGAGTCAATAACATCACTTGGTTCGGCTATGACAACAACACCGATGAAGTCCTGAGTTATGAGGTTCTACTCTCCCAAGATGGTGGCATCACTTTCCAAATCCTCGCTTCAGGTCTCAACCGTACTTGGTTCGAATGGAATAGCACCGGCTTCATCCGTCATGGAAACTATTCAGTCGAAGTACGGGTAACCGATGGCATTTATACGACGTCTGCAGTGATGGATGGCACGTTCACAGCGGGGAGTATCATCCCAACGTCTACCACAACAACCACAACAACTACCACCACATCAACAACCGTGGCTCCTCCTCTAGACACAACAGCTGCTTTCTTGGCTGCAATGGTTGTTACAAGCGCCATCATGGCACTCATTGTCTACTTCGCTGCCAAGAGGTGGCTTTGAACTAAGACAGAAGCCGATCAAGAAGGCTCTCCGTACTGACAACATGCTTGTGGAGTCCCAGTGTCTGTGGATCCATACCCATTGCCAAACCCAACAGCTGTGTGTAATAAAAGACTGGTATCTTGTATCTCTGTTCTCCAATCTCCTTGTTCAATTGCGCCTGTGAAACCTCAAACTGTAGATGACAGAAAGAACAGACATTGACTATTGCATCGACATCTGCCTCTATCATGTTGTCAAGCTTTTCCTTGGCAATGTCTACACTGACTGGGACATTGCTTCCTCGTACGCCTCCACCTGCACCACAACACATGAACTTGTCTTTATACGGAATACTCTTTGCCCCCGTGACATCTACAAGTTCATCCAGAAATGTATGCCGCTGTGTCTTTTCCCATGGTCTGTTGTTACTAGGCTTCAGAAGATGACATCCATAGTGAACTGCTACTTTGAGTCCCTCCAATGGGCGTACAATATGTTTCTTGATTTCTTCAAGTCCAATCTCATGGATGACCTCGATGATGTGCTTCGCATCTACTTCGGCCTTGAATGGGATTCCTAGTCCATGGAAGTACCCCTTCACTTCCTTCAGCCGTTCGGGGTTTTCCCTGAGTTCGGCTAGTGTTTCCTTGAAAGTACCGTAGCAGCCATTACACCCCGTTATCAGATCGTTACCTGCCTTCTCAGCAAGTGCAAGGTTTCGAGAAGCCAGTGCCAACCAAGTTGGCTCATCAAATGAACGAATGACTCCTGGGGCTGGGCAGCAGCTGGCACCCTCAAGTTCCTCTAGCTCGATACCGATCCTCGGCAATACCTCTCTGATGCTCTTTTCTACATTCGGGAATCGGTTCGGCATCACACATCCCAAGAAAAACGAATACTTCTTAGCCTCAGTCATTCTTTCTCTCCTCCCTCTTCCTCTTGAATGAGCTTGTCAAAGCCAGTTCTCCTCATGATCTCCTTGACATCTTCCAGTGCATCTTCATGAGCATGAACAGTGGGTGGTATTTCTGGGATTTCCAATTCCTTTCGCATCTCTTGGTTTGCCTCATCTAGAGGTACAGCATGGCCTGTCTGGAGCAGTTTCTTTGACACCTTTCTGTGTTGAGGAAGCATGAATCCCTCTTCAACGGCCATGTTCCTCATGATGACAATCGCATCTGTCACCTTGATCTGCCTCGGGCATCGTTCGAGACAGGTGAGACATGTTGCGCATAACCACAAGTCTGAAGAGCTCAACACCTCTTCCTTTAGCCCCAGGACTGCCTTCCTCATGAGCTCTCTGGTTCTGAACGCAGTCCGTCGACCACTCGGGCAAACACTTGAGCATGTTCCACACTGAATGCACGTTCTGATGCGGTCCGCTCCTGCTTGAACAATTCTCTCGACAAAGTCTGGGTCAATAGACTTGTTCTCTATCGTTTCTCTTGAGATGGAGTCATTCATGGGGGAGTCCTCAAAGCTACGGCTGTATGACGACATCTGGCAGGATTCGAAGGATATAAGGATTCAGTCACTGGCGGCGCACTTTTGTTTTCAATCTGTAAGATAATCTGCAGCTGAAAGCAGTCCGCGATTGCCGATACGCACATTCTTCAGCCCCACCTCTTTTGCAATGCTCCTGGCTCGCTCGGCATGTTCTTGACTGGTTCTTGGCAAGTCTCTCATCCAGTGGTGGGGTTGGAATCCTAGGAGCGCAGTGGGGATTGCATCGTCACAACTAGCTATGAATTCACAGATCTTCTTCACCTCTCTAGTTCCGACGTACCCAGGTATCAATAAGATGCTGGCAACTAGACCCCCTCCATCGCGATTCAGCCCTCTCTCGGCCAAGAGCCTGAAGTTTTGAAGAACAGTGGTATTTGAGATGCCCGTCAGAGCTGTGTATACCTCCTTGCTCACAGCCTTCAAGTCAAACTTGATAGTACCTCCATAGTTCTGCACGACATCTGCAATGGGCTGAAGCCACTTCCGAGAGATATTTCCGTTTGTCTCATAGCAGATGGTTACTCTTGCCCTTTCGTTGGCTATACGCGATGTCTTGATAGTGTGTTCAGCATTGCAGGACGGGTCCCCTCCGAAATAGCAGACACATGCTGTAGTTTCGTTCACCATGGAGGCTAACTGTTCAGGAGTCATCAGCGGATGCCCATCTCGCATCATGTCTTTGTAGTTCGAGTTCTGACAGAACAGACAATCAGAGTTGCAGGACCCGTAGAACACTGCAAGATTATGTCTTCTCTTTCCGTTTGGTGCATATCGCTGTTCACTGACAGGACAGACCCAGTCCGCGACGCAGTTCGTCGGGAGGGGATCGCGATACCAGGATACGATTGCAGAGTCCTGGTATATCTCGACGACGGTTTCCTCTTTCGCAGTACGTAATCCACAGAAGCCAGTCTCGCCATCCTTGAGTCTGCAGTGGTTTCCACATTCAGTACATGTAGTATTTCCGTCTGATGGCACCGCTGGCACAAGCTCCATCTTCTTTCTTAGAGCTTCATGCGATAGTGAGGCCATTCGGAGTAGCCCGGGATTATCGATGAGGCACTCTCCGCAATAGCCCACGGTCTTGGAGGCAACACGTTTTTCCTCTGAGTGATTCGGGCAGTTCATCAAGAGGAAGACATCCATCTTACTCGGATGAATCTTTGGACTCCTCTGTCATCTTCTCACTCACGAAAGACGTCATTCGATACTGCCTTAGACAAATGGATTTAAGGCCGCATTCAACGCTATGACGAGAAGTCGGTGGACAAACTTGACCAGTGCTGAGGAAAAGGCCCCCATTGTTCTTGATGAGCCCGACACTGAGTTCGTCGAGATGATCAAAAGGACCGGCGGGCCTAATATCCAGAGTTGCTATCAATGTGGGACATGCAGCGGTAGCTGTCCTGCTGGTGCCAGAACCAATTACCTTGTGAGAGGCATCATCCGGAAGGCCTTACTTGGCCTGAAAGAGGACTGCATCTCTGCTCCGGAGCTATGGTACTGCACCACCTGCTACACCTGTACAGATCGGTGCCCTCAGGATGTCAAGCCTACAGATGTTATTAAGGCAATCCGCAACATTGCTGTTCAGGAGGGCTATATGCTGGAGCCTCATCAGAAAGTTGCTCAGAAGGTGCTTGAGGCTGGACATGCAGTTCCTCTTGACAAGGAATCTTGGCAGAAGTTACGAGAGAAGGTGGGACTTGAACCAATACCCCCCAACGCCAGTCGATTTCCCGAGGCTATCGCAGATGTGGTCAAGATTGCGAAGAAGACCCATTTCGACAAACTCGTTGAAGAAAAAGAGAAGGATGAGGAGTGATTTGATTTGCCCAAGAGACCTGCTTTCTATCATTTCCTAGGATGCATCATTCCGCATAGATACCCCAGTATTGAGAAGGCAACCCGACTGGTCTTCGAAGACCTTGATATGGACCTTCTGGACATGGAAGGTGCGACTTGTTGCCCGGCACCCGGCGTATTCGGATCATTTGACCGGATAACTTGGGCAACCATTGCTGCACGGAATCTCACCATTGCAGAGGAGACAGGTGATCCGATTACAACGGGATGTAACGGTTGTTTTGCCAGCCTCTGGGATGCCAACCACGAACTGAAGC
Source organism: uncultured archaeon (assembly GCA_964473825.1). Taxonomy (GTDB): domain Archaea; phylum Asgardarchaeota; class Thorarchaeia; order Thorarchaeales; family Thorarchaeaceae; genus TEKIR-12S. The sequence continues at coordinate 44,877 of CAYYQL010000003.1, forward strand.
ATGATGAAGAACTCCGCGAGGCTGTGAATGCAGGCCTGAAAGAAATCGGTCGTGAGTTCAAGGGCACCATCGAAGTTACTCACTATGTGGATGCTCTCTATAACACCGCGGGTCTGGAGAAGATACGAAAGCGCGTCGTTCGCCCCATGAAGGGCGTGAGAATGGCCTTACATCCCGGCTGCCACTGGATGCGTCCGAAGCTGCTGAAACAGAAGGACGACTCTGAGCGTCCCCACATTTTCCGTGAAGTCTGTGAGGTCAGCGGTGCTGAATACGTCCCGTATAAGGACGAACTCATGTGTTGCGGTGCCGGCGGAGCTGTTCGAACGGCCGATATCAAGGTCGCTCTTGACTTCACCAAACAGAAGTTTGACAGCATCATCGAGGCAGGTGGTGCTGATATGATTGTGACGCCCTGCCCGTTCTGTGAGTTACAGCTTGACCTTGGACAGGTGGAGATACAGAAACACTTCGATGCCGAATATGTCTTCGACGTACTTCATGTCACCGAGTTGCTTGCACTTGCATTTGGCCATGACCCTGACGAGTTCGGTCTGAATACGCATCTTCAATATATGCAGAGAAAGAGTCAGCCCAACTGGCAAGTCCTTGGACTCAAGGCCTAGAAGACCTGTTTCTTCACTATTCATCCTGCGATAGGTCCTGCCCTCAATCAGGCATTCTCTTGAGCAGTTAATTAGCCATCCGTCCCATGACTTGAGAAAGAAGTTTAAGGTGCGTTTCCACTCAGCTTGTACCGAGGTTGCATTGAATGCGTCGTCGCCATTTGTTGATAGGTCTTGTCTTTCTTTTGGTGTTGTTTTCTCTTCCGAGTGCAAGGGCTCAATTTGGAGCTAGACTCTATCCGAACGAAACCCGAAGCCTTGAACACCTATGGGGGAACAGAAGAGGATACTATTTCGCGAATCTCACCGCAGGGAGTTGGACTGTGGTTGTCAAGAGTGACGCTTTCTGGGGAATGACTTTTGCTCTCACAGTATCAGATGCGAATACCTCGGAGGTGCTTGCAGAAACTGAAGGCCCCAGCAAGACAAGTGCTTCTCTGCAGTTCGCACTTGAAGAAGACACACTTGTCAACATCCTAGTCGATGAGGAGGCTGGTGAGGCTGGGTATTTCGATATTGGTGTATACGATGATTTCAGTGCTTTGTACGCCGCCCACGGTGTCTTGCTGATTATCGCCCCCGTGCTTCTCGTTGGCTTGCTGGTCGCTATTGCATACGGGGTGAAATCCAGAGGACGTCGTTCTACCGATCAAGGCATGCAAATAGAAGCTCCTGCGTTCGTGATTCCCAAGAGCTATCGTCAGAAGCCTGAAGCTGCTGACATTCGAACAGTCCGTCTCCCGACCAAGTGTCCTTCGTGTGGTGCGTCGCTATCGCAGGAGGGCATTGACTGGACCGGACCACTTGAGGCGAAGTGCAACTACTGTGGTAGCGTAGTCAGGGCACGGCTGGAAAGGCTCTGAAGTGTGACGTGCAATCAAGTGTAGTTCAAACGGACATTTGGAAAGGCTCAGACGCTCGACGCAACCACTTAGAAGTTAGGACAATTGTAATCTCAAGTGGCTTGTTTGGGTGTAGAAACCACGATTTCCATGTTGGCTATCTCTTCGTACGTATCCACATCGTTCTTGGAATGTGAGTGGTTTCTAGAAATATATGCACGGGTGTACAATCTTGTGGCCTTCATCTGCGTCCCACCAAAGTATTATCCCTGTAATATTAATGCTCATCGGTGAATGGGCGCCGGTGAAACATCAGCGATGTATTTCGCGCCAATCGGCTCGTGGTACGTTCCCGCCTTGTTAACGTCACACAACTAAGCTTTTATCATCGGTTTCAGACCAACGCGATAACGCCAACGGAGTGAACACGGTAATGGCAGGAAAGCCAATCGTAATCATCGGTGCAGGTATTGCAGGCATCCGCGCATCCCTAGATCTAGCAGATATGGGTGTCAAGGTATTCTTGGTGGAGCGTGAACCCTCCATAGGAGGCCATATGGCTCAGCTAGACAAGACCTTTCCAACGTTGGACTGTTCCATGTGTATTATGGGGCCATGGATGGTTGATGCAAGCCGTCATCCTAACATCGAGATATTGTCCTATTCCGAGGTCAGCGAAGTCACCGGTGATAAGGGCGATTTCACAGTGAAAGTGTTGAAGCATACCCGCCGAGTTGACCCGGAGAAGTGTACTGGGTGTGGTGACTGCCAGCGTGTATGTCCCATCGAAATACCGAATGAATATGATGTGGGCCTGAAGATGCGCAAGGCTTCGTATATTCCGTTTCCACAGGCAGTACCCAATGTCGCAACCATAGATATCGAGAACTGTATTCAGTGCATGACTTGTGTGAACAGCTGCAAGGCAGAAGCAATTGATTTCTCGATTCCAGATGAAACCCTTGAGATCAATGCGGGTGCAATCATTCTTGCTACAGGCTATCAGCTTCTTGACCCATCTGAGGTCAAAGAGTATGGTTATGGTCGATATCCCAATGTGGTCAGCGCTCTTGAATACGAGAGGATGGTTTCAGCCAGTGGTCCAACCGGCGGGGTCATCATGCGCCCCTCGGATGGCATTGAACCCCACCGGATTGCCTTTATCCAGTGTGTAGGCAGTCGCGATGTGAATCATTGTGCTTATTGTTCAAAGATATGTTGTACCTATGCCACGAAAGAAGCAATAATCACCAAGGAGCACACACCAGAGGTACATATCGATCTGCTCTATAATGATATGCGTGCCTTTGGCAAGGGATTTGAGGAGTTTCTTGTACGGGGCGAAAACGACTATGGAATCAATTACGTGAAGGGTCTTCCCAGTGAGATCATCGAGGACCCAAAGACGCGAGGACTGATTGTTCGACACAGCGATGCGAAAGGCCATGAAGTCTTGGATGACCATTATGACCTAGTGGTTCTCTGTCCAGCCATGGTACCAAACGAAAATGCAGAACTGCATGAGACTCTGGGAATCGATGTGGATCAATACGGCTTTGTGCATGGGCCTGCTGGACACATCGAGAGTGTGATGACCACGGTTCCAGGGATCTACATGTGTGGCTCAGTGAATCAACCCAAAGATATCCCTGATTCTGTGGCTCAAGGTAGCGCCGCTGCTGCATTAGCGATACAGGACATCGACCTTCCTGAACGGCGCGAAACTGAGGAGCTGACAGAGGCTGACCTTGATATGATGACGGCTGAACCCCGTGTCGGCGTTTTCGTCTGCTCTTGTGGTATCAATATTGCAGGAACAGTTGATGTTGATGAAGTGAGAAACTATGCAGATAGTCTTCCGGGCGTGGTCTATACCGAGAACCTACTCTATTCCTGTTCCTCTGACGCTCAAGTTGTGATTAAGGATGCTATCAAGGAACACGACCTCAACCGTGTCGTAGTTGCATCTTGCACACCCCGTACGCATGAACCGCTGTTTCGGTCAACTATCGAGGAGGCAGGACTAAACAAGTACCTCTTTGAAATGGCGAATATCAGAGAACACTGCTCGTGGATTCATCAGGGCGCAAAGGATGAGGCGACATCAAAGGCGATGGATCTTGTCAGAATGGCTGTGGCGAAATCTAGGCTACTGGAGCCGCAGGAAGAGGCTGTCACTGATATCGAGCCGAGTGCTCTTGTCATCGGTGCTGGCGTGGCGGGGATGTCTGCTGCGAAGGCAATTGCCGAGAAGGGCTTCAAGGTCTATATTGTCGAGAAGGAAGATGAAGTCGGTGGATATCTGAACAATCTTGTCAGTGTCAACTTCGATTTCAGGTCGGCCTCCGATGTTGTTAAGGAGCTTCGAGATGAGATATCTAGTATCGAAACCATCGACTTGATGCTCGAATCGGAGGTTGTCGACGCTAGGGGCTCTATTGGCGACTTCGAGGTGACCATCAAGACTGGCAAGAAGAAGACAGACCTCAAAGTGGGGGTTGTAATCGTTGCAACCGGAGCACATGCATTGGAGGAAGAGGGTCTGTATGGATTCAAGAAGATTCCCGAGGTTATTACTGAGGAAGAATTCAACCATAGGATCAATGAAGATGCTCTTCCTGCCGATGCGACCTATGCTGTGATTCATTGCGCTGGCTCCCGCGAGGATGAGTCCCTTGAGGGCGCTCGAACTTGGTGTTCAGGGATATGTTGTACAGTGGCTCTTGAACATACACTAGAGCTCTTGGAAAAACACCCCGGATCCCGAGTCTTCCATCTCTATCGCGACCTGAGGGTCCACTATGCGGGTGAAGACAAATATCGGGAGGCCCGAAAGAAGGGAGTGGTATTCATCCGATTCGACAAGGATAGCCCTCCTGAGGTGAAGAAGGGTCATTCTGCTGCGATACGTGTTGAGGTATTGGACCAGATTCTCGGCGCGAAGCTCAACTTGGACGTTGATTATGTTGTTCTGGCAACCGCAATGATTCCTCCTGAAACAAACAAGCATTTGGGTGAGATTTTCAAGATTCCAACGAACATGTCGGGATTCTTCATGGAGGCACATCCAAAGCTCAGGCCCGTTGACTTCCAGACTGATGGTATCTATGTGGCTGGGACTGCAACTGCTCCAAAGCCCATTGATGAAGCCATTGCACAGGGTCGAGGTGCGGCCGCTCGTGCTCTCATACCTCTTGTTAGTGGCATAAGGAAGGCTGAGGCGATTGTATCAGTGGTTGACCCCGAGGTCTGCGTTGGCTGTGGTACCTGCGAAATCAACTGCTCGTACAATGCCATTGAGGTGATTCCCGGCGACGGTGGTCATGACTATGCCATGTCAAATCCTGTACTCTGTCAAGGATGTGGGAAGTGTGCTGCTGGTTGTCCCGCCGGTGCCATCACAATGAAACACTTCACAGATGACCAGATTCTGGCCCAAATCCGCGCAGCTCTCTCTGACATGCCTGCGAACCAACCGCGAATCCTTACAATAGTCTGCAACTGGTGCTCGTATGCCGGGGCGGATAGCGCTGGTGTATCGAGGTTTCAGCAGCCCCCTACCGTCCGCGACATCCGTGTGATGTGTACCGGGAGAGTAAGCGTCACCCACATATTGGAGGCATTTCGACAGGGAGCTGATATGGTCTGGATATCGGGTTGTCACTTCGGCGACTGTCACTACGTTGATGGAGTTTCCGCATTTGAACGTAGATATCTCATAGCAAAGAAGATCATTGAGAAAGCGGGATTGGAGCCGGAGCGATTACAGTTCACTCATATTAGCGCAAGTGAGGGTGCTATCTGGGCGGAGAAGGTCAAGGAACTCTCTGAACTGGTTGAACGACTGGGGCTCACCCCCCTGAGAAAGAGGTAGAATGAGGCCATTTCTGGCACCAACCTATCTTGAGCCAATTCCCTGGCATACTCGTGAAATAGGAAGTATAGGAGTACTGCCACCGCAGATTATTCCTTGCGAATGCTAATGAGCCTTTCTGATGCTGTTCCATGTAGTACAGGTTCATGCATAACATGAACGATTTTGAAAGAGTATAATAGAGACTGCCGAAACTGAATCGTATGTTTCCGGGGGTATCAGTCAAGGCACAGGGCGGTACAGTTTCTTCTTCAAGACTCGAAGAGCGGCGAAACCGCAGAGCATGGCACACGTACGAAGTCATCCCCATCCGACGCACGGGGACCATCAAGACCGAGAAGTCCCCCTACTGCAAGGAGTACGGCCGGCGACACATCACCAAGGGCGGCAACCTGGTCGATGTGGTACGGGGCTGTCGTGGTGGAGTTCTGTACGGTAACAGAGGGCACTTCGGGGACTGTTATGCGAAAGAGGCCTCTCGGCGATTCCCAGTCCTCTTCAATCAGCCCCAGCGCATGGAGTTCAAGGAAGACCTGCTGGCAAAGGATGTGGACCGGCTCGATGAGGAGGGTGTCCGGATGGGCATGGCATTGTACGAGTACGTGGAATTCCCCATGCTTCCCTTGGACACGAGACCCCCTACAGAGCTATACCTGACGCCCAGGAGGAAACAGGAGTTAAAGGGAGGTGTCCCAGATGTTGTGAAACAGTGTCTTGTATCTCCTCCGATTTCACACTAGAGCCCAACCAATGGAAATGTTTAAGAAAGAGCTATTCTATTCCATGCTTGGTTGACTGGTGGGTTGAAGGAAATGGCAAGATACACTGCAATTCTGTTATTGATATCCCTGTTTCTATCACCTGCTTTGACCCCAGCGGTTACGGCTACAAGACCTGAGCTACAACCCGCCGAGGTTCCGGTGAAGGTCGAAGATACTGGAGATCCAGCTAGCTTTGGCAATTCGGGCCCTGTAAAATAAATCGAGTTCACATGGCTTAGATAAAGGAAAACTTGTATGGAGCAACTCAAAACTATCAGAAGAGACCCATTTCGTTGTTCACAGAATTCATTTCGTGAACAATATGAGAGTTATTTTACAGAGCCGGCAATTCGGCAACAGATTTGTTCATGAAGACAGATTGGCAAACTGAAGTACCTACATACTCAGAGATTGTCAGGAATAATGGAACTCTCGGAACACAGGAGAAGAAAGAATCTCTGATGACTTCACCTTTTAGGAAAGCACCAAGTATTGAGAACGATTCGATTTCTCTCTTATCTTCAACAGAGTGCGAGAGTTCGTCAACCATGGGTTTCTCTGGTCATACATGGTCTTGGGAACTCGGAACAGATGACCGACATGTTGAGGCCGCAGAAGTGACTCGGCCAATGGAGGGAAATTGGTTTCCGAAGGAATCATACGCAAGAATAGTATACCAGGAGAGACTGACTTGGGATGACGAGTTCTATTACTACATTGAACGAGGAGCAGATACCTATGCTCGATATTTCAGGCTGTATCTCGCGGGTTATCTGCTAGAGGAGAAGGTCATATACGGCTCATCTTGTTCTGGTTTTGTTGAAGTCCCTGATTGGATTCGGACAGATTATTACTTCATCACGCTTGAAATCACCTACGGCGGATACGTAGAGCATGGCTGGAAACTAAGATATTGGACTCTCATGGATCCCGATTCGGAAGGTTACTTTCAACCTGTTCGGACTCCGTATCAACAGTTTCGCAAAAAAGGGTACTCAGAATTGGAGTTCAGGGTTCCAATGGGGCCCATTACTAAACTCAATATTGAAACCCTCAACTGCCATGATTACTATACCCGCCATTTGTACGTCTATGTTGATGGAGTACTTAAGGACACATTGTACTCACCGGGATCATATGAAGTAACCATCGCAAACTTCGCCAACCCAGGAATGCATGATTTAAAACTTGTATTGCACTGGGGAGATAAATTCACTGGTTCGTATCCGAAATCCATTAAACAGCTCTACGTTTCGCATAAGTACAGAACGGTGGAGGCGGATTCCATGGAGGGGCATTCACAACCTCAAGATGTGTTTGACTATATCGAGGCCTATTATAGAACACACGATTACAGACGAGTTCATTTTGTCCCTGATGACTTACACATTCCACATCAAGATGTGATAGATGAGCATGAATGGGATTCGCTGTATAACACCTATGCAAGCGGCGAATGCAAGACCAATCCAAGGTGGACTTGGGGACTTTATTGCCACGAATTATACTGGACAGTGGCCGACTCGTATCCGTGGGGGTTGGGTGAAGTTGGAGGAAAGAAGTATGTTGTGGCTGACCACCTTAGCTATGATCCTTGGCCGCCACATATGCTGGAGAAACAAACCTGGATTACAATGCACGAATACGGCCACACAGAGGCTATGACCGATCACACCGGATATAAGACGGACTGTTATGCTGAGAAACAATACGGATTTGACTACATGGATTGGGCGACTCCGCATTACGCGTCGAGTAGTTGGACAAGTCACCTTTCTTGGGTCTGTGGTTGGTGGTAATTGGGCATCGTTGAAACCAAATCTCATTCCATAGAATGGGGTTATTCCATTATGACACTTGTAGATTGTGTAAATCCTAGATGGGGGCTTATTATCCCCTCAGGATTATTTGGTTATGAACTGATGCTAAACTAGACTTCTGTCTAGGTGCAAGACTACCTGTTCTTCAAGATTCTTCTGACAACAATAGCAATTACAAGTACTACAGGCACCAGCGTCATCCAGAAGAGTGGATTCAGCAAGATAGACTGTATAGGGGAAGGCATCCCGCCACCGGAGAAGCTATAGAAATATACAGATGAGGAGTTCCAGTTATCTAGCGTATCATTGGCGTAGAACTTGAAGTAGAACACTACCCCCCAGTTTCCGGGCCCCAGGGTGTAGTTCATCACAAAGGTGGAATACAGATTGGGATATTCTTCCCTTGGCGTGTAAGAGAGCGTCTTGTTGAGCCATTCCGTTTCTTCATCCAACCGATAACTGCCAATGACAGTATCTACATCGTCAGGGTCTGTGACTTCTACTCGTAATGTGAGAGAGATATTCACGGGGCCGGATTCAGGGGGATAATCGACAGACAAATTTCCGAATGGTACATCAAATTCGGGTCCATTGGTATCTGCAATCGATTGCTGTGCTTCTCCTATTACAGGAAGAGAGATGCTTACCTTTCCCGGAACTAGTAAGAATCCAGCCACGAGAAGAGAGAGCACCATGAAATTGAGAACTTGCTTTCGACTCAATACAATCCCGCCCAGTCATCATTAGATGAAACCACTTTACTCTTAAATTTTGCTGCACCTAGTGCAATTTGAATAAGTGAACGAGAATTGCATCATCATAGCGTAGCAATGGTTGATTCACTCTGCCTAGACAGACAATACATAGCCGCACATATTAGTTAAAACACTGCGTGAAGTATATCAGAGCAATCCGACTTTAGATAAAACCTTTCTATGGCTGGTACTAAGCCAAGGGCGCTTTCACTCCAGCAGGGTTTCTATGGGATATCCATCAATTGTGTCCATTAGATAGTCATCTCCCATCCCTTCTGGCAATTCATCAAAGAGAGGAATCAAGAACTGTGAGTTAAGCATTACCTCAAAGTCATCGAATCCGTGATGTGCCTGCAGTCTTGCTCAGATTGCATCAAAGTCAAGACCGTGAGTTGTACAGAACGCCTTGGGAGGTGTGGAGTTCGAGGGGATACCGGTCTTTGTGGGAGATCATATCAATGTGCTCTAGGGTTCGGGCAGCTGAGCTTATATCGGGAGAGGAGAAAGAGAGGTATGTGGTGCTATGATGAGGTCTCTATCAAGGAAGCAGCGGGGCTTGGTTGTGATTGCCATGGTTGTGGTTGCAGGTGGAGGGTTCTTCTGGTATTATGATTCAACCCGTACCACCTTCCATTTCGAGGAGAGATACCCAGAATCCAACAGGCCAATTCTAGTACCTCTGCGCCGTCTGAGAGATACCAACCTCTCCATCTCCTTTGTGAACGACACCTCGCTGATGTGTCGTGTGGACGTAGAGCTCTACGACTCGCAGTCCGGGTCAGTGACCTGGTACCGTGGTCCGAACAACAACGTTGCGCTTGAGGCGACCGGCCGCCAGAAACGAGTGGATGTTGTCCTAGGAACCGGCGCGAGTTACCACCTGTACATCTTGCTCGGCGAGAACCTGAACACCACAATCCGGTTCGGGAACGGTGCTGTTCTGAATGACACATCTCTTGAGGCATACCAGACCGGTATCATCAGAATCGCCGTGGACGAGGATGATGGTCTTACCACCCATGGTGGCATGGGCATCAGTGCATGGATTCCCGAGGGAATCAATGGGCCTCTACACGTCCTTCTGAACATCGACCTTCCCACCGGCTATCTCGGCAAGCTATGGACAAATGGAGCACCCATTTCTTTCGTGGAACGGGTGGGCTGGGGCTACTATGGTGATGGGGTCTATGCCACGGTTGGCATGATGGAAGAACCCTGGATCGGGATTGGATGCGTCTGCACATCCATCATTGCCCGCCTCATCGACTGATTACCTAACCGACCCTCATCGAGTACATACGGGCATGGATTGCCGACACGACACAAGACAGCACATGAGGCATGTATCGTTACTCAAGAAGCACGGTTTCAGCCCGACTGACACACAGCGGGCGGTCTCCCGCATCGCCCACTTGGAAGATGTGACGGAGAGGGGCGACTTGGCGGTCTTTCTCTATCAGGAACAGGTCATCGCACAGCACTGCGACAGATGGTACTCAGTGAGCACAGACGAGCCCCGCAGGGTCTTTCTCAATCTGAGCCATGACTTGAACCCCAAGAGCAGGGAGGGTCTTGTCCCGCCCAGACAGGTGATCGACTCCCTCAAGCACTGGTATGACTGGGTCTACATGAAATATGACAGGCTGTTTCCGATTAAGGAGGGTGAATTCGTCGTAACAGCTGACTTCAGGAACCTGACCGTTGTGCATCTCCCCGGTGACTATGCTAACTTTTTTTTGCGGCTCGGCCCACGGAAACCTATCTGGCAATTGGACAGACTGCTGACCACAGGATACTGAGATTTGAACGGAGCTCTTCACGCCTACGGTTCCTCAGTGTGTTGCCGCACAGGAGAAGACAGGGAATCTTCCTTGAGTAGTGGGCGCATACCATTCGAAGAATCAAGGAGGTCTACGGACCTGAGTAGTGGAGATAGATACCAGTTTCATCGCCTTTGAGAGAAGATATGCAATAGCCAAGAAGATAGTTGAAAAGGCTGGCTTGGAACCAGAGCGTCTGCAATTCACACAGATTAGTGCCAGTGAAGGCCCCATCTGGGCTGAGAAGGTCAAGGAACTCTCCGAGCTCGTTGAGAAACTCGGACCGAGCCCGCTTAGAAATAGGTAGAGAAATCGGCCAGCCTTCACTGGCCTTTATGCTCCAAGTATTAGCAGATCAATGGAAAAAACCAGAGGTGTCGTTATTTCTTTGGTTTCTTCTTCTTCTCGTCGGTGGTCTTCTTTCCCTTCTTGTCCTTTGCCATTATTATTGTCACCTCTGTGGCAGTCGTGTTGCCCCTAGTAGCGTGCTGCAGTTCCCCAATCCCTTGAAGAGATTGTGGACACAGTCTGCTTGCGAGCAACGTAACAGAAACACTGCGAATCGTATACGCTGTCGTCCCTCAATTTACGCACCCAATAATGCTCAAGCAACTCACTATAGACTGCATATTGTTGTATTCTAGGTCTTCAGCAGAATCCTCTATTGTAGGTTCAGAATCACACTAATCATATCTGATATTGACTCAATCAGAGCAATACTATGCCAGTCAATCTGTCACTAAGAATAGCAGACTGGGTGGAGAATGACCATTCTATTCTATCGCTGAACCGCCCTCTATGGATGTTAGATAGAGAGATTGGCCAGTTCATGCCGGCCTCCCTCCTCTATGTTGTTCTGAGTGATGTGAGAACATCGCATCTGCCGTTACTTCTTCGGTCTCTGCTTTTTCTCGTCGGTGGTCTTCTTTGCCTTGTTGTCCTTTGCCATTGTCAGTGTCACCTCTCTGGCAGTCGTGCTGCCCTGATTCGCCTCCAGATCACTAATTCAGCTGTTTGAAATCCTATGACAGGTCGCGTCAGAGCAATCTTCTTGAGAAATGCGATTCCTATACGCCATTTCCCCAAGATTACAAGGGTCCATTGAGTCACGTTGACTTTGAGAAGGTACGAAATCTCTGTAGTGTGTCATTCTAAGAGAATCATCACGAATCAGAACTGGACGAGTTCAATGTTGACAACGGAATGGAGCATCGAGAGAATGCCCGCTCGCGGATTCTGTCACCTATGAGCTAACTGCATCTGCCTCCGACGCTATTGATATAAGCGGAGCAAGAAACGAGACCTGAGTGTCAGCAGACCCAAGAAGTGATATGCATGACAGAGACATGGGGTCAGTTCAAGAGTTTCGAAGGCAAGGAGTTCTCTACTCTAGACAAAGAGTTTACCCGGGAGACCGCGAAACTACTGGGCGGGCAAGATTTGACTACCTGTTTTCAATGCGCGAAATGCAGTGCTGGGTGTCCAGTCAGCGACAAAGTTAACGTTCAGGTCCATGAGCTCATGAGGATGCTCGTATTTGGACTGAAGGAAGTCCTCGAGACCGATATGGTCTGGCTCTGCACTACCTGTTATACATGCCAAGAGCGTTGTCCTCAGGGAATCGACATAACTGACATCATTTTTGGTCTCAAGAATATGGCATTCAAGAGGGGCATTGTTCCCCATGGGTATGTTGTATCTCGAAAAGGTCTCTATGACACTGGGAAGCTCTATGAACCAACGGACTGGGAACGGGAGGATTTAGGGCTCGAAGACGTTCCTGCACTGAACACTGAGGACACTCAGAAGATCTTCGAAGAAACGGGTCTCATGAAACTGAAGGAGGATGATGAAGAATGACCCAGAGCTATGAAGTCTTCTTGGGATGTGCAATTCCTAATCGTTTCAATAACTATGAGAGTTCCATGAGGGCCGTTGCTAAAGCCCTTGACATCAAGTTGATTGACTTTGATGGGGCCTCTTGCTGTGGCACTGTGGTCTTGAAGTCTATTGATGAACGAAGCTGGTTGGCTCTCTCAGGGCGCAACATTGCGCTTGCAGGGAGTCGTGGCCATGACATCGTTACTCCATGCAATGGATGCTTCGGTTCTCTCAGGGATGTAGACCATGTTCTACACAATCACGAAGAACAGAAACAACAGGTGAATACGGCACTTGAGACACTAGGTCTGAAATACTCGGGCGATGTGAAAATCAGACACTTCGTAGATGTTCTTTACGATCTCAGGGATCAGATAAGAGATAGCATTGTGCACCCCCTTGATGGTCTAAAGATAGCATTCCATCCGGGATGCCACCTGATACGGCCATCGCAAGTGGCTGCGTTTGATGATCCAGAACTACCACGCAAGGTGGACGAGTTACTGGAGATTACAGGAGCGAGAAGTGTTTCTTGGGGGCTGAAGCTCAGATGTTGTGGTTCTCCCCTGCTCATTTCTAGTGAAGAGGTGGCCACGAGCATATTAAGAGAGAAGATGCTGTCTGCAAGAGAAGCAGATGCAGACTGTGTTGTTACCAACTGCCCTGCCTGTCACACGCAGTTTGATGTGCAAGTCCTAGGCATGGAGGATGACAAAGGTGAGTCGCTTGAACTCCCGGCACTCTTCGTTACTCAGATTCTGGGTGCTGCTATGGGACTAGACGCAGAGGCTCTTGGATTTGAACTCAACCGTGTCTCTCTAGATCCTGTGGCGGAGAAGCTCGGAATATAGCAGCTACTGTACGAGTAGTGATGTATCTCGGCAATACGAGTCAGATTGCTAGTTTTTGATTTGGTTCTTCCCGTAGAACGTTTCTCCGAGTAGTATCATTGCTCTTCTGACACAGTCTTTCTTTCCGCTCACTTGCAGGTGGCGTTCGCCATCCAGTGAGATGAGTACATTGCAGTGCTCAGCAATCTCGGAGACTACCTCAACAGGAATCCCCTCTGGCAGTCTCATTCTGAAGAAACTGACTTCCTTCTCTCTGGGAAGATCACTGATAGGCACAGGAGTTTCCGTTTCAGGAAGGTCAATCTCCTCTCTCAGGCCGCTTCGTATCTCCTCTTCCCATTTCTTGCGATACTCAACGCCAATCTCGGCTTCCGCCCAAGAGAGCAGTGTTTCACGGAGTCGGAGTATTTTGTCTTCCATATCAACTCTCAGCTTCTCATCTGCGTTGTCAGAGGCACGAAGGTCTTCTTCTAGCGATCGGAGATACTCAAGGAGCATCTTGCTATTTCGGAAGTCTGTGTATGTCAAATCGGGGATATGCACTCCCTTCTCTCGCAGGTCGCCCAACAAGTCATTAAGAACCATCCATGCGGAATACAGTCCGTCGAGTGTAACCATCTGCATCCTACTCCCGGAGCATCTCTTCTATCTGATCCAAAAAGCTGTTCTCCCGCCACCATCGCAGGTCCCTTGCACCAGTTGGACATATCGCACAGCATGCACCACACCCCTCACATCGCATCTCATCGGTGACGCTCTTCTTAACCCCGGGTGACACCTCAACCATTGATACAGCATCGTATGGGCAAATCTCAGAATAATGGCAGAGGTCACAGCCGACACAGAGGTCTTGGTCCACTTCTGCAACCAGTAGCTCGATCTCCACGGTGCCCATATTCAGGGGTGCAGTGGCTTCGCTGGCCGCTCCCCGTGCTTGATTGATGGAGTCACTGACATTCTTTGCGTAGGTTACACCGAGGAACACTCCTGGAACCGTAGTTTCTACAGGTCTGAATTTCATGTGCATCTCTGCCAGGAAACCGTCTTGGCTCCTGTTGATTCCAAGTGCTTTCACAAGCTCGTTCACATCGTGTGGCGCCTCAAGTCCTACAGCAAGAATGACCATGTCTGATTTTATCTTGAAGGTTTCCTGAGAGAGGGTATCATAAACGGTGACTATTGCCTCATCCGAATCTTCGGCTTTCTCCACTATCACAGGTCTCTCCCTGACCCATCGCAGGTAGGTGACCCCCTTCTGCCGATTTTCTCTCCACATCTCTTCCATGCCATTGGCAAAGGGACGGATGTGTTCTTTGTATGCGGAGAAGATCTTGATGTCTGGAAACATCTCGTTAAGCTCGTTTTGCATGGCTATCACAGCCGAGCAGCAAACACGGGAGCAGTACCGATTGCCCTCTCCAGGACTCTGTCTTGAACCAACACAATGGATGAAGACCGGGTTCTTTGGTGGTTTCTTCAGCTCGCCATTCTTCATCATTCTTTCAAGGTCAAGTGTGGTTATGACATTGTCAAGCTTGCCCCATCCATATTCTCCCTCTTCGGGTTCATATGTGTCCGTTCCGACCGTAATCACCATTGTACCTATATTGTATGGCTTTCTCTCTCCAGTTTCCACATTCTCAATCATGATCTCGTAGCTTCCATACGCTCCATCGCGATCTACCACTTTGGAGTTAAGAAGTACGGTGATCAGATCCTCCTCATTCACCCTCTCGATAAGGTCGTCCACTATCTCCTGAGCGGATTGCATGTCGGGGAATATACTATAGAGCTCGTTCAGTCGTCCGCCGAGGCAGTTCGTCTTCTCCACGAGTATCACCTTGAAACCCTTTCTGGCTATATCCAGAGATGCAGTCATCCCGGAAACTCCTCCCCCGACGACCATGACGGTTCTTACCACATCTACTGACTTCACGGGCACCTCTTCATTGTTTATCGCCTTGGCAACACCACTTCGAATCATATCCTGAGCCTTTTCCTGTCGCTCATCAGGTGGTGCATTCTTGTTGACCAGTGTGAGCTGCTCGCGGAGGCCGACGGGGCCAACTAAATAGTACCCTGACAGACCTGCCCTTTCAAGCGCTCCTCTAAAGGTCCCCTCATGTTGGAGGGGTGAACAGGAGCCGACAACTACACGGTTCAAGTTGTGCTCTTTGATGGCCTCGGTGATGAGTTCCTGGCCGGGGTCGCTACACATGAAGATGTAGTCAGTGCTGTATGCAACATTTGGAAGGTCCTTCGCCCATTCAGCCAGAGCTGGAGAATCAATGACATCTCCAATGATTCCGCCGCAGTGACAGATGAATACCCCAACACGTGGTTCATCGCCTACTTCAATCGGGGTTATCTCTTCCTCCTGCTTTGGTTCAGGCAAGGGCAGAATCGAATGCGCCGCCATTGCTGCACCTTTCCCTTCGTTAACAGTATCTGTACCGTCCTTGGGACCATGAATGCATCCAGCCATGAATATGCCCGGCCGGCTCGTTTCCAGTGCTGCAGAGTTTGCCTGTTTCTCCTTCACCCAACCAGTGGCTTCGTCCAAGTCAATGTTCAGTTTCTTCATCAACTCCACATGGCCATCATTCGGTCTGAAACTACCGTTGAGAACCACCATTGAAACCCCCTCGAGTTCCTGAATCTCACCGGTGTCCGTATCTTCAATTTTGACAAAGAGGTCGTTTGTGCTTGGATCCTCCGATATCTCGGCCACTCGTCCGCGAATGAAGTTTATCCCCTGATTGTGTTGTGAGTCCCAGAGGAACTCTTCTAGAGCCTTTCCCGCGGTGCGGAGATCCATGTAGGTGTAGATTATTTCACAGTGCTCCTCGGGATAGTGCATCCTCGTGACCTGTGCAAGTTTGAGGCCAAAAGAACAGCAGACCTTGTTGCAGTGGTCGCTGTACCCCTGAATATTCTCGCGAACATCACGGCTTCCCACACAGTTGACAAATAGGATTCTCTCGGGCTCTCGTCCATCAGAGGGTCTTACCATATGGGCATCTGTGGGTCCAGTTGGATGGGTCTGCCTGTCGTATTCTAAGGATGTCACTACATTAGGAAACACACCATACCCGTATTCACTGTAGTCATAGGGTTTGTATTCTTGGAACCCGGATGCGACTATGATGGAACCAACATGGAGGTCATAGAGCTCGTCTTCATCCTCATAGTTGATGCAATCCTGAGGACATACTCCTGCGCATGTTCCACATCCAATGCAGGCCTCCTTATCGATTGTCGCCACAAGCGGAATCTGCTGAGCGAAATTCATGTAGATGGCCTTTCTCAAAGATTGTCCGAAGTCATACTCATTCGGCACCTCGACCGGACAAGCTTGGATACAGGTCTGACAACCAGTGCAGGTTTCTTCGTTGACATATCTCGCCCTTTTTCTAATTGTGACTGTGAAATCACCAGCCCTGCCTCTGACTTCTTCAATTTCGGACAGTGCATGGATCGTGATGTTTGGATGCCGCCCCACGAATGAGGTCAACGGCGTCATAACACAGGCTGAGCATTCAAGTGCTGGAAAAATCTTGTAAATCGCAACATAGTTACCTCCTATGTTGACGGTTCTCTCAATCAAATGGGCTTGGTGTCCTCCGGCGGCCAAGTCAAGAGCCGCACTGATTCCAGCCATTCCTGCACCTATGATGAGCACGTCTGTTGGTTTGCTATCGGAAGTTGACTTCTTTGCTGGTTTATTGACCATGGGGCCTAATCTCCGACTTGGTGCTATATCGAGGGGGAGAGCCTAGCAGGCGATATAATACTTGTGTCATGTCCATGAATCAGAAATCGACTGTGAATCCCATTCGTCGCTCGTCTAGAGGCAACAGATAGAAGATTTGCTGCCCGTTCATTCCTAGTTCAACTGACAGAAATATCACGTTATCGATACAGGTGTACTGGCAATGACGCTTGTGACATCTGACAGGATGCTTAATACCGAGTGCGGTAATCCAATTGAATCAGATTGCCGACAAGTGCCCGAGTTAGCCCTCAACTGTTCACTGCCGGTTGGACCGCAGAATATGCCCGTCCAGAGATGGCACTGGTGCAACTCTGTGGAACCATGATATCTACCAGTTCACCCCTAGTCTTATGCTTTCAGATGGAGCGATAAGGATCTTGTCAGTCTTCTTAGAGAGCTAGCCGCGTACTACCCAGCTTTACCCCAGTTCAAGGCAGCTATCCCATACCCTCGATTTTATTACCAAAGTAACTATCCCTTAGCCATCAACCGATACTTGACGAGGTGCTAGGACATTTGAGATATGTCAAGATTTCCAAGGCAAACACATACAAGTTCCTTGATTGTTTGAAAACAAAAGGGACTCTCTATGCCCCAACAAGAATATCGGAGAGATTCTATGACTTCTGTGAGGTTGACGATGTCAAAGATGTTGAGTTCCATTACGACCGAACGATACGTCCTCCTCGTCGTTTTTTTTATCCAGCTAAAGAAACAATGTTCACCTTCGACACTACAGAGGTACAGCTCTATGAGAATGTTCCAAAAGACACAAAGACAATTCTTTTTGGAGTACACTCCTGCGACATCGTCGGACTCCGCATCGTGGACTCCGAGTTCATAGACGAGAATCCCGATCCATACTATAAAAAGCGACGCGAGAATGGCATCATAATCGGCCTCTCATGTCTGCCGGATGAGTACTGTTTCTGCAATGTTCGACGTGTGGACCTTGTCGACGCGGGCTTTGACCTGTTTTTCCATGAACTGCCTGATGGCTTCTTGGTTCGGGTGGGAACCGTGACGGGCCACAAACTTATCGATCCCAACATGGAGATGTTTGATGAGGTTACAAAGGAAGACGTTGACTACTTGAGTGCCTTCAGTGAGAAGAGGACCAAGATGTTTCCCATCCAAGGGAACTGGGATGACCTCAGGTACTTCCTTGAGCTTCGCCGTGATCATCCCATGTATGATCGCGAGAGTGAGGAGTGTCTTGGTTGTGGAAACTGCACTCTCACTTGTCCCACATGTCGTTGCTATGATGTGACGGATATACCAAGCATTGATGGAATGACTGGAGAACGGGTGCGAATCTGGGATTCTTGTCAATTTCGATCCCATGGGCTTGTCGCTGGCCCGCACAATTTCAGACCCACTAAGAAATCGCGCTTTGTGAACCGGTATATGTGTAAGAACGCGTACAACAAAGACACGACTACGGCCTATTGCGTGGGGTGTGGACGTTGTACCTATTTTTGTCCTGCAGATATCAATTTCAGAAAGAATCTGATGGAGATAGGTGGCTACAAGGAGGCGGTTTAGTATGAGAACGACTGAGAAATCTGTGTATGATACTCACAAATGCAGACTACTGAGGAAGTACAGTCTCACTGATTTGGAGACTCTGTTTCTCTTTCGTTTTGAGGACTCGGAAGTTGCACAGAACTGGCGTTTCAAACCGGGCCAGTTTGTGGAGGTATCTCTTCTGGGTCTTGGTGAGGTTCCGATATCGATCTGTTCGTCCGCGCGGCGGATGGGCTTCTTCGAATTATGTATCAGAAATGCGGGGCGTGTCACCTCTGCAATCCACAAGCTGGCGCCAGGTACCTTAGTAGGTATCAGGGGGCCTTATGGAAACGGTTTTCCCATGGAGGAGTTTCACGGTCGTGATTTGCTCTGTGTTGCAGCTGGACTCGGTATGGCTCCACTACGATCGGTCTTTCTGTATGCCATCGACAACAGATGGCAGTTCGGAAACATCACCATCATCAATACCGCGAAGTATGGCAAGGAACTTCTCTTCGAGAAAGAACTCGAGGCAATGAAAGATATCGCCACTGCTGAAAACATCGCCATAGTTCAAAGTGTCACTCGTGACCCAGACTATCCGGGCCTTCACGGTCGCTCAACCGAACACATGGATAAGGCAAATGTTGACCCGGAGAACTGCGCTGTTGCAATGTGCGGTCCTCCTGCAATGTACCGAGGTATGTTTGATTATCTTGTTGAGAAGGGATACGACCCGCGCTACATCTTCGTCACCCTTGAGAGACGGATGAAGTGTGGAGTAGGAAAATGCGGTCACTGCAACATAGGAACCGCAACGTCGTGGAAATATGCCTGTAAGGATGGGCCAGTCTTCGACTATTACGCTATTACTTCCATTCCGGGGTTGATCTAAATGGCTATCATCGAAGAGTGTGGGGATATCTGCAGGCCAAAGATGGCGGTCTATGCTCTGACTTCCTGTTATGGTTGCCAGCTTAAGCTTGCTACGGTTCAAAAGATAGTAGAGATCGTACAGGCAGTGGAGATCGAGAGCTTCTACATGATATCAAGCGCCAGCCAGATGGGCTCTGATGTTGATGTAGCCTTTGTTGAGGGTTCTGTTTCCACTGAGAAGGACCTCGAGGAACTCAAGGAGATTCGGAGGCATTCACGGATTCTCGTGGCTCTTGGGGCCTGTGCTGTCAACGGAGGTGTCCAGAGTTGGGCTGAGGGTGACAAAGACTACGATGAACTCTATGCAGAAGTGTATGGTGAGAACAGAATAGACATGCAGGGGCTTCAGGCCACTCCTGTCTCTGACCACGTCAAGGTGGACTACTTCCTCCCTGGCTGCCCTCCTGAGGAGGACGAACTTCTATATTTCATTTCGGCCTTCCTTTTTGGTACTTTTCCAGAACCCAAGGACTACCCGGTATGTGCAGAATGCAGGCTCGCAGGGAACTCCTGTATTCTGATCGAGAAGGGAGAACCTTGTCTTGGTCCCGTGACTACCGCCGGGTGTAAGGCACGATGCTTAAGCTATAATGTACCTTGTATAGGATGCAGGGGGCCAGTCCCACATGAGACTGCTTGGTTCGATTCCCTTGCAAAGCTGTTCAAGAAGAAGGGTTTTGATGAGGAGTACATACGTAATCGAATGAAGATATTCGGAGCGCATGATGAAAATCTGGAGCCGATGCTTGAGAAGATTTTTGGAGGGAAGAAGTAATGGCCAAGACTAAGAGCAAGAAGAGATCGGTAAAGCATCCAATATCCATAGACCACATTGCAAGAATAGAGGGAAAGGCTGGAATCGAGGTATCCTATACAGGTAAGGGAGTAGATGTCGTCCAGTTCAACGTATTCGAAGGCCCACGCTTCTTCGAGTCAATAACTATTGGCAAGCCAATTGATGAGGCAGTTGCCGTATATCCCCGTGTATGTTCCTTCTGCGCAGCAGCGCACAAGATTACTGGCGTGCAAGCCGCCGAGAATGCCATTGGGCTCAACTCCACTGGGCAGACAAAGCGTCTTCGTGAGATTCTCTATATTGGGGACTATATCGAGAGTCATGCGCTTCACCTGTTCCTACTCGCGCTACCCGATTTTCTTGGTTACCATGACGCCTTCACCCTCGGAGAAGAACACCCTGATATCCTCAGGGCTGGTATTGCATTGAAGGATATAGGTGCCGATATTCAGACGGTCTTAGGTTCTCGTTATATCCACCAAGAGAATGTCCTCATAGGAGGATTCGGGCGGCTACCAACAAAGACTCAGCTGGAGAAGATAGCCCAACGGCTCAGAGATCTTAGAAATGATGCTGAAGAGGCACTGGAGAATCTGGTGAGCTACAGGAACTGGCCCGAAGTAGATGCAGAGCGGGTGCATCTGGCTCTGAAACCTCATGATGGTACTTATTCGATGCTCGGCGACACTGTGCAGGGTACTGACGGTAGTGCCTTCCGTGCAGATGCATACAAAATGAGAATCAACGAATCGGTGGTACCACACTCTTTTGCAAAACACAGTCACTACAACAGTGAGCCGTTCATGACCTCAGCTCTATCAAGGTTTACGCTCTTCGGAGGTGGGTTGGATGGCAGAGCAAAGGAGCTTGCCGAGATGTATTCAGCACATCTCGACCCCAGTAACCCAATGTCAAACAACTTTGCCCAGGCTGTTGAGCTGATCTATTATGTGGATCGGGCCGAGAGGATGTCTCGAGAGTTGGCAGGTGAGTTGAAGCCTTACGAACGGCGGATTAAGCCCAAGATCGAGAAGGGCGGTACCGGTGTATCGCTTTCGGAGGCCCCCCGTGGCCTGCTAGCTTACACTATAAAGATCAACAAGGCAGGCAGGGTCACCGCAGCAGACATTGTGACTCCAACCGCGATGTTCTTACCAATGCTTGAGACTGACCTTCGACGTCTTGCTGAAGCTCTGGCGGAACAGGGAGTCAAGGACCCTAAGATTATTGGCTCAAAGCTGGAAACTGTTGTCCGCGCCTATGACCCCTGTGTTTCATGTAGCGTCCATGTTGCAGACGTGAAACAAGCCTGAAACCGTACAGCCCTCTACCGTCAGTGTAGTATCACAGAGAGGGCATTCACTTGTTGGCAGGCAACGCTTCGTGCTCACAGGTGCTATCGTTCATAAGAGTGAGGCATGCACAGATTCCCTAGGAGCTGAATGTTACTTGACACTGTCTGGCTACGCAGGAGGCATACTTCATGTCAATCTGACAAATAACACAGTCAAGCGTGTCCCTCTCGAAAAGACTTGGATTAACGATTTCATTGGCGGGAGCGGTTACGCTTCAAGAATGCTCTATGAAATGGTCAACTTTGAAGCCATTCCTCTTGCCTCCATGAATCCGCTGCTCTTTATGACAGGGCCATTGACCAATACTTTGGCACCGTGCAGCGGAAGAGGTGTCTTCTGCGCGAGGTCCCCTCTTACCGGGTTCTGGGGAGAGTCCAATATTGGGGGTCACTTTGGAGCTGAACTCAAGTCTGCAGGTTTTGACGGAATCATCATTGTCGGCCATTCTGACTCTCCCTGTGTTCTAACGCTTTTTGATGGGTATGCCGAAATCATCTCCGGAAGTGACGTCTGGGGACTGAAGACGGAAGATGTCCAGACGGAGTTGAAAAAGCAGTTCGGCCATTGCGAGATCGCGTGCATAGGACCTGCAGGAGAGAATCTTGTTCGTTTTTCAAGCATCGTGCACAGAGAGAGAGTCGCGGCCAGATGTGGACTTGGTGCCATGATGGGTCAAAAAAAACTGAAGGCGATTGTAGTACGTGGGAACAAACCCATCGAGCTTCACAATCCGAAGGGTTTCCTGAAGCTGACCAGAACCGAGTCCAAGCATCTGCAAGCAGAGAACGAGATATTGAGCAACGAGGGCACCCCCATGTATGTAGATCGTGCTATGTTGCATAATGATATGCCGGTCAAGTACTTTCAGTTACCCGAGTTCGATGTGTCATATCTGAACGCCACAGCTCTCGGATCATTCGTTACGGGAAGTACTGCATGTCACTCTTGTCCTATCGGGTGTGGGAAACGGATTACAGTTCCAAGTGAGGGAGAGAAGGACTATGGCGCGCCAGAGTTTCAGACCATTGCAGCATTTGGACCGAATCTTCTACTCTCCGATATCCGTGAGGTATCTCTCCTCGGTCGCCTCTGTAACCAGCTTGGAATGGACACGATAAGCACTGGTTCAATAATTGCTTTTGCCACCCATCTCTCTGAACAGGGTCTCGTCGACTATGACTTGGAATGGGGCGACTTTGACAAGATACAGCAGGCCATAAGGGCTATTGCATATAGAACAGGATTTGGTTCAGACCTTGCAGATGGATCACAAGCATTAGGAGAGAAATATGGCTGTGAGAGCGAGGTTCTTCATGTCAAAGGGCTGGAGGTTCCAAATCATGATCCTCGTGCTTTTGCAGCGATGGCTGTCGTCTACGCAGTATCATCTAGAGGCGCAAGTCATACGGAGGCGGACGCTTATGCTGTAGACATGGGTGTTGAGTTTCCCGACCTGGGAGTGGTTGCTGGCAATCGATTGAGTGACTCGGGGAGAGGTGTGCTGTCGGCAAGAATACAGGATATTCGAGCATTCTACGATTCATTGATTCTATGCCACTTTGCCACATTCCCATCCAATACTCTGACAAAGATGCTGGAATATGCGACCGGGATTGCGTTGCGTCCCCTTCAGGTACTTGAGTACGGATCGCGTGCAGTCACGATGAAACGCCTGTTCAATCTTAGTTGTGGCCTCACACCGGATGCCGACAGGCTTCCCCCAAATTTGCTCCGTCCTCTCAAAGGTGCAATAATTGATGGGCATGCGCCTGATCTGCGCCGTCAACTGCACGAATACTATGAATACAGAGGATGGGATGCTGTTTCAGGATGGCCCACTAACAACACACTCAAGAATCTACGTCTGGATGCGCTCAAGAATAGCACCCACCGTTAACTTCTTTCGTGGTGGTACTATCGTCGCACCCGGAGAAAACAAGATGCAGCCCTGGTTTGACCTCCTTTCGCAACTGGCTCTCTTCTATCTACTTATCCTCTTAGGGTTTCTCATATCTCGTCACTACAGAAGAGCCCCTCGTATCAACGAGCTGGTCACGGGTCTGCTCATCAATATTTTACTCCCGATTCTCATAATGTATACCTTTCTCGGTGCAACTGCAACCGCTCTTTCGGAGCTACCGCTAGTGGTCTTCGTCACAGTATTCATTCATCTCTCAGGTCTTGTGATGATACTCGTCTTCAGGAGGTCCAGCACCATTGAGAGGAGACGACTCGGGGCAGAGGCCCTTTCTGTGACTTTCAATAACGGCATATTCCTTCCAGTTCCCCTGATACTGATGTTTATTGGACCGGAGGGCATTCCAATAGTCGCACTCTATTCCATTACCCAGATGACGCTCTTTTCGACGGGTGGTGCACTTATTGGTTCAGCATACAGTGAGAGTCATGCCAGTCTACGAAAGACAGTCAAGAAGGCGGTTCTATTTCCTCCATTCATCGCGGCAATCATTGGCATTATTCTTCTCTTGTTCTCTTTCTCTTTGCCAGTACAGCTAGAACCTGTATTCGCTCTCAACGGAACAATGACCAGCTACCTCTCATTGTTTGTAGTGGGCCTGGGTCTAGGAGAACGATTCAGGTTGGCAAGCTTACGCGAAAACCTGCCGCCTCTCTCTATACGACAACTCCTTGTCCCAACGGCTACATTCTTGCTACTGACTATTGCGCCTCTCTCACCGGTTGCCAAGAGTGTCCTTTTGCTTGAGGCCATGATGCCTCCTGCTGTCATCACTGTCATCTATTCCTCGAACTTTGGGCTGGAGTCCGAAACGGCTGCAGCACTGGTGACTGTGGGAACAGTCCTTCTGTTACCGGTTGTTCCTCTCATGCCGCTGATGCTGGGTATATGGTGATTTCACTCCATTAACTATCGAATCTCAATGCATATATCACTTCTAGCAGCAACCGTGTAATTGGTGTCCATATTGAATGAGAACGAGTCAGAGAGCGAAAAGACCCCAGAGGAGATTCGCAAATCCCTCAATGATATGGTGAGGAGGTTGGACCAAGTATCTGAGTCTAGTGAAAGTTGGCGAGCCTCTGTGGACCAGAACAAGACACGGTGGGAGGAACTCAAGACCAAGATACATACTCGGCAGAAGGCACTCAAGCGGCTGGTCATGGATAAGAAGGCCGGTCTGATCGGCTCTGAGGAGTTTGACCGCAAGTATCGGGAGATTCAAGACGAACTGACTGGTCTGGAATTTGAAGTGTACAATCTCCGCCTTGGAACATCGGCGAAGTCTGAGTGACTAGGTTACCGTCTATTCCTCTCTTGCTCTTCTGTAGATTACCACACCCTCTAGCACTGCTATCAGGCCAAAGACACCAGCTAAGCCTCCGAAGAGGATTGGAAATACAGAATCTGTACCTGCTCTTTCTCTGAATTCAAGTGCAGATGTAAGCGCACCAAGATTGTATGTCATCACCGCCAAGTAGTCCGCCAAGCCTTCAAAGAAGACCGCTCTCCACCATACTAAGGTCCCTCCATAGTCCTCCACCATTTGCAACGCAAACTCTCCAGCAGCCTGCAGACGAGCAACATCGGAACCTAGGATCAACGAGATCGACCCATTCCTTAGAGCGTCCTGTACCTGAAGAAGTTCTTTTCCAGAGATCTGGATGTTTCCTTCTTGCAGATAGGCCACAGCCTCTATACCAAATGCTTCCGCCACGTAGGCCTCCGCTGGAAATACAGTGATGGCTTTCATGCTTGCGAATCCGTAGTCGCCATTGGTGGTTTCAACGAGGTTCTCGAAGGCTGTGACATCCTCCACAAAGCTCTCGAAGTTGTTATCAAAGAACCCTGATAGGCTGTCATCTATTGCCGATAACGCAACTCTCGTCGCATTGGCAATGGCTAGTGCATTTGTCGGAAGCAACCAGTACCCATGTGGATTCCCCTCGAGTTCGTGTTCTTCATGATCATGCTCTTCATCTTCGTGGACCAATTCGAGGTCTCCCGGAAGAGGTGATAGTCTTGCACCGTAGTCGGTATAATTCTCAATTGCATCGGCATTTTGAAGGCTTATGAAGGGGTTTTCAGTCTGCTCGGACAGACTATCCTCCCATGGAAAATGTCCAGTGAAGACAAGTAGGTCGGCATTCTGAGCAGCGGCTACAGCCTCAGTTGGAAGCTGAGACGCATGAGGCTCCACCCCTTCTGGCAGAATGATGACAGTCTCGACAGAACCACCGCCTACTCTCTTGACAATGCCTCCAAGTGGGGCTATGGAGACCGCCACAGAATACGTGGGATCTTCTTGTGCTTCCACTCCCGATAGCAGGCCCAGCGGTCCTAGTGTTACCAGTATCATGATTAGTATGACAGATCTTCGCTTTCTCATGAAGGACACTCCATTTTATTAACTTCTCTGCATTGGTTAATAACACTGTGTCATGGATGCGCAGGTTATTAAGTGTTACGTCATAGTTAATAATCACGGGATTGCACTTTGCAAGTCAACGCTAGTAGAAATTGAGGTTGTGAGATAGTTGCCTATAGTAGCAGTATCAATGTCTGATGCTGATTTGGAAGACCTAGAAGACCTTCAGTCAGAAGGAGGATTCTCCAGCAGGTCTGATGTTGTTCGGCATGGGATAAGGTCTCTCTTGGCAGAGCATAGGGACCTTGAGGAACTGAGGGGTGAGATTAGCATAGTAATGACAGTGAGCTATGCATCGCAGGGCAAGGATGCTGTATGCAATCGCGTGCAACATGCCTATAGCAATCTCATCACTGCACTGATGCATTCTCATGCGTCAGACGGCCGTTGTGTCGACGTCTTGATGACCAAGGGGTCTGCTGAGAAGGTCAGAGAGTTTGTCAAGAACCTTCGTAGCCAGAGGCATGTAAACCAGATACAGATCACAGTCCTTGGGAGCTGACAATAGTTGCGTGAGAATCATGTTCTCTTCGAGTCAGAGAACCTCTGGGTCAAATACCCAAATGGCGAAGTTGCCCTTCACGATGTCACATTTCAAATCCAAGAACCAAGCTTTGTTGCAGTCATCGGCCCCAATGGATCCGGGAAGAGTACGCTGGTAAAGACAGCTCTTGGCCTGCTCAATCCATTTCGTGGGCGCATCGGATTATTTGGATATGACTCTGTGGAACAACCTGGCGAAATTCGGAAAAGAGTTCGCTACTTACCCCAAAGAGATCGCATCGATGTTAACATCCCGATGAAAGTCATTGATATAGTCTTGATGGGCCGACTTCTGAAGAAGCGCCCCCCTCGCATAGCTTCTTCGACAGACAAGAAGATCTCAATGAGAGCACTGGAGAAGGTGAATATGGAGAAGCTCTGGGAGAGGCCATTTCCCGAGCTCTCCGGAGGGCAACGGCAGCGTGTCCTTGTTGCCAGAGCTCTTGCCAGCGAAGGCAAACTCCTACTGCTTGATGAGCCTCTCGCGGGGACTGACGTGGAGAGCCAGAATATGATTGTGGAAGCTCTCAAGGCTTACCATGAGGAGAACGACGTTAGCGTTATCATGGTGACCCACGACCTGAATCCGATACATACCTTGGTGCAAGATGTTCTATTGCTACAGAACACTGTGATAGGGGTTGGCACTCCATGTTCGATCATGGATCCGGAGCTTCTTCAGAAGGTGTATGGTCCAGATGCGCGAGTTGTGGAATATGCGGGCCATCGCTATTGTGTGACGAGAGACTCGGGAGTTGACAGACATGCTTGAGATAATTGAAATCATATTGACTACACCCTTCTTGCAGCGGGCTCTGATTGGTGCTGTTCTAGTTGCCCTAGTGGCATCGGCTAGTGGGACGTTTCTTGTATTCAGAGGTCTCTCCTTTATGACGGCGGGAGTTGCACATGCAGCATTGGGGGGAGCTGCGCTGGGTCTTTTCCTTCAAGAGAGCGGACTCGTCCCATGGTTTGATCCGATTCTGGGCGCTCTGTCTTTCGCAGTGTTTGTCGCTCTTGTCACTGGTCATGCTGGAGAATCAGGTATTGCACAGAAGATGGAGGTTGCCGTGGGTGTATCATTCGCCCTCTCTATGAGCATCGCGGTCTTCTTGATGTACTATATCCCCCCAACCCAGGTTCCTCAAATCTGGGGCTATCTTATCGGCGATATTCTGCTGCTCAATAACTTTGACGTAGTTATGCTCGCTCTCACGGCACTGATTCTAGTTGTCATCACGGCGGTCTTCAACAAAGAGTTCATCTATGTCAGTGTGGATATGGAGGGTTCGTTGGCCCACGGGATGAATGCGCGGGCGTATCACTATCTCATGCTGATTACATCTGCTCTGGCAATTGCACTTGCCACAAAGGCGGTTGGGGCGATTCTTGTCTATGCGATTCTTGTTGCTCCGGCGGCAGCAGCAAATGAGCTTCTTAATTCGGTTAGGGGTGTTGTGCTCGGAGTCTTCACAGTAGCTCTTCTCTCGGAGCTAGTCGGGATTGTTTCCTCGTTTGCATTCAGAGCATCACCAAGTGCGATTGCCGGGATTCTAGCCGCAATGTCATATGTTGTTGCCATGCAGGTGAAACGCCATCGGGAGAAGGTCCGCGTATCTAGAGAAACAAAGATGAAGCATCCCATGATAGATAGATTCCTTTCGGAACGCAATGAAGTCACGGCTACAGGCTCGTTTCACGACGATAAGACGACTAGCAGTTGACCGTTTCGTCATACAACTGCTTGTTCTATACTGCATATGGGCCTCTCTTGATACAGTGGATACATGGATGTCCCCTGTATTGATATCCGATCCCTATTCCAGTTCCCAGTGCGCAAGTTGGATGGGCTGGTCATAGTCTGTGAAGGGTATCGTTTTGTTTCTGGGCCCAATACTGACGGGTTGTATGGTAATGCTTGGTGCGTCTGTTCCATTTTACTTCAAGACAGGGGAGAATCTAGTTTTGTTGCTGTTAATACTGAAGCTACCTAATCCTAGTGCGGAGGTGGCCTCCGAGGTCTGATACGCGAGTCGGTCTGTCGGTATCTTTAAGTAAGGTACGTAGATTTGCCGACTTACGTTCGGTGAGAGCGATAATGAGTGACAGAATACCCGAGAGAAGCGAGATTGTACGCTCTAGTGTTATCACCATCATCTTTGCGGTGGTGCCTCTCATTTTGGCTATTGCCTTCTGGGCTTGGTCGTCACCAGATATCATTAATCAGACGATTGTGGGAACGATAAACAACATCAACCCGTATATCACCTATGTCCTTGAGATTGTCTTCATGGCTTTCTTCTTCTTCTTCACGACGGTCACCATAGTCAATCTCAGGCTCTTCGTGACAACAGTAAGATCGGGTTGGGCAGAGGTCCTGCTCATGCTCATCGTCACTGGCGTGCTGTCATATGCAATGTTTGGAGCCGGGGTAATGGGAGCAACAATTGTGTTCTGTCTTGCTTTCATAGTGTACCTCTATCTACTACAAGAGTAGATTATAGAGAGTTCTTCCCGCTATGTCCGATAAATTTTCATCAATACCAGAAGCTTTATGTGGCTACTGCAGAGCTTACCGAATTGAGCTTGGTCAGCCAAAGAGCTGCAGGCACAAATACCAATACCGGTCTATATCGTCATTCCTGAATTGACAGATTAGTTCAATAACCAATCTTCTGTCTTCCGGACTGTCACAAGAGACCTTGGAGGAACGACTATGTTTGGAATTTCGGGCGGCCAGGGATATGATATGTCAACTAGCATCTTCAGCCCTGAAGGACGCATATTCGCCGCAGAATACGCAAAGAAAGCTGTAGAGCAGGGGGCCACATCTATAGGCGTCCTTGTTGATGAGGGTATCGTCTTGCTTGCAGAGAAGCGAGTCATGCCTCTTCAAGAACCGGACAGTGTAGAGAAGATTTCCAAGATTGATGATCACATCGGTGTGGCGACCTCGGGGTTCATGGCTGATGCAAGGCGTCTCCTTCAGGAGGCCCGTGTCAAGGCTCAGTCGTACTGGCTCACTTACGAGGAGGAGATCCCTGCAGAGGCTCTAGCAGATCATATCTGTGACATAAAGGCGAAGTTCACCCAGGGTGGTGGTGCACGACCCTACGGTGTAGCCATGATAATTGGCTCAGTTGACTCTGATGATTCTCCACGACTGTTCGTCACTGACCCTGTGGGCACCTCTTGGGGATATCTAGCTGCGGTCATCGGACGAGGCAGTTCAGCAGCAGGTGAGTATCTAGAGAAGAACTACAAACGTAAGACTCCAATAGATAAAGCAATCCAGCTGGCGCTCAATGCATTGAAAGCGGCAAGTGACTCGGAGCTCACAGCAGATAATGTCGAGATTGTTGTCATTCCTGTTGAGAATCGTGAGTTTCGAAAACTTGACAACAAGGAAATCGAGGACATACTAGAATCGGAGTCTGAATAGATACTCAAGGAGTTGAGCTGGAACTATGATGGGATCAGGTAAGAAAACAGGCGAGAAATGGCTTGATCTGGATGCTGTTGTTGTAGGCATTCAGAAGGGACACCTCCGATTCGAGTTGTTCGTTGATGCGGATCTTGCTTTCAGCTATAGACGTGGTGAAGACGTTTCTCTCGAATCCATTCTCAAGAGCTATGATATCTATGAGGATGCAAGACGAGGTGAACATGCCTCGGCGGATTTGGTCGAAGACACGTTTGGTACTACCGAGGTGTTTGAGATTGCACCTGAAATCATCAAATATGGAGAGTTCAAGCTAACTCACGAGCAGAGAAAACAACTCATTGAGGAGAAGACTGAGGAGATTATTGAGAGTATTTCCAAACGTGCGATGAATCCTCAGACTGGGCATCCCCACCCCCCTGACCGTATTCGTCAGGCTATGGAGGAGGCCAAGGTGAGTGTCAACGCGTGGGTGAGTGCGGAGGAACAGGCTCCACAGGTTGTGAAAGCGATACGTGTGGTCATTCCGATCTCCTTTGAGAGCGTCAAGCTGCGAATCCAGTTACCGGCGGCCTATACCGGAAAGGGATACAACATGGTCGCAAATACAGGTGTTATCAAGTCTGAGGAATGGAATCCCGACGGTTCTTGGACTGGACTTGTTGAGATACCCGCCGCACAAAGACAAGAATTGTATGACAACCTCAACAAGCTGACAAAGGGTCAGATACGCATCGAGGTCGTTCGATAAAACCACAGCGCACACAGGCTGTACACATTAGGATCACAAATTCAAATAACGAGGCAATACATTTGGCAGGAATTTTATTTCAGAAAAGGGAAGTAGTGGTGCCAGGTCAACTCTTGGCAGAAGGCAGATACAGGCCTTCAGTCGGGACCTACGATAGAGAGGGCAAGATCTATTCAGCCCTTGTGGGTCTCGCAGAGTTACGAGGCAACACAGTGAAGGTTGTACCTCTTGAGGGAGTCTATATCCCCCGCGAGGGCGACCTAGTTATCGGTGTAATCGAGATAGTAGCCGGTAACAACTGGAAGGTCAACATAGGCGGGCCGTATCAGGCATCAATACATGCAAATAATGCATTACGACGGCCGTACGACGACGACATCTCGAAGTATATGGACATAGGTGATGTTATCGTTGCAGAGGTATCCGCCTTTGACAGAGTGACAGGACCGTTCCTTACTATGAAGGGGAGAGGTCTAAGAAAACTGGACGACGGCATGATAGTGCGAGTTAGTCCAGCTAAGATACCAAGGATGATCGGTAGACGAGGGTCTATGATCAACATGATCAAGG
Source organism: uncultured archaeon (assembly GCA_964473825.1). Classification (GTDB taxonomy): domain Archaea; phylum Asgardarchaeota; class Thorarchaeia; order Thorarchaeales; family Thorarchaeaceae; genus TEKIR-12S. The sequence goes on from CAYYQL010000003.1 coordinate 76,190, forward strand.
ACAAATTGAATCTACAGACAGTAGTGGGCCAGAACGGGAGGATTTGGGTAAACGCTCCCGATATTGAACGTTCACGGCTGGCAGTTAAGGCATTCAAGATGATTGAGGAACAGTCTCACACATCTAAGCTTACTGATCGTGTCGATGCCATGCTCAAAGACGAGCTTGCGAAACTAAGATCTAAGGATACTGAGAACGAAGAAGATGAGGATACCGAGAAAGATGAAAAATCGGAGGATGAGATAGAATAATGAGTCCTGAAACGAAGCCGGACTTTTTGATCAACCCTGAAGGTCTGCGACTAGATGGTCGACGGCCCGATGAGATCAGGCCTACAGAGCTTGAGGTTGGTATACTGAAAAAGGCTGATGGTTCGGCTATGATTAAGCAGGGGAACACGCACATATTAGCAGCTGTATACGGTCCCCGTGAACTACACCCGAGACACTTGACATTGAATGACAGAGCATACTTACGATGCGAATACAGAATGGCGACATTTTCTGTTCCGGATAGGAAGCGTCCTGCGCCTTCTCGACGCGAACGCGAGATTTCGATGGTCATTGCAAACGCACTGGAACCTGCGTTGTTCTTAGAGGAGTTTCCGAAGGCCGTTGTTGATGTCTACATACAGGTGATTCAAGCCGATGGTGGTACACGCTGTGCCTCTATCAATGCAGCATCACTTGCGCTTGCGGATGCTGGGATTCCAATGAGGAGTCTTGTACCATCTGTGGCAGTTGGCAAAGCTGACGACGTGCTGGTAGTTGACCTGGGTGATATGGAAGACAAGTATGGTGGTGGCGACATTCCGATGGCGATAATCCCTCGCACTGAAGAAATCACACTGCTTCAGCAAGATGGTTCCTTCAAGAAGGAGGAGCTCATTGAGGCGATACGCATGGGAGTCAACTCCTGTAAGTACCTTCACGAACTCCAGAAAGAGGCGCTCAAGCGAGCATACGCCAAGCGGGCTCCTCTGGATGATGACGAAGACGACGAAGAATACGAGGACGACCTTGAGACGGATCTTGGGGAGTCTGACCTTCCTGAGGAGGAGGATTAGTAATGGGAGATTTTAGTTCAGAAACAATAAGCCACATTGACCGGCACTATATCAAGACTCTTCTAGATAATGGAGAGCGGATTGATAATCGGGCCTTTGACGAATATCGTGATATCGAAATTGAAATCGGTCCAGTCGCGGCCAAGGCGGAGGGTTCAGCAATTGCCAGATTGGGCGGCACGAGCGTCATTGCAGGAGTCAAGGTCCTTACAGGCCAGCCTTATCCAGACACGGCAGATGAAGGTGTCATTATGGTGACAGCAGAGCTTGCCCCGATAGCCTCTCCTATGTTCGAGAGTGGTCCTCCCCGCGAGGACGCCATCGAGCTAGCAAGAGTGGTTGACAGAGGCGTCAGAGAATCTGGAACAGTTGATACAAAGCAGCTGTGCATAGAAGAGGGCAAGCATGTGTACTTGATCTTCTGCGATTTGTATACGCTGGAATACGACGGCAATCTGATTGACGCATCGTCTCTGGCTGCAAATGCTGCACTCCTCGACACTCGATTCCCTGAGCTCAAGCTTGAGGATGACGAACTCGTTGAGACCGGCAAGATGATGAAGGTGCCTCTGAAGAACATGGCAATCGAATGCACCGCCTCAAAGATTGGGAATCACATGGTGATTGACCCGCACATCCGCGAGGAGATGGTGCAAGACTGCCGTCTTACGATGGCAATCGATGATGACGACAACTTCACGGCTCTGCAGAAGGGCGGTGGCATCGGTCCTATCTCGGTGGACAAGATTGAAGAGGCCATGGACATGGGCCTTGCACGTGCAAAGGATCTTCGAAAGTTAGTCATTGAGGCAACTAAGCGGAAGGACTAGTCTAGTTGAGGACTGATTCTTGGTCTAGTGCCGAGTTTCAGTCAATTCTCAACTCATCGATAGATAGCCTAATAAGCACAGTCGATGGGCGACAAATCGACTCCGATGGCCCATCAAAATCACTAACTGGAGTCGCATGACCAACTACTGGATATTGATAACAATGGGAAGGACGAAGAAAGTTGGAAGCACAGGACGCTTCGGAGCTAGGTACGGCGCCAAATTGCGTCGAAGAGTACTGGACTTGGACCTGAGGCGACGTGAGCCAAATCGTTGCCCGGCCTGTGCAACAAAGGCCCTGAAGCGAAAGGCGGCGGGTCTTTGGGCATGCAGAAAGTGCGGTCTTGTGTTTGCTGGTGGTGCATATGTTCCATTCACAGACGCTGGCAAGGCAGCCAAGCGAGCAATTGCTCAGAGAGTGTCTGATGATCTCCTTGCACTTCGAGATGAAGAGGGAGAGGAAGGTCTTCCCGAGTTCTTGCCCAATGTTGAAGATGAGCCAGTAATAGAGTCTGAACCAGAAGTCATCGAGGCTGAAGACCTTATTCACAGCTTTGATGAGCCCTCAGAGGACGAGGAAGAATGAATCCAAGGTTCGTACACAGTTGCTCCTGATAACCACCTCCCGTCGGACCTCCAATCGTGTTAGGTCCTTTGTCAGGGACCTGTCGTTTGTGTTTCCTGGTAGTGAGCGGTTCAACCGTGGCAGTATGAGCATGGCTGAATTGAAGGCACGTTTCAAGCAATCGGATTCAGATGCGGCTTTGGTTGTGACAACGTATCGTGGCAATCCCGGGAGGCTAAGAATCTACTTCTCTGATGATGATACGGCCATAGTGCAGCTGTCTGGATGTGTCCTCCGGAGAGAGGTGCTGCCCGACTCCGACGTGCGTGTTAATAAGATAGTAAGACTCTCAGTAAGCTCAAAACCATCAGAACTCACCAAGAACATGGCCGATCTCTTGAAGAGAATGACCGGCATGGACTGGGTAGAAGAGAGCGCAGTCTATCCCTTGGGTCCTGAGCATTCTAACAACACAATTCTGCGTCTGCAAGACGCGGCATCGGGAATGACAGTATGGACTTACTATCACGCGCTTGATGCGGTAGAGATTGGTCCACGAATGACTGTGAGTGCATTAAGAGGGAAATAACAATGGATGCTATCGTACTCGGGGGCGATGCTGTCATAGATATTGACATGGGATCAGAGGAGAGAGCAAGGATTATCCTGCAGGCCCTCGAACCTGAAACCAGCGCGATTACTGATCGGTCGACAACCCACATTGCGTTGTCCGGGTCGCAGCTGATATTGAAGATATCCGCAGACGACCTGACTGCTATGCGTGCGGCAATCAATTCCTTTCTCTCTTGGATATCTGCATGCGAACGAATGCTGGATTCTGTCATAGGCCAAAATCCTTAAGTTTCAACTTGGCTGGCGCAGTCTGAATATACCCCTTAACGAACGGGGGAGTATGATTATCATGTCTCAACAGATACCTCCAGGACTTGAAGAGAAGATAAAACAGTACGAGAGTCTACGTCGTAGACACGAAGCACTCCAGGTGATGGTTCAAAGACAGCAGTCAGAACTCAATGAGCTTGAGGCCACTCTGGAAGAGCTTGGGAAGCAGCCAGACGATGCGGTAACATACAAGACAGTTGGTCAAGTCATGTTTCGTGTTGAAAAGAAGAAGATGGTTGATGAGATGAATGGCCGAAAGGGCACAATCAAGGAGAGCCTTGACAACTACAACAGTCGACTAGAGTCAACAACCACCAAATTGCAGGAACTTCAGAGCAACATTCAGGTTGAGCTGGGAGCGCAGAACCTCAGGGTCCAGTGACTGAGATGAACCCAGTACTGGAGATCGGCCTACCCACTCTTACAGAAGAGCATATCGAGGCACTTGCCCAAGATTGCGAGGCGGCTGTCACTCAGAGGCTTTTCATGGTGGTACCGGAAAAGAGTATATCCGATCTATCAGTCTCCTGTACACTGGAACTCGGTCCAGACGGTCAGCTTGACCTCGATCTTGAGATCATTCTCGAGCAACAGTATGAAACTGGTCATGCTCTGGACGATATTGTGAGTCAAGCCACTGAGTATGGTTCGGCGTGGCTTGAGCAGAGGCTTCTGGAGATGAAGGCTGATTGAAACTGAGAGTGCTTCTGGAGAAGTCAAATAACATCCTTATTCTGGGTCATCAGAATGCGGATCCAGACGCGGTTTCATCGATGTATGCCTTGGCACAAGCATACCAGTATCTCAATCCTCAGGGTAGGTCTACGCTTGCATGTGATGATGTGAGCAAGCTTTCTGTTCAAGTTCTAGAGCACTTTGACTGCCCTGTAGACATCATTGGAGATCCACATGGTGCTTTCGACTTGGTTGTGCTACTTGACACAAACAGTAGGTTGCAGCTCGGAGATGCCATTGCTTCTTATGTCAACGATCCTTCTCGAACAGTAATCATTGATCATCACGAGCCAAATCCCGAGACCGAGCTCATCTCCGAGTTCATTATCTTAGATAGTGAGAAATCGTCCACATGCGAGATGATGGTAGATATCTTTCGAGAACTGGCCATGCCAATTGATGATAAAACCGCGAATCTCCTGCTTGCTGGGATGTTGTTCGACACGCGTCGTTTCTTCTATGCCAATCGAGCCACCCTGGAGGCTGCAGTCATGCTAATCGAGAGTGGCGCCGACTATGACGAATGCGTCAAATCATTGATTTCTCGTCCAGAGCGTTCGGAGCGAATTGCTAGACTAAAGGCTGCTGGGAGACTCAAACTACATCAAATCGACAAGTGGATTGTGGTGACTTCCAAGGTAGGGGCGTATGAGGCAAGCTCATGTCGGGCATTGATTGATGTAGGGGCAGATGTTGCAATTGTGGGTGGGCGCCCTGCGAAGAATGTTGTGCGTTTGAGCTCAAGGAGTACCAGAGAGTTTTCAAGGGATACTGGTATCAACTTGGGAAGGGATGTGATGGAACCCTTGGGCGAAATCATAGGTGGGACTGGTGGGGGTCATGCGAATGCTGCAGGCGCAAATGGTAATAGAAACTGTGGAAAAGCTTTGAAGCAGGCGGTAGAACTAATCCGTCAGGCTATCGCGTTGCAAGAAGAAGAAAACAGCTCATAGGAGGAGCTGCGGCAGTGGGACTGATAGAGTTCAATGATTTCAGCTTCAAATACGTCGGCTCAGACACCCTTGCTCTGAGAAAAGTGAACCTATCAGTAGAGCAAGGAGAATACGTCGTCGTAAGTGGCCCGTCCGGCTGTGGCAAGACTACTCTCTGCAGGGCAATGAACGGACTCGTGCCCCAATTTCATAGAGGGTACATCGCAGGCAATGTCTTTGTTGACTCGAAGTCCACTCGTGACCATTCAGTGGCGGAGCTGGCCGGTACTGTGGGGCTGGTCTTCCAGAACCCATCTAATCAGCTTGTAACTTTGAATGTAGAGAAGGAGATCGCCTTTGGGCCTGAGAATCTGGGTGTTGACCCGCTGGAGATACGTGAGAGAGTTGAACATCTAATCGACATCCTAGGACTGGAACACCTTCGTGAGAAACATCCTCATGAGATGTCGGGTGGCGAACAACAGCGAGTTGCCATGGCTGCAACTCTGGCTCTCAAACCTAAGGTCCTTGTTGCAGACGAGCCAACATCAAGCCTTGACCCACGGAGTGCTGAGCTCATCCTTGAGCTGATTGCAGAACAAAACCGCCAGGGGATGACTGTTGTTCTGGTTGAACATCGTCTCGATGTGGTTGCGAAGGATGCATCGAGGCTGGTTTTGATGAACAACGGATCGGTAGTTGCTGATGGAACCCCAAGAGAGGTCCTCCTCCTGGACATTTGTCAAGAGATAGGAATTGGCATACCGAAGGCCGTAGAGGTCTTCAAATGCCTCAGATCAAATGAGCTACACCTTTCTGAGGTACCTATGAGTGGGGCGGACTTGATACGAGTCTTTCGGGAGGTCATAGAATATGATTCAGCTTGAAGGCGTTCATTATATCTACGACGGCCTCTATCCCGCTTTGAATGGTGTTTCTCTTCAGATCGATGAAGGTGAATTGGTTGCCATAATGGGTTCAAACGGGGCTGGCAAGACAACACTCCTCAAGCATCTCAATGGACTGCTCCGTCCACAGAAGGGACATGTCTTCTTGGATGGTGAAGAAACGAGCAAGTATTCAGTGGCGCAACTCTCCCGCCAGATAGGACTGGTGTGGCAGAACCCAGACCATCAGCTGTTTCTGGACTCGGTTCAGAAAGAGATAGTATTCGGACTCGAGAATCTCGGATATGATGACAATGAGATTGTTCGGAGAAGCACTCGTACACTCGAGCAACTAGGGCTCTCACACCTGTCAGAACGTTCTCCCTTCTCGCTCTCAGGAGGGGAGAGAAAGAGGGTCGCTCTTGCATCCGTGCTAGCAATCGAGCCGCGTATATTGGCTCTCGATGAGCCCACTATTGGCCAAGACGCAAGACAAAAAGAACGACTGGCCGAGATACTCATCAAGCTGAAGGACGAAGGACGTACAATCATTGTTGTGACCCACGATATCGAGTTTGTGACTGAGCACTTCCCGCGCACGGTTGCCATGAGCGATGGTAGAATAGTGGCTGATGGGAATACCGCGTCGGTACTTAGCAATCGAGATATCATTGACAGATGCTCTCTGACTGTTCCCCAGATGACCGTAGTGGCTCAAGGCCTCCACGAGTTCTTTCCGGAGGTTTCGCTAAGGTTGGCTCATGTGAATGACATCGTTTCAGAGCTTCTCAGATTGGCAGGAGGGAACTAGATGTCTTTTCTTGAGGTGTTCCAATATACCCGACAGGACTCGGTTATTCATAGGCTTGATCCGCGATCGAAATTGGTGCTATCCACTGTTCTGGCCATGGCATCTCTTCTCTTCGTGAATATCCTTCCCTTGGTGATTCTCTTACTGGTTCTCATCCCTCTACTCGCCCTAGCCCGATCTCTACAACGCTGGATGAAGAGCATGAGAGGGCTCTCTGTCCTGATTCTCTTCATTGTCATCTTCAATACGTTGCTCTCCACGGTGGCAAACCCTTTCTCCTATTCGATTGCGCTCTCACTGCGTCTGATTGCCCTGATGAGCTCCTTCTCTTTGTTCTTTTTAACAGTCCATCCGGATGAGTTGTCTCAGGCCCTCATTCAGATGCATGTGAAGTTCGAGTTTGCCTTCGCCATGAGTATGGCAATGCGCTATGTTCCCACTCTTGGGCAGGAGGCCTATGCGATCATGGACGCACAGAAGGCCAGAGGAGTGGAGCTGGACCGTGGGAACCTATTGAAGAGAATCCGCAACATAGTTCCCATCATAGTACCACTCATCATCGTATCAATTCGGAGGGCTTTGTCGATAGCCGAGAGTATGGAGTCTAGAGGATTTGGTGCATGCGAGAATCGTACCTATCTCGAGCAACTTGAGTTTACAACTAGGGACTGGGCACTGGTCATTGTGTCTATCATCTCACTCTGTTTCTTAGTCTATGTTAGACTCTACGTTCCTCTTCCCCCATGGATGTCTTGGGAACTACCACTGTAGTGGGGGTTTTGGTTAACCCGAAACACAAAACGGAGAATCAATAACCTAGTTCTCTCATCAAGGTCTGTGGAGATGTTTCTTTGCTCCATGAAGAACGGATAGCACTACTGAATGATCTGCAACCTGCTGATGGTGACTACGTCCTGTACTGGATGCAGGCGTCCCAACGGTGTGAGTTCAACCATGCCTTGGAGTATGCCGTTCGGCGTGCAAACAAACTAGGTATGGGGCTCCTAGTCTTCTTCGGGCTCACTGATGATTTCCCTGAAGCAAACGCCAGGCATTACCGTTTCATGTTAGAGGGACTTTCAGAGACCGCATCCAGACTGGAAGAACTTGGCATCCGTTTTGTAGTTCAGAAGTGCTCACCGCCTGATGGGGTTGTGGATCTCTCCCAAGAGGCATCCCTTGTTGTTACCGACGCAGATTATCTTCAGCTTCAGAGAAGGTGGCAATCGGATGTCTCCTCCAGAATAGACGTACCCGTCTACCAAGTCGAAAGCAATGTTGTCGTACCTGTCGAGGTGGCATCTCAGAAGGAGGAATATGCCGCCTACACCTTCAGACCACGGATATCGAAGCACTTGGACAAGTATCTTGCGCCCTTAGAGATGTCACGAGTTAAGAAGTCGGCTCCAAGTCTAGAAACCGATTCACTTCCAATCCACGATGTCACGCAGGTTTTTGATGAGCTTAATTTGGATGAGAGTGTAACCCCGGGCTGTCTTCGTGGTGGAGCAAAAGAAGCCGAGCGACTTCTGGGCACCTTTCTCCAGGAGAAGATTGACAGGTTCCCGGATTTACGCAACGATCCTTCCAAGGACTATCTATCGCACCTGAGCCCTTACCTTCACTTTGGACAGATATCTCCACTCCAGATAGCACTTGAGGCGAAGTCCACTGAAAGCCCTGGATCTGACGTCTTCATCGAGGAACTAGTCATAAGAAGAGAGCTCAGCATGAACTTCGTATACTACAATACTCACTATAATGAACTGCAAGGACTACCAGACTGGGCCTTGACCACACTGGAGGAACACCGATATGATGATAGAGAGTATGTCTATACTCTAAAGGAGTTCGAAGAGGCAGAGACTCACGATATCTACTGGAATGCGGCTCAGTCGGAAATGATGAAGACGGGAAAAATGCATGGTTACATGCGCATGTATTGGGGTAAGAAGATCCTAGAATGGTCTGAAACCCCCGAGGATGCTCACAGTACCGCCCTGTATCTGAACAACAAGTACGAGATTGACGGGCGCGACCCGAATGGGTACACGGGTGTTGCCTGGTGCTTTGGCAAACACGATCGGGCTTGGCAGGAACGACCCATATTCGGTAAAGTGCGGTACATGAATGCCCGGGGACTAGAACGAAAGTTCGACATTGAAGAGTATGCCGAAAGGGTGGACTCCCTCTAGCCTCTCCCAACATGATTTATCTTAGATGAACGTGATATCTACGCACCATGAATCTTGATGAGATCAGTCTTCCAGAACGAGAATCATACATGGTCATGGACATACTGTCAGACCTCAAGCTCATAGAGGCGACGCCCACAGTCACCTATCAGGTGGCCTGTGATATCTTCTACTACGAACTGAGGTGTTGCCGTGATGAGCTGGGCGATGATGCAACAATCTCTCAGGATCTCCAGCACATCATCGACTTCATGCAGAATGACTACGAACATATGTTGGTGACGGCAAAGCTTCATGAGGCTAGACACAAGCCGAAGGCAGCCATTGAGAATCTAGAGAACGGACTCTCCGATGAGACAAAGAACTACCAGCTCATCCACTCCTCAGATCAGGTATGGCGTGCGCTTCAGTCTGCACAAGAAGCTCGGATGAGGGAGATTAAGCAATACAAGATGATGGAGAAGGGGATTCGGAAACAGATTGAGGAAGAGCCCAAGGACCCCGATCTTTACAACCAGCTCAGACTTCTACTCTGGATTCAAGGCAGATACAGAGCTGCAAAGAACGCGTACGTGAAAGCAACAAAATGGGGCTGGACACCCGAAACAAGCAAGCTGGTGGCTCTCTAACCACAAACTCAGATGCTCGGGGTCTTTGTGGACCCAATCGACTCTCTCACGTGATAGTAGGACAACATATCCTAAAACAATACCAAAAAGGAGTGCCTGCGAAAAACAGGACAAAAGCGCCCTAACAAGAGTACTATGACTCTCAGCCCATGTGTCTCTCGTTGCCAGGTATTGGTGGTACAGCGTATGTGAAGTACTGGAATTCGAGATCCCGACCCTCCGGGTCCTTGGCAAAGAACTGATAGATGCCATATTTTTGATTCTCTCGTGGTTCACATTCTGCAATCTCACTCAGAGACTCATACACCCTGCGGACTTTTTCTCTGGATGAGTAGTAGAGGGTGATCATGATGTCCGTCTGTGCACTCTCCCGTTCGCAGAAACCCACCAGGAGATTGTCGTAACTCAGTATCTTGCAGTCGCCCTGGTCTAACCACATCTTCATGCCTATCCTACTCTGGTAGAACTCAACAATCTCATCAAGTATCTCTGTACGAAGAAAGACTATTCCCGGCATCGATATCTCCACATGAAAGTATGATACTCTCATTCACTTGAGAGGGGACTGATAATCTATTTGGAAACACACGTATTCCGCTATTACACACGATCAGGTTTTGGCACCATAATAGGTGTACATATCGACAGGCTTGCCCGATATCTTGAGATACATCCATAGCTGCATTTTGTGCATGGCAAGATGACTGGTCATCTCCTGAAGACATTCTGGCCATGTCTTGGTCCCTTCTCTCTGATAGAATGGTTTCATCTTTGCTTCAAGAAAGTCCTTCTCGCTCATATCCTGAAAGAACGCTTTCGCGTACTCGAGCCCGCTGTCGAAATTTTCGACCATTTCACTCACCGAGCTCCCGGTGAGCTCTTTCTCCAGTGCTTGCGCATCTTCAACCGTTGCGACTTCTCCCGAATATATTGCGGTATCAATTCGGGGAATCTGAGCTAGGTGATTCGCCAGCTCCTTCAGAGCCCTCAGATTATCCGATGGGGTGTAGAAGAGGTTCGTGCCCTCTGCCTTTGATAGCACAAATCGAGTCTGCCTTGCTTCTTCCAAAAACCCATCAAGAATGATATTTTTCGTGCTTGACATTGCATGATCTCCATTCGCCCTTTGACCGGAATCCACTGGTAGGCCTCTCTATTTCATCCTATTCATTTGAGCGACCCATCGCAACCGTCTGTCCATGTGATGCAGTCAGGGAATCAAACATCTCAGAAGAATGACTGTCCTAGCCCATCAGATTCGAACTGCACATCATCTGCGGTCAATTTCTTCTCTTTGATACACTACCTGCAGATGAACTCGAAATCATTGGTCATATTATGGCAGTAAGTGCAGATTGGCCTATCACAGAACTCACACTCAAAGAAATCTGCGTCCGCACTCTCGTAGCCACAGCTTTGACATCGCCCTCTGCGGGTATTGTCAAGGTCCGCCATATCTCTTAGCACTTTGTGTGCTGCGTTTCTTTCATCGTCTGTCATTGACCCGCCTGTTTGTGTATTGAACTCAGTGACCTTGGCATAGAACGCTCCAATTATCTCTTCTGAGATAACAATATTCCCCGTCCCTGTGTCTATTCTTTCAGTCAAACAATCTTAAATCGACTTGATTCTTATAGGGCGCCATGGATTTGGTTGTTTATTGGATACCGTTCTGGCTCTTTGCACTTACATTCATTGCCATTCGTATAAAGGGCAAGAGCGGAACGCCGTTGGCGACAATAATCAAGGCTGCACCTGCGTTATTGGCTGCCGCATTCGTACTGCTCTCTGATTCTTCCAACCCGTTCCACCAGCTGCTATCAGTATCTCTAATCTTTTGTGCATTTGGGGACATCGGGATGGAGTACAATATCCTACAGGGACTTGTCTTGTTTCTTATCGCGCATGTCTGCTACGTGGCAGCATTTCTACTTCAGAGCGCTATCTTGGGACCTACATTCCTGCCGCTGGTTGGATTCCTATTCGGCCTTGGTGCGCTGCTTGTCTACGTTGTTCTCTATCATCGTTACCTACAGACATCGGAGAGCCCAACGCCCCTTATTCATGCAGTTGATCTCTATGCTGTCGTCATCTCATTAACTGCCAGTTCTTCGTTGCTTCTATGGCTAACATCCAGCAGACTAATGGGAATCTTACCGTTTCTCGGTGCCTGTTTCTTCATCATTTCAGACTCTTTGATTGGCATCAAGGAGTTCCATCATCATTTCAATCGCGAGGAGCTGCTGGTTTTAGGAACCTACTATCTTGCTATCTTCCTCCTCTCCCTCTCTGCATCAATCAAAGCGTTTTGAGACCCACGAGGTGGGTTTCTGTAGGGAATACACGGTATCCATGACTAATGAGTATCGCCCTCCTAGGTGACATCTCCGACCTTTGTGGAGAATGGGCTACAATTGAGTCATAATTCGGGAATGGAGGATGCCTTTTTAATGGGTGTTTGAAATGTCATACCGGGTGGATTCGTTGACACGATGGGCTGGAGTTTTGGAAAGACATAGGTATCTCCTCTCGTCTCTTCGACTGAGTGGGCTGGTCTTGTTTGTGGTGTGTTCCCTCTGCACTTGGATACCCCTGGTTGGCACTATCGTATGGACCGAGGAGATCAATGGAACGCCTCGGTTCATCTACTCCACATACCTCGACTATGGTTGGGCGGTCTTCTTTACTGGGCTCACTTCGCTGGCTTTCCTGCTACTGTTTCTTGGCTCGACTGGTGCCTGCATATCGGAATCCAAGCTGGAGGGCTTCCTACCTATTCTCTCTCTCGCGGGTTTCACAACCGGAGTTACGAATCTCCTATCACTTCGGTATGACTGGGGTCGACCAGACAGCAAGTTCTCGCTCGAGTATCTGGTCACATACGAGCTCCTCTGGCTCCTTACAACCATCCTTGTGGCCCTCTGGTTGACTGCCTTCGGGCTGGTCGTCTGGAGGAACTTGTCTTCGCATCTCGTCTACAAGATTCTCAGCGTGATCATTGTCGCAGGCGTACTCCTCTCCCTGCTTGGGTTCGTCCAGTCTGTAGTTCAAGGAACAGGAGGGCAGAGTTTCGGTCTTGGTCTGATGTATCCTATCTCTTTCTTGAGAGATTTCCTGATTGTTACACTGGCTACAGGCGCAATTTGCGAACTACTCAATCTTGTGAATGAAGTCCGGTTGAGTCGATAGATGAACCGGATCGAATAGATTGCTCTGCCGACCAGAGCAGTGTCTAATTTCTTTTCAGACCGAGAACTCTAAACCCTCTACCTTAAAGTATGGAAGCCGTATTGTGCTCTCTTGTGGTCCCATAAAGCTGCTTGTACTCATGATTCTCCTTTCTTTCGACATCATTGAAACATTCTTCAACATATCAAAGAACCTACCAGTGACCTGAATCTCTTTGAGAGTATTCGTTATTGCTCCATTCTCTATTAGCTGACCTCCCTTGATGGGACCAGCAAATACACCTGAAACGGGATCTGGGAACGCACTTACACGGGGAATCAATATTCCCTTCTTGACATCAGCAATCATCTCTTCTAGGCTTGCATCGCCTGCTGAAACATCAATATTCGTTACCCCAATATGAGGGGCCTGTCGATATGAGCCAGAGGCATGGCCCGTTGAATCCAAGTTCTCCCTGTTAGCAGAAAATGCATCAAACAAAGCGCCCTTGAATACGCCGCTTTCTACTATACTATGTCGCTGATGTGGGACTCCTTCTCTATCAAAAGGACTACTACCAGCCCTTGTTGGAAGAGTTCCGTCATCCACAACCGTGATATCATCAACAGCTACTTGTTCCCCCAATCGGTCCGCCAGGAAACTAGAACCACTCTGTATCTGATTTGCACTTGCTGAGCGTTGGAGCACTACAAGCAGGTCTGACATGGCTTCAGGTGTTAGAATTGCAGGTCCAGAGAATCGTTTTCCCTTCTTTGCCCCGAGATTCTGCAGTACTCTTTCTGAAAAAAGATCTGTTGTGCCTTCAATGTCCGCATCAGAGAGATTGGTGACTGAGTAGTACATATAGTTGAAAGAACCTACATTATCATCGTCAACGGCCATCCCAAAAAGGAGCCATTGAAGAAGTGTCTTCTTGTATTCTGCTTCAATTCCTCTTGATGAAGCAATAGCCCTATCGGTTGATTTGGCAGTCAAGAAACTCATAGAACCGATGGTAACTCTCTCGTCAAAGCCCTTGGCAGTATCTATGATCCTATTTCCAATGTTAAGAATATCCTCTGTTGAAAGTGTATCGATTTCCTTATCACAAAGAGTGGGCATAGAGTTGATGGGCTTCGGTTCCGGGAGTAAGTAGTAATCAGCAGATGGCGTTGACTTTGCAATGGATAATGCATCCAGAAGCCCCTTCTCCACTCTCTTGGTATCGAAAGAATTTACGCTTACGAATCCCAGAGACTTGTCTTTGAGAATACGGATTCCAACTCCCTGCAGGACACTACCCACCACGCTCTTTAAAGCACTATTTTCGAGGTTGACAGTATGAGATCGAGCTTGTTCTGCAAATACCTCAACCTCGTCAGCGCCAAGTGTCAGAGCCCTCTTGACGAAGGGTCTGATGAAATCAACCAATCTCTCCCCTATTCTAGCCACCTCCACCTGAAACAAGGGTTCTAGCACGGGTCGTGCCTCCTCCACCATCTACTTTCGCGAGCTGCCCCTTCCCGCAGTGCCCACAGCCCATTCCGAGCTTCCAGTCTTTGCCAATTGCGTCAATTGACATGAGAACATCAAATGCATTACCAGTTAAGGCAAGGCTTCTCACCGGACTACCAATCTCGCCGTCCACAATCTCATAGGCTTGGGACATCTCAAACATAAATTCTGCACTGCTGTCTGCCTGTCCTCCCCCAGGCTCTACGCAAAGATATCCGAAATCGATTCCCTCAAGTATCTCTTCGTACGAGAAATCGCCGGCCTCAAGGTAGGTATTCCTCATTCTGATAAGGGGTTCGACATTGTATTCAAATGCCCGCTCATTTCCGGTTGGTTCGACTCCGAAGTGATGTGCAGAGTGACGACTGTGGAGGTATGACTTCATAACGCCCTTCTCAATAATGACCGTACTCTCAGATTGCACACCGGCGTCATCAACAGCTAACCATCCTGCTGCAGCCATCTGATTTCCTGAATCAACCAGTGTCACCATTTCACTCGCAATTCTTTTCCCAATCTTCCCCTTTGCAGCACTACCAGCCATAACGAAGTCGCTCTCAACAGTGTGTCCAATGGCTTCATGACAAATGATGCCCACAACCGAGGGATGCATCACAACAGTCTGCTCTCCTCCTTTGGGGAAAGGTGCTTTCAGCAGTTTGATAGCGTAATCAGCAGCCTGCTTTGCCATCTCAGTTGGAGACCTATCAAAAATCTCCCATCCCCCCGTTATCCCGTGAGCAGAATATGCTGGGACAATAGTACCTCCTTCTGACGCCACTGCTCTAAGAATGAAATCCGGTCTACTATCTAATATCTCGACATCAGTGCCATCCGAGTTCATGATTATTCGATGGTTTTGAGGCACTCTTAGCGATGTGAAGGAGCCACTAATCCTATTATCGTAGTCGTTGACAGTTTTGTCCGCTTCTTTGAAGAGCTCTACCATTTCTTCAATTGAATGATTCTCAAACGGATCCTTTCCAAGGTTCGAGTAGGTACCCTCTACAGGTTCAATTGGTGCAAGCTCTACTTTCTCTTTCTTGCTCTTTGAAACAGCTGTGGCTGCTGATATGGCATTGTCGAGTGTTTCGTCTACTGACTTGAGATCAAGGATGCTCGTGCTTGCATAGCCCCAAGCGCCGTTTACTAGTACACGAATACCTATCCCTGCAAAGTCATCTACAGTAGCCGTCTTCAGTTCTCCTTTCTCAATTAGAATTTGCGTGTTCATCCGTGAATGATATCGCGCTTCGACATGAACTCCACTAGGGGCATTGTCAAGGCTTCGGCGCACAAGTTCCTTCATCCCTCAGTCTCCTGTCCGAGAATACTGACCAATACTAATGTGGAACTCCTTAATAAGCAGTTATGGTGGCCCTATCCATCGCCTTATCAGTTGACTTCTTATCCTCTCGATCACCCAGAGGATTAGGGGAATGCCTACCCCCTCCGGGATTCACACTGGTGAAGCCTCCTGCTGATTCATTGTCAGACTTACCTCGCGTCGATGGCGACTTTGTGTGGGACTTCTGCAGTCGTCCCATTCCTTTATGAACAGGTAATTCCATAGCTCTCTGCAGAAGAGAGTGATTCTGTGAGATTTGATATATCAGACGCAATGACGGTCAGGCTCTCTAAGGAACTGCCTCCCTATCCCGATTTTGACCCGAAATACAGGCGGGCTCCTGACCGAGGGTATGACCTCAACCGTGACGATACGGTAACAGCAGTAAAGAACGCCCTGCGATATGTTCCCACGGAGCTACATGCACAGCTCGCTCCAGAGTTCTTAGAGGAGCTTATGAAACGGGGCAGAATCTATGCGTACCGCTATCGCCCTCCAAGCGCAATTAGGGCACGACCGACAGATGCGTATAAGGGAATCCTCGAGGCGCGAGCCATTCAAGTCATGATAGACAACAACTTGGATTTTGATGTTGCATTGTATCCGTACGAGCTCGTGACGTACGGAGAGTCAGGACAGGTCATGCAGAATTGGCTGCAATACCGACTGGTCAAGAAGTACCTGGAGTCAATGGATGCAGAGCAGACTCTTGTTATGAGTTCAGGACACCCGCTTGGGCTATTTCCGTCGCGCCGAGAGGCTCCCAGGATGATTATCACAAATGGTCTAATGGTGGGTATGTTCGACACCCCTGAGGACTTCCACTGGGCGACACAGATGGGTGTGGTCAACTATGGCCAAATGACGGCTGGGGGGCTCATGTATATCGGGCCACAAGGGATTGTGCACGGCACCTACATCACTCTTCTCAATGCGGGACGACAGTATCTGGACATTCCTGAGGACGAGGATTTGGCGGGGCGGGTGTACTTGACCTCTGGGCTTGGGGGGATGAGTGGTGCACAGGCTAAGGCCATTGAGATTGCAGGAGGTATTGGTGTCATTGCCGAGGTTGATAGGAGCCGTATAGAGACCCGCGGTAAACAGGGATGGCTCTCCAAATGGTCTGATGATTTAGAAGAGGTATTCGAATGGGTAGAGACACACCGCAAGAGTAAGGAGGCTGTTTCGATTGGCTATTACGGAAACATAGTCGACCTGTGGAGGTACGTCGTTGATAACGAGGTTCCTATTGAGCTTGCCTCGGACCAGACCTCCTGCCATGCTGTATACGAGGGCGGATATACCCCACAGGGGGTTGGGTTTGAAGAGGGCCGAGAACTATTGAAGAGAGACCGTAACAAGTTCAAGAAGCTCGTCGACGAATCACTTGAGAGACAATTCAAGCTCATCAAGACCATGGCCGAACGTGGGACGCACTTCTGGGACTACGGGAACAGCTTCATGAAGGCAGTATTCGATGCGGGGGTGAAAGAGATTGTCACGAACGGTTCGGACACGAAAGACGGCTTCATATTTCCCTCGTACGTCGAGGACATCATGGGCCCCATATGTTTTGACTATGGATATGGCCCATTTCGCTGGGTCTGTCTGAGTGGAAGACATGAGGATCTAGTGACCACCGACAAAGCAGCCATGTCCTGCATAGACCCAACGCGACGTGGCCAGGATCGAGACAACTATGTCTGGATTCGAGATGCTGACGAGAACAACCTTGTCGTGGGTTCACAGGCCCGAATCCTCTATGCAGATGCAGAGGGTCGGATAGAGATCGCCCTGAAGTTCAATCAGCTTGTCCGAGAGGGTAAGGTTCAGCCCATCATGCTTGGTCGCGACCATCATGATACAGGCGGAACAGACTCCCCGTATCGAGAAACGTCGAACATCTATGACGGAAGCAACATCACCAGTGACATGGCGCATCACTGTTGGGCAGGCAATGTCGCCCGGGGCATGACAATGTGCGTCCTATCTAACGGCGGCGGTGTAGGGACAGGCAAGGCCATCAACGGAGGGTTCGGTCTAGTCCTTGATGGTAGTGAGAGAGTTGATTCCATCATCAAATCTGCCCTTGATTGGGATGTGAACTGCGGTGTCGCAAGGCGGGCATGGGCTCGAAATGACCATGCACTGGAAACTGCAATAAGATGGAACAAGAATCTCAAAGGCAGAGGGCAGATCACCGTGCCATTCATCCCAGAGGAAGGGCTTCTTGAAGAACTGGTGGACAAGAGATTAGACTAGTCCCTTCAACATGTTCCTTCGCGGTTTGCCAAGAAGAGCCGTTTCTGTTTCTTGGAGCTTCTATCCGCAAGCCTTAGTGGTTCAGGGTAACCTTGCCGGGCGCATGCCCGTACGATCGAAACACAAGTCTGTAGAGCGACTCTATGGCCAACCGACACGTAGATTGGATTCTCTCTCTCCCCGAACCACAGAGCCATTCCCACAACCTCCCCTCGGTGAACAATCTTTGCCTGATTATCATCTCTCTCTTCAATCTCGCCGAGAAGAAGACGCTTTGCAACTCCTATGGTCACAAGGTCTAACCTGACCCCAATATGGGATGCGAGACCAAATCTCCTCGGATGCAAGATTCCATTTCCGTCCACAAGAACTGGTCCCGTTGGGCGGTCTTTCAACAGCAACTGCTCTAGAACTGGCCCTTCCCTCAAGTAGAACTGCTCTGGCACATACTCTTCCACTTCAGTTACTACAATCCGGGTTTCGCGGAGTGGTTTGTTGTTTGCGATATCGAGAGTCACCGCAGCTCCAAAAGCAAGACTCTCTTGATAGGCAACATCAACGCCTGTCACATGATTCCTATTCAAGATGCTGTCATCTGTCCTGATGACGCTCTTACGGAGTCTATTCTGTTCTCCTTTGAGCCAACTTCTCATTGACAAATCCCGCCTATTTCAACCCCCATAATTGAAGCGCGAAGATTTCCCTTGTCTACTTGAGATACTCCTCAATCACACCATGAGTTGCCTTCTTCCATTCCACTGACTTCTTGGCAAGTTCCATAGCTATGTCGCCAGGGAGTGATTCGTCTTTAGAGTATTCTTCCATCTTCGACAGCCATGCGCTTGTCGTCAGTGAAGTGGGCTGAACTTCCTCGCCCTCAGTGGCTTTGATTAGCATCTCTCTTCCGTGTGCGACCTGAATGTAGATTGAGCTGAGCGGTGCTTTGTTGAGGATCTCAAATACCAGTCGGTCCCAGCACATCTTTGCAGTCAACGCTCGTTTCAGTCTGCTTTGCTCGTCGTCGGGGAGTTCATTGTACTTCTGAACTGCGTCTTCGAAGCGTTCTGCGATTCCATCCACCATCGGTTTCAGTGCGGATTCATCCTCTCCCCATGCAGTGAATTCAACGGAGCGTTGAGCCTCTTCAACCCATATCCGTATCGTAACATCTCCATCATCCGACTTGACCGAAAATATTGCCTTACCCTTGAAAATTTGACTCTCGGCCTCGCTATACTCATTCAGGATTACCCCTGGTTTGCCGGCGACAGTATACCAGGCCAACCTGAATATAACTGACGACTCAGGTCGGTCATAGCTTAGAGTCCGTGAGATCTTGGGGCGATCATCCATCTCTTCCAAGCGAACACTCCCGATGATATCTCTATGAAATTTTACCGAGTTCCTTATAGAGTTTGGCTGTCGCTCCCTCAACATCCTTTCTTCTTGCTCCAATTGCCGCATTCATCACGATGTAGCTATGAGGGTAGTTGTCTACAGATGACCCTCGTGCCCCTCTTTCTACTGCTCGGGGACCGGTCACTCTTCGCGTGTATAATCTCGCTCCCAGCTCATTGGCATCAATACCATCAAGGGTCATGGCACAGGAAATGGGGTTCTCAACTCTCAGGACTCTTTGGCCCAACTCGTCTGCCATCTCTGATAGTCTGGACTCCAGAAGTCTGCGGTTTATCTTCTGTTCCTCCATCAGCTCACGATACCCATCGTGACCGAGAACTAGAAGAGCGGCCAATGTCTGCACAACTGGAGCCGCAGAGGCTCTTCCTGCATATGTTTCAGCAATACCCTCAATGCAAGCTTCATCGGGAGATACAACTACTGTTCCACCAACGGGTGTGAGAAAGTTCTTGTCATTGCTCTGAACAACGGCATCTACTCTACCAGCATCAACTGCGGATCTGACAGCCTCCATGATGGACTCGGATTGGACACCATATGCATTGTTGATGACCATTGGTATATCTCTTTCTTGACAGACTCTTGCGATGGCCTTGATTGGATCTGACTCGCGGGGCGCGAAGAATGTGGTTGTTGCAAGTATTGCGCATTTGGTCTCTTGTGAAGCAGCTTTCTCCAAGCTATCTAGATCACACCTGACGGCATCTCCATCGATTTTCGTTTTGATGATGACCTCCTCGAGGCCGGCCATTGCTATGCCTCTTGTCGGAGACGTGTGGTCTATTCTAGGATAGAGGACGCGTCTGACACCGTATTTCATCCTCAGATACGAGAGTGTGAGGGAGATGGTCATGCCGGTAGACATCGGAAGGATCAGCCCGTCCCTAACATTTGGAAGCCCCAGCTTTCTTATGGCATCCAGCGCGATCTGATTGGCCAGCCTTTGCAT
Organism: uncultured archaeon; assembly: GCA_964473825.1. Lineage (GTDB taxonomy): Archaea > Asgardarchaeota > Thorarchaeia > Thorarchaeales > Thorarchaeaceae > TEKIR-12S. The sequence continues at coordinate 96,407 of CAYYQL010000003.1, forward strand.
GAGTGATGCCCCTGGGGCTTTTGGCTGCGGTGCGGTGATATGCCCGCTCCTTCCTATGCCATGGTTAAATCCTGCTGAGAGTTCTCCTATCAGGTTCGACGCTATTCTGCCCTCTCGCTCTCCCACTCGGGCTGCCTCAGGATCCTTATCCGAGTCCATTGATGAGAGAATCCTGAGCAACCACTCAACCTGAAGGTCCGTGAAACCTGTTGCAGGAAACTGTCTTCGATTGAGAAGATCCTTGATGGGAGACATCAACGATTCGAAAGTAACGCCTGCTCTTCGGCGGATGCTATCCGGTAGAGTATCCATCAACCTAGTGATAATCTCGTCATTCATAGTTCAATTGTCTCCTTTCGTAGAATATCGAGCCGAACCTCTTCTCCGATCTCGACAGCATCTTCGAATGTTGCCGAAACCAAACCTCTTGTTCCAAAGGCTTGGCCGATAGTCCCATTGATGCCTGAGTCAGTAGTCACATTTCGCCCTTTTAGCCTCTCGGCCCCCTTCTTACTCGTTGCGAGTCCGATGAGTAAAGTATCTCTCTCGCGAACTCTCTCGACTCTACCTACTCTGGTACGTTTCCTGAACACTACGCGGTCATCTGAGCCATCCTCTATCTCTCCGGATCCGATGATTCTCATCTGATTAGCAGGAAAGTCTGTTCTCAGAAGTAGGACTTTCATACCTCTCTCCGCAACTACCTTCTCTCTGAGTTTGAGGATGGCCATGAATCGAGGATTTGTGACTTCGGGTTGTAAGACTCTTCTGTCTTCAACGCGTTCGAAGGGTATGATTTCGCCTGTTGTGCTGGGCATGCCGACTGCCACACTCACTGTCATTCTCTCAGTCACCCGGCCGAGATATAGGGGGTTGATTGTGATTCTTGCAGTGACCAGACTTGAAGGCCGAACGGAGTCTGGCTCCGCTAGGTAGTCCCCTCTCTCTATATCTTCATGGCCAACATCGGGAATATTGACTCCTATGCGATCCCCCGCTCTTGCTCGCTCTCGATCCTCTCCAAAGGTCTGTATTGTCCTGACTTTGGCATGCCATCCCTTGGGACAAACTTCTATGGTCGTGCCTTGTTCGAGTTCTCCTCTTACTATTGTGCCAGTGACTACTGTGCCATGACCTCGAACCGGGAATGCATGGTCGATGGGCATGAGGAGCGGGCCCGATACGTTTCGTTCTTTGGGATGTACTATCCTCTTGAGGGCCTCTTTCAGTTCATCTATTCCCCTCGAAGACTTTGCGGAACACCGAACATACTCAACATCCCGAAATCTGGTTCCTGCCATCACTTCCCTCATGCGTTCTTCGGCCATATCGAGAGCAGACTCATCAACAAGGTCCGCTTTGGTTATTGCCACCACAATCGAGTCGATCTCCATTGCATCAAGAACAACCAGGTGCTCTCCGGTCTGTATCTTTGGCCCCTCGTCGGCAGCTACTGTCATGATTGCTGCATCAATGATGTTGGCTCCAGCCACAACACTTCTAATCAGATCTGCATGGCCAGGTGCATCTACCAGAGTCACAAGGTATGACTCTAGTCTGAACATAGTGAATCCCAAATCAATTGTGATTCCTCTCTCTTTGGATTGTGGATGCTTATCGAGACCTGCAGTTGATGTTTTCTCCGTGAGAGCCCTGGCAAGTTCTGTCTTTCCGTGGTCGATGTGTCCCATGAGGCCCACGTGTACAGGTACGAGTTCTTTCATCAGGAACACCTATTCTTCACAGAGATTTCTTGATTTTAACCTTGGCCACTCACTGTTGTTCTGAATCTGTCCCCAATGTATTACGAGGACTTTATTGGGGCATCCAATGAACACAGAATCATGGTGTCTAGATCTCTTGAGAAGATGATTCTCATTGCCGTCGGTCTTACCACCGCCGTGATGATTGGTGTTCCCGTACTCCTCTTCGCCATCAATAATCTGAACAGTGCAACTGAGTATGAGCTGGCGCGGCTATTCTCAGAGAAGGTGCATGAAGGAGTCACAAGGGTGGATAATGGCAGTTTGACACAGGTTCATTTTGATTTTACTGTTCCAGATGGAATTGAACTGATCTCAAACGGAAACACCCTTTCGATTTCTTATCGGAATGAGTACGGGGTCTTGGGCATCTGGACTGAAGATTATTCACATGATATACTCGTTGAGTATCCACCTGAAACCGGCTACCAGTCTGTGACCATCAGGTTGGTTGATGACACATTGGTCATATCGTTTGCACCCGCAACGTAGATACTTCGCCATTTGCATCGTCATCATGTTTCAACACAACGTTTTTAATTATCTCTCAGGCTTTCGCCTTTCACAGTGCCTAAGGCGAGGACAGAGTGACATGGGCGAAAAAGCCGAAGAGTCCGAGACCATTGACGAAGAGAAACCCTCTGAAGCAACCGGAATCAAGACCAAAGAAGAAGCCAAGGATAAGAAGCGCGAGCCTGTTCGCCGTAGACTAGCAGGGTCTTTGGGTCTGATTCTCAATGTACGCATGTTGCGAAGAGTGGTACAGATCATCTTCTTTCTGGGAATAAACGCTTACATCCTTACGGCATGGTTTGGTATGGAGCAAGTCACAGCATTCTGGACCGGTTTCAGGGATATACTACCAACATTGCCAATCATCGCACCCCTTGAGGCTCCCTTTGCTGTTCTAGCCGGTTCCTTTGATACTATACAGCGCGTCTTCACATCCGGAGCGTTTCCCTTCTTTACACTTGGAGCAATGATAATCATCCTCACCGTTATTGGCCGTGCAGGATGTGCTTGGGTATGCCCTATCGGCACAATTCAAGACTTCATCACACTTCCCAAGCGCACGAAGCTTAGACCCTCTCCTCAGACCGAAAAGGAGCTTCGTCGTATCAAGGCCTACGTCTTTATTATAGTCATGTTCTTCGCTGTATGGGTTGGAATCAGTGCATTGACGGGCACTGCGGATGTCCTCAGAACGGCACTGGGAATATTTGCAGACGCCGCTTTTGATCCTCTCAATCCTGCGTATATCCTCTTTGTCTTTGCTCCCGAGCAGATATGGCCCGAGAGCTTGGAAACACTCTGGTATCTGTTGTCATGGGACTTTGTTGTATGGCTTCAGTTTGGATTTGTTGTCGTCGTCTTCGTGATATCTTACTGGATTCCTAGATGGTTCTGCAGATGGCTATGTCCAGCTGGGTGGTTCTATGGTGTCTTCTCTCGGGACGCACTCATAGGCATTGGGCGAAACCCGGCTCGATGTACCCCGGACACATGCAACGTATGCGAGGAAGTATGTCCAATGAACATCCGAATACGCAAGTTTCCGTATCAACATATGTACAGTGCCGACTGCATTCTCTGCTTGGAATGTAAGAGTCACTGCCCCAACGGCGCTATCGAGCTCAGATTTTCCTAGGAGTTTCTTGCTCAATCTCTCTCTGCTACCAGCTCGAATTCGTTTCGGTATTTGGCAAATCGTTCTAGCAGCTGATGACCAACCTCCGTGAGGTTCGCTCCACCACCACCAACAGTTCCCCCTTTGTATGTCTCTAGGAGTCTGGTGTCGAGCTTCTTTTCGATTTTCCTGATGACCCCCCAAGCGTATCTGTATGACATTCCAAGCTTTCTTGCCCCCTCAGTAATTGTGCCTGTTTCCTTTATGGCTTGAAGAATGGCATAAGCCCCGGGGCCAAACACGTATTGCCCATCTTTCTCAAGCCAGAGCTTCCAGTTCGGAAGCAACTCACGAACGATGTCTTCTTCTTTCAAGAGATGGTTCTCCTAGACGGTACAGTGTAGTACCTGTCCGCCTTTCTAAGTAACTCAAGGGCCCCAACGGAGTCGTTCAGCCTTGGTATCTTGCTTGTAAGTCTTCTTCACAGTCTTCCAGTGATCTCTGCAGAGGTAGGTTTTCCGTTCACGCGGATCTTTGACTTTCAGACCCGCACCGTTTACACTCTTGCCGATTCGTGATGCTGAAAACGAGCGTTTGGCCGGCTTGTCACAACCTGCTATACTACAGACTTTCTTTGATCTGGCCAACTTGGTCACTTCACCATCAAGCCGAGGATGTACATTATAACTATGACGGCGTTAGACTTGGTTCCCTTTAGGTGTCAAAAGGGACCCTTTGGAGAAATCAAACAGGACTTCCGTTTCAGAATCCAGTTTGAGCCGGACCAACTGGGTATCTTCAACATCACCTATGATCACTGCATCCATTTCGTGTTTCGCGACGATATCTCTCAGGGCTTTCGTGTTCTCAGGTGTGACTGCAACGAGAAATCCCAATGAAATATACATTCTCAGCCAATCTTCTAAGGCGATTGCTGGGGGACACGATACCTCTATTGCATCCAAGTCAATCAGAGCCCCGACGCCAGAGTACTCCACCATCATGCCTGCAGTTCCTATGATCCCTGCGGTCGATATGTCCTTTGAGGCCGTAACGAGCTGCTTGGCCGCAATGCTTGTCATGACCGCCAGTCGCTTTACGGTTTCATCAGAATCACGTTCAGTGACACTATCCCATCCAAGCCTGTAGTGTTCTCCTCTCTTGCCCTGTCTATCGTAGATCAAGACCAGTGTATCCCCTGGAGTCGCACCTCCTGCTGTCAAGAGGTTTGTCTTCGAAACAGTTCCTGTTGCTGATCCAACCACATATGTTGAGCTTGATGCAGGGTTAGTGTGTCCTCTCACAATTGGAACCTTGAATCTATGAGAGCCTTCAATGAGCCCCTCCAGCAATCTCTCTCCTATCTTCTTGTTGGAGTAGGAGAGCGCGACCGCAAATGATGTGGGGACTCCTCCTGCTGCATAGATATCCATCACACTTGCAAGAACAGCATTGAACCCGGCTGCCTTGGGATGGTTGAGGCAGAGATCTTCCACTATGGCATCGGTGGTCAGAAGAACAAAGTCGTCGCATGCAGTGCAAATGGCGGCTGAGTCTTCTCCCAGCGAATGAGGATACTCACCATCATATGACTCAGTTCGTAGTCGATGGATGATTCCTGGGAGTACATATTTGCGAGATATACCTTCAAACCCCTTCAGGAGTTTGACTATCTCATGTAGCCGACTCAACCGAGATCACTCATTTCAGCGTATTCACTACGGACTGAGAAACTCAATGGCAAAAGATGCTTGGTTCAGGAGAATCCCGATTCCAAGAAGCGACATACCAATCATGAAAAAGATGAGCGCTCTAATCTCTGGACGGACCTCTTCGAACACAATGAATCACCGTACGAGTCGCTCAGCCACCGCTGCTGCTTATAGGCATTACGGGATGACGACGCTATGCTAAAGTTTCTTTCGTATCTTCTTTACGTACTCCTTTGGAATCTCAGACGGATCCTGCCAGTCATCATCTTCATCAAGAAGAACTGGTTTCTCTGCCCTTCTGCACTTGCCTGTGTCAGTCATTTTGCGTTCTTTACACAGGCTGTACTGGCACCAGGGCCCGTCGCATTCATCATCAACCCATGTGCACCAATAGACCTTCTTTCCATGACGCTTAATCGTCTTCAATGCACTTGGTTTTCTCTCACACCGGAATCTCTCGCAGGCCGGTGTACAATCGGGAAGGTTCTCACTCATGCTGACAGTCTCCTCAGACTTGAGTCTTCTAGTTACGCTTCTTTAGCGGCCTCTATGATTTCTTCCAGACCTACTAATGCTCCATCAATGATACTTATTGTTCTTTCCAGTTCATACTTGGCTGAAGTGTATTCAGTATCCGATATATCCCCTATCTTGAATTTGGCATCAAGACGACTCACGTTTCGTTGGATCTCTTTCCGACGGGACGACATCTCCTTGACCCACCCCTTCGACTCGTTAAGCTGCGACTTCAGCAGAGTCTTGAGTTGTTTTACTTCATCCACAAGTTCACGGCGCTGTTCTTCGTATACCACTGAGTCTAGTGTGTCCACAATCTCATCAAGCTTTGTGAGCTTTCCTTCGAAGAGTCTGAGATCTTGAGTGGTCTTCTCCAGAGGAACCATCCCCTTGACTTCAAGAAGGGCTCTTCTTCGTTCCTTCATCATCTCAAGAGACTTCCGGAGCTTCTCGGCTCTGGCCGTAAGAAGAGCTCGGTCGGCATGCTCCAGAGAGAGAGCTTGGCGTGTTGCCCTTGTCTGCTGGATAAGCCTGTCAAGCTCGCGATTGATGACGGCCAACTCCGCGTGGGCAAGCAATATGGCCAGTGTCTTCTTTTCGACGCCTTGAATGTTGAAGTTGAACTCAGGTAGTGAATCTGTAAAGGAGGTATCAGAAGACATATCCTCCGCATCTTCAAACTTCCTGGGAAGATGTATTTCGGTTTCTGAGGGCAAAATCTCTCCGCAGAACTTGCAGTACACCCCGGGTGGCACATCCAAGCCGCATGCTGGGCACACAACAGATTTCTTAGGCATAGGGACTCTCCGCCAATTTTATGAATATGCCAGGCTTAGGATGCCTGCTGCTGTTCGAACCTGGGCATTCTCACACTAGAGTCGCCAACTTGGCTGCAATCTGATCCAACTTGGCTTTGGAGTTGACGATTGTTTCTGCACCATAGGTTGGCAGTACCTTGAGTTCTTCAATTAAGAGCGCAATTGCAACATTCGGTTCTATTTCCTTCTTATCAAACGAACCATCTGGGAATGTGATTGACGCTTCAATCCATTTCGTCTTCGTTTCATCGGCAGGAAACAGGCAATATGCATAGTCGTCGTTGCTGCAGATGAAAGATGGTCTTTTTTCCCATGCTTCTGCTAATAGTGCGCCAAACTTCTTCGCGTTTTCTGCCTTGTTTGCCATTAAGGTTCACCATTGTAGTCTGGATGCAATCTAGCTGACCTCACAGCGACGCCTTATTTGTTTTGCTGGTTGTGCGAGTCCAGCTATGGTCTGTGCCAGACAAACGAATAATAGGCGATGTCGCCAGATTCCTTGACTGTTGCGATGATGAACTTCTTCCGGACACTGGTCGCCAGTCTTCCTGCTCTGACAATATCGAGAGGAGCAACACCCCTCTTCTGTGGAATCACATGGACCAGAAATGGTGCATGGTCGATTCCGGGTCCCTTCTCATAAACTGCGAAGTCAGTTCCGAACTTCAGCCCGGGACGTATGATGTAGCCCTTTTCTCTGAGCTGAGAGTATACAAGTAGTCTGTCTTTAAATTCGCCATCTTGGTCAAAACCAATCCGAACTAGGTCATTTTCCGACAAGAGCCGATCCTGAATTGGGTCATGCACACAGATACGGGCCTTTGCGACCAGAAAGGCACATTCAAGCAATGATAGCTCGAGTGGCTTATCGAATTCAGGTGATTTTGGCTTTCTAATTCCCACTGGCTGTCCGAAGTATCCCTCTGCATAGAGCGCTGAACCATGTTCTGGATTCCAGACTATTGCTCGATCCACCGTAAACTCGGCCGTGACTTCACTCTTGCACTCAGGTACCAAATATGTTCACGCATCCGCCTATGTATTCAGGGTTAGTGAGAGAGCACGGATAGTATTAGCGGCATCCTCACTCAGATTAGCCATCTCTTCTATTGTGTTGATGAAGTCACGCGTCCTCAGAATCGTAGCAATTGGGATATCACTTGGATAGAGCTTGCTGACAACGTCTCTTACAAGAACGTCAATCTTTTTCTCTATCTTGCAGATATCGTCTGTCTTTGCAATGCTGTTCTCAATGTTCATAGACAGAAATCTTACGGCCTCTCTCTGGTTTGCAACAATGTCGTCAATCAGTTGAGCGAGCTGTTCAATACAGACCTTTAGTTTGCCACTTGGTGTCCATTCCGAGGCGACAGCTGCGAGATGATAGCAGGCTATCTCAGCCCCGTCAATAAGCTTGTCATTGTAGTATACGAGGCGAAGCAAGTCCTCTCTCTGCATGAGCGAGTTGGCTGCTGCCAGTTGGTTCAGAATGGACCGCTTCAACTCATCACCCTTCTCTTCGTAACTGGTGATCTTCTGCAAGTCTTCTTTCTTTGCTGGTTCGCTCTTATCAAGCCATGTAGATATCACACTTGAAAGTACCTTGTGTGCGGATAAGGCAACTCGAAAGTGCTCGTCCAGCATCTGAGTTACATTTGCGAGTTCTCCACTCATATAACGACCATTATCCAACACCATCTTCGTGACGTCCCTGTACAAGTTGCTGTCGGTTTAGGACCAGTTTTAAATCTTCTTGACCCCCTCTAACGTCGGGAAATGGTGTAGATGGAACCTTGGCAGATAGTATTGGCGCTGATTCAGGGTCTTGTTGAATGGCTGCCTATTAGCAGCGAGGGGCAAGTAGTTCTGTTTGCCTACAACTTCGGCAATGTGCCTCAGGAATCCCTGATATCCCTTGCAGTATGGCTTCATCTTGGTACCGCTCTTGCTGTGGTGGCCCGTTATCCTCGAGATATTCTGCACATACTCCTGTTACGAGACCGCAGTCTATTCAGACTGCTGCTCATTGCCACAGTTGGCACAGCCATGACTGCAATCCCCCTTTACTTCGCCTTTAAAGCTGCAATGACTACATTCCAAGGAGAAGTACTCAACGTCGCAGTTGGAATCTTACTACTGGTGACGGCCTTGGTGCTGTATTTGCCCTCTCGCAGCAGCAATATTACATTAGATGAGAGCCATCGCGAACCAACCTCTCGTGAAGCACTGACAACTGGCCTCGTTCAAGGGTTCTCGGTCTTGCCTGGCCTGAGCCGATCAGGGCTCACAATCTCCGCCCTTCTCCTACAAAAGGTGGACAAGGAAAAGGCTCTTCGCTTCAGCTTTCTGATAAGTGTGCCAGCTGTGCTCGGAATTCTCGGCGTTGAACTCCTCACAGGAGTGTGGCCACTTGCAGTAGTATCGGCCATCGACCTGTTCCTGATGGAGATTATCGTTTTCGCGGCCGGTCTGTTATCGATGGAGGTATTGCTGAGAGTGGCCAAATCAATTAGCTTCTGGAAACTGTGCCTGGTCATCGGCACCATTGCAATCGTCTTTGGGCTCCCTGCGTTTTTCTAAGTGTTCATGTTGAGCGTTTCTGAAACATGATGGCAATTGGAGAATTGGCCTTTCTCCATTCTGCCAGTTTTCCCTCATAGTCCAAGGGAATGGGGTGCCGTCCGTGATTTCCGATGATTACGAATAGGGTGTCCTTCCTGGCCTGTCGAAGAAGCACCTTGATCCAGTTATCGGTTCTTCTCACAATCTTCTCCAGCAATGTCTTGGGTGGTGTTCGATGACCGTACTGGGCGTAGAGGCTCTCAAAATCAAGAAAGTGCATGAGCAAAAGCTCACTCTTGTAGATGTGTTTCGTGGCTTCGACATAGGTGGACATATCGTCTCTAGTATTGACAGTATAGACTGGGTCGAACTGGAAAACTTTCATGTCTTCTTCTCGGCATATCACGCGAGTAAACTTTCCGTAGTCTTTCACATAATCGATGAGGTGAAACCCCTGACTGCTATGAAGTAAGTGGTTCATTAGCGGCACTGCATACGGATCATCGGTCTCGATAAGCGCCAGAGCCTCAAGTTCTCTGATCATTGCCTCAGGCTTGTACACTACTGCTTCGAAAAGGCCGAAGTTATCTATCACCACAACTACCATGGAAATCGGACTGAATCTTCTTGTTAGATTTTCATTAGGCTGGGGAAGCTCATCTGGAATCTCAATACCCATAAGCCTGAGTATAGTCGAGGTAAACTCCTCTGCATAGGATCTGACTTGGGGAAATGACATTGATTCGATGACACCACACGACGGATCATATCTCTCTTGAGTATTATCCGGCAGTATGCTGTAACACCTGTATCTACTAAAAGACCTTTCTCGGCTCATCTGTACTGTTGCAGAAGGATTATTACACCACTGGATAGACTTCCTTTGAAGGCAGTGAAATGACTCTCGAGAATATACTCTACAATGACCACATCAAGTTTGTCCTTTCGGGAGGAAAGGGAGGCGTCGGAAAGACCAGCTGCGCCGGCGCAATGGCGCTCATATCTGCAAATCGGGGCTTGCGAACTCTGGTACTATCAACGGATCCTGCTCATAGTCTCAGCGACAGCTTCAATCAAGACCTTACTGGTGGCGAGATGATTCCTATCAAGGGAGTCGATAACTTGTGGGGGATGGAACTAGACACTGAGAAGGGCATGAAGGAATTCCAAGAGAACCTCGGCTCATATGGTGCAGGCCCTGAAGTGGAGATGGCAACTCAATTCATGGGTGGGATGGAGAGTATGGCCCCCCCTGGATCTGATGAGGCCATGGCATTCGGGAAGATACTCGAGTTCATGGGTGATACGAGCTTCGATCGAGTGATATTTGACACGGCTCCTACAGGACATACGCTGAAGCTGCTTGAGCTTCCTGAGGTATTAGACAGTTGGTTGGGTAAGATTCTGACCTTACGACAAAGACTCAGCTCGATGGTCGCAGGCCTCAGAGGCATGTTCGGTGGTGGAGAGGAGGAGGATACCTCTTGGGAGATGTTGAAGCAGACGAAAGAGAAAATACGTCTTGCCAGGGTTGAGCTTGCAAATCCTGAGATGACTCAATTCGTAGTAGTCATGATTCCTGAGGCAATGGCCGTCTTTGAGACCCAACGTCTCCTGGCAAGTCTTCATACTTGGGACATCCCTGCAAACAACATGATAGTGAATCAACTGATCCCTCCAAATCCGGATTGTCCGTTCTGCTCTTCTAGGAGAGAGATGCAACAAGAGAATCTCAAGGACATTCGCGACATCTATGCCGATTTGGACATCACAGAGGTCCCCCTCTTTGCGGGTGAAATCCGGGGAATCGATGGCCTTAGAAGTCTCGGAAAGATATTGATTAACGATTTGGAGGAATAAACTGTGCGAGCCGCAACAAAGCGGAAAATTGCTTCGATTCTGCTTGTAATCCTATTCTTGGTTTCTATCGTAGCCGCTCTGTATACGATGTACAAGGGTTAGAAGAGAACTCACTAGTTGCTCTTTACCCGCTTGACTACAGGAGGGCGAACCTTGTAGAGTATTCTTCCTCCGCAAAACGGGCACTTAACGCCCGGCAGGGTCTTGAGATCTTCTGGAGTAACTTCGTGTTTGCAGTTGTGACATATGTATACCATGATGACCCGCCTCGTCTGTTCAGATTTTGAGTTGCACATATGAAGCTTTGCTTTGGGCATTGGAGCTCTCCATTAGTCTTGGCTGATAACTACTCCCTTCACTAGGCCCGCGCTTATGATCTCTTCAATCTTAACTCGGACTAGAGTCCCGGGTGAGTAGCCCCCGCTGACAGTCATGAGGGGTCCATCTCTCAACGGATAAACCATAGTGTAGCCATGGTGGTTGAACGAGGGTTCAGCAGCAATGCCTCTGATAGTTTTGCCTACGTAGTCTTTCTTCTTCTGATAGTTAATCTCCTCTGCAACTCTTCTGAGTCGTTTTCCTATCGGGTCACTTTCGGATGCACTTGGGAACTCTTCAAAGGCGGAACCCGGCAAGGCCCTGAAGCCGTAGAGAATGATTCTCTCTGCCCCAGCCTTACTCAATTCCCTCATCATGTGCTCGGAATCTCTCACCGTTTTCTCGTTTTCACCTGGCAATCCATAGATGAAGTAGACGTAGGGATGCATCTTGTATTTCACAGCTGTTCGGACCGCACCCAGGACATCAGCTGGCTCCCCACATTTTCCAATCTGTTCTGCGTGTTCCGCCGAGCCCGTTTCAATGCCAATATTGGGGGATATATGCGATAGCACCCCGGATATTCTTCGTGCAACTCGCTCAGAGAAAAGGCAGGCCTTCATGTTCTCAATACTGATGTGACAATCCCCATCCGAAACCTCGGGAATCTCTACTAGGGTTTTCAGCAGGTCGCTGATTGCATCGATATTGGCTGGCGGTTCGCACGGATTCGTCACTGGATATAATCCTCGTGAATAGTCCAGGAAATCGGGAGATTCCAATACGATTCTGTGCACTCCGAGTTCAACGAGCTCCCTGACCTCCGCCACCACGCTCTCTCTAGGTCTGCTCCGCGGTGGCCCCCATATATTCGGGACACTGCAGAAGCCGCAACCGGGAGGAATTCCTTCAGGACAGCTTTGCCGAGAGGCACTCTCAGAGAAGTCACAGTTTCCGCAATGGCTGCATTCTCGCCCATCAGGAAGTGCGATTTTGGTTCTGTTGAAGTTGGAACACCCTCGTACCGTTTCTACGTAGACTCTGCTAGCCTGATAAGACTTGTAATCTATGACGCGTAATGTGGAGGGCGGAAACTCCCTCCACAGCACATCTTCGGGTATGTGTATTCTCTCTCCTGTAAATATGGGGTTGTTGCCTTCGAGGTACGCAACACCTCTGATTTCCGTCAGGTCTATCTCATCATGAAGCATGCCCCTATCCACCAGCTGGGCAAGTGTTTCTTCACCTTCACCAACAACCAGCACATCCGGCCTGCACTCTTGAAGTGTGTTCCGCCAATCAGTGGCAATGGGTCCACCGAGTAGTACTTTTCCATTCGGCCTTGCATGTTTCCATATCGCAACGAATCTGCTAATGACCGGCAGATCCATGTTCATGCCACTAATCGCACAGTGACTGTATCCTTTCAGAATTCTCTTCGCAGTGAGAATCTCCTCAATCCTGTGAATCCGACATGATATGTCAGCTCTCTCGAAAACGCCTGCTATGGCACGCGGCCCACAGCCGATGGAATCCCGTGAGCTGCTCCTTGTTCCGTGGCCAGCACTTAGCGCGTCAACGATGACTACTGACATTCTATTGAAAGAAGCTCAGCTTACTCCTCTTTACTCTTGTCAATGTCCTCTCTCTTCCCCCGCAGTTGCACTTATATGGCACTCTCACATCTATGGGTCTATCAACTTCAAGAAAAAATACATTTCAGGAGTCAGTAAACTCTGTCCGATGAAGGTGGAATTTGTCCCAATTGCGGTCTCCCTACAGATCTGTGCGTGTGTGAGACCATAGCGCAAGAAGAAGCTCGAATAACCGTGACTGTCGAACGAAGAAAGTGGGGGAGAATGACCACTGTTGTCGAAGGCTTTGATAAAAATATAGACCTTGGTGATATGGCCACGAAGCTGAAAAGCAAGCTTGCGTGCGGCGGTGCCGCGAAGCGTGGACATGTGGAACTCCAAGGCGACCATCGCGGTGTGATTGTTGATGTTCTTTCCAAGATGGGTTTCCCTGAGGAGTCAATCAATGTCGACTGGTCATTCAAGGGTGGACGAAGATAGGGCCAATCATGAAGATTCGTTGTTCAAAGACCTAGGTGTTCTAGCAGAGGCTGTGGCAACTATCTTGCTATCTTCCAGTCGATTTCGCATCGATTTCGAGTACTTCAACGATCTCCTTGTAGCGATTCCTCACAGTAACCTCTGTGACACGGGCCACTTCGGCAATCTCTCGTTGTGTCTTTCTTTCATCGAGCATTATTGAGGCAACATAGATTGCAGCTGCAGCAAGGCCAAGCGGATCTCTTCCAATTGTCAGTCCCTTCTCGCGGCTCTGCTGGAGTATTTCTACAGTTCTCAGTTGTACAGGACTTGATAGATCCAGTTGGGACGCAAACCGGGAGATGTAGTCAATAGGATTGGACAGAGGTATCTTAACATTCAAGCTTCTCAACAGCAGACGATAACACTGTCCGAGTTTCTTCTTGTCGATTCTTGAAACATCGGCAACCTCGTCAAGAGGTCGGGGTTTGATTCGCATCCGACAAGCGGCATATAGGGTAGCTGCAACCATGGCCTCGATTGAGCGTCCTCTGACAAGTTTCTTGATGATAGATTTTCTATAGAGTACGGCTGCAAGCTCCCTGATTGGTTTCGGAATGCCAAGTTGGGATGATAGCCTCTCCAACTCCGACATTGCCTGAGCTAGGTTTCTGTCCATTGAGCTATGCACGCGTGAACGTATCTGCCATTTCCTCAGCCTGTAAACCTCAGATCTCCGTCGGGGGCTCAACTTCCTACCCGAAGTATCTCTGTCCCTCCAATCAATTACTGTGGAGAGACCCTTATCGTGAACGGTGTACCTCATAGGGGAACCGACGCGACTTCTTGCCTCTGCCTCTTCAGCGGTGAAGGATCTCCACTCAGCACCAGAATCAATGTGATGATCTGATAGAACAAGGCCACATCCCCCACATACTCTCTCACCACGAGCGAGGTCTTCAACGACAAGCTCAGAAGCGCACTCCGGGCAAACGGTCTTTTCTGTTGGCTCAGGAATACCTTCTTTCTCAGTGGAATAGCCATGTACGCTCTTCACACAAATCTCCCCTAGAGTGTGAATGAGATGTTGGAACTGCAGAATGTCAAGGCAGAATCAAGGTATCTATGCAGCTCCCATTACTCAACTTAACACAGGCGAAAGAACGCTTTTAACGGTTGCGAAGGACGGTTTCCTAATGGACATTCTGCCCATCCTAGAGAAACTCGCTCCGATTTCTTGGACACTCTCGGTATTCCTTTTTCGGAACTGAACTATGTTGTCTGCTCGTAGCCATCCTCGGTCACAATCACTGTGTGCTCATGTTGAGAAACAAGCTCTTCCTTGTCTTCAGCAAGGATGTTGTGCGCTATCAGAGCACCATTCTGTCGAAGCTCACGGATAGCCATTTTGAGTTCGGCGTTCTTCATCTCCTTTGCTACCCATCTCTCTGCAAAAGGAAACTCCTGATACTTGCGTCGAGCAATGGCGAGAAACTTCTTTGAACCGCGAAATCTCACTGGGACTCTGATTGGAAGTAGCTGGTAGATCAATGGATTTGGAAGATCGCTGACGTTACCCGAACCTGTACTGGCGAAGGTCTCAATCGCATAGACTTCTCCTGCTTCAACCAGCACCTCTGATTTGCCGGACACACAGGGCACTTGCTTATCTGAGTGAAGTTCGTACTCTTGGAGCTGATGTCCTGATAGTTGCTTTACTGGCTGGAAACCTGCACTCTGAATGGTGTCTTCAATCAATGCACCGATGGTGTTCAGCTTGGCACCGGGCCGCATCATCTTGATCGCCACAGTGGTTGCATCTTCTGCAGCCTTAACAAGGTCTTGATGGTCTGGATTGAGAGCAACAGTGAAGGCGCTATCAGAAATACAACCGTCAATATGTGCGCCACAGTCGATTGTTACCAGATCCCCTTCCTGAATTACTGTTTCATCATCTAATGGCGAGGTATAGTGTGCTGCCACATGATTTAGAGCCACATTGCACGGAAATGCGATTCCTGTAGCGCTTTCCAAGATATGCTTTTCAACGGCTTCAACAATATCTAAGACCTTAACATCGGGCTCAACCATCCTCCGGGCAATATCAAGCGCATCCTTTGCCACAATCCCTGCTCTCCGCCACTTCTCCCACTCATCCTCCGGCTCTTCGTTCTCGGTGGTCTTTTCTTTTGTTTCGGATGATTCTTTATCTGACACCACTATCACCTATGCTACTGTTTCATCTCGATAGAAGCCTAATATCACATAAAACTGACGGAAAGACACTTACAGCACGCTTGCTATTCTCGTAGCAATGCGGCTCATCATAAAGAACAAGTACCCTATATTTGCGCGTTTGTTGGTGAGAACGGCCAGTAATGCATCCTCTCCTGCATTACAAATCACCACATAACCGTCGTCACCCTCGACAAGCATGCGAACCAGCTCTCCGCGTTTTAGCTCACCGAAGACCTTCCGTGTGGACATGTCTATCTGTGTTGCACGACCAGCAATCACATCCTCCTCTGGAACCATGCCCTTGTCAGTCCCTGAGGGATAGTGGGATTGTATCGTAAGCCCCTGTGATTTTGAGATTATCATGCTGGCCTCTATGTTCCCTTGGGAGGCTCGGCTTAGGTCCTCAAGAAGTTCATTCAGCATTTCAGTCTTGCTTGACAATGTGCTTTCCTCCCTTGGGTATCGTTCTGTCAATGACCAAGCTCGGATATTTAAACTCTCTTGGAACCCGCATCCTTCAGTGCTTTGATGATTTCGGCAAGCCCCTTTCCATCATCCTTTGGAACCTGCTCCTCTATATAGGTGCCCTGAACGACAATTGACGCTCCTGAATCTATGGCGCCAGCAACCGCTGCTGGGTCGTTGAACCCTCCACCCGTAATGACTGGGATATCCACAAACTGAGATACCGTGCTGATGATTTCCGAGGGCACACCGCCCCCTTCTGCGCCGCTTCCCCCCTCCAAGTAGACCAACTTGAAGCCCATGAACTGGGCTGCTAGCGCATACATCAGGACAATCTTCGGCTTGTCTCTTGGAAAGACCTTTGCGTCACCGACCCATGCTGCGGTCTTTCCGGGTGCAATCAATAGATATCCCATTGGGATGGTCTCTATGCCGGAGAGTCGAACCTTTCCCGCCCCTAAAGCCTGCGCCCCAATAATCCAATAGGGGTTTGTGCTATTCAGCAGACTCATGAAGAACATAGCATCCGCGTGTTCGGAAACGCCTGTGATGTTACCTGGAAATAGAATGGTGGGAATCTCAACCGCTTCTGTGATGGCTCTTACAGAATCGTCAATCACGCCGAAGATCGTACTACCTCCGATCATGATGGCATCTGTGCCTGCCTTCTCGGAGAGCTGTGCCAATTCAACAACCGTTTCTGTGGTCATCTTCAATGGATCCGGATCCAAGAGGGAGAAATGAAGTGCGCCCTCTCTGTCGATCTTGTTTCTGATGTACTTCCACACCTTTCCGGTCATGACATCTTCTCCGTGGGCTGAAGGCTTCGCCTTTATCGTTGCTTTTTATCGTTTTGGTGAGATAGTTGAGAGTTTTCGACTAATCGCGAAAGGAACGGCATGATTCAATCCTTCTTCTGTGAGCCTGAACACCCGACTGCGAGAGGCTGGGACCTGAATTTCTAGTCAGGTTTTTGGAGTCATCCTTCCAGTCCGCTTCATGTATTCTCTGTACTCATCACCAAACTGATCCAGAAGCATCTCTTCCTCCCTCTTCGCGATGGAGTAGTACGCAGGTATCCCGAATAGCATGACTGTGGTCACTATGGATGGAATTAAGAGAAAGAGCCCCATGAAGCAGATGGCATAAGAAGTGTAAGAGGGATGTCTGACCCACCGATATGGTCCATTCGTAATCAGAACGTGCTCCTGACTCATCGCCCATGAAGATGCCATGTCGTTTCTTACCCACCGGGACCAAGCATGGATTGGAATTCCCACCACAATGAGAAACAATCCCGCCAGCCAAATTGCTGGGAGAGGATTGAAGAGCGGAATCAATGCCAATAGGATGCCCCTGCCAAGCACGCCCACCCATTCTAGAGTCAGCATCAATACCAAGGCAAATGATAGTAGGGTACTGATCATTGCCGCAATCATCGGTAGAGAGCCTACTGTGTAATCAGATTGTTGTAGGTTCACCTCATCACGCCGTACCTTCTTCCAGTCAAGGTAGACATGCATAAGGACATCTCCTAACGCGAGAAACGATATCAAAGGACCAACAAGATTGATGTCTAACATGTGGTTACAATAGCCTTGGGGCTTTTGAGGCTTGCATTCTTAGCAGAGCAAGCACATCCTGCCCATCCGAGTCTTCGTGGGATAAGAAGTGCTGCTAAACCCATATTCTGGTCTTGTATGCCTCAGACTATTCACCTGAATCCTTCAGTTGATAACTATAGCACAACCTGTGCTTCGGCATAATCCGCAACGCTTTATTACCTCAATCCCAGTCTTCGCAAGACGTATCGCCAACTGGCCGACGGCTGCAAATCACAATGCGCCAAAGCTAGAGGGTGTATCCGAGGAGAACAAAATGCCTGAATCAAGAATCGGCGTCTTCCTGTGCCATTGTGGCAGTAACATAGCAGGCGTCGTGGACATACCCACCGTGATGGAAGAAGTCAAGACTATTCCTGATGTTGTTCATGTTGAAGATTACAAATACGTGTGTTCCAAGCCAGGCCAACAGATTGTCAAAGACAAAATCAAAGAACACAAACTGAACCGCATTGTGATTGGGGCATGCTCCCCAAGAATGCATGAACTGACTTTCAGACAGACAATGCGTGAGGGCGGTCTCAACCCCTTCCTTCTAGAGATTGCCAATCTCCGTGAACACGACAGTTGGATTCATTCGAATGACCCCGAGGCCGCCACCGAAAAGGCGGTCGATCTGGTTCGTATGGCCGTGGCTCGTGCTAGACTTCTGGAACCTCTTGAGGAATCTGAGGTCGATATCAGGAAGTCAACACTGATAATCGGAGCAGGAATAGCTGGGATCTCGGCGGCACTGGACTTGGCAGATGCTGGTTTCAAGGTATATCTTGTGGAGAGAGAACCGAGCATAGGCGGAAAGATGGCACGACACGATAAGACATTTCCAACTCTTGATTGTTCAAGCTGTATCCTCACGCCCAGAATGGCTGAGGCTGGAGCTCACCCAAATATTGAGATTCTAACAATGGCCGAAGTTGAAAATGTCGACGGTTATGTTGGGAATTTCGAGGTCACTGTCAAACAGAAGCCGAGATACGTTATAGAAGACAAATGCACCTCCTGTGGCGATTGCTCTGACGTATGCCCCGTTGACATTCCTGCTGAGTTTGACGCTAATCTCACGTATCGTAAGGCAATCTACATCCCATTTGCTCAGGCTGTGCCTTCGGCTTATCTGCTCGATATGAACAGCTGCCTTGGCGTGGATGCAGTTCGTTGCGGCAAATGCAAGGATGCATGTGAGGCTGAAGCAATCAACTATGATGATTCTC
Organism: uncultured archaeon; assembly: GCA_964473825.1. Taxonomy (GTDB): domain Archaea; phylum Asgardarchaeota; class Thorarchaeia; order Thorarchaeales; family Thorarchaeaceae; genus TEKIR-12S. The sequence continues at coordinate 115,173 of CAYYQL010000003.1, forward strand.
TCAGTATCATCAAGTTAGAAGTGGGAACTATTATTGTTGCAACAGGTTTCGACATCTTTGATGCAACCCAGAAGGAGGAGTATGGATACGGCGAGTTTGCAAACGTTGTGAACATCATGGAGATGGAGCGCATGTTGAGTGCTGCTGGTCCCACCGAAGGTCATGTAGTTCGCCCCTCCGATTCTCAGGAGCCGAAGAAAATAGTCTACATCCAGTGCGTCGGCAGCCGAGATGAAAAGACGAACAAGTATTGCTCCCGAATCTGTTGCATGACAGCTATCAAGCAGGCACGAATGATACGTGACAAGACAGGGGCGCAGATTTATCTCTTCTATATTGACCTCAGGACCTTCGGCAAAGGCTATGAAGAGTTCTATGAAGAAACTGCCTCGGCGGGTGTAACTTTCATTCGAGGCAGGGTTGGTGAGATTATCGAACAGGCCGATCACGGCTTGGTCGTAAGAGGAGAAGACACCTTACTTGGCAAACCCATCCAGCTTGAGGATGTTGATCTTGTTGTTCTCTCGACTGGAGTTGTCCCGTCGCAGGGGGCCAAGAGCATCGCGAAGATTCTCAATCTCAGCCAATCGCCTGATGGATTTCTGATGGAGGCACATCCCAAACTTAGACCAGTAGACAGCTTCAATGATGGTATCTTTGTTGCTGGCATGGCTCAAGGCCCAAAGGACATCCCTGATACCGTTGCACAAGCGAAGGCTGCATCCTCGGGAGCGATGTCTCTTATGGGCAAGGGCCGGATTACCGTTGAACCCTACTACACCATTGTGGATGAGGACAAGTGTGCGGGTTGTAGGGTCTGTGTTTCTGTGTGTCCTTACAACGCAGTGACCATAAACGAGCGAGGAATGGCGAATGTCAACCCAGCTCTCTGCAAGGGGTGTGGTACCTGCACGTCTACATGTCCAAGCGGGGCAATGAAATCACAGCACTATACTGACGGCCAGATATCTGCAATGATAAAGGAGTATCTGTCGGTCCATGAATAAGGGATGCTTCTGTCCTCTCAGTCACCTATGTCAATCGACGCATGAGTCCCCCTTGGAGCGATGTGAGAAATGGATGAATCGGACCTGACAGTTGCAGTTCTTGCCGGCGGGAATTCAAGCCGTTTCCAGATGGAGAAAGCACTGGCCCCATTCAATGGTCGTCCGCTTGTAAAACATATGATAGACACTGCCAGTACAATCTCTCCCAATACGTTACTCGTACTCAATGCAGAACAAGAGACTGCCCAATTCGAAGAGGTGCTTGGGAGCGTACGAGTTGTTCGTGATCCTGAGGACTCGGTCAAGAGTGCGCTGACTGGAGCAGTCACTGCATTCGAGTTCGCTGAGACTCGATACACACTTCTTCTCCCCGTCGACACACCTCTCGCGAACACCACACTTCTGAGAATGCTTGGAGACCTTGCTCCAGGCCATGGTGCAGTTGTCCCTTCTTGGCCTTCTGGATATATCGAACCCCTTCATGCTGTCTATCTCTCAGAGCATGCATATGCTAACGGTCTGGATGTGCTGGAATCAGGAAAACACCGGATGAGCGATCTGCTGGATAGGCTTCGGAATGTTCTCTTCATATCAACGGCCATCTTGGAGCAGTTTGATCCGGAACTAAACACTTTCAAGAATCTCAACACCCCTGCTGAGCTTCGCGAGCTGGAGAGCATCTTAGCCAAGCGACGCTAGACCGGAATGTTCTCGTGTCTAATCCGGCAGGTGCCTTCGTGTCCTACCATGCAGGGCCCATAGGGGTCAGCCGGGGTACAGCGTTCTCCAAAGAGTGGACAATCCACCGGGTCGACCATGCCGAGAATCACCTTGTGACAGAGACAACCCGGCAGAATATCAACTGATTCGATTGGAGGGAAGTCATACTTCTCTCTCGCGTCAAAATCCGAGAATTGTTCTTTCAGGAAGTATCCCGAGTCTCTGATTATGCCTAGCCCTCTCCATGGTGCATCTCGAAGGTCGAAGGTATCGCTGAGAGCCTTCTGTGCTGCTGGATTTCCTCCAGGTCTCACGACACGTCTGTATTCATTCTCTGATTCTGCTCTCCCCTCTTCTAACTGGACTAGTATCATGCGGATGCTCTCCAGAACATCTAGAGGCTCAAATCCCGCCGCCACGCATGGCACATGATATTTGCTTGCTAAGGGTTGAAAGACCTCTGTTCCAGTGACTACACTAACATGTCCGGGAGTGATGAAACCATCAACTGCAAATCCCTCAATATTCATCAGAAGATCCATGGCGGGTGGAATGACCTTGAGAGAAGTGAGCACAGAGAGGTTCTCAGGAGGAGTGCGAAGCACTTCCAAAGCTATTGTCGGCGCTGTTGTTTCGAAACCCGCCGCAACGAAGATGACCTCCTTGTTTGGGTTGTCCGCTGCTATTTTGACTGCCTCGTTCGCGCCATAGACAACTCGGACATCTGCCCCTTCAGCCTTCTCTCGGGCTAGAGAGGAATCTGTTGAAGGAACACGTATCATATCTCCGAAGGTTGCAACAATATGACCTCTTCGGGCAAGCTCAATGGCCATGTCAACATCTTCGGCCGCGCAGACACAGACTGGACAGCCAGGACCAGCGACCAGTTCTATTGTCTGGGGAAGAAGGGATCGAATGCCATTGCTACTTATAGTATCTTCATGGGTTCCGCATACGTGCACGATTCTGAAATGTCGGTTCCGACTCAATCTCCTGATTTCATCTACAACCGCGTGAGCATATCTAGCATCTCGAAATCCACTCTGTTCAAGCATGGGCCCCATGTCCGACTCATACCGGAAAGCTATGAATAAAAGAAATCTGCTTGAGGCCACTACTCCTGATAATAATCTGTTTCTTACAGTTTGGTGAGTGAGCCTCCCCTGTAAGAGACTTCTGCGTTCCACCCCTCCCCTGCCAGCGTCCAGAGCGGGATGTCAGCAAGGGGGGGAATCTTACATATATCTGACACTCTTGTCTGACAGATTAACTAGGAAAAGGGGGTATTTTCACTACTCCTGAACCATATCGTCAAGTATCACAAGCGCTTCTCCGATGGATATGGATAGTCTTGTTGCCAGTTCTCTCGGACTGATATCTGGTTCTACGGGTACGATGTTCTCTCTCACGTATCCCGAAAGATTCGCATATAGTGGGCTTCTGTGTGTGGTTTCAACCAGAATGTTCCAGAGTGGATGTGTCTTGAAGTTCGCCTTGTCAATATCAATTCCCCTTGTCGAGGGGTATTTTTGCTCGACATGTTCGGAGCTAGGAACAACCTCGTTGTTGGGTTTCGTCAGTCTCTCTTGCTTCACGTGCGAATCCTTCCCGGCATGTACGGTTACCCGTTCTTTTCAAAGCTCGCTCAACTTGAATAAAAGGATTAGGGCATCAAGCAGCCATGGCCGGAGAATCGCGCTAAATGCAAGGCAGTTGATGGTCACTTCAACTATGCTACTGCAATGAATGCCTTGTAGTAAGGTTTAACAATGAATCGTCCGAGCAAGCACAAGACATACTGACCAATCGGTCAGCATTGGGGTTTGGAATTATATTGCCAAGTGGCATACGAAGAATCGTTCTGGACGTTTTGAAACCTCACACTCCTCGTCTCACAGATCTTGCACTCATGATTACGAGAGACGAACATGTGAACGGACTGAACATCTCTCTGAAAGAAGTCGACCAAAACACTGAGAGCATAGCTATCACAATCGAGGGCGATGACATTAGGTATGAGACTATCAAAGAGATTCTGGAGCAAGCAGGTGCAGTGATTCATTCAATCGATCAGGTCGTTGCAGGGAAGGAATTCGTTGAGGAAGTAACCCTCCAACCGGAGAATAGCTGAACCGATGTACGGGTCAAATCAGACATGTAAACGGATGTGTCTGGTCTGCAATGAACCGTATTCTTAGGGGTTGTTTCCAAACTCATCTGTCACTCTTCGCAGCGACGAACTGCTGAGTGACTTATCAACAAGATGAATCCCCTCCTCGGTGAGAGTTCCTTTGACGTAGAATCGGCCAGCGGACTGGATATAGCAGAGCCCTTTCTCCTTGAGCCTTCGAAGACTTGCCAGGACGATCTGAGTGAGCTCTTCATCAGTTAGTTGTGGCGTACCCGTGGGAGACTGTACAATCTCGGTCATCGTGAGAACATTCTTCATACTGGATAGTTGGCGCCTGTTGTTGTCGTATGGGTTGGAGTAGAGCCAGAGTAGAACTATCAGGTCCACTATACCCAAGCCGATGTCAGGGTTTCGGCGTAGCATCCTCTTTGCCACTAGTTCTACCATTGGCATTGTTTCACTTCTATTGTCTTCGGCAGTGCTATTCACCGTTCATTGTATGTTGGACGAACTTGAACACCAGAGAGTTGTCCTCCCAGGTAACGGTACTGGGTGGTCTCCGTCGTGGTCAGCGATGTTGTGTGAGGGACCAGCTCTCAATCATGGGCTGGAGGATATAAACTCTTACGCTGAAATGTCCACCTTTGTCCAAGTTTTCTGTAGCTGTTGGTGTAACCATCGAGTCAGTCAATCAGACTCACTATGCCAGGTTCTGGCTGATATATATCACCGGAATTCATGAGCCGATCGAGGGAGGAGAACACCGAGTTCTCCGATATCGACTCCTTACTGTAGTGCTTGACAATCCTTCTTACAGGAAGGCGTCCGCCATGCTCTCTGAGCAGTCTTAGAATGCTCTTCGACACATCGACTTCTCGAGTAACGTCTTCCGAATTCTCCCCGGAGGTGCCAACCAGTTTCACCGACCAAGGACGCGGAAAAATGAGAATGCCACGGTTTCCGAGTTTAGTGAGCTGTTCTTCTACCCAGTCCCATTCGAGTTGATACTTGGAACTGAGTTCTTCTATTCGGTTCAGAGAGCAACTCTGTCTTCGAGCCTCCCGTTCTAGGAGTTTCATGAGTCTCTTTGTCTTGCCTGTTGGTAATTCTCGCCCCTCAGAATCGTCCGAGATGTCTCCAGCATCTATGGGCTCACTCGGGACAAGTTCGCGCACCCTATCCTTGGAGCGTTCCACCGCCTTCTTGAATTCATCACTGCTGCCTGCGTTGAACTCTTTGGTTGCCTTTGTGGCTGCGTGTTGATCATCGAACATTGCAACCGATGCCTTTGAGATGTCGATAAGCTTACCACAATAGCTACATCTTCTGCGCTTCTGGCCCACCGGCGCATTGGTGAATCGATGGCATTTGGGACACATGAATACAAAGAACGGCTTCACCCAGTTTCACCTAGCTCGTTACTTCATCAGCGTAGACGGTATATAACCAGTACTCTCCATGAACACATGAATAGCATTATATCGTAGAGACCAGGCGTGCCCCCTTGAGGCTGAAGCATGGCACGGAAGGCAAAGCGAATTGTAATTGCCGCTGAACTCTGCAAGGGTTGTCATATCTGTATATCGGCATGTCCCTTTGGAGTGCTGAAGAAGGGGGATAAGGTGGACAACAGGGGTTTCTATTTGCCAGAGGTCAGCGACATTGATGCATGCAGAGTGTGTCGACTTTGCGAAATGGAGTGTCCAGACTTCGCAATCACGGTAGTTGAGGACTGATTCTGACTGACTTCATTCCACGAATAAAATATGGAGTCAAATAATACACAGGGTAATATAACACCGGATTCATTGAGATACGAGTTCAGACCATCGAAGGTGCGGATTGTTGAGTGATAGCAGAGTCAGGATGTTACTGGAACTGCGGAGGGAGCTTGAGGACGAGCTTGAGAAGCTAAAGGAGAGAATCCAGCAACTCGAGAGTTACACCAAAGCACTTGACGCCACAATTGGAGCGAGTAGTTTCTCAACAGCACAGGCTGCGTTGGCAGCTGAAGAACCTGAGCAGAGGGATATCATGGAGGAGGTTCCGTCCAAGGGGCCCCGGACTCTAGGGATCAAGCACAAGTCGAAGGACCTAGAACTTGCCACCATGCAGGTCACAGAGGATGAGATAGCAATCACCCCGGCCCCTCACGCATTGTATGATATCAAGCGAGGAGCATTCGCCAGATTCTTTGTGGAAAGAATCCTGGGCGGTTTTCAACAGGAGGACAAACATCGTGTGGAAAATGGGGAAATAGAATGGGAGGATTCTTTCGATTTTGATATCCAAGCGGAGGACAGCATTCTCCAGGGAATCTTCATCCGCAACTACGGGGGAGAGGAACGACTGGAAGAAATTCGGAATGCACTAAGATGGGCACTTGAAAAGACATATCGTCCACGCTAGACAGCAGGGCAAAAAGGCGCGTTCTACACTTACCTCAGTTTCCGATGCAAAACGGATATATCCTTGGCAACTGAAACGTTTGTTGCCTATGTTGACACGAAGGAGAGGTAGCAGTGCATTACGATGACGAGGCGCATCCCGGATTCAACCCCCACGACGTGGTTAATATCGTACGAGATGCGCACGAGTATTTCAAGGAGAGTAATGTCGATGAACGATATGAGGCAGTGGCCTTAGATCTCATCCGGAGGTATGTGTCAACAGAGGGAAGGCCACGGGAACTTGAACCACTCTATGCAGCCTCTCTTTACTTGGTGACTCGACATCCCTGGAGCCACCCCAACCCCCTCACAAGAACCGAGTTCGCCAGTAAACTCCGGATCAAAGAGTCGAGTTTAGAGTGGTATACTGAGTCTATCATTGAGAAGCTTGGATTCGAGGTCTTTCATGACCATGGCCAGCTACCTTTCTACATAGACCCAAGAGGAACTATCTCGAGTGTCATTAACTCCGTGGTAAGGACGAGTGTAAGCGAAGAAGTGGTCTTGGGTATTGTGAGAGGGGGGGCTGTGGCACCAAGTGCGCTCGCAGAAAGAATAGTGGAACGCCTCTGCAGAATCGTGAAGATTCTTCCAAATGCCTTCGAGAGAGATTTGTTCACAATAGTAGAGAAGAAGATAGAAGAACAGAGTGGGCGACTACTTGCTGAGCTAAAGCAAGGTGCAGCAATGGGACTCTAGCTAATCCGAGTGGTCAACACCGCGTGGACTCAACAGTCAGACCGTAACTCAGACGGAATATTTGGCATCGGATTCGGTGTCTGGTTCTAAGAGGAATCGTTCATTGTATGTTGGACAGACTTAGACACCGGAGAGATGTTCCCCCGGGTAACGGCGTTGGGTGTTTTCCGTCGTGGTCAGCGATGCTGTGTGAGTGACCAGCTCTCAATCATGGGCTGGAGGATATAGACTCCTATGCTGAGATGTCCAACTTTGTCCAAGTTTTCTGTAGCTGTTGGTGTACCCTATATGTAAGATTCTTGCCTTCTGGATGTGGCAATTGGTAATGTTTAAATGTGAACTATTTTGGCATCTGAGTGTCGCTCTCTGATAGTGACTGTTCGGAACGGAAGGAAGCAGTGCAGGTTCTTGATTCTGCTCGCGGAAGTGGCCTGTATACGTGTGCCGGAGGTTCTGGGTAGCCATTGAGGGTGCCATGATGAGGAGACTACCTACCAATAGCGGAAGGTGAGCTTTTCATAGGTCACAAGACCAGAAGTGAGGTACCATGCCGTCGTACAGATACAGCATAATTGGCATTGACCCGGACAGGACTGCCATAGCCAGCGGAAGAAACATGCGATGTTCGCCAAAACATGCGAGAGAAGTGTGTGAGGCCATTCGTGGCATGATGCTCGATAAGGCGATTGAGTTGCTTGAGGAAGTCATTGAGGAGAAGGCATGGATTCCGTACAAGCGCCACAAGAAGAAGAGAGCGCATCATTCTGGCATGAAGAAATGGCATACTGGTGGCCATCCAGTGAAGGCATCCCAGAGAATTCTGAGAGTGCTGAGAAATGCAGAGGCCAACGCAGACAACAAGGGTCTAGACATTGATCGTCTGAGAATTATGCATGCCGCAGCTCACAGAGGCAGGACATACAAGAAGTATATCGAACGCGCCTTTGGGCGGAGTACCCCCTATAACGAGAATACAACACATGTGGAGATTGTTCTAGAAGAGGTGTCATAGTTGTCGGCAGTTAAGTACTTCATCGAACGCAACACTCGCAAGCTAGCTCTTGATGAATTTCTGAACCGTGAGCTCAACGCTGCAGGTTATGGTGGCCTTGAGATTCGGAAGATGCCCATGAGGACAGAGGTAGTGATTTACTCCTCTCGTCCAGGTGTCGTTATCGGACGCAGAGGGTCCAAGGTTCGTGAATTGACTTACATACTTGAAACAGAATTCGGTATAGAGAACATTCAGATCGAGGTCAGTGAGATTGAGAATCCTTGGCTCAATGCTCAGGTTATGGCCTCTAGACTGGCAAGACAGCTTGAACGAGGCGTTCGCTTCCGTAGAATGGCTTACTGGATTCTAAGGCGGATTATGCGTGCAGGCGCTCTTGGCTGTGAGATTGTTGTGAAGGGCAAGTTATCCAGTCGTAGAGGACGGTACCAGAAGTTTAAGCAATCCACCGTTGCAAAGACTGGAGAACCTGCTGACACATTCGTTGATTCGTCCTATGATAAGGCTGTTCTCAAACCTGGTGTTACTGGCATCAAGGTCAGCATAATGAAACCCGGCGCCAAACTGCCTGGTGTTGTTCATGTGAAGAAACCAAAGCACAGAGAGGAGCCAGAACCACAACTTCTCAAAGAACCTACAGAAGAAGAGGAACCTGACGAAGAGGCTGTTGAGGAAGGCCTTGAGGGAATCACTGACATGGATGAACTTCGCGAGTTAGAAGAGCTTGACGCTTTGGAGCTTGTTGAGGATGCTGAACTGGAGGCAGAACAGCGTGAGACTCCGCCGCCAAAGCCAGAGGAAACCTCAGACGACACTCCTGACCAAGAGGCGCCTTCAGAGGAGGCCCCCTCTGTTGATCTGGAAGAACTAGAAGAGCTTGACGACCTTGATACCGAAGGAGAGGATGAATAATGGCTCGGTTGACTCCGCGAGACATCCGCAATTTGACTCCAGAAGAGAGATCCAAGCGCTTAGAGGATCTCTACAACGAACTATCCACCATTAGGATAGAACTGGCAACAGGAGGCGGCAGTGAGAATCCATATAGAATTCGAGCCATACGGCGAGCCATTGCACGAATTCTTACGATTCAGAGAGAAGTGGAACTGGAGGGCGAAAGATGATCACACCTGAGAGTCTTGTTCAGCATGAACTTGTCGGACTTCATCTGCATATAGTGGAGTCAACTGACCCCACTTGCATTTGTCGTGCAGGCACAGTCGTAAATGAGTCAAGGAATATGCTGTACATTCGCACACCGGAGAACCTGATTCGAGTTGCAAAGAATCAGAGCGTATTCGAAATCGAGTTACCCAATAAGAAAATTGTGAGGGTTGATGGACGACTGCTTGAAGGCCGTCCAGAGCAACGTCTGAAGAAACCCCTCGATAGGAGATGGTAATGATGGCTGACAAGAAACAGAAAGTTCGCAACATAGGTATCCCGAATGTGGAACCTCCTGAGAAGGTGTGTGATGATCCACTCTGTCCATTCCACGGCAGTCTCCCTGTCAGAGGCCGCATCATGGAGGGCACGGTCACCAGCACGAAGATGCATAATGCAATCACATTTCAGACAGACTACCTTGGTCTTGTGAAGAAGTACTCCAGATACGAACGACGTCGGTCCAAGAAACACGCACACTTGCCTGATTGTATCGATGTTCAGATGGGCGACTCAGTGAAGGTGGTTGAATGTCGTCCGATAAGTAAGACAATCTCATGTGTTGTTGTTTCCGCTTGGAAGCCCGAGGAGGAATAGAACATGTCGCGTAAAGTTGGTAGAGGAATTCGGAAATTTGTTCCTAGGATAGCACGTGGCCTTCCCATAGGGGCCAAAGTGATATGCGCAGATAACTCTGGTGCAAAAGTATTGCGGATACTAACAGTACTTGGTTACAAAGGCAAACTCAGGAAGATTGGGAAAGCCGGCGTTGGCGATTGTGTCAATGTATCAGTTCTGAAAGGCAAACAGGATCTCAGAAAGCAGGTGTTGCAGGCTGTGATTGTCAGGCAGAAACAGTCCTACAGACGACCTGATGGAAGTTGGATGCAGTTTGAGGACAACGCGGCCGTTCTGATCAAGCCTGGTGGAGAACCGCAGGGCTCAGAGCTTCGAGGACCTATGGCGAGAGAAGTGACTCTGAAGTGGCCAAGGGTGGCAGCTATTGCATCGAAGATTGTGTGAGGTTGATGATATTGACAAAGAAAACCAGTCCAAAATCTCCCCGCAAGCAGAGAAGACGAATTCACAAGTCGCCACTGCACGCTCACAAGAACATGTTGAGGTGTAGACTTGATGAGTTCCTGCAAGAAGAGCATGGATTTCGGTCTTTACTGGTCAAGAAGGGTGATCTGGTTCGTGTTATGAGGGGCCAATTCCGAGAGATTGAGGGGAAAGTAACTCGTGTGGACTATAGTGCTGTCAGAGTATACATTGATGCGGCCAGCATCACTAAGGCTGATGGCAAAGAAGCTCCCATACCCATCCATCCGTCAAACCTCAAGATTGTGAAATTGGAGCTGGATGACGAGAGAAAGAAGCGTATCGAACAGAAGATGATTGAATCTGTGGAGGCAGAGTGAAATGGCGAGAAGAGGTCAAAAGAAGCATCTCAAGCGACTACCTGCACCGAAGCATTGGCCAATCAAGAGGAAACACGGAAAGTTCACAACCCGGACTATTCCTGGACCGCATCCTAAGGAAGAATCGCTAACTCTGGCTATATTACTCCGGGAAGTTCTAGGATACGCTGAAACCATGAGAGAGGTAAAGACCATTCTATCTGGCGGACAGGTCATGATAGATGGGCGGGTTCGGAAAGATCCCAGATACCCTGTTGGAGTCATGGATGTAATTCGGATTGAGTCCTCCAACGAGTTATTTAGGCTGCTCCCAAAGGTTCGTGGCGGCCTGAGACTTGTGAGTATTGATGAGTCAGAGGCATCATTCAAACTATGCCGCATTGAGAAGAAGATGATGGTTCCTGGAGGCAGACTGCAGCTGACACTTCATGATGGAAGAAACATCCTTCTTCCTGAAGGAAGCAAGTCCTCAGATTTCAATACCCTTGATACAGTAAAGATTGGCGTTCCAGATCAGGACTACATGTCCACCATACCACTCGAGAAGGCTGTCTATGCCGTAGTCAGCCGTGGTAAGAACGTAGGTATCGAAGGTAAGATAGTATCCATTGAACGCCGTTTCGGATCTCATGCCAGTATAGTCAGGCTTCAGGATGCTGAGGGCAACCAGGTCCAGACTGCTCTTGAGTATATATTCGTCCTTGGAAAGGATCAGCCCGAAGTTTCTCTTGCTTCAATCGGAGGTGCTGCTGAATGAGCTCAAGTCCAGACGAATTGACACCAAATCAGGAAGTAATCTTGGAGGAATGGGAATCAACTCCCATGCGGCAACCGTTCATATCCAAGGTTGTCGTTGATATTTGTACTGGAGGCGGTGATGATCTTAACAGAGCTGCCACCATACTAGAGAATATTACCGGTCAGAAGCCTGCACAGTCGCGGGCCAAACAGACCGTAAGAGAATTCGGCATTAGACGGAAAGAGGCAATCGCCGTCAGAGTGACACTTCGTCACGAAAAAGCGATTGACTTCCTCAAGAGAACACTTGAGGCGAAAGAAAAGACCTTACTGATTCGCAACTGGGACGAATCCGGTAATTTTGCCTTTGGAATAAGCGAACATATCGACATTTCCGGTGTGAAATACGACCCGAATCTTGGTATTCAGGGCATGAATGTCACTGTCTGTGTCGAACGCCCAGGTTACAGAGTGAAGAAACGAAGAAGAAGAAACGCTAGAATCCCGTATAGGCACAGGGTCACACCCGAAGAGAGTATGGTTTTCATCAAAGCGGAGTTCGGAGTTGAGATCCTTGAGAAGGAGCGAGAACGCACCTATCTGTTTTGAGGTGATCCATGATGAGTAAATCGAGCAAAGATTCTGATAAGAAGCGCAAGAAAATGGGCAAAGGCAGTAGAAGATGTATACGCTGTGGAACTCACCAAGGAATCATCCGCTCCTACGGATTGAACATATGCCGGCGCTGTTTCAGAGAAACGGCTGAGAAGCTGGGATTTCGGAAGTATAGCTAGGAGGTATCGAGAGAATGACACTACTAGACCCACTGGCAGATGCAATGTCTACTATCCATAACAGTGAACTTGTGGGCAAACCAGAGGTTGTTGTCAGACCTGCATCAAGCCTGATCGAACGTGTATTGCGTGTCATGCAGTCAAGGGGTTACATCGGTGAATTCGAGAAGATTGATGATGGAAAGGCCGGAAGATTGAGAATTCAACTCATGGGCCGCACAAACAAATGTGGAGTCATCAAGCCAAGATTGCCTGTGAGACGTGACGGGTTTGAGAGATTCGAGAAGAGATTCCTCCCGGCGTACAACTTCGGGATTCTAATCGTGACTACTCCGCAAGGAGTAATGACCCATGAAGAGGCAAAGCGTCGTGGAATTGGTGGCAGACTGCTGGCTTACGTGTACTAGGAGGTTACAAGATGTCCAAAACAGACTCACTGTATGAACAACGGATAGAGATTCCGGATGAAGTTCAAGTAGAGGTAGATGGGAAGACCGTCAAGGTCAGCGGCCCCAAGGGGACACTTGAAAGAAGATTTCCTGAACCACAGACTGTCATTGACTTGGAAGGTAACGAGTTAGTTGCAGGAACCCCCATCGCAAGAAAACACACAAAGGCTCTGGTCGGAACAGTGGTTGCTCATGTACGAAACATGATTGTTGGAGTAGTACACGGGTATACCTACGAGATGAAAGTGGTATACTCGCACTTCCCAATCAACGTCGAGATTCATGGCGATGAGGTATGGATTAAGAACTTCATCGGAGAGCGAGGAACGAGAAAAGCTCGGATTATGGGTGACGCGGATGTCAAGGCCCTTGAGGACGAAGTGATAATCGATGGGATAGACATCGAGGACGTTTCTCAGACTGCAGCTAATATACAACTGGCCTGTAACATCCCTGACAAAGATCGTCGAATATTCCTTGACGGGATATACGTCATCAAGAAGCGAAAAGGCGAACATGTGAAATCAATTGTCTAGGAGGCCACAGAATGTCGAAGAAATCGAAGAAAACAGCGGCAGGAAATTCACTTGACATTCCACTTGAGGAACTACCGGGAGTAGGTGACAAGACTCGCCAAGAGCTCGTCAAAGCCGGCTACAAATCTGTTCGTGCAATAGCAGAAGCTGATCCCTCTAAGCTGGCTGAGAAGGTAGACGGAGTGGGCGATGTCACAGCCCAAAAGATGATTGATGCAGCCATGGAGCTAGTCAAAGATGCGTCACTTCAGGAACTACCGGGAGTGGGTGACAAGACTCGCCAAGGGCTCGTCAAGGCTGGTTATAAGCTTCTAAGCAAGATTGCAGAAACTGATCCGTCCGAACTGGCCGAGAAGGTAGATGGAGTCGGCGAGGCCACAGCCAAGAAGATTGTGAAGGCAGCAAAGAAGATGTCTAAGGCGCCTGCTGTGGAGAAGACGCCCGAGAAAGAAGCGGAAGAGAAACCGGCGCCAAAGAAGCCTGCCAAGAAGGCAAAACCGGCCAAGAAAACGCCTAAACCAAAACCATCTGAACAGCGAGTCGACTCTCGTCTTGTTAGACTTGCTCGTGAGAAGAGACGCCGAAAACCTGCTTTCAGAAATGTACAATCACACAGATGGAAGCGTGTTAAGGACTCGTGGAGGAAGGTGCGGGGCATCGATAGTGCGGTACGTGAGAAGAAGAAAGGCAGACCTGCAATGGTCAATGCTGGTTACCGTACCCCTAAGGCTGTCAGAGGCTTGCATCCGTCGAACTTGGAAGAAGTACTGGTCTATCGCCCTGCGGATTTGGACGGCCTCGACCCTGATATCCATGCAGTTCGCATCGGCGGAACCGTGGGGATGCGGAAGAAACAGGCCATAATCAAGAAAGCTGACACAATGATGCTTAGAGTACTCAATCCAGGTGCACCAGAAGATCTCATGGAAGAGGACCTCTTCACTGAGCTCGATGTCATGGATGAACTGGAGGTTGACTAGAATGAATCTTACTGCTCAGAAACGATTGGCTGCTGAAGTGCTGAAAGTTGGCATATCCCGAGTATGGATTGATCCTGACTTTCAAGATGAAGCCTCTCTGGCAATAACTAAGGATGATATTCGCAGACTTATTGACGAAGGGGCAATTCAGAAGAAACAGAAGCGCGGGGTGAGCCGCGGCAGAGCAAGACACGCTATCGAACAGCGCCGAAAAGGCCGGAGAAGCGGTCCTGGGCGAAAGAAGGGTCATGCAACATCAAAGCTGTCTGGTAAGGATCGTTGGATGCGGAAGATACGACCAATCCGACGTGAATTGAAGAAGCTTCGAGATGAAGGAACAATATCGCCCGGCGTCTATCGTGATTTGTATATGAAAGCAAAGGGCAATGTCTTCAGAAGCACTGCTCACCTGAGGACGTACATATCAGAGCGAAATCTGGAGGAATGAAGATAGTGGCACACGGTCCCACATACAGGGTCAAGTTTAGAAGACGGCGAGAGGGTAAGACTAACTACTATCGTCGTCGCAGACTGTTATTATCCAGAAAGCCCCGTCTTGTGGTTCGAAAGACCAATAACGCAACCATTGTACAGTTTGTTGTCGCGAAGGCAATCGGTGATGAGACTATAGCTACAGCTGTATCAGACGAGCTCACTGATCATGGCTGGGTGGCGGGAACGGCAAATATGCCTGCTGCCTATCTCACTGGTCTACTAGCCGGACGACGTGCAAAGAGCCGTGGTATTGATGAAGCCATACTAGATGTTGGACTTCACCCTCCAATCCGTGGTTCGAAGATATATGCCGCCCTCAATGGTGTTCTCGACGCCGACGTTCCTGTAGCACACGATCCAGAGGTTCTTCCATCAGAAGAAAGGATTCGAGGTGAGCATATCGTCGAAGCCTTTGAGCACTTCTCTGATGAGTCTGAGAATCCAGTTTTCAATAATGTTGGTTCACGCAAGACGAACATAACAACCATTCCAAAGAAGTTTGATGCTGTTCGGGATGCGATACTAAATATCCCCGCATCAGAACTGAAGAAAAAGAAGAAGAAGACCCCGAAAGAAACGAAGCCTTCAAAGCCCAAAGGGGAGAAGAAACCCAAGAAGGAAAAGAAGGCAAAGGCTCCGCGAGCCAAGCCCACAGAAGCCAAGCCAAAGAAACTACTATCTCGTGGTAAGAGTAAGAAGGGCAGGAAACGCAAGAAATAGGGGATGAATCAAGATGAGCAGAAAACGTAGACAATCCCGCAGCGACCATGACCCCATCCAAGACTGGGAACCCAAGACCAATTTGGGGATGCTGGTGAAGGAAGGGCACATCAACAGCATAGAAGATATAATTGAGAACAACTACACAATCCGAGAGTCTGAGATTGTCGATGTGCTGTTTCCTGATCTTCGGCAGGAGGCTGTGGATGTTACCCTTGTTCAACGACAATCAGATAGTGGTCAACAGAGGAGTTTCAGAATCACCGTTGTTGTTGGTAACGGGGAGGGCATTATTGGTCTAGGTATGGGTAAGGCTCCCGAGTTTGTGCCCGCAATCCGGGCTGCCGAGACCCGAGCCAAGATGAACATCACCCTCTTTCGTAGAGGCTGTGGCTCTTGGGAATGCCGATGTGATGAACCACATAGTGTTCCCTTCGAGGTGGTAGGTCGCTCTGGATCAGTGAAGGTGACTCTCAGACCGGCCCCCAAAGGCACAGGGCTTGTAACCGCAGATGTTGGGAAGATTGTGCTTCGAATTGCCGGCTTACATGATGTATGGTCCATAACAAAGGGTCGGTCGCGATCCTCCTCGAATTTCGCGAAGGCTTTCGTTGACGCCTTGACCAAGACATACCGCGTGTTGCCCCCTCAAGAATGGGCTATTACAGGAGCGTATGATCAATGACCGATGAAGACAGTCCAGTTGTTCTGGCCATTCGGGTTAGAGGTCAGGTGCGAGTTCGTCCTCAAATCAAGTATACCTTGGATAAACTCAAGCTTGGCAGGTTACATCATGCCAGGATACTGAAAATGACTCCGAGTGTCCGCGGAATGATCACCAAAGCAAAGGACTATCTAACATGGGGCGAAGTTGACGAAGCAACAGTAGTCAAACTGCTAGAGAAACGAGGTAGGCTCTCAGGTAACCGTCGACTTACTGACGGATACGTTAAGGAGCACTCTAACTACAAATCAATCAAGGCCTTTGCAAAGGCGATTGCAGCTGGAGAGGCAGATCTGTATGCAGTTGATGGCGTTAAGCCGATTTTTAGGCTGACTCCCCCCTCTGGAGGATATGACGGCAAGACTGCTCTGTCTTTTGAGGTGGGCGGCGCGACTGGCTATCGCGGAGAAGCCATAAGCGAATTGGCTATGAAGATGATATAGAGGTGCAAGACAATGACTTGGCGCGATCCCAATGATGACGAACGTGACGACCCTCGGAAGCTGTTCCGAAAGTGGTTTGGTTCCTTCTTCTCAGATGATATGTTCAGGCAGATGGAGGAGATGATGGAACGCATGGTCAGAAACATGGACCAAGGTCCGATGTTCGACAGGAAAGAGCTCGAGGAGTTCATGCGTTCACCAAACGCTATTAATCCATTTGTAATGGGGTTCTCAGTGCGGATAGGACCTGATGGAAAACCAGTCGTTCAAAGATTTGGAAACTCTCTTCCCGAGGATGAGCGAGCCGGTCCGCAGGGCACAATAGAACCACTTGTGGACGTCCTAGAGGAAGATGATGAGGTTGTTGTGGTCGCTGAAGTGCCTGGTGTCGGGAGCGACGAGATCGGCGTCAAGGTCAGGGGTAAGACACTAACAATTCATACAGATAACCCTCAGAGACCGTATCACAAAGAGATTCAGTTGCCCGTCGATGTCAAGAAGGGGGACGCAAGTTCTTCCATCCGGAATGGGGTTCTAGAAGTCCGGCTCAAGAAATCATGATCAAAGGAGTTGCTGAGGATGACACGAAAGAGAAAATCGAAGAAGATTAACAAGATGCGTGGCCGTAGGGCTGCAGGTTATGGTTTCAGTGCAGGCCACAGAGCGTCTGGACAAAGGGGCGGCAAGGGCAACGCCGGTACCAAGAAGCATCATTATATCAAGACAGTGACCAAAGACCCTCGCTATTTCGGGAAATGGGGTTTCAAACGACCACAGAGAATCGTTGAAGAGACTACAGTCCTCAATATCGGTGAGATTGATGCTATGGCCGATAAATACGTCGAGAGAGGTATCGCTGAGAAAAATGGCAAACGTTACATCATTGATGTGTCCAAGATAGGTGTCGAGAAAGTCCTGGGATCGGGACAGGTCACCAAGAAGATAGACCTAAAGGGTGCAGAGAAACTGAGTACACGAGCGAAGCAGAAGATTCTCGACGTTGGCGGTACAATTGACCTGCTAGAAGAAGAGTCTGCATGAATAGTGGAGGGCGTCGCCCCTCTTTCCATTTCTTTTACTCTTGATTTCAGATGAGCGATAGGTTATGTTGGAATTGCAGTGATTGGTCATAGACAGTTTCATACAACTTGGAGACTTACAGACAATAATCCGAGAGAGCTGACAAGACACTTTTCAGCTCAGTACAATAGAATAAGCATTAGCTCAACCTGAAAAGATGCCCCCTTGGGGATCCACTTCATCGACGTATGCAGCCCCGGTGTCCAGTACTGTGCAACTCGTAATGAATAGAGCTACTCTTCTCTATACAGCCTGCTTGCTAGCACTGTACTGTTATTATAGACCACTAGCTTTAAAGGCATTCATCAGCTCGAAGCCAAAAAGCAACCCTGCAGGAGACTTTGAGGTATGCCATCGACGTTTCTTCGAATCCTGAGCCCGGCGGTTCGTATAATGCCCGAGGTAAAGGCGCCAGATAGAGAGGTCTCGTTCCGTGAGAAGGCTGTATGGACCATCGTTGTTCTCATAATCTTCTTGGTTATGAGCCATATGCCTCTGTATGGAGTCAACAAAGATGTCGGGACTGACTATCTGTGGGCCATGCGAGTCATTCTAGCCAGTACACGTGGAACATTGATGGAGCTTGGAATAGGACCAATTGTCACTGCAGGACTTGTTATGCAGCTCCTCTCAGGTTCAAAAATAATCGATGTTGACTATAGCGATCCTGAAGATCGAGCCCTGTTCACAGGTGGCCAGAAAGTACTTGCAATGTTGATGACTGGCTTTCAGGCTTTTGCCTACCTCGTGGGAGGAGCATATGGTGAGCTCCAACCTACTCAAGAGGTCATAGTGTTTCTGCAGCTCTTTGTTTCTGGAGTCGTCGTCATTCTCATGGACGAGCTCATCCAGAAGGGATGGGGTCTTGGGTCCGGTGTGTCCCTGTTTATCATGACGAATGTTGCAGGACAAGTAATCTTCAACTCTCTTGACACTCTCAACACAGAAGCTGTAGCACCAACAGGCTATCCGGAGGGTGGCACTGGCCTGCCAAAGGGTATCATAGCAGCTCTTATCTCCAACATCCTGCGAGTATTCGGTGTAGGCAGTGAGGTCTATCCCCCTGTAGATTTCACTTGGTTGTTCTTCAGAGACGGGTATAATCCAAGCATATTTGCACTGCTGGTGACCATTGGAATCCTCTTCGGTGTTTTGTGGATGGAGAGTGTGAGAGTCGAAGTACCGCTACAGTACGCACGATACCGCGGAATGAAGGCTAGGTATCCTATCAAACTGCTCTATACCTCGAATATACCTGTCATTCTTGCACAGGCTCTCTTTGCAAACATACTATTCTTTGCACAGATCATCTTCACCAACTTCAATCAAGATGGGACTAACCCGTTCCTCAGCTGGATTGGGGTCTTTGAGCAACAGGAGGGCAGTACACAGATGGTGGCCACTGCAGGCCTATCGCGGTACATCACGCCGCCTCAGGGCCTCATGGTATTCACCCAACCAGATGGCATACTACATGTGTTATTCTATGCGGGATTCATGATCCTGTTATGTTGGGGATTCAGCACCATCTGGGTTGAGATAAGCGGCATTGCTCCACGCGATGTATCTCGCCAGCTGCTGGGCTCAGGATACATTGTTCCTGGATTCAGAAGGAGCGAAAAGGTCTTGGAGCGATTGCTTCAGCGCTACATCCCAATTGTTGCAGGACTTGGCGGTTTCCTAATTGGAGTTCTTGCGTCCTTTGCTGATGTTCTCGGGGCGCTCGCCAGTGGTACTGGTATACTGCTCATGGTGTCTATTATCAAGCAATACTACGAGCAGATTGCAAAAGAACAGCTTGCAGAAATGGGTGGCGAAGGAGTATCAGGCCTACTAGGAATTCTGTAGAATTGGGGCCTATCCATGGTCCCAGTGCCCCTCTCTCACTCAGTTCACCGGCACTGACTGGCTTACAGATCCTTGTGCATGCATATAAGCTGGTCTCAGCCACTCATAAGCGAACTATCCACAGAATGATATATATCAATGACAAACCGTCGCATCGATTAGACGCTAAGAACAAGGTGAGAACGAATTGAGTGACAATAGTGTGGTCATTGTAACGGGAATCCCTGGCGTGGGTAAGACTACTGTGATTGACAAGGCTGTGGAGATGGTCAAGAAGAAACACGGCGAAGAGGTATTGGTACTGAACTTCGGTACCGAGATGTTCGAGGCAGCGTCCGCAAAAAATCTGGTCAAAGACCGCGACGAAATGAGGAAGATGTCATCTGACAAACAGAGAGAGATTCAGAAGTCTGCGGGGGAACGTATTGCCGAGAAGGCAAAGAGCTCGAGAGTCATCGTTGACACACATACCCTGATTCAGACCAACAATGGATTCCTCATCGGACTACCTGAGTGGGTTGCCAAAGCCATTTCGCCTAAGACCGTGGTCCTGGTAGAGGCCGATCCCGATAACATTGCTGCTCGTAGAAGTGATGATCCAACACGCGAACGTGATATGCAGGCAGTGGAGAGCATCAAGGTGCATCAAGAGATGTGTCGAGCAGCAGCAGTGTCTGTAGGGACATTGACTGGTGCTACCGTAAGGATAATCAAGAATCGTCAAGGTCAGGTTGACATGGCAGCTCTCGAGCTCCACGATACGTTGATGGAGTAGGTGACCTAATGCAAGACATACTAGTCATTCTGAGCAATTGGCTCTACGCGACCTTTCATGAGCCTCCGATGTCAGGTTTACTCATCGTGGCCACATCCCTCTTTGTGACAAGTCTCAGTAACTTGGCTATGAAGCGGTTCTCTGATATGCGCCGTCTGAAGAGATACCAGACAGAAATCAAGCAGTACCAAGAGATGACGAAGAAGGCAGAAGAGACCCAGAATGAGAAACTCCTCAGGAAAGTCCGGAGACGAAAAGCATACATCGATCGGATTCAGCGTGAGATGCTCGGAGCACGGTGCAAACCCTCCCTGTTTTTCATAGTCCCCTTCATGCTAATCTTCTCGCTATTGAGCGGATTCTACACTGACCCCGTCACAGGTGGCTCTGAAGTTGTTGCTGTCATCCCCTTCAATGTTCAGAAGCTTCTCCCGTTTCTCGATGGATACATCGGGACGGCCGTAGGCGGTGGATTCGGCCTATATTTCTACGCGTTCTACATGCTGGTTGGTTTTGGTCTAGGCCAGATAGTCCAGCGTGTAATGGGCGTGTCTCTCACAGGTTAGAACTCAGAGCTGGGGCACTTCAGCCCCTCGCTTCTGACTTCTATTCGCCTCCATCTCAGCTGGTACAAGGTCTACCGTTCTCCTTAAAAGTAAAGGCAGCCCGTGGACGCTAGAAGCGATGATTTCCAATCGGTGATATGAGATGCCCCGTCCAGGATTCTTGACCAAAGGTAGAGCCAACAGAAAGATAACGACACCCGGAAGCCGTACAGTAGTACACCGTCGCAATTTCTACCGTTCCTCTGGAACGTGTGCCCTCTCCGGTGTAGCCATGCAGCTTCCAAAGAACGCTAAGAACAGTCTGAGCTACAAGTCGAGCAAGTCATCAAAACGACCGAATAGGCCCTATGGCGGATATGCGACAGCTACGGCTATGCGTCGGGGCATAATACGAGCGGCCAGAGATATTTAGGATGAACCGCGTCATTACCATCGGAGGGCTGCACGGGACCGGTAAGAGCTCAGTTGCAGACCGCTTAGCTAATCACTTCAGTCTGAGGCGGGTGTCAGCAGGAGATATCTTCAGACAATTGGCTGCTGAACGAAATATGAGCTTGGCAGAATTCAGCAGGCATGCTGAGAAGAATGAGGATATCGATCGCCTCCTTGATGACACGCTTCGGAGAGAAGCAGAGAAAGGCGATGTTGTACTCGACGGACAGCTTGCAGGGTGGATGGCAGGTGACAATGCGGACCTCAAGATTCTGCTCACTGCACCTCTTGAGACTCGGGTTGCCCGGATTGCTGACCGGGATGACATACCGTACGAGGAGGCTCGACGAGAGACAATAACACGTGAGGGCAGCGAACGAGCGCGCTATCAGGAGTACTATGGCATTGATATCTCGGATCCATCAATCTATGATGTTGTTCTGAACACAGCCAAATACGACCTCGATGGTGTAGTTGGTGTTCTGATTAGTGCAATTGAAACATATTACGAAAGATCTGCCAAGTGACCGCATCTAGCGTAAGGCTCTTATTGAGAGTGCGAGTGCGAAGCTTATTCTCCCAGTTTCCCGGGATGAACATTCGAGGTGACTCAGAATGATTCGGTTGACCGGGACAGGTTGAGGTGTAATATCATGAATCTATTCGAACCAGGTAGAATTTGCGTTAAGACTATGGGACGAGAAGCAGGCAGCTTCTGCGTCGTTGTTGAAAGAGAGGATAACAGATACGTAACCATCACTGGCCCGAAGCGTATCAATGGTGTTCGGCGTCGCAGATGCAATACTCGTCATCTAGAACCGATTGACCAGATGTTGGAGATATCTTCAGGGGCTGAAGACGACGAGATTGTA
Organism: uncultured archaeon; assembly: GCA_964473825.1. Taxonomy (GTDB): domain Archaea; phylum Asgardarchaeota; class Thorarchaeia; order Thorarchaeales; family Thorarchaeaceae; genus TEKIR-12S. The sequence continues at coordinate 137,229 of CAYYQL010000003.1, forward strand.
AATGCTTTAGAAGAGGCTGACCTCGTTGAACAGTTCCGAATGAGAATCAGGATTGAGGAATAGCCTTATCCCTTTCCAGGCCGTGTGTTCCCATTATGCCGAATCTACTCCCCGCTGACAAACAGAGAGAAATCATTATACGGGCTGAGGATACCACAAATGCAGAGTACGGATTCAATGCACCCAAGGATATTCCTGTTGAGCAATTGTTGCAGAACGGCGTCATAAATCTTGACAAACCATCGGGGCCCACCAGTCATGAGATTGCCACATGGGTCGGACGGATTCTAAATGTGGACAAAACCGGACATTCAGGAACACTCGACCCTGCAGTGACGGGAATTCTTCCTGTTGGCATAGGTGATGCGACAAAGGCAATGCAGGCTCTACTCCCTGCAGGAAAGGAATACGTGTGTGTTCTTGAACTCCATAAGAAGACACCTGAAGAAGATATTCGAGGCGTGATAGAGGAGTTCACGGGGAAGCTGTACCAGAAGCCTCCTCTTAGGTCATCCGTTAGGAGAATACTGCGGGTGAGAGAGGTATACTACAACGAGATACTAGAAATCCGGGGACGGCTTGTACTGTTTCGGGTAGGATGTCAGGCCGGGACCTACATCCGAAAACTATGTTTTGACATTGGCGAGGCACTGGGGAGCGGTGGGCATATGCGCGAGCTCAGGAGAACCCGCGTTGGTAAGTTCCGCGAGGATGAACATCTATGTACGCTTCACGACCTCACTGATGCATATCATTTCTGGAAAGAGGACGGTGACGAAACAGATATTCGGAAGTTCGTTCTTCCCGTGGAGAGCGCTTTAGCTCATCTCCCTGAAATGGTGATTAGAGACAGCGCCGTGGCCGCTCTCTGTCACGGTGCGGATTTGGCCGCCAATGGTGTCCTGCGCCTCAGTACAGGTATCCAGCCTGATGACTTGGTCGCCGTCAGGACGCTCAAGGGGGAGGCTGTCTGCCTCTCTACTGCGAAGATGAAGAGCGACAACATTGCAAAATCTAAGAGCGGCATTGTAGCTGTGACTGACAGAGTCTTGATGGAACGAGGACGATATCCGAGAATGTGGCAATCCAAAGAGTGATCGTTTCTCATGTACTAAAGCGAATATTGATTTACTAGTACGGGGACCAGTACGTGGCCCTGGAGCGAAAGCGCAACTGACGGTACTCATCATTCTGATGAGAGCTGAGGAAGCTCCCAACTACAGTCGGTGCCGGTCCTGTGCAAGCAGGGAGGTGAGAGCCTCGCTCTGGGAACAGAAACGACACCTCCAAGCCACAAATGACAATGATGCGGAAGTTGAATCCGTTGAGAAGTGTCTTGGTCCGGTTGAAACGACCCATCACCGTGTAGCAACTCCAAGAATACATCGTTGACGTGCCGACCCGAGGTGTAGGGTAGGAGGCTTAGTCTGATGTTGCAAGGTTCTCGCGTGGCAACACGCCTGAACGGAACAGAATTGGGGCTATTCTTCGGACCAGGGCCAATCCCATTTCAGATATCGTTCATGAACTCCTTCTGGACTTGAACCACTTGAGTACTATCCTTACACTCTGAATAGACTTGAAGAGGTTCCTTGTTCAGAGTGAGAAATGTTGGCCCCCACTTGAAGACCGACATGAGGTCCTCTGCCTGGTTCTTGAAGCCCATGATATAGAGGGCCGCAGCCACAGCCTCAGCAGTTGATAATTTGATTGGCTTGTATGTATTGACTGGATTGGCTGCAACGAGATACGGTAGAGCCCTTTGTCGTGTGCTCCAAGTCTGGGCAAATATCTCTTCAGCCCTTTTCCACGAGCAGTCCAGTGCGACAATTCCCGATTTCACCGCATGAACAGAATCTTCTCTTGAGAGAGCTCTCTCCGATACCGGATTCAGGACAATACTCTTGCGCGGAATCTTCCCGGTCGAATGGACAATTTCGGCCCTACCCATCCGTACAAGCCGTAGTCCTGTGCATTTCTTGGGATCGCACTGTGCAGCGTGATAGATGATTACCCGGATTTTCTGTGATTTCGCCATATACATCCAACTGACCTTTCGGAAGAGATTTCAACATTCCCCTTTTCCCCGATTAGTTGTGCTCGGTATGCCTGCAGACCCAGAACATGCGTGCGAGATATGTGGCGAACCAGTGGTTGAGCTGCATATATGCCGCATGTGCGGGGCTCCTGTATGCAACCAGTGCTGGATTGCGGGCGATCAGATATGCATTATCTGTATGGAAACGCGATGCCGTATATGCAAGGAATATCACGCATCTCGTGCTTGTGACGCATGTGGTCAACTCGTATGCGAGGATCACGGTCAACGGATTGATGCAGCTACGGTGTGTGAGGTGTGTTTGAAAGACCAAGCTAAACCCTGATAACATCGGGTTGCAGTCATTCATCCCCTCTGATTGCTGTCTACATCGCACAACAATGGTATTATTACCACCTTCTCTTCTACTCATCTTGCGTGAGAAGAATGGCCGTTGAAATACATCTCGGACTTGATGACATAGATAGCCCACGAGGAGGATGCACGACCCATTTTGCCAGTCTGCTTGTTGAGAGGCTATCCGCGGATGGGGTTCAATGGCTTGACTACCCGAATCTCATACGCTTGAATCCTAATGTTCCGTATAGGACTCGTGGAAATGGTGCTGTCGCGTTGAGGTTCAAGAGCGATGAGAAATACGCGAAGAATGTGCTTGAGATCGTACGGGAGATATTCCCCTCCTATATAGAGCGTGGCTATCGCAATACCAATCCTGGAGTAGTCTTGGTGCTTGGAAGACCCACGGAAGAGATACGTGAATTCGGCGAGAAGGCGTTGTGGCGTGTCCAACCACTGGGAAATGTACGTACGATGCTCATAGAGAACGATATTCCCCATATCGCGTCTGGAAACGGGAGAGGTCTCATTGGCGCAGTATCTGCCATCGGTAATGTCCTAGATGATGATTATACGTATGAGTTTATTGCCTATCGGAGCGCCGAATTGAATGATGAAGAGCGCGGAGTCGATCCTGTTTCGGTTGCAGAGATGAACAGAAAAATGGGGGACAAGACCTTTGCCAATGTAGATGAATCAACTGGACAGGTTCTGATACAGCCAAATGGACCCGATCCAGTTTTGTTCGGCATCCGTGGCAACGAAGCTGAAGATGTGAAGGAAGCCGCATCTATGGTAGATTCAGAGCAGACTGTTGAAAGATGGACTATATTTCGGACGAATCAAGGAACAGACGCTCACCTGTCTAATCTTCTGAAGATCAACAAATTGCGGCCATATCTCTCCGCGAGGGTGCGCGGCGAAGTTTCGAAGGACCCGCGAATGATAGTAGGTGGACACGTTATCTTCGAGATAGAGGACGAATCCGGTTCGGTTGAGTGTGCTGCCTATGAGCCCACTGGAGAGTTTCGGGAGATCGTGCAGAAACTCATCCCGGGTGATTTGGTCGAGTTGCACGCCGGTGTGAGGCCAGCATCTCGACAACACGAGCTCACACTGAATGTGGAGGGCATGATGATTGTACAACTCACAGAGCATGTTGAAGAGGCGAATCCAACCTGCCCCGACTGCGGAAAACGGATGAAGAGTGCCGGACGAAAAAAGGGATACAAATGCCCAAACTGTGGCTTGAAGGCCCCAGATGCCAAGCGGGTGAAGAGCATTCTTCCTCGGGAAATCAATACAGGTCTCTATCTCCCTCCTGCACGCGCGCAAAGACATCTAACAAGGCCTCTCGGCCGTCAGCCGAGAACTGACCTTGGTAAACCATCTAAACTGATCAAACAGTGGCATGTCCCCTGATTGCGACATGGACATGTGCTAGAACTAATTTTGAAAGTGGTAACTAGACTCTTCGACCGCGTCGTCCGCCGGGCTTTCTCGTACCGTCATGCGGTATGGGAGTAACCTCGTCGATGATCCCAATCCTCAATCCTGCCCGACTCAGAGCTCGTATTGCTGCTTGAGCACCCGGTCCTGGTGTTTTTGGACCATGTCCTCCAGGTGCTCGCACTCGAATATGAATCCCATAAACCCCTTTATCCTTGGCCTCTCGGGCAGCCTGAAAAGCCGCCTGCATCGCCGCGTGGGGTGAAGACTCATTTCTGTCAGCCTTGACCATCATACCCCCAGAGTATCGCGCAATGGTCTCTGCTCCGGTGACATCTGTGATGTGAACTATGGTGTCATTATAGCTAGCATAGATGTGCGCAACGGCCCATTTGTCTCTCTCGTCGTGACTCATTCTTCTTGGACCTCCCCACCAACCATCCGCCGTGCGGCATCAGAAGCAGCTATGCGGGCCGGATGAGTTTCGTCGTTTAGAGGCGACTTGTGATGATACTCAATCCTGTCCTCCTCTCCAACGGTGACAATTCGACTCGGTGCATAAACCTTAGCGCGGTCAAGGGCTATGTGACCATGGGTAACAAGTTGTCGGGCATGGTGCACTGAGCTGGCAAGACCTTTTCGAAAAACGACAGTCTGAAACCTCCGATCCAGCAAGTTCGGCAGTTCGAGGTCAAGAACGTCATCAAGCGTTGCGTTCTGTTCGAGAATGCCTAAGCGAGCAAGCTTAGCAATAAGCTCCTTCTCTTCGTGAAGACGCTCCTCTGGAGGAATTGCCAGCAGATTACGTGCCTGTCGTCTGAAGTCTGACAATGCAGTTCTATGCTTCCAAAGCTCTCTCTTGTTTCTAAGACCGTAGGTTCCTATGAGCTTCAGTTCTTGCTCAAATCTCTCGGTCTCGAAGGGCCGCTTTGGAGTCATATACTTCTTTTTCTGTCGACGTGGATCGCCCATAGATTAATCCTCCCTCTCAGCTTTGGCCTTCGCAATTAGTTTCTTTCTGGACACACCCACTGACATTCCTGAGCGGCCTGTGGTCCTCGTATGCTGTCCTCTGACCTTCAGGCCCAATGTGTGCCGTATTCCGCGCCATGACCGAATGCGCTTAAGTCGCTCGATATCATTCTGGTGAGTGAATTCTAAATCTGCGCCAGTCAGATGTATCATTTTTCCGCTTCGTCGATCACGCTGACGATTCAGCTGCCAGGATGGAAAACCACTCTTCATAGGATTGCCGAGCATGTCTTCTATCTTCTCAATCGTCTTATCATCTAGGTGTCCAAGCCTTGCCCTTGGGTCTAGACCCAGCTGGCTGACAACGGTCTTGGATATCCTAAGACCCACTCCCTTTATTCGGGAGAGACCTTGAATCAGGTTCTCTTGGCCGTCTATGTCTCGGCCGGCCACTCTAACTATGTGATTGTACTCTTGCTCGGACATGGTGTATTACCTCATTCAGACTGGCTTGAGGCTTGCTGGCTTTTTTGAGACACCTTATAATGATTGTCATCAAGCAACCACTATGGCGAGGGGCCTTTTTTAGGTTGCTGCAGAACAAGTAGTAGGAGAGAGAGTATCCTGTCAGACTACAAGACCCTCCGTAAATCACTAAAGAAAGAACCCATTCCCACACCGTCACAACTTGCAGGCACTATTGACTGTCTGAGGGAGGTACTAGCAGAGAACATTGTCGTTTCCCAGACTGAACCTCGTTCTACTCTGGTCTCCAGCAATGCTCTAGCAAACCGTTTCATCATGAATCACTGGGATATTCGTCCATCGCAACGAAAGCGATACAAGAACCTCTTCTTGGCTGTACGACGACGAACACGACGCCTCTTTGAGGGTCTCTTGGCCAAGGAAAGAATAGAACTTGAGGCAGAAGACACCATCAACACGATTCTTATCCATAAGTTTGACGATGTGCGAGGCAATATCATCCTGGCATTTAGGGAGATTCCTCAAGGAGCGGAGTACAAGTACGGTTTCCGTTAGACTCCTGCTCCAATCCTCGCTATGTCTTGTTGGTTTCAGCTTCTTCCTAACACATCACATTCTTGAGGCAATCGGTCAACACCGCCCGCTCATCCGGGCCAACCCAAGAATGGATGTCGTAGTATGCCACTTGTTTCTCCGGTCTGAACTCTTCTGGGGCGATCTGCATCGGTCATCACTCTCTATCTAAAAAGAAATCGTGCAGTTTGGAACACATGTTCCAAGGTTTTTCTCTCCTGAAATGAACCATGTGGCCTTCAAAAGGAACTGTTCCGATGTCTAACTGGAGTTGTGTAATGACGCGCTACCTCGATACTAACCGACCGAAGGACAATAAGACTGCCAGTACTTCAACTCTGAGCATTCGCAAGCGACTAAGAGTCATACTAAGAAACCGCATTCAGTCTTCTGAGAGAAGAGGCCACTGGAACCTGGTGTCTAGCGAAGACATCGTGAATCAGTACATCAGGGAACGATGGGGGCTGCTATCTTTTCAGGAACACAGCACCCCTCGCCTATTCAAGCAAGTTAGAGACCAGTCGCGTTTGCTGCTCCGGCAGTTCATAGAAACGGGACACCTGCAATTGGAGATCGATAGCCAGGTGCAACGATACCTTGTCTACAAATTCAGAGAGACGGATAAGCACATCATCATTGGGTTCTTTAGGCCAGATAGGCGGAGTGCAGGGATGTAGCCTCTCCACGTATAGGTATCTTCTCCGAATGGAAAAGATGAAAAGCAGCGACCAGTTCCTCTTGGAACGAGCCCGGATAGCCAAGCGGTTACGGCGGCAGCCTGGAAGTGGCCATTGGTCAGACAGGCAGCTGCTGTCCTTGACGGACGCGTGAGTTCGAATCTCACTCCGGGCGCCATGTTTATTCTGTTTTAGGTCTAGAGGGGAAAGAGGGAGCAGCGATGGTGATCAACACACAGCATTAGTCCTCCTAATCGCCCTCTGAGGTGAGACTTGGAGAGATCTCTCCCACGAGATTGGTGATCATCATCTTTCTCACCGTGCCCTCATCATGAGTATGGCCAAGAATCCAGCTCAGTTTGACCACTGCAGCCTCCGAGGTCATGTCATATGCGCTGATTGCTCCAGCCTCCATAGCAGCCCTTCCAACCTCATATACTGATGGTTCCGCCTGTCCGAAAGCGCATTGGGATGAAATCACGATGTGACAGTCCTGATTGACAGCTTGTCTGATGGCGCCGACAATCGAGTTTTCCATTGTAGGTATGTTTCCTGATCCAAAGCCTTCTACTATGATTCCACGATATCCCATCTCAACAATCTTGGAGAGGATGCTCGGAGGCATTCCTGGGAAGACCTTGAGTAGGAACACACGTTCATCGATTCGAGTATCAAACTTTGGCACCAGGTTATGGCGCCTTTTTCGTCCTTCGTATAAGACAATGTCCCGTGCCAGTACACCAATGGGAGAGGGGTCCATGGAATCAAAGGCATCGTATGCATTCGACCTCACCTTCTTGGTTCTCGTTGGCCGATGTATCTCGCCATTGAATACAATGCATGTTTCTCCGATGTCGCCGAAAGCTGCCACTCGAAATGCATCTATCATGTTCCTTGGACCATCACTCCAAGGCACTCCGGCTGGAATCTGAGATCCAGTAAAGACTATTGGCTTACCGAAGTCTTGGATCATTAGGCTAACGGCGGACGCAGAATACACCATCGTGTCTGTTCCATGGGTAATGACGATGCCATCGATGTCGGGCATCTCGTCGTAAACGGTCTTGATCTCACCTGCAATCTCCTGCCAGTGGTGAGGTTGTGCATTGGCAGAATCCATCTGAAGTAATTCTCTCTTCACCACTTTGACCCTACCCGTTCGTCGTGGTAGACTCTCAAGAAGTGCATTGACTGAGAGTTTTGGCCTCAGCCCTTGTGTTTCGGCGTCATAGACACTCGCTATGGTGCCCCCGGTAGTTATCAGACATACTTCGGCCTCTTCTGACATGATAGCACCCGTACGAGCCTAAGATGGCAGGATTTATTGATATTGTGATTAGTTTCTGTCACTGGGTGAGACTCATGCATGACGTTATTGTTGTTGGCAGCGGACCCGCAGGTGCAACATGCGCGCGCCGTGTTGCACAGGCCGGACTTGACGTCGTGATGCTTGAGAAGCATACTCATCCACGTAACAAGCCCTGTGGGGGAGCATTGAGCCCCCGTATTCTGAATCTCTTAGACTTCGATATTTCTCCCGTTGTGGATCGTGTGCTAAGTGCAGCCGTCCTCCACTCGCCCTCGAATCGGAGAGTTGTATGTCGCAGAGATGACATAGTCGGCCAGATGGTAAAACGGGCCGATTTTGACAGATTCCTAGTTGAACAAGCACGTGACGCAGGTGTTGATGTGGTTGAGAATATGCGTGCTGTTGCAGTTGAGAAGGTGCGCGGCGGCGTCAGAGTGTTGTGTCCGGGAGATTCGTTCAAAGGGAAACTACTGGTGGGTGCAGACGGGGTTGATGGCATCGTCTCCCGAGAGATTGGCATTCGCTGGCAGTGGCCTGCTGAGAAGATTGTCCTTTGTATCTCAGGCGATGTGCAGTTGGATTCGGAGGAGATAGAACGAATCATGGCAGTTCGTGATGATACTGACGAAATTGCCATGGACCTCTACTTCGGCCTCCAACAGAGAGGTTATGGGTGGATCTTTCCCAAACGCGACGAACTCAGCATTGGAATAGGATGCCGAATGGATTCTATGGGGAACATTCGAAATGAGTGGGGAAGCTTCACTGAAAAAGTTAGAGAAGAGAAAGGCATTCATCTGGATTTTATCCGAAAGGCTTCATTTCGAGTACCTGTAGGCAGGATAGGTTCTCGATTCACAGGGCGGAGAACGTTGTTGGTGGGTGATGCTGCAGGGCTGGCATCTCCGGTGATAGGTGAGGGAATCTACTACGCCATATACTCCGCCAAGCTCGCAGCCGATATCATCGGCGAGGCCGCTAAACGGAAATCCCCGTTGTACATCAAGGAGTACGATGTACAGCTTCAGCAGACAATCCTACCTGAGCTTCAAACTGCAGATCATATTGCCGACTTGCTCTTTAAGTCAGAGAGAAACTCTGAGCTTGTTCTCAAGATGGCATCAGAAGATGCGATCTTGAGAGAACTGATGATAGATCTTGTGACAGGGTCTCGACCATACAAGAAGATGCGAATATCAATTGCTAAACACCTCCTCACACACCATCCTCTCAAGGCTGTTCGCCTAGGACTGAACATATAGCAGGTCTCTCAGTCCCTCACTCGTGTTTGATCCTGGTCTACACTGATCTGCATCAAATCCCGCGCAAGAATACTGTTACTGAATACTTCCCTCGCTTCTAGTAGAATCTGTTCTCCCCCTTCAGCTTCATATCTGGGACTATAGTGGGTCAGTGCGAGAAGCCGCACATTTGCATCTCGAGCCATCTCGGCGGCTTGGATTGCTGTGGTATGACCTCTTTCAACCGCTAAGTCTCTGTGTTCTTCTGCATACATGGCCTCACATATCAGGAGATTCGCATTCTGAGCGGCCTCTCTAAGACTGTCGCAAGGTCGTGTATCTCCAGAATAGACTATCTTGATGGGGGGCGGTCTCTCTTCCGTCACCTGTTCAGGTCTGATGGTCGTTCCGTCATCGAGTTCTATGGTCATTCCGTCAGAGAGCGATTTCCACAGTGGCCCCTCTGGAATTCCAAGTTCTCTGGCCCTATCCGGTAAGAATGTTCCCGTCATTCGTTGGTATGTGACCTCGAACCCAAATGCCGGTCCACGGTGACTCGCCTCAAATGCTCTTACAGACAACCCATCATCTTCAAAGAGGACTCCGCTCTCCACACCGTAGACAGTGGTCTCGAAGGTTGTCCCGAGGTGTATCGTCTTCTGGTTCACTTTGATGTATTCAACCAAATCCGGAGGGCCGAAAATCTTGAGAGGCCTTTGCCTTCCCAACAGCGAGAAACGTAGCAATAGGCCTGGCAGTCCGATTAGGTGGTCTGCATGGATGTGACTGATGAAGATGCGCATAGGCTTGTTAAGACCGATATTTGCTCTCTCGAGCTGACGCTGAACATCCTCTCCGGCATCCAAGAGTAGGACCCAACCCTCGTGTTGGATTGCAATTGCAGGCAGATTGCGTCCCTCTGTGGGGATTGAACCACCTGTACCAAGGAAGGTAACTTCAAACATAGATGAATCCACAAGATGAATTCTTAGATAGAGCCACATAATACTTGTGAAGATGTAGAATTCCGCAAGAGGCCCTAGAAGACTACGGTACAAGCCGAAACAGTCCTGAGACTTGGACTACGCATGTGAGTATCATGCTAGGTCAACGGGAATGTTCTCGCTGCCCGCATCACGTCTGGCAACGCCATAAGCGACCGGTTCGAAGAACGCACCGTGGTCCCACTTCCAAGAGGAACTTCTATTGTCAAACATCGTGGACATTGACATTTTTGTTTCCGTTCCTGCAGATATAGTGTGCGCAGAATACTTGTTGACCCGACTTACCTCCTCTTCCAGAATCTGCAAAATCTTCCTTCCGCTTCCAGCAGGAAGCGCCGCAAGAAACATGATCCTATTATCTTCTGCATCTTCAAGGTTCACTATACGTGACACGTAGGTCTGCGGCAGCTCTCTCCAGGCAGGAAATATATCCCCTGCAGTCTCGGGAGAGGCTATGACCATTATCTTCTCATTCAGCATGGGAATGTTTACACGTGTTCGCGGCAACAGAACTGGGGCTCCCGCCTGCTGTATGGCCTTTCTCTTCTTGAAGGCGGTGCTCTCGGAGATGTCTGCCTTTCTTACGATATCCTCGATAGGGCTGTGGTAGTTCTTTCGAAGCACATCAATGACCTTCAAGTCGTTGTTCTTGAGGTCAGGATATCGTTCTGCCTTGTCAGATGACTCTGCGAGAGTTATGGGCTCTCCCCCTTGTCGCACGAGCAATCTCTGATGGAGCAGGTCAGGGAACCACGAAGAGCTTGCATAGTCAAAATAGAGGAACGAAAACCTTGGCTTACCCACAGAGATTCGGAATGCCGAAACGTTATCCGCTGTAGCCCTCAATGACCTGAACAATACGAGCAAGTCCCGCGTTCTCTCGTGAGGGCATGTCACAACCAGGTGACATCGTGGAATCGCACCATCAACATAGAGACTCTTCTCAATGTAGGGGCCTGCGAGAACCAACCTCGGGTTCTCAAGAATGACCATGACCCTTTCAAGCCCGATCGATTGATAGTTGAGCATCCCTTCAACGTGCAAGACTCCCGCATGCTCCAGCTTGCGGTACCCTCTTCTTGCACGAGAGTAGCTTATTCCGACCTGCTTAGAGAGTCTACTGATACTTTTACCGGGTGCCTTCACAGCTCTCTGCAGGACAAGTAACTCGGTGTTGTTCAGTCTAGAGATATTCTCCTCCCAGAGCTGAGTGAGAAGCGAGAAGAGGTCTCGTTGTGTTGCCAGTGAAGGTCCTCCTAATCTCGCGACTCTTTCCAGCCGCTCCACAAGATCATCGTGAAGACCACCTCGATAGGTCTCTACCATTCTTCTGACCTGTTCGATATCTGGTCCGTCACTGAATAGGTCGATGGCTGCCCCCTTCTCTATCATTTGAACTGCTCGGAGCAGTGCGTTAGCCGATGCTGAAAGCTTGAATCCAGTCATGGTCGTTCCTTCCTCACGAGATGCTATTGGAGGGTCTGTGAAAACTGCTCCCTTCTTTCTCCCTCAAGCGGTCTAATTGGCGGGATCACCATCCCTTATTGTCCTATGCCCCCATTTAACCTCCTCCTAGCCTAAAGGCTTGGAGTCCTGCCAGAGAGAATCAAAATATGCAGATGCCATCGCTGCAAAGACCGCATGATTTGAATAGACTCCGAGAAACTGCTGCTTTTCTCCCCCAGCCAGCATGATCAGAGTCTGCCTCTCATCAACAACAAGGCCTGCACCAAATACCCGCTCACGAGTGCGAATATGGAAACCGTCAGGAATCATATTCCTCATAGACTCAGGCACATCAGACGTTAGAACACTGACATTCTTGGTTCTCACATCAAGAAGTCGCTCAATTATTGCATCAATATCTTCGGTTTCCAAGTCAAGACTGGGAACTGAAAGCTTGATCTGTTCGCGAGCGGCATTGACCATCTCGATTGCCTTGGCAAGAATGGCTGAGCGGCCATGTATCACGAAAACATCCCTGCTCGTGACTTGTTGGTCTTCTTCATACAGCGGCTGTAGTTCGTCCACAACCAGCTTGCTAGAGCGGTCAAGTTTCTCCTCTAGGTCCAGCCTCACAAGACGAACAACCTCCGTAGGTGCCTTGGCGATGTACAAAGTTGGTCTTCCCCTCTGAATCTGGATGAAACCTTTCTCTTCGAGCCTACCCAGAACGTCGTAGATTCGGCTATAGGGTACACCCGATTCTGAGCTGATATCCGAGGCCGGCATCTTGCCGCCATCAACAAGAGCCAGATACGCTGAAGTCTCGTACTCTGTTAGGCCGAGTTCTCTCAGGGCCTTCAGGGCGTTCTCGCTTATCTTCATGTATCATACCGGCAGCATCGAGCAATCAATCGAACGGTCTTAAGACTTGTTGAACTTGTTTCGATACCATTCAAGAAAGGAACGGAAAGCTCGAGTTCTATGTGATATGGCTGTCTTCTCCCGAAAGGAGAGTTCCGCGTAGGTCCGGTCGAAGCCCTCAGGAATGAAGATGGGGTCATAGCCAAACCCCTCTGATCCACGCTCTTCCAGTGATATCCTCCCCCGCATCTCCCCTGTGAAAGTGTACAAGTTCTCTCCATCAGAATACCCCACACTGGTCACAAAGCGCGCACTGCGATCTGTCTTCCCTTCAAGGAGTCTGAGTATTCCCCCTCTACCTATGGTTTTGAGTACGAACGCTGGATACGACCTTGGAAAACCTGCTAGAGTGTCGATATAGAGGCCCGTATCATCGACAACTACTGGCTTCTGCAGGGTCGTGAATGCGTGTTTTGCAGCCTCCCTCGCCACGTTCTCCACAGAATCGTCCCTTATCTCGACCTTCTCAATACCCATGGTTTCGAAGTTCACTCCATATTCTGCAAAGAGCGGGCGTAGCTCTGCTAGCTTATGTTCGTTGGTGGTGACCAGGGTCAGTCTACCCCTTGACATATTCAAGTATCTCCTTCATGATTCGATAGGATGATCGAGTTCTCTCAAGATCGAACATTCCTGTCACATTCCACATAATGATGTGTTCCAACCCCTGTTTCATGTACTCTTCCAGTATGTCCAGTACTGAGTCTGCATCTCCTGCAACATAGAAACTCTCCAAAATCTCCTGTGGCACTCTATCTATGGCCTTCAGTATGGTCTTTCTTCCATACCGCATAGGTATGTAGTCCCGCAGAGAGTAGAAGTCGCTGCCGAGAGGGTGCTCATATCCAAGTTTTGTCCATAGTTCTGCGGGATAGAGGAGGGCAAAGGCCTTTGCAAGTGGAGTCTGCATCATCCTCCTGCATTCCTCCGGCTCGTCATCGAGAATAAACCACTGCCAGAGCGCGGCAGTGAACTCGCTCTCTTTCTTCAATCGCTGTCTGGCTTTCATTATCTGGTCCAAACGATGACCGTAATCAGTCGGGTCTAAGAGTGTTGGAATCCAGCCATCACCGAACTCCGCTGTGATGTTCAGCATTTTTGGTCCATGTGCAGCAATCCATATTCTGGGAGGTCTGTCGGCCCTGCTTGGTCTGAGCGACATCACGGCATCTTTCAGCTTCCAGAATTCCCCTTCGTAATCGAACGGTTCATGTGTCTGCCATATTGTCGTGATAATCTCTAATGCCTCTCGTAGTTTGCCCACTTGCCCTGAGTAGTTGAGGCCGTAGGGTTCTATATTTTCAGCCTCACCTGCTCCGATTCCAAGTATGGCTCTTCCCTCACTGATGTGATCAAGTGTCATGAAAGTCTGGGCAAGGAGAACTGGGTGCCTACGGATTGGCTCCGTTACAGCTGATATGATATCAACGTGCTTAGTGACCACAGCTGAGGCTGCCATGATTGAACTGAGTTCAAAGAATGTATGAGGAGACTGCTGTATGAGGGCAAGTGGTGTTATATCTGGGGTCCATATACTCTCAGGAACGAAGCCTGCAAAATGGTCGGGAAATGCCATGCTGTCATATCCCAATGAATCAATCAACTCTGCATTCTTCTTGACACGGTCCCAGGGCGGCAAGAAGGGACCCGGAGCACCTATCTGAAGATCATGAACATCAACCATGAACTAACACGACTCTGCGAAGTGAATCAGGGCTCTTTTCACCTTGTCGAAATCATCCAGCCTCATGAACTCGTCGATGCCGTGGAAGTTATTGTCCTTAGCAATCGTACCGTAGCATACAGCGGGGATTCCTGCATTCACAAAGAAGGAGCCATCATTGCCACCCAGGTCAATAGCCATAGGTACAGGTGTGCCTACGGTTGAGTTGACCGACTTGTGAAATGCCTGTGCATAGGGGTTATCTGTGCCCGAAACCCAGCTGTTTGCCTTTGTGATGAATGACACATCTAACTGAATCCCTGTCTCTTCTCGTGTCTTCTCCAAGAACTCGGATATCTGATTGGCAACCTCATCCGGATTCTCTTCTGGAATTATTCTGCAATCAAACGAGATCTCGGCCTTACCTGGGATTACATTAGTCTTAGTGCCGGCTTTGTAGACGGTCATAGAGAAACGTCCCCAGAGATTCTGAAACGGGCTCTCGGGAGGAGCTGGATATTGAGAGGTCACTTTCCTTCTGAGATCTGCGAAGCGGAGTAGCGCATTCATGACCGGGATGCTGATATGTATCGCGTTTGTGAAGGCAAAGGGCATACCCGCATGGCCCTGTGTGCCAGTTATGGTCACAGTGCCCGCCACGATGCCGCTTGCACCCATACTGATGTAGTTGGGGCTAGAATCTACTACGATGCCAAAGTCTCCTCGTATTCTAGGGGGCCCATTTATCAGATAGTCGATACCCCATTCTCCTCCAATCTCTTCATTGGGCGAGATGAGTATCCTCCAGTTGACTCTTGCTGAGTCCTGCTCCACCAGATTCCTTGCAGCGCTGATGGATGCCACGATGTTTCCTTTGTTGTCGGTTGTACCTCTCCCATATACTCGGTCTTTCTCAACCACTAGCTCGAACGGTGGTCGGGTCCATTTGTCTTCATCGCCTGCTGGGACAACATCATAGTGGGTCGCAAGGAGGACTGTTCGATCGCTGTCAGTATTCAGTTCTGCAACCACATTTGGCTGAGCCACCCCTTCATGCTTCGAGTCGAATACTTCGACCTCAAGGCCAGCCTCTTTGCATCTCTCCACCACAACAGCAGCACACTCAGTGTAGTTCTTCTTCTGCTCACTGTTTGTGTCCAGTTCTACAAGCTCTCTCAAGAATTCTAATTCCCAATCATCCACACTAATCACCCTGTACTGAGGTCTTCATTCTAATAATGAACGGTTAGAGATTAGTGTTTTGAGCTTC
The DNA here is from genome assembly GCA_964473825.1 of uncultured archaeon. GTDB lineage: Archaea > Asgardarchaeota > Thorarchaeia > Thorarchaeales > Thorarchaeaceae > TEKIR-12S. The sequence goes on from CAYYQL010000003.1 coordinate 152,635, forward strand.
ATTTCTAACAGGCCTGACAGTAGTTCGTCTTGAAGCGATTGGCTCTCACTTCCGATACTCTCCCCCCATAGAGCGGACATTTTTCTCCTCCTCTTCCATGAATCATCAGGAAGTTTCGCTTCTCCGTGGCTAGTTCCGATAGATTCCTCTTCATCATCATGTCCCGATAGCGCGGCAAGACGCTTCCTATCGCCTTGTAAAGCCTGACAATCTCGATGGTACTCAGGCTTGCTCTTCTTCTGAACGGCATAACCCCTGCATAGAGAAGAATCTCGTCTGCATATGCGTTACCAATCCCCGTGATGAACCGTTGGTTTGTGAGAACATTCTTGATATGTCCCCTGAATCTCTTTATTCTTTCTAGGAATTCATCTTCCGTAAGATCCTGTCCAAGCGCCGGTGGTCCCCGTCCCGCGAAGCCCTTGACAACGGTGAAATCGTCGTCAAGAACCAGATAGACTCTGCTCATTCTCTTAGTATCAGTGTACAGAAGCCTCTCGCTCCCGAATTCAAGAGCCAAGATGTCTCTCTTCAGAGGTCTTCGTCCTCTCTCTACGATTCTGAATCTGCCTGCAAGCATCGGATTGATTACGATCTTCTTGTTTCCAGTGAAACTGAGGATTATGAGCTTGCCATCGGCGACACAGGAAGACAAGACCGAATTGGCTATCGCTCCGACGAAATCATCTGATGTGATGGTATGAATGACAAGGGCCTCATAGACTTGAACTGATTCGACCTCCTTACCGTTGAACCTTTCCCGTAGTTTTATCGCAATGGCTTCGAGCTCGGGCAGTTCTGGAATAATGAAAATACCCCCTTTTACTGGTTAAAGTGTCAGATAAAAGTGTCAGATTTGCTCCTTGCCTGCTCCGGGATGTCTTCTGTAGAGGCTTAAATAGGTCACATCCGACTGAGGAATGGACTAGGCAAGTGTGCCAGTGTTGTTACACGGAGCTCGCGGCCGAAGACCAGAGGGAGGTCCAAGACCTCTCGACGGAGGTC
>CAYYQL010000004.1:0-149126 GCA_964473825.1 uncultured archaeon
GACGAGAGCGAGGAAGAACGTCGGCGGAGAGCACGAAGGCTATTCTTTGGAGCCTGAATGACCTCAGATTATCGCACGATTGTGAGCCTGCGGATCCGGGGAAGCAAAAACCCGAGTAAGATCTATCAAACCCAATCAGTCGGGTCGCCGGATTGATTCCCCTATTCGAAGGAGGTCATTCGTGGCCTTCGTATCTTACGTCTGACTTAAAGGCTCGGCTCCAAGATTACGTCTTATGAAAACATCTGTTGAAGTCGCCATCGGTGTGAGGAGAACTCCGTGGGAGACCCTTCGCGCCGCTCTTTCCAGACTCTCATCGCCAATTCGCCTTGATGCTCCACTTAGTCAGGTATTGATCAAACCGTCCATTTATGCCCCGTCGCTACCCGGCAACACATCCCTAGAGATGGCAATGGCTGTTGCTCGAATGTTCAAGCATGCAGCCAATGTATCCATAATCGAGAGTGATAACCCGAAACGAACGGCTGAGGATGCCTTCAAACAGATGCAGTATACACAGCTTCAGCTTGAGGGCTTTAGATTGGTGAATCTATCCCACCTCGATACAGTTCCTGCAACATTCTATGGTCATGCCTTTTTCGAGAAATCCATCCCTGATATTCTTGCTCTCAACCCCTTCATTGTCAATGTTTCGACTGCCAAGACCGACTCCTCAATCGGGCTTGGTGCATCGATAAAGAACCTATTTGGACTTCTTCCTGAGCAGGATAAATCGAAGTATCATGAGTGCCTGACCGAGGTGCTTCTCGATCTGCTTGTCGCTTTCAGGCCGGCTCTGACGATTGTCGACTTGACAGATGTAGTCGTGGGGGACCGTGTTGATCGAAATGAAGTGCACGTCGGTGGTGTCATTGTGGGAGAAGACCCCGTGGCAGTTGACGCTTTCTGTGCAGGGCTATTTGGACTAGATCCCATGGATGTGCCCTATATCCGAAGGGCTCATGAAGAGGGGCTGGGTGAGGCTATGCCCGATCGGATAAGAGTGCTAGGCACCGAAAACCAGAAAAAAATACTGTTTGAGAGCTTTTCAGAGCACGTACGCATCCACAAGTAATATAACGGTTCTTCATAGGGCTGTTATGCTGACAATGGTATTCCTCCCGCTTGTCAGTAATGCGGTGAGAAGCCGATGGATTGGACCTCGCATCATATGCAAAGAATCCCCGCATCGGGAACCCTGCGGATGTTTGAGCTAGCATCTCGCTTAGAGGCAGAGGGCCGAAGAATCTACCATTTTGAAGTTGGCCAGCCCGATTTTCCTACTCCTGAGAATATCACCAATGCTGCAATTGGTGCTTTGAAAGCGGGGGTCACGAAATACGTTTCCTCGCGTGGCATACCTCCCTTACTGGATGCCATATCTGATTTGTATGCTGAGAGGGGAATCGGTATTGCTGGACGAAAGAACGTTATTGTGACACCGGGGGCCAAGATGGCCCTTTTCATGGGTATACTCTCAGCCATCGATGCTGGTGATGACGTAATCATGCTGACTCCTGCATGGCCAAGCTATCGAGTTATGATACGCAATGCCGGCGGAAGTCCTATCGACGTAACTACAGACTCCCGTTATACATTCAATGTTGAATCACTGAAGGAGAAGATAACACCAGACTGTAGGGGTCTGGTTATCAATAGCCCAAACAACCCCACTGGTGGTGTTCTGAGTCGCCATGATCTACGAGCAATCCACGAGCTTGCCTGCGACCACGATTTTGTCGTGTTCAGTGATGAGATATACGAGAGTCTGATCTACGAGGAAACTGAGAGAGTGTCCATGTTGGAGATTGATCCAGCCATGGAACGCACCCTTGTGGTCAACGGCTTTTCCAAGACATACTCGATGACTGGGTGGCGATTGGGTTATGCGGTGGGAAATTCGGAAACAATCGACAATATGGTTCGAATCCAACAGAATACGACCTCATGTGCAACCTCATTTGTGCAGGTTGCTGGAGTTGAGGCACTCACTGGCGACCAGAGTTCTGTCGAGATGATGCGGCAAGAATACCAGCGGAGGAGAGACCGCATGAAGAACATCTTCTGCGGTATGGGTGATGTGACCTGTGTGAATCCACGTGGGGCATTCTATGTGTTTCCTGATTTCTCAGCCTATGGAATAGGTAGTGAAGAGCTTGCCGAACGCATTCTGAGAGAGACTGGTGTTGTATGCACTCCTGGGAGAGCATTCGGGGCCGATTTCGACCATCATCTGCGGTTCACCTATGCCGCGTCGATGGAAGAGATGGAGGAGGGTCTGGCCATTCTTGAGAACTACCTCAGAACCCTCAGGAAAGGAGTTGCGGCATCTGTCATCCCGACGACCCCCTCTTGATTCCAGTCTCCGTTTTGAATGCCAGCAGTGCGGTGCCTGTTGTCGAGATGAAGAGATAGTTGTGACTGTGACAGCATTCGATATCGCACAGCTTTGTCAGGGTCTGGGACTTGACACAGACGGCCTGCTTCGCGCCGTAGACTTCTATGTGCTTCCAGAAGGAAGAGAGGTTCCAGAGGGGCTTCGTGATTTTCCGGCCATCAATACAGAACAAGGTTCTGCATACATCGCACTGAAGAAACAACCCAATGGGGACTGCATCTTCCTTGATAACAACATCTGCATGATACACCCAATTCGACCGATGGCATGTAGGGCCTTCCCATTCTATTTCTCTGTAGAAGACAAGACACTTCATTGGGGCCTGAACGCCAAAAGTGACATTTGCCCCGGTCTGGGGACGGGGTCAAAGGTTTCTCGTGAAGAATTGGAACGATTAGGTACAGAGATTACGACTGTACTTGGGAATCATCGGGCTGTTGTCAGGAAATGGAATCAGAGTGAAGAGGGTCCAACGGCTGCTGGCTTCATCCGCAGCATTCTCTTACTGCTACCTAACTGTTCCAGCAAGACTTAAGAAAACGGAGCATTCTCCAGATTTGGGAAACAGAATGGCAAATATTCTGGTCACTGGCGGAGCTGGTTTCATTGGAAGTCATCTTGTGGACCGGCTTGTGAAGAAACACGATGTGACAGTCCTTGATGATCTGTCTGGAGGGTCCCTTGACAATATCAAGAATCACTTGGACCGACCTGGTTTTGTCTTCATTGAGGGTTCAATCTCAGATTCAGAAACGGTCGAGGAAGCAATGGGTGGTGTGGACCTGGTATTTCACCTCGCCGCTCAACCTGACGTTCGCCTCAGCGTGGAGCATCCTCTGTCGGACTTCTGGATCAACGTTGCAGGTAGCATGCAAGTACTCGAGGCAGTGCGGAAATTCGATGTACAACGTATCCTCTTTGCATCGTCTGGTGGAACAGTCTATGGAGAGACCGCCGTCTTCCCCACCCCTGAAGACACTCCTTTCAGACCCATCAGTAACTATGGTGCGGCCAAAGGTGCTTTTGAGATGTACCTGAATTCCTACTCGGAGCTATATGGAATCGATGCAGTAAGTCTTCGCTTCGGTAACATAATCGGTCCCCGTTCTACTCACGGAGTCATATATGACTTCTTCATGAAGTTACAGCACGACCCCTCGAGACTAGAGGTCTTAGGCGATGGAACTCAAGAGAAAGCGTACATGTACGTGGACGATACCATTGATGCTATGATTATGCTGGGTGAGACTGCCACGCAGGGTCATCTGCCCATCAATGTCAGTTCTGGCGAGCGTCTTAGAGTTTCACGAATTGCCGAGCTTGTGATTGATGAACTCGGATTAGATGCAGACATCCAATACACCGGTACCGAGAGAGGATGGGCTGGGGACGTTGTGATCACTGATATAGACGTTTCACTTCTGAAGTCGATGGGCTGGGAAACCAAGACACCTCTGGAGAGAGGGGTACGAGAATACGTTCGGTGGCTTTCATCTGAGTTCGGCACGTCCACATGAGAAACATGGCCGCCGTCCAGACTAGAGTCTTGATAGAATCTGGAGTATATTGCCAAAGTTGTGCTCGACTGTGCGGCTCTTCTCAGCGTAGGATTTGAGTCCCGCAAAGCGCTTGTCCTTTCTTATCAAGGCATTGAACCTATCTGATAGAATCTCCTCATGGATTCTCTCGTTGATATTTAGTATCTCATCCGATGTCTTCAAAATGAAGGACAGCATTTTGAGAAGGAGATTGAAGTCATTGACAACGCGCAATAACAGAGTCTGGCTGTAGAACTGATACTCAAGACGAGCCAGCTTCTCTCGCATCTCGACTAACTCCAGCAACCATTGGTCAGCCTCCTCCGACCTCAGCTCATTTAGCAGATTGGAGAATCGGTTCTGCTGTTCCATCAGCTGGACCAGATATCCTCGAAGGAAGGCGAAGTGGTCAGTGTCCTCCGCGATGTCCTTCTCCTCGCCAATCATTTCTATCTGGTCATCCATTTGGCTGTGTTTGATTGCTATCATAAGGGAGAATTTATCCACATACCTCTTGATCTCGTCAGTCTTTTCCTTCCGAGTCATTGCGTCTGCAAATGTGTCTGCAAGCGTGAGGAGGAACTTGTACAGGCATTCTGAGCATATCTCCGCGCTATCATTCAAATCTTTCGTGGAGAGGAATTGTAGGGCATCTTCTAGGTCTGAGGCTGGTACGTCCTTTCCATGAATCCGGATGACCCAGCCCTGTGAGATGCAGTATACTCTATTGTCTGGATGGTTGATATAGATCGAGCAATAGCAGATGTCGTCTTCCTCTGCCCTTTCTTGTTCCATTCCCTCCTTGTCTGTATGAAATGCAAACAGACTGGGATGGGTTGGTATGACATTCATCTCTCTGATGATGTCATCATTCACACAGAGTTTCTCGTCCCCGAAGACCTTGTAGCATGGGCACCCTCGAACCAGCCTAATGGACTCAGTCTTCTGGGGTTCATTCTCTCCTAAGACTATCGCTCTGACCTCCTCTGTGCCTATGGTCTTTTTACATCCAGCGTATTAGGACTTTTGCCTGTGTCTGAAAAGCCAGCTCTGGAGAGCATACTGCTCAGACCCCTTAGTTGTCGGGTGTTTCTCTCTGCCTCATCTCGCTTCTGAGAGAGCAGATAGAATGCATCACCAACGTCAAGGTTCTCATCGCTGATTGACTCTGATATCTTTCTGCAGGCCTCGTCTGCGGTAGACATCAGACTCTTTGTTATGCTGTTGAGAACATGAAGCCCCTCTACCATATCGGCAGGATCTCTGGTTTCCCAGACGTCTAGAACGTGGTAGTAGAAAACGGACTCAAGACGAACGATGCTGTTCAATACGGCAAGGACTTGCCCTCCATTGTCGGCGCCCAAGGCTCGAGCCGAGATTACCTGTTTCTCGATTCTGAGTTCTTTGATGCGTTCTTCGACTGTACTCGCACTGGGGTTGTCTGGAAACGAATTGATGTTGGTTGCTCCAGAGGCCATCATGGTTGCGAATCTCTTGACATATCCGCACAGGGCCTCAGTCTTCTCCTCATCAGAAATAATGCTGCCGAAATTGCTGCTCGTGGTCTTCAGATACTTGTAAAGGCATGTAGAGCATAGGACGCCATCATCGGTTGGCTCAGTTCTTGCCACGAACTCGAGCCCCTCCTCTATGTCTGTAGTCTTGACCGGCGTCTTGTTTATTGTTATGATACGTGACTGACTGACACAGTATGCTGTATCATCACTGTCTTCGAGATGAATCAGAAGATAGCAGGTCTCTCTATCTTCTCCATTGCCGTCCAAGATATCTCTCAACGTATATGAGTTGATTATGAGTGAAGGGTCTACTTCTATCGATCGTATAGGGCTTATGGTGTCGCTATTGATGCAGACCTTCTCCCTCCCGAATTCCATGTAACAGGGACATCCTCTCACTAGGCGCATCAGACCATTTTCTGACTGGACGAGCAGGGACTTGGTCGCGTTCATAGCTAGGAACTCAATAGCATTCTGGCATGGGCTCTCAACTGAGATTTCTGAACCCCACCAGATATACTATGAGCTAAGATATACTATTAATATTTCCTAGTTCAGCATTCCGTAAGCTATGAATGGCCCCGGTTGACGCCTAGCCCCAGAGTTCTCTCTTTAGCAGATCTCTTATGGCTATCCTAATGGCCTCCGACCTGTTGGGGTAGAGGTTGCTGTCAACAAGCTTCTCTAGACCGTCAATGTACGTCTCAGGTACGTGTAGTGTCACTAGCTTCATATTCTCTCACCTAATGTTCGGGGTGGCCTTCACAAGGAAGCACCATTGAGGGGTCACCCCGATACTCATCTGGGTCTTATGACAGTCATACTCCAATATGGATGCTAGTAATACTGGGTTAACACTCGGTCTTGCTGAGAACAAAATCACGAGGTATGTACAGCCCAGATTTGTAGAAGACGGTCACCTCTTCATGCATTCAATCTTGTTTGATTACATAGCCGTCAGGATAGAAGTTATATCTGCAATTCATTGGCACTTCGTATGTGGTATCGTTCAATAGGTTGTGTCGGACGTGAACAGGCAAGAAGGTATTGATGTTTTATTCAGTCCCCGCTCGATAGCAGTGATTGGTGCATCTTCAACAAAGGGCAAGCTCGGTAATGATGTCGTCCGAAACATTATTGACAGCGGATTTGACGGCAGGTTGTATCCTGTGAACCCAAAGGGGGGAGAGATTCTTGGTCACCAAGTGTATCGCAAGGTGGCTGATATCTCCGGTGACGTAGATGTGGCTGTAATAGTCATTCCCGCCAAGTTTGTGTTGTCTGTTATCGAGGAGTGTGGAAAGAAGGGGGTAAAGGCTCTAGTCATAATCTCAGCTGGATTCAAGGAGGTTGGCCACGAGGGACAAGAGGCAGAGAAGAAGATGGTAGAGTTGGCTGAGAAATACGGTATGGTCATTCAGGGTCCGAATTGTCTTGGGTTCATGAATATGCATCGACCATACAATGCCTCGTTCTCCGCCGGAACCCCTCAGAAGGGGAGCATTGCGTTTGCCTCGCAGTCCGGAGCTCTTATGACAGGAATTCTCGACTGGAGCCTTATGGAGAAGATCGGGTTCTCGAAGTTTGTCAGCTTAGGTAATAAGGCCCATCTGGACGAGGCCGACTTTGTAGAGGCCTTTGGACGTGACCCAAATTCAAGCTTCATTCTTCTCTACATCGAATCGGTTGTTGATGGAAGGAAGTTCATGGAAGCCTGTAGAAAGGTGGTTCCCAAGAAACCAATCTTTGTGGTGAAATCTGGAGTGAGCAAGGCAGGGGCGCGAGCCGCCTCGTCCCACACCGGTTCTCTGGCCGGAAGTGATACTGCCTATGCAACGGCATTTAAGCAAGTGGGAGTGAGCCGAGCAGACAGCATGTCTGAGCTCTTCGACGTTGCCAACGTGTACGATGAGATGTCTCTTCCAGCAGGAAATAGGGTTGCCATTGTGACCAATGCAGGCGGCCCAGGGATATTGACTACTGACGCGTGTGAGGCCAGTGGGTTAGAGGTTGCACAGCTCTCAGAAATCACAATCAAACATCTCAAAGAGAATCTCCCTCCTGCAGCTGCAGTGTACAATCCTATTGATGCTCTCGGGACTGCAAGTGCAGAAGACTACAAGCTCTGTGTCGAGGCAGCGCTCAGAGATGAGAACGTTGATTCAGTTATTGTTCTGCTTACACCTCAAGCTATGACTCAGGTGACTGAAACAGCTCAGGCACTGGTGGAAGCCAACCAGAAGTATCCAGACAAGCCGCTGCTTGCAGTATTCATGGGCGGGAACTCCATGGTCTATCCGCGGATAGTATTGACCGATGGAAATATTCCCGATTTCGATTTCCCGAGGAGGGCTGTCAATGCTCTTGCTGAGTTGTATCACTACACAGTGAGGCGCGATAGTCTGAAGGACGAAGCAATTCCACATTTCAAGGCCGACAAAGAGGCGGTGAGATCCGTAATTGAGAGCGTCCGCGAAGATGGACGGCGTGTTCTGCTTGGAAGCGAGGCTCATGCCATTGCTGAGGCATACGGCATCTCAGTTGCGAAGATACACCTGGCAACCAGTTCGGAAGAAGCCAAGGAGATTGCTGAGGAGTTGGGTTTCCCTGTTGTCATGAAGATTGCAAGTCCAGACATTGTACACAAGAGTGACATAGGCGGGATTCGAATTGGGCTTAAGACTCCCGAGGAGGTTGAGGATGCTTTCCGTCAGATCTTCAACAACGCCAAGTCACAACGGCCAAAGGCGATTATCTATGGAGTAGATGTACAGCAGATGGCTGAGCAGGGCAAGGAACTCATCGTTGGATGCTCTCGCGACATTCAGTTTGGACCCCTTATCATGTTTGGAGCCGGAGGAATCTTTGTGAACTATCTGAAAGATGTAGCATTCCGTCTTGCTCCTATGACTCGTAGCGATGCTGAGGAGCTAGTGGATGAGACGAAGATTGGAACTCTCCTGAAGGGTGTTCGAGGAGAGCCTCCTAGTGATCTCAAGGCTCTACATGACACGATACTGAGGATCAGTCAGATGGTGACCGATTTCGAAGAGATTGTCGAACTAGACATCAATCCTCTCTTTGGTTACGAACAAGGAAAAGGAATCTGTGCGGTTGACGTGAAGATAACAATCGGGGGCGAATGAAGTGGCAAAGAGCATAGTGATCAGCGGTGAAACCCTTAGCGGGAAGACTCTTGTTGCGTTGGCTGTTGCGAAGATGCTGGCTGATCAGGGGAAGAGAGTGTCATATTTCAAGCCCGCTGGCGAGAAGAGCTATCGTCTGAGTGATACAAAGCATGCTGTTGACGAAGACGCGGCTCTCATGAAAGAAGTCCTCGAAATGGATGAAGACCTGCATTGTATCTGCCCGATTGTACGTAGCCTGTCCAGTTACGACGAGTTGCTACGAGTGGGGCATGACGAGCTATTGGAGAGAATACTGGGGTGCTACGAGAAGGTCTCCAAGAGTGCAGACTATGTCCTTGTAGAGGGAACGGCTGCCCCCTGGGATCTTCTCCACGTTGGACTCTCAACTCCCCAGATTGCCAGTAATCTAGATGCCTCAGTGGTCTGTCTTGTTCACTTCCCAGATATCAGTGCAATCGATGATGTGCTCTTGCAGCGGGACTTCTTCAGACTGCATGGCATAGAAGAGATTGGCGTAATTCTCAACATGGTCCCGCCCATGCTCAAGAATACTGTGACTGAGAAGATCAGCAGATTCATGGAAGATAGTGGTGTTCATTTCTGCGGCGCAATATATCATCAAAAGGAGCTGTTTAGCCCTTCAGTTCGGGATATTCTTCGCGCTCTTGATGGCCAGATGATTCTGGGTGAAGACAAGCTGGACGTTCTGATTCCTGAGTTTATGGTGGGAAGCATGATTCCTGAGAATGCGTTGAAATGGTTCCGACGGGCAAAAGACAAGGCTGTTATAACCAGTGGAGATCGGGCTGACATCTGTCAGGCAGCTTTGGAGACTGATACGAACCTCCTCATTCTGACTGGTGGTCTTGGGCCTGATTTCTCTACCGTGGCTCGAGCCCGTGAGCTTGGTACACCGGTGATGATGACAGACAAGGACACCTATTCCACAGGCCAGATCGTGGATGGTCTAATAGGCTCTGTTCATCCCGCGGATAAGGAAAAGATTGCTGTAGTTCAACGGATAGTGGGTAATGCAATCGACTTCAAATGCTTCGGTATATAGTTCCTGCCGCATCAAGACTGAACAGGATAGTCCTGTTTTTCAAAAATAAGCAGAGCGCACAGGGCCGGGAGTCCGGTGCACTCCGAAGAAACGACCTTCTCGCTCCATATTTCAGCTTGTGTAGTTGAACCAATACTCTACCCATATTCTCGGCAATACCTCCATCCGGGTCTCTGTCATTCTTTGAAATATTGGGAAATTCCATGTTTCGACCTCCTTTCTTCTTCTGACCGCGAGTGTCAACCGCGTAGCCCCCTCACTGGCCTCCTCTCGATATACATTTATGTGCCCTCGTAGAACGAGGAATTATTCGACTAGATACACAAAGGTGGTCTTATCATATGTCTGGAGGAACCACAGAGAAAAAAACGGACTCTTCAGGAGAACCCATTGATGACACGCAGACCGTTCAGGAGCTTGATTCGGTCCGGCTTGTCCGAAGCAGGCGTTCCATCCGAGAGTTCACAGGTGAGAAAATCCCGGATGAACACATTGAGATGATTCTTGATGCGGCGCGGCATGCGCCAAGTCCGGAGAATATGTTGATGATCAGGTTCGTTGTGATTCGCGACGACCAAGAAACAAAGGAATTCTTGGCCGACATCGCCCAAGAGATGGCACAGACGGCCTTTGGCGGAGCTCCCTTCGAGCTCACAAGCGGCCGCAACTGGTTCATCACCGATCCCTATCGCGCTGCAGTATATGCTCGCCTCAGGGATGGTGAGCTCTTCCGCTATCCCGAAAAGAGCGATACATGCATTGTGGTGTGTGCGAGTGATTCTTGGCATGATGCTGGCTATCTCTATCCCAATGAGCTCTTTGGATCGGTCGTTGCGGGAATGGCTGTTCAGAATATGTGGCTAGTTGCCACTGAGCTCGGCTATGGTTGTGGATATGAGGCACTCATTTGTTCGGATCCAAGACATGCTGAACTTGTCCGTGATCGTCTTGGGCTCCCACCTATCTGGACGCCCTTGACAGCTTTCTGTGTTGGGGTCCCGATACAGGCACGGCAGCTTGGCCCAAGCAGACCTCCACTGGAAGGCCTCATGTACCAAGAACGTTGGGGCTATCCATACAAGCGGATGGCATTCAGGAAGGAGGAATGAGCATGGAAGTTGACTTTGACAAAGAAACAGAGGCTAAGATGGTAGAGCTAGCTGACGAGGCAAATCTTACGCCGGAGGGCTTCATTGAAGTCGTAATGAATATGTTTTGCAACAACACTGGATCCCGTGTCTACACGGGCAGGTGGTCGAAAGGTGAAGTGGATGACGTGAAAGGTATGCGCTACGTTGTGCAATGGCCGTTCAGGCCGGGCTTCATGGAAGCCACTGGCGACCTAGTTGCTAAATGGAGGAAAGAATAATGGCGAAGTACAGAGATCATCCAACCGGAGAATGGCCATTCTACCCAAGACTTGAGGAAGGCGACATTGAGCACGAGTACTGGACCACAAAGAAGATGGCTCATCAGGCCTTAATCAACGACCGCAAGGGGCGAATTGTCTTACTCATGGAAGGAGACAAGTATGACGCTTTCCTTGATAAGGTCAAGGAACGTATGGGAAACATGTGGGCAAGTTCAGTAGATGCTGCTGTCCACGCGGCAATTGAAGACTGGATGCAGAAGGAGGAATGAGAAAAGTGACACAATTACAAGAATTCTTCCAATTCCTGATGGCACAGGTCCGCGACAAACCGAATCTCAAGGAAACGCTGGCAGAATGGGTAGGACCATACGATGGTAAGGTACTACAGCTTCAAACCAACGAGGGCGATCAGTACATAGTCATCACGAAAGATGGGATGACCCTCCATGATGGTATGTATCCAAGCCCCGACGTGGTCTACAAGGCCAGCGCAGAGACTATCTTGGGAATCTTCACAGGAGAAACTCCGTTCAGAGATACCATGAAGGATGGCAGTCTTGTTGTCATCGGCAATGCTCATGAAAGCAATCCTTTAGCAAATCTCATCCTTGAAGCCATGACCGGCGCGTTCTAGGAGGTGCTGAGCGTGGATGTCAAACGCATTGCCGTCATAGGTTCCGGGCTCATGGGTTCGGGAATTGCCTATGTCTCGGCGTGGCAGGGTTACGATGTCACACTGGTGGACATTAAACAGGATATACTGGACAAGGGCATGGAGCGGATCCGCTCTGATGTCATGACGGGCATTGAGAAAGGCAAGATTAGCCTCCCTGAGGCTGAGAGCTTGATGAGCAATCTCCATGCGACGACTGACACAGGAGAAGCAGTCAAAGATGCAGATCTCGTGATCGAGGCCATCTTCGAGAACATGGAGGTCAAGAAGAAGGTCTTTGCTGAGGTTGATGAGAAGGCTCCCGAAAAAACCATACTTGCCACCAATACCTCTTCACTCAGTATAGATGAGCTAGCTAGCGCGACGGAGCGACCAGAGAAGTTCATTGGTATGCACTACTTCTCCCCGGTCGCAGCCATGAAGCTCATAGAAGTGGTGGTTGGCGAGAAGACCAGTGATGAAACAATCGAAACTGCCATGGCTGTGGGCAAGAAGCAGGGGAAGATTCCTGTGAAGGCCAAGGACAGCCCGGGCTTCATTGTGAATCGTATTCTCATGCCCGTTCTTAGAGAGGCAATAATTCTCTATGAGGATGGGGTGGCAACCAAAGAGGAGATCGACTCCGCCATGACCACAAAGGCAAAGTTTCCAGCTGGTCCATTTACCTTGGGTGACTTCGTGGGGCTTGATATTGCCTATCATGCCATGAGCACTCTATATCGAGAGCTTGGTGACTGCTTCAAACCACCTGATACTCTGAAGGAGCTTGTTGACAACGGTCATATTGGTACCAAGTCAAAGAAAGGCTTCTACGAATATGGTGGAACACAGACTGAAGCCCCTGAACCAAAAGGTGTCGACCCCGACTGGTTGGTGGACAGAATCACCATACCTGTCATCCGCGAGGCGATGATTCTCGTTGACGAGGGCATTGCCGCCAAGGAGGACATAGACAAGGCCATGAAACTTGGTGCCAGCTTCCCCAAAGGCCCCTTTGAGATGGCCGAAGAATATGGGCTGGACACTGTGAAGAAGAAGATTGCGGAACTCGAGGAAAAACACGGCGAGTGCTACAGCGTTCCGAAGATGTTGCAGTAATCCTCTTTAGGTAGGGATTATTCCCTACCGTTTCCCTTTTTTTCTGTGAACTCTTTATAAGTGGCGGTTTCAAATGCAAGAATACAGTTTCCAGGAAGGTGGTTACAATACCAGAGTTTGAGACAATGCTATACGAGAAGGCAGGTTCTTTTCTTTCTCCTGCCAAGAACACCGCTGTAATCAAGTTCAACCGAGTTGATGCGTTGAACGCAATCAATGACCAATTCATTGAGGACCTAGTAGCTGCCCTCGATGAGGCCGAAAAGGATCCCGAGGTCCGTTCTGTGGTTCTTGCTTCTGCACATGCCAAAGTGTACTGCACAGGTGCAGACCTCAAGATGGCCCAAGGTCTCCTCGGGAAGCCCGATGAAGTCAGGGACCTGGTAGCACAGGGACAGAAAGCAATCGATAAGATTGCCACCCTCAGCAAGCCGGTCATTGCTGCCATCCATGGTCTATGCCTAGGAGGTGGCACAGAGATCGCCCTCGCATGTGACATCAGAATCGCCGACGAAGAGGCAAAGATTGGCACTCCTGAAGTAAGCCTAGGTCTTATCCCTGCATGGGGTGGTTGTGTGCGTTTGCCACGCATCATCGGTCTTGGCAAGGCTATGGAGCTCATCCTGACAGGTGGCCAGATAACAGCCCAAGAAGCACTCGAGCTCAATCTTGTGAGCAAGGTCACATCGCCTGAAGAGCTGATGAGCCAGGCCATGTGGTATGGTGCGAAGCTTGGCGGTAATGCACCTATTGCACTGAAGTATGCTAAGAAAGCCACTCATATGGCCTTTGAAGAGGAATATGATGACAATCTCGAGTTCGAGGTTGAGGCAGCAGTTGAGTGTTTCAAGACGAAAGATTTGGCAGAAGGCATTTCAGCCGTGTTTGAGAAGCGTCGCGGCAAATTCACCGGCGAATAGAGCCCTTCCGATCCCGCTGAATGCGGGATCCGTCCTCTTTTTTTTGGTGGAACTGTCTAACGATTCCGTTCATACTCTTTTAGGGCCTTGTTGGCAGCTCTCTTGATGGCCTTAAACATTTTATCAAATATTGGCTTGAACGACTCTTCTTTGCATTCGCCATATCCATGAGGATGAAAGAAGGCCACCAGCTTTCCGTCTGAGTCTAGGATCTGGAAGGTCGGTCTAGGTAGTGGGCCCGGAATCTTTTCCTCTAGCTCTTTTGGTTCTATCTTCTTCATTTGGAATTGTGCCGTTTTGAATTTCTCAAATGCAACTGGAATCTCTCTCTGCCTTGCGTTATCCATTGCCTGAAATCGAGGAGGTTTGACCATGTCAATCGGTCAGTCGAACGAGCTTTGTTCACTTCACTCTTCCGTTTTGGTTGCTGCTAGTTCTGCTCACGTATCTGGTATAGGCTACTATTCCTTACTGAGTTGTCTTTATTGAGAAAATAGCTGGAATCTACGCAGATTGACTCGTCCCAGCACAATCCCGAATTCATGTGAAGTATCGATAGCAAGCTCTTTCCTGATAGAATGGATGAGCTCTATCCACCTGACTCTTCCGTCAACCTTAAGACCTCTCCGTCAAACCTAGCCTAACTCTATAATCACATATCCGGGGCACGACCTAAGTTGCCCATGGAGGTAGAAAAATGGCGAGAAAAGTAGCTGTTGTAGCTGGAGGCCATGCGAAGTTCGGTAAACGTCTGGATGCAACCATGCGTGAGCTGAGTGCCGAGGCCTACAAGCCAATCTATGATGCAGGAATAACTCAAGACATGATTGATGCGACTGTTCTCTCCTATGCGGCATCCCAATTCACGGGTCAGGGTGCAGGCTCTGCCCTGATTGCGGACTACCTGGGTCTTCACGACAAGCCGCATCTGAGAGTGGAATCTGCTTGCACTACCGGTACCGCTTCCTTACGGGCGGCGTGGGGAATGGTAGCTTCAGGCCTATATGACGTGATGCTTGTACTTGGTGTCGAACAGATGAATCGTGTTTCATCGTCCACGGCCACAGAATACATGTCACAGGCCGGAGACATGAGGTGGGAATACCCCTATGGGATCTCGTTTCCCGCCTTCTATGCGTTGATGGCTTCAAGATATATGGCGGAGTACGATATGCCTCATGAGGTTCTGTCGAAGATTTCAGTGAAGTCCCATCACTATGGGGCACAGAACCCAAAGGCACATCTTCCTCGAGAAGTATCCCTCGAGGAGGCAAACAATGCCATCCCAATCTGCAGGCCTCTGAATCTATACGACTGTTCTCTCATTAGTGATGGTGCAGCGGCTGTCGTAATTGCAGCGGAAGACAGAGTGAAAGAATTCACAGACGAACCCATGTGGATCAAGGGTATTGGTGCGGGAGCTTCCTCCATGATGATCCAAAGCCGTGAGAGTCTGACGTCGATACCTGGTGCGAAGAGAGCAGCCAAGGCGGCTTACAAGATGGCTGGCGTCGAGCCCAAGGATATTGACATGGCAGAAGTACACGACTGCTTCACGATTGCCGAGCTGATTGCCTATGAGGACCTTGGTTTCGCAGAACCCGGCAAAGGTCGCGAGCTCATCGAGAACAAGGAAGTCTATCATGATGGCAAGATACCGGTCAACTGCGACGGAGGGCTGAAGAGCAAGGGTCACCCCTTGGGTGCGACAGGCGTGTCCATGACATATGAAATAATGAAGCAGATGAGAGGGGAATCTGAGGCGCCATCTCGGCAGATTGATGACGTTAAGCTGGGACTGGCCCACAATGTGGGTCAATCTGGACAGTTCGTCAACATCTTCATCTTTGAGAGGGGTTGGTAAGAATGGCAGAGAAAGATATGGACATCTACCTTGGTTATACAACTGACAAAGCCGTGACACCGTTCTATCGGAAATTCTTGTCCGCATTGGACGACAAGAAGCTCATGAAAAGTGTGTGTCCGGAGTGTAACACGGAGTATCTTCCCCCACGCGAGTATTGCCAGAAATGCATGACTAAGTCAGAGCTCAAGGAGTTCACCGAGAGAGAGGCAAAACTCTACAGCTATGTTATTGTAGACTTTCCACCCGAGAGCATGTCTTCACGTGCACCCTATGTGGTGGGCATCGGAGAGTTCCCATCCGGTAAACGACTGACTGCGCACATTACTAATCTCATGAGTCAGCCTGAGGTCGGAATGGATCTGAAGCTTGCCTTTGAAACCGTGGAAGAATCTGTGGGCTCGAAGAAAATCACATACAAATGGCTTGTCTAGTTCAATGAAGGGGACCTCCCCTTCAACCACTCTTTTTCTCTATAGATGATGATTCTAAGATATTTGCCCACTTGGAAAACAGAGCCACATCACGTAACGTCTGAAGGTAGAGCGCGGTTCCACCCCTGAAATCACAAGAGTCCAGCTCCCCGATTGTTTCGTCAATAATTCGAGTGATATCCCGCATCCGTCGCCACCCTTCATTTCTTCGATAACCACAGAAGACGATATCTTGTGCTCGGCCGGGGCATTCCGGTTTCCAGGCGTCGACGAAGAGTTCCTGCTCAGACGCCGATGTCTGCAACTGGTATGTTGACTCAATGGCGTTTTTCATCGCGAGCAGCGACTCTTTCCAGACCTGTTGCCTTCTCGTGTGATACATCTCTTGTCACCGTAGTTTCTCTTGTCGCTGGCTGCAAACTGATACATAAATCTGACCTTGATTGTTGGAACACATGTTCTAAGGGATTGTCGCGAAGCCTTATTACCCAGTAGAACAGGATTCTTGCCTGTAATCCCGAAGAGGAGTGGAAGATGACAGAGGATGACGTTCTATACAAGATAGATTCTGGAGTGGCGACTATCACTATCAACCGACCGATGAAGTACAATGCATTGAACTCTACTGTGGTCAATAGGCTAACCGAGTTGATGAAGAGTGCAGAAGCGGACGATTCTGTGCGTGCGATAATCTTGACAGGAGCAGGGGAAAAGGCCTTTGCTGCTGGTGCTGACATCTCTGAGTTCAAAGGCAAAGATTCCGCCAGCGTACGACCCTTGGCCGAAAATGGGCAGAATCTGTGCAAGTATATTGAGTCTATGTCCAAACCAGTCATTGCAGCAGTTAATGGCTTTGCATTGGGCGGCGGCTGTGAGATTGCAATGTCGTGCGATATCCGATATTCATCAGCTAATGCCAAGTTCGGACAGCCTGAGATCAACCTTGGAATCATACCCGGATTCGGAGGAACCGTGAGGCTTCCGAGATTAGTCGGGCTTGGCCTGGCTAAAGAACTGGTCTACACTGGAGATCAGATAGATGCCCACGAGGCTTATCGAATAGGCCTAGTCAACAAGGTCTTTGATGATTGTGAATCGCTGTACGAGGCCACAGAGGCACTGGCCAAGAAGCTTGCTCGGAAGGCGGGTGTCGCATTAGACTTCGCTAAGGCGTCACTCAATAGGGCCTGGGCATTGCCATTGGGCGACAACCTCGAGTTCGAAGTTGATGTCTTCTGCAAGACCTTCGATACCGAGGACATGGAGGAAGGTGTGGACGCTTTCTTGGAGAAGCGAAAACCCGAGTTCAAACACAAGTAACTACTCTGACGATGAGCTCTCCTCGAGCTCATCACTTCTTGTGTGTGAAAAGAATCCCACTATTATCCTTCTCAACAAGACCTCTCGCAGTGAGTTCCGAGATGTGTTTCTTCAACATGAATTCCTCAAAGATGTAGAAGAGCTTGTGAGGAATTCGCGGGTAGATGGTTGGACGCTGCTTCAGCTTTTCAATGGTGTCATATCCCTCGTCTATTGCCTTCAGGATTCTTCTATCTCTGTTGTCGAAATCAAGCAGGTAGCATTGTAGGCGTTCAATCAGGCCGTCCGTCACGGGGTCCATCAAATGACTGCTTATTCCCATCACGGGCTTATGGTCGATAATCCTTCGTATTGACCTGCGGAAATCAGCAATATCACTCACGGTGTTTCCATACCACGCTCCAAATCTGGTCAAGTCAATGTCGACAAGGAAGATAGTCTTGGTGTCACCTATGCCGAAACATGTATGATCTAAGGTGTGTCCTGGAGTATGCATTGCGATAAGGTCGATGGCCCCACAGCTGATCCGGTCTCCTTCCTCAAAAAAGCCAGTCACAACATAGTCTGAGGTCACATGTGGCAACCGCTTCTTCAGATAGGACTCCCATTCATCGAAGTACTCGTGGCCCGAGATGCCATAGAAATCAACCATTCCATCGAAGGTTGTCACCGCCTTCTCCCCGCTGGGATGACAGAGCACTTCACAATCAGCCACTCGCCTTATCTCCTCTGCGTGGCCCTTGTGATCGATATGAAAGTGGGTCAGCAGTATCTGTTCGATATCCCTCAGTTCGTAACCCAGATCATGCAGTGTTCTTTCAATATGATGCAATTCGGCTCCTGCGTCTATGAGGGTTAGAACCTCATCATCGATGAATAGCGAGTTCGCCTGGGGGAATCTGGCTCTATCCGCGCCTCGTATCAGGTGTACTCCGCTACAGACCTCTTTGTGGACATCGTATGGGGGCATCGGGAGAGTATCATCTCCACATGCTGATAATATCTCTGGCGGTTGATTCATATTGGGGGCTCGTACTGATTCTATACCATAACATAGCCTGGTGAACGTAATGAGTCAGAGGGTCTTTGCTGTTTTTGACATTGGAACCACAGGCACAAGGTCTTGTCTTGTGGATGAAGAGGGTCGTGAGTTGGCCAAGGAATATGAGGAATATCCTCCAATCCCACGATCTCTGAAGACGCACGAGCAGCTAACTGAAACATACTGGAGAGCAGCCTGCAATACGATGCAGAGAGCCCTCTCTGACTATGATTCGGGTGCTGACGCCGTAGTGGGCGTAGTAGTTGCAACGACGCGCGATTGCATAACGCCGGTGGACAAGAACGGTGACCCCCTTGCTCCGACCGTCACTTGGGTTGACAACAGGTCAACTGAGAAGGCCAAACAGATGGCCGAAGAGATAGGTCCCCGAAAGAGCGTCAACAAGATTATGTGGTTCGCAGAGAACCGTCCAGAGATATTTGAAAAGGCACAAAAATTTGTGACACTCGATGCCTTCATCAACCATCGTCTGTGTGGTCAGATGCTTACGGAACCTGCCAATGCAAGATTCGGCCCCATTGATCACTCTTCGCTGGAATGGTCTGAAAATCTCTGCGAGTTGACAGGGATTCCGATGGACAAGCTTGCTGAGATATCCTCCCCAGGGAGCATCATCGGTGATGTGACCGGAACAGCGGCCGATGCCACAGGTCTTCGAAAGGGCACAGTAGTCATCATGGGAAGTGGAGACCAGCAGTGTTCTGCACTGGGCACCGGCACTATCAAGCCTGGAATTGTAAAGGCAACCACAGGAACCGGGACGTTTGTGATAACGCATACCGACGAGCATATTGAAGATCCGTATGTGATGTTCAGCAATCCATCCGCTATTCCCGGCAAATGGATTCTTGAAGGCGTCATTCCCGGTACAGGATTGGCGTACAAATGGTACCGAGACAACTACTGTCAGAGAGAGATGGATCTCGCCGCCAGAAGCAATCAGGATGTGTACGAGCTCATCGAGTCCAGTGCAAGCGAGATACCTGCAGGGAGTGATGGGCTTGTTGTGTTTCCTTTCATGGCCTATAATAAAGGGATAATCTACAACCTAGGCTTTGGTCATACAAGAGCACATGTGGCCCGAGCGATCATGGAGGCAAACGGTTACGGCATACGGATGTATTTGGAGATGATGGAGGGTATGCTTGAGATTGAATATGATGAGCTTCGTGTCGACGGCGGCGGAGCCAACTCCACACTCTGGCGGCAGATCATGGCCGACTGTACAGATAAGAAGGTGGTTCTTCCAAGGTCTCGGGACTCTACTGTGATTGGGGCTGCGATACTGGGTGCCGTTGGATCTGGAGTATACGGTTCTTTTGAAGAAGCAAGTTCCAATATGTTCAAGATTGAAGAGAAGCGCGAACCCATTCCAGAGAACGTTGAGACTTATAGCCATCTATTTACGGTCTTCAACAAGCTCATGATTGCCGAGATGCCTGACATACTGTCTCTCACCTCATGACCACAGTGGTTGCACTGTTCCAAGACCGTTCTCAGAAGAAGAGCGCTCTAGTCTTCTTCCGCTGTGTTTCCCCAGAACCGGCCGAGGAAAACTAACGCAAATACCAGTTCTGAGCCACTCAGTCTTTCGGCAAGCCATTCGATACGTTTGCTGATAGTGTCCTCGAACTCCCAGGCGCTACGTGAAATCTCCACAAGATGCTCGAACCTCTCTTCTGGGATTCCCAAAGCGATAGTCAGCTTCTCGGCATCGTGTTCGGTTATGGCTAGCGTGCCTAGATTGTATGTTGGCATTGGTAATCTACCTCCAAGAAAGTTCGGCTCCTTCCCCGGTTTTCAGAGCCGCAACCACGGCCTGGCTCTTTTAATCTATCTTGTTTCTCCTCATCGAGTCCAACACGTTGGTCTATGACATATTCATTCCGAAAGAGTTGTATTGGTTGAGAGGTTCAATCTGATTCACAGAGGTTCTGGTTACTAGTTCGAATCAACTGGAGAATGAACTATTCATGACCGAATACGACTATGATGTCATCGTCATTGGCGGTGGTAGTACAGGAACAGCCGTGGCTCGAGATTGCGCCATGCGAGGTCTCAGGACCTTGTTACTCGAGCGTGATGACATCGCCTCAGCCACCGTGGGAACCTGTGCTGGTATGATTTCGTCAGGTCTCAAGTATATGGAGGAACCTGAGATTGTTGACATGTGTTCTGCTGAAGTGGTTCACTTCAACCATATCGCACGACACATCATCGCAAAGAACCCGATTCTAACACCAATGCTTCAGATGAGTGACCTCTCAACTGGAGGCAACTTTGCAGAGGAATACTCAAAGAGAGCTGCGGAGAGAGATGTCCCACCTGTCCTGTTCCTAACTCCCGAGGATTCTCTTGAGATTGAACCGATGCTCAATCCAGAGATCATCGCTTCAATGTATTTCGAGGAGTTCTTCATCGATCCCTTCAGATTATGTTTGCTTCAGGCCCTGGATGCAAAACAACACGGTGCAGATATCAACACCTATTCCGAAGTCACGGAGATATTGGTGGCTGACGGGACGATTCGAGGTGTCAAGGCATTCGACAGAACAACTGGAGAGGTCGCCCCGTTCACATCAGCCATTGTCGTGAACGCTGCAGGCCCCTGGGCGCACAAGATTGCAGCTCTTGCAGAGGTGCCACTTGGACTACGGTTGAATAAAGGCGCTCATGTCATCCTTGATAGAAGAGTGGTCAACGTTGGAGTAGTCACCAAGGCCGTTGATGGGCGTATGATTTACCTTTTCCCTCATGAGAATACAGTATTGCTGGGAACTACTGCACTGGACACATGGGAAGACCCCGATACGTTGACTGCTTCTCACGATGAGATTGAATACCTGCTCAAGAGCATCGAGTGGGTGGTACCTTCTATCAGAGAGGCCAGGATAATACGGACCATGGAAGGTGTCCGGCCGCTCGTTGCTGACTGGAAGATACCTGAAGATGATGTGACTCGTGGGTACGCGATTGTGGATCATGACACAGACGGTGTTTCGGGGCTGCTGAGTTTTACCGGGGGGAAGCTTGTCATGTGTCGCCAGATGGCCGAAGATGTGACGGGTATGGTCTGCCAGAAGCTCGGAATTGAGGCCGATTGCCGAACCCACAAGGAACCTCTGCCCGGCAATGATGGTGATGTTGACGTTCTTGCTCTTGCTGAGAAGTATGCTGTTTCTCAACACACTGTCGAGCGAATGAGGGCACGGCGAGGAACCGAAACAGAACAAGTCCTTGAGCTCACACGAGATCACCCCTCATGGAAAAGCACTATCTGCACGTGTGAACCGGTTATCGAGGCTGAGCTCCGTTACAGCATACGCAACGAGTTTCCACAGACCATCAATGACTTGAGACGCCGTCTGAGAGTGGGAACGGGACCATGTCAAGGGACTTTCTGCACCTTCAAGGTTGCGGGGATTCTCGCAGAGGAGAATAACCTGGATGCGCCGAGTGCCTATCTTGAGGTGCTGAGCTATCTTGCTGAGCGGTGGAAAGGTAAGCGACCTCCCATGCGGGGAGAACAACTTGCCCAAGAGGAGCTGGTTCAAGGTGTCTATGCATGTGTGGCCAATTTGGATCGGACAGTGACAGACTACGAGCCTAGTCCGTGGGAGGAGGATGCATGATGAATCTGGAGGCCGATGTTCTTGTCATCGGTGGGGGAATGGCTGGGCTTGCAGCAGCATGCGCAGCTGCTGAGGCGGGAGCAAGCGTTACTGTAGTTCGCAAGGGACACGGGGCAACCTCCGATTCATCGGGCGCCATTGATATTGCTGGTTATCTACCCGGAGGCAATACGCCCTTTGAGTCGGCACGCGAGGGCATTCACGCATTAGTTGGACTGTTCCTGTATCATCCATATTCAGTATTGGAGCGGGGGACAGCTGGTACTGACTCAGCATTTGAGCGAATTGAGGAGTCCGCCACGATGTTGAGGAAGTGGCTTCTAGGGACTCCTGCAGAGATTACAGGGTCATTGGAGCGCAATGTCATGCCGGTGACAGTACTAGGGTCTTCCAAACCCACAAGCCTCCTTCAGAAGACCATGGTGCCTCCAGATTGGGATGATGACTCTACACTTCTTTTTGCTGGGTTCACAGGCAATCCCGATTTCAATGCCTCCCTCGCTGCGAAGGGTTTCATAGCCGAAAGGATCCAACTGGGCGACCCACCGAGAAAGATTGCGGATGCTGAGTTGCGAGTGGCTCCTTTCGGGAAGCCCTACAATGCATCATCGGTTGAGATTGCCCGCCATCTGGATCATCCTAATGGTCCTGATACTCTCATAGAGGAGCTGACCCCCCACGTAGAGAGGATTGGAGTGACACATGTTGCTCTGCCGCCTGTCTTGGGTCTGAAGGCACCAGCTCGGGTTCATCATATCTTAGAGGAACAGCTCGACGTGAAGGTATTTGAGCTTCTTTCCTTTCCACCTTCTGTACCGGGACTTCGTCTACTGAAATCGCTTGACAGCAATCTTGTGAGTTGTGGCGGTCGTATTCTCGAGGCACATGAAGCTATAGACTGTGAGAGGGAAAATGACCAGCTGGTGCGAGTCCGATGCAGGACCCATCATCGTTCACTGGATATACTTCCGGGTTCCGTTGTTCTGGCAACCGGGAAGTTCGTTGGCGGAGGTATTGCTGGTACGGAAGAGGGACTCTCCGAAGGGATATTCGATTTACCCATTGTTTCAGAAGACTGGACTTCAACGGGTAGTCTTCGCCCCCAGAGGCTGACAGGACCCATATCAATCAATAACAGAGGACATAGGCTCTTTGCCTGTGGAATTGCTATCGACGACCTTCTGCGGCCACTGGACCAGTCAGGAAACCCATTTGCAGAGAATCTGTTCTCTGCTGGTAGTATTCTTGCTGGATACAACTACCCCGTGGAGAAGAGCGGCCTAGGTGTGGCCTTGGCCACCGGTGTTGCCGCAGGGATGAATGCGGTTGAGAACTCGGAAGAGGGCTAGACATGAGTGAAGAAGAAGCCTATGAATTTGTCAAGGGCACACTGAAAGAAGAGGGAATTGTTCCATTCCACGCTGACGAGCTGGAGGTCGTGAAATCCATTGAGAACTGTATCAACTGCGGTCTCTGTATCAACCACTGTCCTGTGGTCGCCTCGGTTGGACTTGATCGATTCAGTGGGCCTAGGAGTATTGCTGTTCAACTAACAAGAGCACCTCCTGAGTACTGGGCAACAGCGGATACAATCTACCTGTGCACAGGCTGTGGGACATGTCGAGAGGTCTGTCCCAAGAACGTAAATGTGCCCGAGATAGTGAACATTGTAAGGGCCCGAATATTCAAGACCCGTCGTGACCTCGTGCCAAAGGGTCTCTTCGGTGTGCATGAAGTTCTAACAGAACACAGTACCGCCTTTGAGCCTTGGGATGAGCCCGAAGAGAAGGAGGCAAGTCGCGATATGCGAATTGAAAGACTTGGTCTCAGATTCGTTCCCGATCGAATCAAGGACAGCGCCGAGGTCCTATTTTATCCCGGTTGTCAGGCTGAAGAACGCGCTCAAGAAGTTAGAGAGGCTGGAAAGATGATTCTGCATCATTTCAAAGTCGACTACACGCTGCTTGAGAAATTCAATTGCTGCGGTCTTCCTGCCCGACTCATGGGCGATGACGATACGGCACGTGCCCTCGCTGCAGACCTGAAGAGAAAAGTCAAGTCGCTTGGAGTATCAAAGGTAGTGACAACCTGTGCTGGGTGTACTTCCAGTCTCAACGACATTGCTCTACGTGATGATTGGGGAGTTCCTGTTTATCACATGGTTGAGTATCTCGTACACGAAATAGGTCTAAATCGAGTGGTTTCTGCTATGCAGGCAGACAGTGGAGACGGTCTCAAGGTGGCTGTACACGATCCATGTCATCTCATTCGGCATACTTCACGCCAGACAATGCAAGATGCACTTGACCTACTCCGTGCAGTACCTGGGGTTGAAGTCATCTCATCCGGCGTGTCAGATTCATGTTGTGGTGGTGGCGGACTGGTGGCGTACCATTCCAAGGATGTGGCCTCTGCAGTCACCAGAGAGAATGTAACGGGCATAACCGCCTCGGATGCAGAAAGGATTGTTACACCTTGCCCTCTGTGTACGGCGCAGATTGAAGCCAGTCTATTTCGCGGCGGCAGCTCGATTGAAGTCGATGATCTAAGCGTCTTTGTTGCCCAGCGACTGGGTAGGGAGTGATTTGAGATGGTGGACACTGAGACTCTGTCAACACTGGAAGCCCGCCTCTCAGATGTTGTGGGCGAGGCAAACATCAGCAGGTCAGTTTCGGATATGATTCTGAACGCGCATGACGCTTGGCCGCTTAGCGAGGCGAGAATCCGAGCGGGTGAGATGCTGCCAACCGCGGATATGATTGTTTTTCCTGCGACAACCGAAGAGGTTGCCGACGTTCTCAGAATAGCCAATGAGACCTGTGTCCCAGTTATCCCTGTCGGTGGTGGTGCAGGGACATGCGGTGGAACTCTCCCCGTCTACGGTGGTATTCAACTGGATATCAAGAGGATGGACCAGGTGCTGCGGATTGACCACGAGTCCCTTACTGTCACTGCAGAAGCAGGTATTGTCGGGATTGAGCTAGAAGAAGCTGTGAATCGTCATGGTTACACAACAGGTCACACACCCACTTCTCTGAGAGCCTCGAATCTTGGAGGTTTCATTGCAACTCGTTCGGGGGGATCAATGTCCTCTCTCTATGGAAAGATTGAGGATCTTACTCTGGGTCTGGAAGTCGTCTTACCCGATGGAAGCGTAATCCAATGCAAGGCTCTCCCAAGACACTCTGTTGGTCCGGACCTCAAGAATCTGTTTATCGGGTCCGAAGGAACATTGGGGGTCATAACACAAGCAACGATGAAGATCTTCCCCATCCCTGAGAAACGGTCTTTTCGCAGTATGTGCTTCCCTGATGTCCATAGCGGACTTGGTGCTGTCAGAGAGATCCTCCAGAGTGGTATCTCTCCCTCAGTAGTACGGCTCTATGACCCCAATGATACAGCCATGAGTGTTAGCGTGCATTTTGATGTGGAAGAGGGAGATTGCATGCTGATGCTTGCATTTGACGGAATCTCTGAGAAGGTGGATTTAGACGAACGTATATCCGCCAAGATATGCCTCGAACATGGAGCGAAGGACTACGGTGAGGGGCCCGCCAAACGCTGGTGGGGGCATCGCTACGATATGTACTATCCTACCAAGTTCACAACTGCTGGCTATTCCATAGGCGATACAATCGATATTGTGGCTACATATGACAAACTGGAAGATGTCTATCACTCTATGAAGACGGCCATGGAAGCGCATGATGCCGTGGTCATGTCCCATTTTTCGCACATGTATCCGAATGGAGGAAGCATCTACATGATATTTTTCACCTCTCAGCCCACTGCTGAAAAAGCCTGGTTAATCTACAAGAAGATCTGGGATGATGGGATTGAGGCCTGCTTGAAGTCAGGTGGAGCCATGAGCCATCAACACGGTGTCGGGCTGTCTCGGTCAACCTATATGGAGGGCGAATGGGGCTCGGCCTTCGGCGTGATAAAGCAGATCAAACGTGTCCTTGACCCCAATGGAATCATGAACCCCGGGAAGCTCGGATTGGGGGTGCGAGAATGATAGAGCCTGATAAGATTCCAGAGCAGGTTCGAATGTGTGCGGCCTGCCCAAAGATGTGTCGTCATGTCTGCCCCACATTCTTTGCCTGGAGGTCTGATTCCCCTACTCCTCATGGCCGTGCACTTCTCATCCATTATGACGGCACTGGTTCTCAGAAGCTGGATCCCAGAGGCATTGAGATTCTCTATCAATGCCTTGAATGCAGCCATTGTCTTACGTGGTGTCTTCCAGAGATTGACATTGCCAATATCGTTGAGGCAACTCGACGACACATTGTTGAATCCGGCACTCAACCAGAAGGGCTTGTCAGAATGGTGGATTCAGTACGGACCCATCATAACCCCTTTGAGGAATCCCACTCTGAACGGAACTCATGGGTTAACTCCAAGACCATGAGTGGAGAGTCTGTCATCTATTTTGCAGGATGCACAGCATCATACAGGGAGCAGTCCATTGCTGAGAGCACATTGTCAGTCCTTTCAGATGGTCTTGGCTATAATGTCTTGGTCAGTGACGATGAGTGGTGTTGTGGTTCTCCGCTATTCCGAACAGGTCACTATGACACTGGTCTGGAGACCGCTCGACATAACGTTGAACTGCTGAACTCCATAAACGCCGAATGCATTATCGTGAGCTGTCCCGGATGCCTGCGTGTACTAACTCAAGACTATCCAGAGAATGGGCTTGAGCTCAACAAGCCAGTATTCCATATCTCACAAGTGCTTGAGGACAGACTTGAGGTTCTATCTGATAGAACAATAAATGGAACGGCCACCTTTCATGACCCATGTCATCTCGGAAGGCACTGCGGTATCTATGACCCTCCGAGAGCCATCGTTAAACACTTGCTTGTTGGTGGTCTTGTCGAGATGGAGCACAATCGGGATGATGCCATGTGCTGCGGTAATGGTGCAGGTCTTCGAACACTATTCCCAGACAAGGCGAAAGAGATCGGAACTGAGAGAGTTGAACAAGCAATACGAACCGAGGCCGACTTTCTGATCACAGCCTGCCCATTTTGTAAGAACCTGCTTGAAGCACAGTCAATGGGTAAGATTGAGGTACTTGACTTACCCGAGCTTGTGCAGTTGGTGAGGCAGCATGAAGGTGAAGAGTGAATAGGCTTCCAGCAATATGCCAACGTGGGACGAATACAATGACCCCTGAAGAACTGCTCCGTTTGAAAGTGCGTCTACTTACTGAGGGCGCTCATTTACCTGAGAGCGAGTGGTCTGGAAGGAGCGGTGGCGCCGGACCTGTCGGAGGAAGGTATTTCATTCTGCCGAACGGAAATCCGGTTGGCATTCCAATTAGGAGAGGCGAGAGAGCTCGGCGATATGGTTCGAAACCGCTGGTGCCCACCGAGAATCCTTCAATCTGGTTGTATGATGATAAAGTAGAACTCCGAGTGGTTCCTAGACCGCACTTCTATGATCGGGTCACCGAAGATGGCATTCGCTACAGTCAGATTGCACTTCTACACGGCGTCGGTACTCTTGCGACTACCGCATATCAGGCCTGTAGATACTGGTCAGATGGGACCCAGTGCAAATTCTGTACCATACCCCACTCGTGCTCATTAGGGGATACCATACTTGAGAAGACGCCAGGACAGATTGTGGAAGTACTGCAGGCCGCATTGGATGAAGAGGTAGTTGACAACGTGCTCATAACAACTGGAACCCCTGACACGCCAGATGCAGGGTCTTCAAGGCTTGTGCCGATAATTAAGGCAATCCGTGAGATTTCAGATATCCCGGTTGCAGTTCAGTTCGAACCCCCTGTCCACGAAAGACACATCTCAGAGATTGCAGCAGCCGGAGCTAACGCAGTGGGGCTTCACATCGAGAGCGCCGATGAAGATGTTCGAGAGATGTTTTGCCCTGGAAAGACTGATTATGCATCTCTTGATATGTACCGACGGAGCTGGAGTTTTGCTCTTGATTACTTCGGAAGAGGGAATGTGAGTACATTCATCCTTCAAGGCCTTGGAGAAGACCGTGCGAAGACTCTCTCCCTCATAGAGGAGCTCGCAGCTGAGGGTGTTTTACCCGTCGTCGCGCCGGTTCGTCCGTCCGAGAAGAGTCAGTTGGCAGACTTCGTGCCGTCGTACATAGGTTCGTTCAAGGACTCGATAGCATTCTATAAGCAGGTGGGACGAATCCTCTTGGAGTATGAACTCAATCCTGCAACCACCGCTGCTGGGTGTCACAGGTGTGGTGGCTGTACTCCTGACCAAGAGGCATATGATTGGGCGAAGGCACATAATACCTGAACTGAGGTAGCTGATGGCCGCCACGAAGAGATTTATGAAAGGGGTTGCCTAGAAACAACTTGGTAAAGAAAGAGGCGCTTAGCATGGCGGACTGGCCACCTGAGGAGATCAGGATTGTAGAGTTTCAAGAAGAAGATGCTGAGGAGATATCAGAGCTCTTCAGGGAAGTGTGGCCAAGCGCAACTGATTACCCAGAATCTTGGAGGAAGAAGCGGCAGTATTCGCCTGAACAGGTTATCGAAGATATGCGGGATGGATACCACTATTTTGGTGCACGACTTGAAGGCCGAATTGTGGGCGTCTACAAGGCCAAGATCACGGATAAGGGTCTATATGGAGAGCATCAGACAGTGGTTCCAGGGTGCAGAGGAACTGGTCTTGCCTCGGCCATGTATCGTCAGTTTGCAGAGTACGGCCAAGCTCACGGATGCAAACGGAACTACTGCAATATTCTTGTTTGTCAAGATACTGCATTACGATTGATGGATAAGTTTGGTTTCCGGCCGTGGGGGAAGCCATACGAACAAGATGAAGGAATGCTTGTCCAGATGTATGAGCGACCATTGGAATAATCTCACAAACGAAAGACTATTAGACCGACTGCACGGCCTCAACGATTAACACCTTAACGAGGGAGCCATGTGGAAGTCTTTCCGATTATTGTAGACGGTGAAGAGGTCGATACCGGGCACTATGTGTCTTTTCCGGATATGGACAAGGTCTCGGTTGATCCGGGTCTGGCAATAGCACTTCAGCTTCATGAGGCTTCAGGAACACAGCGTTTGGTTTTCGCAAGGTTCCCCCGATTGATCCCCACAAAGTCCGCTGAGATGCGATACCTTCGCGACTATCGTAACGCCCATGGTGTGCCCAAGTATTCCAATGATGAATTGGAGGAGGTAACCTACGCAAAGGTATCTTTAGCACGCGAAGAGGACATTAAACGTGCTCTTCTGTCAGGCCTCAGGGATCATGACAAGCTCTTCAATCCATTCCGCGTTGAGGGCATGGGAGTCACACTAGATGATAGGGTCGATGCTCTCTACAAAGCAGGTCTGGCTGTCAAAGACCGGTTCAAAGAAGTCAGGGACATATCCGTTAAAGAAGGTGTGCCAATCAAGACCTTTGAATGGACTTGGAGTATGTTCACAGAGTATCTGGAACGAGAGACGTTCGAACTCTGGGGGGAGCATCTGGATGTTGTGGCTGACCCTGGTCGTGATGGCGGAAGGAACTATCGATTTAGAGAACCATTTGGTGTTGCATGCCTCTTCACTCCCTACAATTCGCCTCTTGCCCTGGGCATCCTCAGTATCACATCATCAATACTTGCAGGAAATGCGACCATTCTGAAGCCACCCAGCAAAGTTCCACTCAGCACTATTCTACTCACCAAGATATTCTCTCAGACCTTTACAGAACTCGGATTACCCAATGCAATGATCCAGACACTAACTGGCGGAGGTAAGAAGATGATGCGCCGTCTGATGAATGACCCCGCAGTAGGCGCATTGGTCTGGTACGGAGATAGCGATACAGGTATCACTCTCTGGTCCCAAGCAGTTACTAATAGGATCCAGATGGCTCCTGAACTGGCTGGAAGCGATGCTTGCCTTGTGTGGGGGCGCGATGTGGATCTCTCGTCTGCAGCCAAGATGATTGTGAAGGGTAGATTCCTTGGTAGCGGCCAAGCATGCATGGCCGTTAAACGACTTCTTGTGCAAGAGGAACTCCATGATGAACTTGTGCGTCTTGTAGTGGAGGAGACCAAGAAACTCAAGGTGGGTCGCCCGTCGGACAAGGAAACGAGCCTTCCGCCGATAGGGCTTACCGCGCTATATCTTCTCATCGACCAGTTGGCAGATGCACTTGCCAAAGGCGCCAAGATCGAAACTGGCGGGTACCGTTGCAACTACCTAGGAGAGCATGACCCTGCAGGAGTATTCTTCAAACCCACAGTCATTACCGAGGCTTCACTTGACATGAGAGTAATGCAGGAAGAGGTCTTTGCCCCAGCTCTTCCTGTTCGAAGAGTGCAGAGTGTCGAGGAGGCCATTGAGATTGCCAATATGTCACGTTTTGGTCTAAGGTCTTCAGTCTTCACTGATGATGTCGAGGTGAGGATGAAATGGGTCAAGGGCGTGGAGGCTGGCGGTGTTACCGTCGGACAGGATCATCTCTATTTCGACCCCTACATGCCTCATCTGGGCGGATACAAGGACTCAGGCATAATCGGTGGCAAGTACTTCCCCGAGATGCTGACACGAATGAAATATGTGCATGCAGGTCCGGATGTAGAGCTCGTATGAGTTCCAGTAGAGAGAAGGTTGAGAGATCATCTGACTCAAGGCGGATAAGGGTACTTGCCATAGAGCTACTCACACAGTATGATCAATCCGACTCCTCACTGAAAGATATCCTTCGAAGGTCTAGAAATGCCCAGCAGATTGGGGAACAGAACATAGGGGGGGTTGAGGCACTCTGTCTTGGAGTTGTCCGATTCTTGAACACAATAGACTTTCTCATTGCTCGGTGCTTGACCGGCGTCCCCCTGAGTCGACTCACTAGGAGAGAGAGAAACGCGCTGCGGCTTGGCGCATTCGAGGTCGTCTGGAAGCACAGGGACTGCAGCGAGATAGCTGAAGGTTATCTATCCAGGTATGCAGATGCGAAAGAAGCCCTTGCATGCATAGGTCAGGTCCATCTGGAAGAATACATGGGAGGTCTGACTATCTCTGAGCGGTTGAGTATTGAATACTCTCATCCTAGTTTTCTCGTGGAAGTTCTTCTGAAGCATCTTGGAGAATCCTCGGCTATCGACTTGATGAAGGCGAACAATAGGCCGCCTGCTAATTATGTTCGACCCAATCTTCTCCTTGACGCCGCAAGTGCAGGAATTCGTGAGATCATCGATGAAGGTGTTTCTCTTCGAGAGGATAGTGATTTGGCCGGTCTGTACCGTTTGAGTGATTCGGCAGAGAGTGTCATCCGATCTGAGGGCTATAGATCGGGGTATGTGCTTCTACAAGACAAGAGCAGTGTGTTCGCAGTTCATGCATTGTCTCCCCAGGGTGGGGATATCGTCTGGGATGCTTGTGCGGCTCCTGGCATGAAGACACAGCTTATCTGGGAACAGATGAACGAAAAGGGACGCCTCGTGGCTACCGATCTCAGTGCCAGCCGACTGCGAGTATCTGTGAGACGGTCCCAGAGACTCGGTTATGAGAAGGTGGCATTCTTGAGGGCAGATGCCACAAGACCAGTCATATCTGATGCGGAGAAGATACTCATTGATGCGCCTTGTACTTCTACTGGTATCCTATCAAACAACCCATCATTCAAGTGGCGGTTGAACAAGAAGACTCTATTCGATCTCATGGCCATTCAGAATAAGATGCTTGATGCTATACTCTCCGCCTACTCCGAACGACCTGGAACGGAGATAGTATATTCAACATGCTCACTGCTCCCCCACGAGGGCGAATCGCAAATCGACTCAGCACTAACGAGGCACTCAGTCGAGCTGGTCGATTTACCTGCTGTTGGTGAGAGGGGCTATCGAGGGTTCAGGTGTTCTCCCTGGGTGCGTCGTTTCTTTCCTCATCTTCATGACACCAACGGATTCTTTGTTGCGAAACTGCGAATCACCCGCTGACACGCCTGTACACAAAATCCATGACCCGTCTGCCGAATTCCTTATCATCTTTGAATGACCAAGGGATTCTGAGAAACAGTTTTCTCGCTTTGTTTATTGCTTCCTCATCTCTGCTGACATGTGCTCTGAAGACCAGTTTCGCCCACTGGAAGCAAACACTCTCTTGGAAACGGTCTCTGAAGCCGGAATTTGCCGCTGTCTCTGTCAGGTATGATATTCCCTCCTTTGGTTTACCTAGCATGAGGTCAGCTAGGGCTCCAAGACATGCAAAAGTCACTGCATTTTGGACTACTCCGGAGGCGACGAAAGTGTCGGCACCCTCTTTATACTCCCTTGCTTTCTTGTTGTATAGCTGCCTTCCCTCGACAATAACCAGCTCGTTCTTCATTTCATCTCTCTTTACTCTCTTGAGGGCAGCCCCACCTAGTACGGCCGCCTTCAGTTCCGCCTGCATCACTTGTACATCATCATCTTCAGCTGATTCCCTGGCCTTGGCCACCATCTTTTCTCCCGCCTTTACTAGTTTCTCTCTTAGTGAGGATTCTGATAGGGCCGGGTCTTCGGTGGCAGTCCCTTTTTCGTAGACTGATCGGCCATAGCGGAAGACCTCATATGCTCTCTCAATCAGACCATTCTTTGTGGCAAGTTCAATGGCACGGATACAGGCAAGGATTGCATTATCTGTTTCTGCTAGGTTCTCGAATTGAGTGGCCGATTCAATGAACCAGAGAATAGCATCTGTGCTGTTATCATCTGCTAGCTCTTTTCCCTTGTATAACGAGCTATAAGCGTCAATGCAGATCAGTGAGCGGTCGAACCTAGTGCACTTGGCTTCCACTTCCGGACGTGGAAGTTCTTGCTTCCTCATCTCACAGTAGTTGCTCGAATCGTCTGACCTCAACCATGAACATGTTTCTTCTTCTGTCAAGAGACAACCTCCCGAGTGTATCTGATTCACTGTTCATTTGGAATCTCTCAGTTGTCCCTAAAAAGGCAATGCTAGTTGTATCGACATATTTAACTGAAAACGCAATGTGCCTCGTTCTGAGGGAATACTCCTGAACGATGATGACGAACTCTCGATGATTCGGAGGAGAAAGATGGCTCAGCTGATGAAGAAGCAGGAGCAGCTGGAGGCCGACAGAGAAAAGAAGGAGAAAGCCTCAGAGCGGCAAGAAGCGATTCTAAAGAGATTCCTTGCCCAAGACGCACAAGAATATCTCAAGACCCTAAAAGAATGCGAGCCTGCTGTTGGAGCGCGAGTTCAAGAGATCATTCTGTATCTGATAGTCTATCGCGAAATACGACAGGTCTTCTCTCAGATTGATGTAAGGTATATTGAACGCCAGATAAAGGGTGAGGAACCAAAGATTCGTGTTCACAGGGACGGGGAGACCTCAGACTTCGGGGAGTATGTTCGTGATGCAATCAAGAAAGATTCCAACGACTAACCGAGTGCCATTGCCCTTTGCTTCCACTCCCTGACTTTGTATTGTAACCCATCAATGTCCGCCGGTTTGGATTTCCATTTGTTGGCTGTTCGACGCATCTCAAAGATCAATGCTCCTCCTCGAGCAAGTTTCTGTTCTAGGATGTCCACTGCCTTTTCAACCGCTTCTGCTATGTTCTCATGCCCCTCGGTCTTGCTTATTATCGTCCCGAGCTCATCAAAGATTTGAACGGGCTCTGCGGTCTTCCACTTGTCCAATGGAATCGGTGCTACCCGATACTTCTTGCTAGGGATCACCATCTGACCATCTTGGACTTCTATCTCCTCTGCATTCTGTAACTTGTCGATTATGCCCAGGGTCTCTGACATATCTGCAACTATGACTGCAGCAATCTCTTCGATGCTGATTTTCCTCTTGTTTAGAACGAGGTTGAGGACTTTGTACTTGGGATCTCCAACCTCCATGACCGTTTCTCTAAGCTTCTCTCTTGCCCCCTCTTCATCATTGAGCAGAGCCATTGCAGCACCGGAGAGCTTCTGAAGATCCTCCGAAAGCATG
Source organism: uncultured archaeon (assembly GCA_964473825.1). Classification (GTDB taxonomy): domain Archaea; phylum Asgardarchaeota; class Thorarchaeia; order Thorarchaeales; family Thorarchaeaceae; genus TEKIR-12S. The sequence continues at coordinate 33,999 of CAYYQL010000004.1, forward strand.
TCCGCCTTCCTCTTGGTCGCCTGCAGGCTTTCTTCCAACGTATGATTGCTCTCTGCTGGGCTTTTTTTGGAGTAGCTCTCTTTCTGACTCGATCTTATGTCACGCATCTGCTGACCTACGCTATCTAGAGCGTCCTTTGTGCGACTTAGTTCGGACTGCAAGATTCGGATTTCATCGTCCTTTCTCTCAATAGTACGTTCCAACTCTTCCACTTGCTGACCAAGAGCATGCGCTCGCTTCTGACTTCCAGAGAGTTGTGCTTGTAGCACCTCAAGCTTCTGATTCAATGATGCAATCTGCAGTGTCTTCTCTTTTAGTCGGTCATTGGAATCTGACATTTCGCCTTCCCAGTGTTTAGGACACCGGTGACGATAAAAAGGAAATTGCGTGTGTATTCATAGGACCTTGAGAGCGTTAATGAAATGCGGCTATTTGACTCACATACACACTTAGATATGAAACACTACCAGCATGACCTCAATCAGGTCATTGAGCGTGCTGTCAATGCAGGCGTGGTCGGAATGGTCACGAGTTCAATCGGGCCCGGATCTTTTCGCCGCACCCTTGGTATCGTTGAAAAACACCCGGGTCTGGTCTATCATACTGCAGGGACATCTGTCTCGAGGCTCACTCGCGAAGAGGCCGATAAGATCATACATCTCGCCAAGAAATACCGAGATCAAATCATTGCAGTGGGCGAGGTCGGTCTTGACTATCACTGGGTAAGGGATGACGCAGGTCGAAGGGCTCAAGAGCCGCTGTTTGAGAGTTTCATTGATTTGGCAATGGAGTTGGAGTTGCCATTGGTGATTCATTCCAGGAAAGCTGAGGCTCGGGCAACTGAGTTCATAGAGAAACGGTTTCATGGTTCAGTTTTGATGCATTGCTTCGAGGGTTCAGCAGAAGATACCAGACGCATCAGGGACAACGGTTGGTCGATTACGCTACCGGCGAATTTTGCTAAGTATAGAAAACGAGTGGAAGCAGCCAAGATTCTTCCCCTTGAACAGATCATGCTTGAAACCGATGGCCCGTATCTCTCTCCTGTCGAGGGGCGAAACGAACCCGCCAACATAATACATGGATGTGAGAGTCTTGCTGCGATACTAGACCAAGATATGAGCTTTATCGCAGAACAGACTACACGTAACGCTCTTTCCTTTTATGGTATCAAATCGGGCAACCGATAGTGCAATAACTGGAGTCGTCATAGGATAACCTATGAATAACAGGAACCATCTCTACTCGCGGAAGTACCTAGATGTAGACTCATCCTCGTTGTCGAATCCTGTTGTCGTAATGGGTCTTCCGGGCATTGGAAATGTAGGCAGGATTGCTGTTGAAACCCTTGGGCAGATCATCGACGCACAGTTATTCATGGAAGTCTTTAGTCCAGATAATCCTCCAAAGGTGTTCGTGAAGGATGGTCTGTCACATTTCCCCAGGTCCTCCATCCATCTTTATAGGTCCGCCCCCGATGAGGAGCACGACCTACTGATTGTCATGGCTGATTTTCAGCCTGCAGGTGGCAGAGGCGTTTTCGAATACGCGGATTTCATGGCACAGCAATTCACGTTCTTGGGTGTAGAACAAGTGTACGCTTTGGCTGCGTATGAACAGGACTACAAGAGCTTCTTTGCTTCATACCCCTCTCAACCCAGAATCTTCCTGTCTGCGAGTGAGCAGGCGATCCTCTCCTCTCTGTTAGAGCTATCAGATACTGTGAAGACAGAGAACGGTATCATTACAGGTGCAAATGGAATCGTTCCGGTATGGGCATCAACTATGTACAACATGGAGAGTGCCTGTCTTCTTGGCGAGACAATCGGTATGATCAAGATGGATTATCGCTCTGCTAAGAAGGTCTTGGAGACCCTGTGTTCTCACCTTGGAGTCAAGGCTGACATCAGTGTTCTCGATGAAGGGGAAGCCAAGGTTGAGAAGTTCATCGACTGGGCCAAGAGTGAAATGGAAAACATAGAGTCTGTTTCGGAATCCGAGGAAAGCCCCTCAGATCGTTATATCGGCTAGACTAGCTCTCCACCGAATCCGGATGCAGTATATCCGTTACCCAAGCCCTGCTATCGAGGTTCACATAGAAGTAGTGATCCTTGTGGACTACCTTCACGGTAAACGGAAATCGAGTTGCATTATCCGTGATATTCTCAGGTATCCTCAATACAGTCTTGGCACCACAGACAGGACAGTCGGCATATCTATCGGGCATTTAGCTCACATCGGTCCATTTCTCACTAGTGTTAAACTCACTCAATGACCACAGAGGTTTCACTGATGACTAGTCTTGCATCATAGGAGGCGGGGTCTTCTAGGGGCTCCGTAAAGAGTTTGATGATGTCTTCAGGATTCCCCTCGCTCACAGCTTCATTGTCCGTCGCAACTATTCTCAGGTTTTCGTAGACTTTCGCTTGAGCAAGAATCCTATAGGAGTCTAATCCGTTCTGGATCGATAAGATCAGATATCTATCGAAGTCCTTGAACTCACTCTTCGGTCCCTTCAGAGTTGCCTTCATTCTATCGATGGCACCACTGGCTGTTATACGCTCAAGGAGGTATGCTCTCACAATCTGATTGCCCACTTTCTTCCTGATATCAATGAAGGTCTCTTCTTGACCATCTGCTCTCGTTAGGGTCCATGTCTTTCTAGTCAAGGAATCATCAATCCTATGATTACATCGATGAGATTAGACAAAACAGGTTATAGGAATTGCTTGCACTTATGTCTGTTATTACGCGGAATATCTTTATTTGTCGGTAACTCCTCATTTCTTCAGGTCCATCCTGTTAGGTGAAAGTCAGATGATGCAGACAATTGACATGGCTATCCGAGAAGCCCATATCGGGCTTTGGTTTTTGGTCGTTGGTTACTATTTCTTCTTGTTCATATTCCTGCTATTCTTTAGATGGCGGAACACAAGGAATCCCTTCCAATTCGCAATGGCCCTGTTCTTTCTGCTTCTGGCTCTTGGACGTGCTTTCTACTTCGTCGGTGACTTCTATGCAGACCCGACTTCCCTTTATGGAGGTCTTCCCGACCTTGGTGTCACTGTCTTCCTTCCTGATGCATCACCGTGGCTAGCTATGGGTGCTTTCCTCCAATGGATGGCCTTGGCAACCCTGTCTGCAACAGCAGGGTTCATGATATTCGGGAAGAGATGGGCGGAGATAGCTTTCGCTATTCCAGCGATTCTGATCGGTGTAGTTCTTGCTGCTGTACCTCTTGATTACTGGACAAGAACATCTCTAGCCGGGCTCGCCGGACTCGTCTATGCTCTCTTCATACCAGGCCTCTTCTGGTATCTATCATATGTTTCTGGAGGCCTCCTCCGAAGATCCAACTTTATGTTAGGTCTTGGATTCATGGTGCTCTTCGCAGGGCGGGTTGTGCATGCAGGACGACACTATCTTGCGGATATGATATTCGGCTCGTACACCGTTCCCGGTGTGCTTGCACCAGGCCTGATAGTCATTGCTCTCATTCTCATAGCAGTAGGAAATGAGTGGTCCACAAAAGGATAGGCATCTGCAGAATTGGCCGTCCTTGTAAGTTGAAAGGCCAAGCGGCTGACCTTGCACATGATAGTTGCAAGAATTCATTCAGAACCGATTTCTTTCCATTCGAGCATCTGCATATCTTCCAAGTCGTGAAGAGCTTTCTGGACATCTCTTAGATGTTTACCAATCTGGTCGGCAATAGCACGAGTCGTCAGTTTTCCCTTGCACATCTCCGCCACCTCGAAAGTGGACTGCTCAAGCTGACCGAGCCTGACCAGCATGGGTGAAACCCGCCCCTTGAGAACTGGAACTAGCACCTTCTTCTCAGAGGCTTTCCCCATCTTGGTTATCTCATCAATCTTGTCGGTGAATAGGTCAAAACGCTCAAGGTCTCCGTCCCAGTCCTTGATATCCTCCCCGTATTTCCGGACAAACGCGTTGTTCACATCGGCCAAGATGGCCATAGCTGCATTAGTGTCATCTGTCTTGTCAACAGAACCGGCCACAATCACGTCATTTCTCAGTGAAAGGCAGATATCGAAGGCCCCAAAGTCAATCACGTGGACTTTGTTGCCTGAGCTCAGCTCACGGCCAAACTGAATGAGGGCTGTCAGAAATCCGCTGATCAGATTTGGATCCATTGTTGCTTCTCCATACTTCCGGTCAACAACGCACAACCCGCTCTCTGCAACTAGGACATATACTGCCTGAATCAATGAGTTAGTCTCCGCTCACTGGCTTGTCTTACGAGTATCGCATTTCGGTATATATCAGTTCGTGTGCTCTATTGGTTTGAAGAGCTAGCCTTATTATCCCATCAAGAGGGTAATGGTCGGTGACTTCCTTGGACACTGCAAAGGACGCGCGAGTTCTGGTCTTGGAAGAGTCTCTTGCGAGACTCAATGACATGATTGGAAATAGGAAGCTGAAGATGCATATTGACTACTCCAATCTCGCTGAATTGCTGAGCAGAGCAGGTCGTTTCCTCTATGAGGTGAAGTATTCTTATCTTTCTGCGTCAGAGCTTGCTAACTTGGATGCTACGCAGCAGATGGTCTGTGCAGTCACGGAAATTGGGGAGCGATACAATGATGCGGTTTCAACTACGGGTTTCAAACCCAAGACGACAAGAGAACGCCTTATCCATGCAGAAATGAACTACTGTATGCGTATCGCAAAGGGGTTTCAGAGACGTTTGAAACAGTACGATGATGATCCAGGACGTGCTGTTGATATCTTGGCGGTGGAGGTAAGCCAGGTGAAACCTGTGGCTGGCGCATCAAATCTGTCAGAATGCCGATGTACAGACGGAAAGAGAATCTGGAGTATTGTCACAAACATCTCTGGAGTCAAGTCATCGTTCGTTTTGGCATGTGCAGTTCTTCCTCCAGTTGAGATGATGGATAGTGTTAGCGAGGCAATGTTTCTGGGTGGTGAGCCACTTTCCGAGTCTATACCCTTAGGAATACTTGACCAGCCTTCTGAGAAGTACCTTGCTCAGGCTCGAGCTCAGGTCATGGCAATCATAAAGAGGATGAAGTAGATGCATCTCAAGGACATTCAAGAGAGAATCCGCCAGTTCGATGAAGAGCGGGGATGGCAGAAGTTTCCTGCTTCGCAGGTCTTCGCCCATCTGATTGAAGAGCTAGGTGAGATATCCCGTCACATCACGGTTGAAGAAGGATACAAGCTGATTGGCCTAGGTCATGAGGCGCCTAACAGCGGCGAGATATCGCGAGAGTTCGCTCAGGTATTCTCATTGTTCGCTCAGCTTGCTAATCATTTCAACGTGGACGTAGAAGAGAGTATTCTTCACGAACTTGAGATTATGGAGAATCGATTCCCGGCAAAGGAGTGGGCAGAAGAGATGAACAAGCGCTAATCATGTCTGAGTGATTGAATCCCAAACGTTACCACAGTTCTTAGTACTCCTTCTGTACCCCTCACTTCGCTGTTTACAAACTCGTTTATCGTTTCTGTGTCTTCGCTCTTTACGATCAGAAGTACGTCAAACTCTCCTGTGGTCAGCCACGCTTCATCAACAATATCGTGCTTCACGAAATCTTTGACTATCTCCTCATCTGAACCCGGTGTGACTGACATACTCACAAACGCAGTAATCATGATGTACAAAACCCCTTCTCTTGCAAACAGTGTGCACGCTCTAAATGCTATCTCATACCCTTACTAAACTTGTCCTGAGGGCAAGACACAGCTCATGGCTAGCAACAAGAAGAGCGAAGCGCCTCTATTTCATCTTTCGTTGCGCGTCGAGAGCCTTCTTGGCCATTTCTTCAAGGTCTTTGGTTGCTGCAAGAAGTCCGAGTGCCTTGTTCTGAACAACCGTGATGTTCTTCTCATTGGCCCATTGAGCAAGACCCGTGACCAATGGTGCAAGTGCTGTTCGCGCAGACTCAACTGTTCCAACAGCCTTCCCGAGGAGTTCAAGTGCGTCTTTCGGCTTCATCCCAGCCTCGGCTACTCTTAGCCAGACAAGGGCGTGGATCATGTAGAGTGAGTCCAGCATCAGCGTGGGCGATTTAGGATTCTCCTGAACCTTCCTGATTAGACGGTCCTGTCTGCTCTCAAAAACCTCTTTAAAGTAACCAAAAGCCTTCTTTTCATTCCCTTTATCCAACTCGATGATGCCTTTCTGTAGCTTCTCGTCGGTTTCACTCAACACTACTGCACTCCTAAAGGCGAACCTCAACCTGCTGAGAAAGTCTACGGCATTATTATGACTTTCTACTGTAAAGGGCTTGCTGCCTTTGAGTATAGTCATGACAACATCACTCAAAACGTTTATTATTGGCGTTTCATTCGAGCGTTCAGAGTGTCGAAAATCAGTTCGGAGGCTGTCGAATGACCAAGACCACGTTTACGTTCAAGGAACTGAAGAGAACAAATCATAGAGAGATAAAAGAACTCCAAGACAAGAAGTTCAAGGCCTTCATACGCTATCAGGTCTGGCCTAATCATCCCTATTATCGGCGTCTTTTCAAGGAGAATGATATTGATCCCTACAATATCACATGCATCGAAGACTGGGAAAAATATCAGGTTCCACTTATCAGGAAGGTTGACTATAAAGACAACCTCAGGGAGTTTGTGCTGAATCCCTCGGAGGTAGATGGTCAGGACCGCCCTCCAGCTGAGATTGTGAGGAACGTAATGGCCTATTCTAAAGCTGCAGGCTATAATGAGCAATACAAGATGCTACGGAATAATGGCATCAAGACAAAACTGAAGATTGGTGCCGAAGCAGCGAAGGAGCGAATCAAGGACCGCCTGACCTACAACTATGCACCTCTTCAGTTCTGGCTGAGTTCGGGTAGAGCATCAGGTCTTCCTGCTCCTGTGTTCCTGACGCGTCATGATAATGACCTGTTATTCAAGAACTGTGTCAAGGTGGGTCAGATGGCTGTCGATCCTTGGGCAGCTGAAGGTTGGGAGCTTATCAGCATGAATCTGTTCCCATACGCGCCGCATCTTGGATGGCATGCTGTGAATCTCGGTCTGAAGCAGATGTCGAAATTCTATGTCGCCACCAGTGCAGGGGGTGCTATTCCGAGCGCGAAGCTTGTAGAGATCGCCAAGGGTTTCCATGTTAATGGCTTTGCAGGCATGCCCTCCTATCTACGAAATCGATTCTTCCGAGAGATGAAAGAAGCAGACTATGAGGCGCCAGAGAAGATAGTTCTTCTGCTTGCAGGTGAGAAGATTTACGGCCCAGTTGTCGATGATATGATAGAAACTCTTGAGAGCAAAGGCGCCAAGGAAGTTCGCGTCATCGGTGGTTACGCCTCATCAGAGAGTAAGATATCCTTTGGAGTTCAGTGTTGCTACGATGGCCCCTACCACAACGTCAGTCCTCTGATGCTTTCATTCGAGTTTGTCAGGGTCAATGATGACGGGAGCTGGGAGTTCGTGGATGAAGATGAGTCTGGTCATGTCACGCTGTTCCATCTCGATGGCACCGGTACAATCTTCGAAGGCTTCCTCTTGGGTGATGTTGCTTCACGACACGAGAATGGTAAGTGCCCAATGTGTGGAATGGACGGCCCCTTCTTCTGGGATATCGGTCGACAGAACGATGCCCAGGCTCAGATAGAAATCATGGGCCTTAGCGAAAAGAAGGTCAAGGGTGCAACCGTCAACCTTACAGCACTGCGGAGCGATCTTCTCCAGCTAGGAGAGGTAGAAGAGATCCAAGTGGAAATTGCAAAGGAAGACATGGACGATCCATACAGCATGGATGTTCTCAATGTATATGTGGCTCCTAAGGGTTCAGCTGACGCCAACTACGATTCCTTGATTTCTGAAATCAAGCGGATCACCAAGAACTCGACAGAAGTGACTCCTAGTGTCTTCATCATGCCATTTGAGCAGTTGATGGAGAAGGCTGGTGGGATGAAGTTCATGGAGATATCCGATGTTCGGCCTAAGCCGGCCTAAGATCCCTCGTATCGCTCTTCGCAGATGATATAACCGGAATGTACTTGCATACAGAGAGGAGAAGAAAAGTGGCACTAGAATCAAGTCCGGGTGCTAGACCCGTCGATAAAGTCCCAAGAGAGTATAGGCTTTCCGCGTTAGGTCTTGTTTCAAGGACGCTTTCCCTATACGGACGACGGATCTTAGAATATATCCTCCTGATAGGATTGCTTGGAATAATGTATACGCTTCTGAGTTATGCTGTTCTGTGGATCATATTCCCATCTCAGGCGCTCGATTTAATTGATCTGGTGGCAACGGACCCACTCAGTGTGGTACTAAATCTATTGCTATTTGCTGTAGCCCCCGAGGAGAGCGCGGCCATTTTGCTCATCCTGATGGTCGCTGGTATGATTATCTTAGCTGCTTCTGCAGGTGCAGCAATCCGCCTCACTCTATCCGACTACGCAGATCCCGGTTCTAGCTCAGTGAGCGGCAGTCTATCCTATTCCATTTCTCGTATAGCTCCATTGATTGGAGTACAGCTCGTAGTCGGACTTATCTCCCTGGCGATCTTCTTACCGGGAATTCTCTTTGCCTTCGGTATTTTGTTCTTGGTCCTTATCGGGCAGCAAGTGTCTATCGAGCTTCTTCTGCTAGCTGTGATCGCACTTATCGGATCATTGATAGTCGTCGTCTATGTGAATGTCCGATTGTCTCCAGCACTAGCTGTCTGTGTTGCTGAGAATAATGGGACAGTGGACTCAGTCAAGAGGGCGTGGGGTCTCACAGGCGGCAACTTCTGGCATATAGTAGGTGCCCGTCTACTCCTTGGTCTCCTTATCGGTATGCTAGGGGCAGTAATTGCTTTCTTTTTCAATGAAACAGGAGTTCTTGGAGAATGGAGTTCCATAACATCTTCTCTTGTTGTAGCCTTGTTTTTCAACCCGATTGATTATGTCTTTCAGGCTGTGCTGTATCGAGACCTCGAAGCTAGAGAATCCACTGAGCTCGAGCGGACCCAAGATTGGTGGTAAAAACGAGCGTCAGTGGAAAGACCATGCACGGTGCCTCTCACTGGCTCTATTGTCCAATTTTCATTTCTATCTGAAGACGCCCTTCGTGTTCGGTTCATTCAGATATATCACGATGATCAGGGACACCACGACGCTCCAGATACTGCCACCGATCAGACCTATTAGGATTCCCAAGATGTTCAGTATCATTGCCCATATCCAAGCCCAGGATTGGAGGTTCCAAAGGCCCAACCCTATATAGAACGAGAATAGGCCAATGAGTACTATGAATGCCCCTAAGGCTGTTCCTATAATCGGTAGAACAATACTCCCACCGATCAGAACGACAACACCCGCCAGCAGCAGCGTTATTGCCTGCAGGAATTGGAGTAGGGCCAGGATGGTGACACCAAGAGGTCTTTCTCTGTCTGGCCGCTTGGTTGCATCTCCAGGTAGTGGTATCTCTGTCATTTTTCAGTCTCCTTCATACCATGTCTGTTGAGCTATACCGATGCAGCTGCTAATATAGCATCTTCTTATGCATCTCGCAAAGAAAAGAAAGGCATCCCGGGGGATTCCCGGGACTGCAATGAATTATCTGAGATTGTGTTTCTCAACGAACTCCTTGAGAATGTCCTCGAGATCGGGCTTGCCGATTTCTTGGAGGTCATACCGGACTCTGGTATTGGGCTTCTTGATATCGATCAGTTTCGCCAGGTCGATAGGAGTTCCGACCACAACGGCATCTACATCAGCCTTGTCGATGGTCTTCTCTAGCTCTTTCATCTGTTCCTTGCCATAGCCCATGGCAGGCAGAACGTTCTCAAGGTGGGTGTACTTCTCGAAGGTGTCCTTGATACTGCCCACTGCAAAGGGGCGTGGGTCTACAATCTCGGCTCCAGCCTTCCTTGCTGCGATGTATCCTGCCCCGTAGGGCATCTCACCGTGAGTAACAGTTGGACCATCCTCTATGACCAGCACTCTCTTACCTCGGATGATTGACATGTCATCCAATCCCACTGGTGAGGCCGCATCAACAATGATGGCATCGGGATTGACTCTCTGAACATTCTCCCGTACCTTCTGTATGTTCTCATAGTCGGCTGTTTCTACTTTGTTAATGATGACCACATCTGCCATCCTTAGGTTGGTTTCGCCTGGATAGTATGAGGTCTCGTGTCCCGGTCTGTGCGGGTCAACAAGAACTATCAACAGGTCCGGCTTGTAGAATGGGAAGTCATTGTTGCCTCCATCCCATGTGATTATGTCTGCCTCCTCTTCAGCCTGTCTGACTATCTTCTCGTAGTCCACGCCAGCATAGAGGATTACTCCCATATCGATCATGGGCTCGTACTCTTCCCGCTCCTCGATTGTGCAGTTGTACTTGTCCATGTCCTCTAACTTCTCGTAACGTTGGGCAATCTGTGTCGTGAGATCGGGATCGTACGGCATCGGGTGACGGATGTTCACCGGCTGCAGCCCCATGTCAACAAGAATCTGGTTCACACGACGTGAAGTCTGACTCTTCCCGCAACCCGTTCGAACAGCACACACTGCCACAACGGGCTTCTTGCTCTCAAGCATTGTCGTTTCCGTACCCATCAACCTTAGGTCTGGTCCCAATGAGTTGACCCATGCAGTCTTATGACCAACGTAGTCATAGGGAAGGTCTGAGTATGCAAGGATGCATTGCTCTGGCTTGAATTTCTCGACTAGTTCCGGAAGCTTCTCCTCCGGGTAGATCTTGATTCCGTCTGGGTATAGGTCACCACTGAGTTCAGGTGGATAGTCCCTATCACCAATTCCAGGAATCTGCTGTGCAGTGAACGCTACAACTTCATAGTCTTCGTTATCACGAAAAAAGCTGTTGAAATTGTGAAAGTCCCGGCCCGCCGCGCCCATTATGATTACCTTTTTCCTGTTCTTCATTGAAATCACCGCAAAGAAGCATGGTAGTACTGCTTCCAAGAAGACTTGGAGTTTCTTAATAGCCTTACGGTATAGAGGAATCAAATTGAGAAGCATTTCAGCTTCCGCGTTCAGGCACATCACAACAGAACTGGAATCGGCGAGTGCCCCCGGATTACTCTCCGCGCATCAAATGATTCAAGGCGCGCATTCTCATGTGAGGCCCTGTTGTTATACTTAGCAGACCAAGGCGGACAGAGCGGGGCAGGATTTTGTAGACCAGTTGGTTGAGTATTGCAATCACTCCACTTATCCTTGCCTTCTCCCCGATATTCACCATCCTCGGGTCCGAGTTCATGAAGCCGTACGGTCTAAGGGGTCTTGTCCCATGCAGTTTCGATGAGTACGTCACATTGTCCGAGTCATCCGGTGGGTCGATGAGAACTAGATCATACGTATCATCAAGGTTCGACCTGACCTGCCTCCTATCAGTCACATCCAGGCAGAAGGTCGGGTTCGCCTCCGGCTTGATGTCCACCGTGTGTAGGGTCGGACGCTTCACCACACTCCCTCCGAAGGGGAACAGCATCATGGTCTTGTTGGGGTCGAAGTCTGGAACCAGCTGGAGCACCAACAGGAGAGTTCCGAACCTCTCGATAAGCCAGCGGGGAACCTCCCACGATACGGTCCCATCGCCCCTCCGAATACCCACCTACCATCTATGATGGGGTGCTTGCCGATGGCTGGATGCTCGCGAAAGCCCGTGACAGCGTGTTCTGCTTGAGCTGTTCCACACACTTCGGGTCGGGTGTCGGTCTCCCTCAGAGGTCGCTAAGTTCATACTCGTACATCCGCGAACCAGGCGGGGTCGGTCTTGGTGTCCGGGATATCGCCGCTCAATCACTAGACCCTGATCCAGAGGCGTAGTCCTAAGCCCGTATAAGCGCATCATGCATGGTTCTGTGAGGAAGCTCGACTCTCCTCCCATCCGAGACCGTGTCCTTCACAACCTTGAGAGGTACGAGGAGCTTGGCGGGCGTTCCGTTCGCAGAATGGTGACGGTGACTCTCAGAGATTGCTCAGAGCTGTGGGACTCCCAAACTGACCTCATACACTTGGAGTCGGTCTTCGAACAGCCCCTTCGGTTCCAGGTGACAAACCGCCTTCATCGACATGATCAACCTCGACGTCTGCGAGCCCCTACCCACCAACACCACCGGGAAGCCCTCTCGGAACTGGAAGAGTGCTGGTCAGCTCTATCCGAAAGGGGTGTGTATCGGTCACTGCTGGTCGCGCTATCATCAGTGTGTCTCTTGTGTGAGGTGCTGGTGATGGGGCTCTCAGACTATGACCAACTGGCTCTCGTTCCAAGGACAAGAAGGGCATAGGCCGCAGACACAATCAAATGGAGGGTTTGTGAGCAAACTCTGCTGACAAAGAAGCGACTGGTATCAACTCAAGTCAAGCAGGATGAGCAATGGATAAGAACAACAGCGATGTTAGCTACTTGTTTGCAGTCCTCACAGAGTCGGCTGAAGCGAAAGAGCCTGGGCCAGCAGTCGAGGCACCTGCACTGGTCCACGGGTTGCCCGGTGTTCTCGCAGCGATGACTGGATGAGGTGTCATCGTTCACGGCCTCTCTCCTCCTCGTCCATCGCTCAGTCTTCTGACAGTTCTCACATGGATAGCAGGCGCTTGCCTGTTTCCATCCCGCTGAGGATAGTCTTCAGGGTCATACTTGTTCGACTCATCCGTAATCCGCCGGATCGCATCCATGACAGCTGGTGTCTCCTCTTCAGTTCTGACCGGTCGGGACGCATTCCCAAACCGTGGGATAAGAATGGGTGGAAAGTATCATAAGTTGTACGTCGAACAGGTCCGGGCTCTCTTGGCGGTCTTCTCGATGCACACGAGGGTCAGGGCGTCGTGTTATGGCTATGACGGCCTAAGAGTGCTCTGGTCGTTACAGATAATGTGGATAACCCTCATTACGTTCCTACCTTGGACAAAGGTATACACAACACGACCAAATCCGATCATCTCCCGTGATGTCCGAAGAGAAGGTCATAGTCAGGGTGTCCTGACCAACCTTGTCGTGGTGTACGACAGGATGGGAAAGAGCGATGAGGTGATAGCCATGTAGCGGCGGGCGGTCGGGTTGGAGTGCGAGAACCCGGAGGTCTGGTCGTACCTAGGACTTTTTCTCACAAATGCTCGCGAGGACGCTGAGGCTGACCGTGTGCTACACGAGGGCATCGAGTTGGATCCATCGAGCCATCGGCTTTCTACTGGCTGGCCTGCGTGTTGGAGCGGTTCGAGGAGTACGAGGAGGCACTGGACTGCATCACCGCGGCTATCGAGCTGGATCCTGACGAGCCAGAGTATCGACTGTTGCTTGCAGAGTGGTTGATGGCTGCTGGAGAGTTCGACGATACTAAGGCACAGATGGCAATTGTACTATCGATAGATGTCTACAACCGCGAGGCAAAGGAGCTTGGGGACAGGGTGCGTATCCGTCGAGTCGCCGGGGGCGACCCGAACTTGACGGTCTTTGTGCATGACCGGTCTGAGCAGTTGATTGATCTGCTAAATCTCTTGATGAGGTGTCAGGCTATCATTGTCAGAGGGTGTGGACAGGTGGAGTTTGAACTGCTGACCGAAGGTGGAGAAGCGGATTAGGCCCACTATGCGGTGACTGGGATCTCACTACGGGGGCATCGCCCTATGGAGGACATCCCGAACGACCTACATACTCTTCTGGGCGACCGGACGGGCCCACACAAACTGAGCAGAGAAGGTTCAGTCTTGGAGCTGGTGGTAAGCATGCGGGATTATTGAACTCCCTCCCTGCACTCTGAAGACTCATGTACCAAAATGGCTTCCCACTATGAAGAAAAAAAGTAGTCTTATTAGATACTCCACGATGAATGTAACACATCCACTGATCTGACAGGGGTTTATTCATGTTACAGAGAGAAACGTGGCTCGTCTGTGTTATGTTCGGTATACTTGTGGCGTCGATGGCCTTTGTTGGAGCGAATAGCATCCCAACGGAGACCAAGACCGGCTCTCTACCGATACATCAGACCGCCTTTGCAGATTATGTCAATGATTCCGCACGTGTGTTCCAATTTCAGGACTTGGTCATCGATAACGGTTCATTCATTGTCGTTGATCCTGGTTCTGAGTACTACTCCATCAACGAGAGCCAGGCTCGCGAGAACGCAATATCGTTCTTCCAATTGAACTACCCGGAGTGGGACTGGTCCTCATTTCATCTTATATATGCCAGTAGGGTCTCCCATATACCTGCGTGGCGCTTCTTCGTCCTGGAGAAGAGCATCTGGGTACAGGTGAGCGCGGCCTCAGGGGAGGTAATCATGTTTGAGTGTACAAGTGGCGCTCTCAGAGGTGTTCGGGAGAATCAGACAGAACCAATCACACTACCTGCTGCGGAGGCCTCTGCAATGGCCTTCCTCAGTCTGAACAACATCACATTGCCGGCGGATGCACACTACTGTGGGGCCATTCAATATCATCCATCCGATAACTACCGGATTGCGTTCGAACACATCTCTAATGGGATTCCTATCAAATCTCCTCCATCATTCTCATTGGGGTGCAGCGGGGATGGCATCGTTGTTGAGGTCGATGCTCTGACAGGGCGGGTCTGCGGGTTCTATTACGTCTGGCGCAATCTCGGCGTTGTCACACTCAGTCGAACGATAAGTAAGTTCAGTGCGTATGACATAGCAGAACAGGTTACTGGGAAACGCGTTGTCATGTGCAACCTCACTGTGAGCGATACGGTGGACACAGACAATGTGTCACATCATATGCGCCTTGTCTGGTATGTTGTGACTTCTGGTAATGTATCACGATGTGATATGCTCATTGATGCGCGCACCGGTGAAGTCGTGCAGACTATACCGTACCGCGAGAGCCTGGACCTGGCAATCTTGGAGCGCCCCTCCGAAATGCTCTGGATTCTCTTTACGGTGACAAGTATAGCGGTTGCTGGTGCCGTGGCCCTCTCCACAGAGTACGCTCTAAGAAGATCCAATTGCCTAGTGGAAGCGTAGTAGTCGACAGTTCTCTGGGGTGCCAAGGATGAACGCTCACGATGAAGACCTTGACCTGCATAGGACCACCCTGCAGGTCTATCGTTGGCTCATCACACAGAGCGAGGGTAGGACCCGTCGCGAGGTGAGAGACGGGGCGCAACTGTCTAGCGTCAGCCTCGCATCGTATCACCTAAAGAAGCTGGAGTCTCTAGGGCTTGTGACTGAGAATCAGCTTGGCCGCTATTCGGTTGTACGACTGATGCCTCTGGGAGAGCTCAGGTTTTACCTTCTTCTGGGCAACAGGCTCGTACCGCGTTTCGTCTTGTACTTCTCTTTCTACGGCACCTTTCTCTTGCTCTACTTGTTGTTCATGATGCCATATGTCCCCATCGACTTTACAGCTCTGATGGCTGTCCTAGCACTATTTGGAGTTATCACCTCCGCAATTGAGATATACATACTCCTCAGGTCGAAGGTCGGTGGAATATGAGGGGTGAGAATCTCGGCTCTGTTACGAAACTGATGTAATACTCGGATAGAAGGAGGGGGGTGGGACTAACCCTGATCAACCATGACCCTGTCCTACGACCAGGCCTATGATATGGCAGTCATCCACCACTATGACGTTGTTCCCTCCCTCCTTATGTGCCTTTGTACTACCCTGTCTCTTCCAGCGAACCACACCGGCCGTCCTCGGGTCTATCCCCTCTCCGCTCTCATTGTCCTGCTGGCACTCATGGGTCACTCTGGCATGACCTATCGAGAGTTCTGTGCTCTTACCAACAGAGATGAGCAGCTGCTCGCTCAACTGAACATCCCTCGTGCGCCCCACTACTCCACGCTCAATCGCGCCATGGACAGAGTCCCTCCTGAAGTCCTTCACCGTATGGTCAGCCTGATCGCATCCACGCACCCTCCTCCTCGAAGAGTGGCAGTGGACTCCACCGGGATGAGTCACACCACCGGAGGCGAGTGGTTCTCTGTGAGGTGCCAGGAGGCCCGTAGAAGGCGTTTTCACGGCCTCCACGCAGCTGTTGATGTTGACACCCTGATGGTGGCCTCGGTCATGGTGAGAGAGCGACCTGGAGGAGATGCAACGATGCTGGTCCCCCTGCTCAAGGGGATGTGGACAGATGCCCTTCAAGTGGTGTACGGTGACAAGGCGTACCTGTCGAGGAGCAATGTGACCTACATTCACAGGCTGGGAGCACGAGCTGTGCTGGAACCGAAGAGGGGGATTACAGTAGCGCATCAATCCATGAATGTATGACAACTTCGCATCTATATGACTTCCACGAATTTGCGACTCAGAGATTCATCCGTATGGAGCCGCCAGTGCCGTACACAGCTGATGTGCTGTGGAAAACTGTTCTGTTACCACTGTATGGAAGACTGGGTGAGTATGAACTAAGAACTGAGTTGAACTACGCGGACATTATAGATGAGGCGAAGACCCAAGTTCGCAGCTGGGTGACAGACAGCGAGCATTTGGTCAGAGGATTTGTGAACAGCGCTCTGAGTTTTCTCAATGACATAGGATGGGCGGAATACTTCGGTCCAGAGAAGCCGGTTGTGTTCTATCCAAACAAGGGGATAGGACAGGGAGATCTCAAGGAGTTATTCTGTGAGAAATGGTACAATTCAAAGACTAAACAAAGAAGACCCATTTCGTCAAAGAAAGAAGTAGACTATCTACAGCTTACATTTGACACGGATGAGGGTGGATGAAGCCATATGGGTTATGTCATCGGTTGATAGAACAATCAAATATGGATGGGTAACGATAGCTGAAGCCGAACTCATGGTTTTCCTTGTTCACCACCGATGAAGGAATCCTCCTCGGAGAAGATCTGTCAAAGCCACACGCCTTTGTCGTCAAAGGAAGCCTCTTCTCCATTCCCTTGCGGGAATTCACTGAGCGAGCGAGGAAGATGATCAGCAGTGGCGAACTACGCACTATGATTCCTGCGGAGCAACTAGATAGCCAAGACGAGAGAATGCTTGATTGTCTGGAGATGTTCCTATTTTCAGAAGGGAATCAGGAAACGGAATCGGGGATGGAATCTCTTTTCGGAAAGGAGGACGTTCCACAGTTCCTGCAGAGGCACCCGATATTGTCCGTTTCCATCGAGAGAATCAGACTTGGAAGGCACGCCAAGACAAACTAGCGGTTCTGCAGGAATATGAAGGGGAGGATGTAGATACACTGCTGAAGAGATACGCCAACAATCTCAGCCTGCACACCGTACCGGCTCTGGCTGTGATGGTGTACAGACAGGACCCCACTATCAGGATGGACACCCTCAGTAGGCTCAGGAACCTCCTGTTTGCAGACAGCATGTACCTCAAGATGGAGTATGACTACGACTACCTCGATACTTATAATGAGATCACCATCGACCTTGAGCAGGAGGGCGAGCGACTCAAGCCCTACATGTTGGCCCTGGGCGTGGGAATGATGGCGTCAACCCCTCTGAACCCTGCAATGGCCGTCTGGGGCTTCGACATAATTTCCCAGACCCTTTGGAGCACGTCGGTCTGGGATACGGCAGCCCATGGAGTCATGCGCTTTGCCAACTGGCTCACACAAGGCAGGGCCTTCGACGAGCACTACATCGGCAACTTCAGCCTGTTCCACATCACCCACGACGAGGGCCTGAACCTGTTCCTGCAGGAGGCCCTGTCAGAGGTCCTCTCGTTCGGTATCAGCGCTGCGGCGCGGTATGTGGGCCACAGTGTCAAGGCACGGTGGTTTGGTATCGTGGACGACGCCATGGACTCCTCCGGAAGTAGATGGTCGAGGATCCTGGGGAAGGGTCTTGCAGGAGACCTCTACAATGTCCTGACCAGTGACACCCCATGGTATCGAAAGGCCCTATGTGCGGCATGGGCCCTGACCAAGGAGTACGTCGAGCTGGTGGGGGAGGTGGTGTTCGAGATGTCCTTCGACAACATGCTGCGCCTGGACCCGTCCGAGCGGCCACTGGGCGGGGGCGAGATGTTCCTCACCCTCATGACCCTGTACACCGTGACTCGCGCGGGCATCGATGGTCGCTTCGAGCCGGGCTCTCTTGACACGCCCGACCTGACCGCCGGGAAGAGGGCCCTGGATGTGTTCAGCAAGGGGCTGCTGGTGGGCCAGATGTTCGGCATGACGCCGGTCCTGCTTGCCAACTCACCGCAGCTGGGTATTCCGACCATGCTGTTTGTGACGGGCGTGGGCCTTATCCCTGTACCCACCCTATCGGGGATCGACATCCGGACAGATTTCAGGGTGCTCTACCACGGCCTCGGAGGGACGATCTTACTGCCGATGTACTATCTCGATGACATCTTATTCACCGGGAGCCCCATATTCGTTGGAGGATGAGGGCCGTGTACTCAGGTCCATGTCCAGCTGAGCTTATATCTTCCTGCGAGAGACTAGGGTATGTGGTGATACGATGAGGCCCGTGTCCAGGAAGCATGCTGCACTGGTTGTCATGGTCATCGTGGTGATTGGAGCGGGGTCATTCTGTTTGTACGAGTCGAACCGCACCACTTTCCACTTCGAGGAGGAGTACTACGGGGGCAGACCGGCCCGTATCTTCATGTACATCAGGAGTCTTAAGGATGCCAACGTCACCATCTCCTTCGTGAACAACACCTCCTTGATGTGCCGGGTGGATGTCGAGCTCTACGACCCGCAATCGGGATCAGTCAGGTTTGTGCGAGAGGTGGGGAATCAGGTGAACCTGGAGTTCACAGGGCGGCAGAGGCGTGTTGACATTGTTCTCGGAACCGCCGTACAGTACGACCTTCTCATCCATCTGGGAGAGAACCTGAACACTACCGTCTGGTTCGGCAACGGTGCAGTGCTGAACAACACATCTCTTGAGGCATACCAGACAGGTATCATCAGGATTGCTGTGGACGAGAACGACGGGCTCACCACTCATGGCTCACTGAGTATGGGCGGAGGCATTCCACGGTTGGCTGAGGGTCCCCTTCATGTCCTGTTGGACATAGACCTTCCAGAGGGCTACGGGGGCAGACTGACCACCTACGGCGCTCCCATCTCCTTCGTGGAGCGGGTGGGCTGGGGGTTCTATGGCAACGGGGTCTTTGCCACAGCAGCCACCGTGGAGCATCCCAGGGTGACTGTTGGATTCAGTTGCACCTCCATCATCGCCCGCCTCATTGACTGATTACCTAAGCGACCCTCATCGAGTACATACGGGCATGGATTGCCGACACGACACAAGACAGCATGAGGCATGTATCGTTACTCAAGAAGCACGGTTTCAGCCCGACTGACACACAGCGGGCGGTATCCCGCATCGCCCACTTGGAAGATGTGACGGAGAGGGGCGACTTTGCCGTCTTTCTCCATCAGGAACACGTTATCGCACAGCACAGGGACAAGTGGTTCTCGACGCGTCCGGACGACCCCCGCAGGCCCTTCCTGAACCTGAACTACGCCATGAATCAAAAGAACATATCGCGCCTTGTCCGCCGAAACAGGTCATTGACTTCCTGAAGCACTGGAATGGCTGGACCTGCATGAAGTGTGAGAGGCTGTTTCCTATCAGTGAGAGCGAACAGGTGATGACAGCAGACTTCAGGAACGTGATTGTTGTACATCTCCCCGGGGACTATGGGTAATTTCTTTCCGGCTCGCTCCACGGAAACCTATCTTGTGCTGGGTCAGATTGCAGACCAAAGGGTACTGAGTTGTGCAAGGAGTTCGTCTGGATTGCGGTTTCTCAGTGTGCTGTCCCACAAGAGAAGACGGGGGACTGCCCTTGAGGAGTGGGCATACAAAATCTCAAGAATAGGAGAGGTCTATGCGCTTGAATGAGTGACCCCGCGTCAGGTTATGGAATTTGCGGTACAGTAGAATAAACTTGGAATGCCCTCCAAAGACAGACCCTAGAAACTGATTGTATTCCAAAAAAAGCAATAATCGAAAACATTGACTAAAAATCGAATACATGATTATATGGGCAGTCGTTCGAAAAATCGGGACATAACACAAAGGTTTAAGTTTCAGATATGCGATACTAATTAGACGCGACTCAACTTAGTCTGAGAAAGGCGCGGATTCTGGGGTGCAACCGTGAAGCTGATCACTCTCGCCCGGGAGGCAGTTAGGATACTGAAGGAGAGTGGGGATGATGGTATTCGTAGCGACGAGGTCGCTGAATTTCTTGATGTCCCCAAGAGACGAATCTATGATGTTGTGGCTGTGCTAAGAGCATTGGAAACGGTCTCAACGACACGCAAGTTCGATGGTACGACTATCACATGGATTGATCGTTTCGAAGACTACATTCCTCGAAGTGAATATGATGCTGTTCGAAAGCAGCTGGATGAGGTCCTTGCTGCGAAACGAGAACTTCAAGTTCAGGTTGCCGAACAGAAACAACAACTCAGAAACATACGTGGCAGATTCAAGCATGATGGGGTGCCTGTCGAGAAGACCGACAAGACCCAGTTCAATACCACTCAGCTCCGTGTGCGATGCCACTCGGGAACTGGTTTCAAGAGAGTGGTGGATTCAGGGGTGGAAGTACTCATTGAGACTGAGCAACCCGGCATGACTGTGGATCCGACTGAAACGGAATATGATGACAGTCGTGAGATACTGAGAAGCATACAGAAGATGTGACTACCGCAATCTGATTGTGACTTGGCTTCCCCGTCGAACACTCTCCAGCTCATCTAGCAGACTGTCGGGGGATTTTACACTTCCAAGTAAGTTGACGGGGCTGAATGTCTTCATGTCCCTCACATAAATACAGAGCGAGTCCCCGAGGGGCATATATGCTACCTGTTCTCTCTTGACTTCCTTCGTGGCCTTTACATTACCTTTGCCGATTCCGAGAGTGATTTTCATCTCGCCCTTGATGAAGGCTGCCTTTCCTTGAATGGGCATTTTCGCTTTCATCTCTTCGACAATCAGGGGACCAAGAACTCTGTCGAGTACTACGTCGAGCTTAAGCCCCCCTTCAAACTCGAGTACGATATTCACATCACTCTCGCTCATGATTCCACCAAAGGTGATACCAGGAATCCGCTATTAAAACTCTCCCCATTCTCTTCTGAAAATGCTTAATTGGTGCTCATGGAGTATACTAGTAGGAGTGATTCGAGGCTGCCACTAACACGTCTAGAAGTTGCATTTGTTGTTGACACGACCGGGTCCATGAAAGACGACATCAACGCGGTGCGCGACAGTCTGTTCGACATCGTCGATGACATCGTCAAGAAGACTTCGGAACTGGAGATTCGCTTTGCCGTAGTATCGTACAGGGATCATCCTCCTGAGGATAGGACCTATGTGACTGATGTCTTCGATTTCACTGACAATGTGAAGGACATTCACCGCCGTATAGGCCGACTGAATCCGTCCGAGGGAGGCGACACTCCCGAAGCTGTTGCCGATGGCCTCGCCGATGCGAGAAGACGGCTTAGCTGGTCGCGTGACGCCTACAAGATCTTGCTGTTGGTCGGTGATGCCCCCCCTCACGGAAGAAATTACAATACTCTAGGGGACGACCATTGGCCGGATGGTTGTCCTGAAGGCTTGGATCCAAGGGATGAGGTCAGAAAGATGAAGCGTGAGCACGGAACGAGTTTCTTCCTGTTTGCCTGTGGATGCAATCCGTTGGTTGAAGACTCATTCAGATCTATAGCCGAATCCATTAAGGGTGGGAAATACTACTCTCTGGTGGAGGCTCACCAACTGCCCATAGCTATCCTTGAGATTCTAGAGGGTGTGAGTGATCTTATCGAGGGCGATAGACGAGTACTTGACATCTACAGAGCTAATGATGGTTCCTTTGATATCGCTGAGGCGGCCGCCCAACTCGGAATGGAACTGAGAGAGATGAAGACCTCATTGTCGCGTCTGCTGGAACTGGGTAAGATCTCACGGTGGCCAAGAGGTCGTCCTTTGAGTCATGATCGCCTTGGAGTTGAGGTGGTCCTTGGAGATATTCCTTCGGCCATTCTTCCAGGAAGGGCCTTCAATTACGAGATCCGTGCGAAGAATCCTAGCAGAACCACCGTGGGGATACGAATAGTCATATCTCTGGTTACCTCCGAAGGTGTCTCTGAGGTCACAAATGAGAACCATGACATTGCACCGCGAAGTGACAGGATTCTCAAGCTGCGCTTGACCCCCATGGTGGACGTCCCTGGAAAGGCGACAATCGGTGTTGAAGTTCTTCATGGCTCTATGTCAATAGAAACAGCAACATATCCTGTAAGGATTCACTGAGGGTGGGAGAACTGGAGATGCAGGCAATCCGAGGGAAGGACCAAAGAGGAATATCATTTGTCAGGCCAGAAGACTGGCTGTCAGATGATAAGGTCGCCAGTATCTCCTGTCAAGGTCGCACCGTCTACACCGACATCAGAACGGCCCAGGCAGTACCCTTAGGCCATATCGTGATTGACTCCAAGTTATATGACAGCCTCTCGTGTTCAGGCAAAGATGGAGTCGAGGTCATCCCAGAGAGTATAGCGCCATCGGTCTGCAAGACTCTCACGATTGAAGTTCAGTCTCTTGCTGGAATAGGCAGCCGCAGGGTCAAAGAGGCAGTTTCCGAACGAATCCGCGACTTCGGTCCACATCTTGATGACCTCCTAGTCACAGAGGGTCAACAACTCAATCTACAGTCACTCAATCTTCGTCTCACAGTTCTGGGTCTCTCCCTGTTTGATTCGCGCGGCACGATTGGACGAATCAGATGGCCTCGCTTGGAAAAGATTGAACTAGTTGGGGGCGAGACTCCCGATATGTGCGCATTTGTGATTCTGGTTGAAATGTCGCGCATCAGAGGTCTCCAGGATGAGGATGATGCTGCACAGTCTGGTGCGTGGGCCTCCACTCCGTTCTCTGAGATCTTGATACGTCTTCTTGCAGGTCTGAGAGCATTCTCTGCATCAAATCCAACCAACGTCGTTGTGTCAGTGATTGCATATTCTTCTCAGACAGATATCTTCTTGACATACGAGCCGGATTCTGGACAGAAACGAAAATGGTCCGAGATTGATATGGAAGGTTATCTTGAAGCCCTGCAGAACTGGCTTGCAGACCAAAAGGGCATTCATGATTCGCAGCCTTCTGATCCAGGACTGGCACTGCAGACAGGTTTTGCCGTCGTAGATGAGATGAGAGATGATGGTCTGTACCCCGTCTGTATCGCGCTGCTCTCAACAGGTCGGTATTCGATAGGACAGAATCCTGTTTCTGTGGTGCGTCGACAACCCGGTAATATCACCACGTTTTCGCTCGGGCTTGAATCTGCATCTGATGAAGATATGCTCAAGGCGATTTCAGAAGCTGGACGGGGGAGAGCAATCATGATGTCTAGGATAACTGACATGCAATTGATGGTTGAGGACATGATTCAGATGATGGGGCGTGAGGTGGCTGCAGATGACTGAAGAATTCATAGAACTGCTTCAGACCATGCAGTCCAATGGCACACTTGAAGGGTTCCTCTGCTCCCAGATTCCAAGCGGCAGACTATCCTCTGGATGGATTGAGAACGGTCTTTTGTTCACGAGTATGGAGACTTCACTTCGTTCAGAAGCAGTCACAACCACGTACATGATTCCAGCAGACCGATTTGTACGGTTCTTCAAGCAGCTGGATTCCTCGGCCAAATCGAGCATATGCTTCAGCATCACGGGCCCGGCCGGTCTTCGAGAGGAGAAATCGCTCGTGTTGGTTGGCGAGGTATGTCAATCAGGATCCCCCCAAGTTCTGGCAGCCAGATTCTCTTCGTCGACTGCCACAGAGATATGTCAATTCATTGCTTCTCAACTGCTGCGCATACCATCGGATGAGGATCACTGTGAGCCTTGTTTAGATTATCTGGAAGAACTCAGAGAGTTGGTGTTGAGCGAGGAGACCAGTGCGGCCTTGTGCCTGAGCATCCCCAAAGCAACCACACTCGTAAGAGAGGTATTCTCGCAGGATTCTGATCAAGAGTCCATTGAAGGGATTCTACTGCGTTTGGGTCAGATATCTCAGCTTCAATCGTTTGCAACCAAGGCTGTCACTTGGCTTGACCGAACAAAGAAGTTCCAGGGCCAATCGAGCGAGGCGGCAGCAATTGTGTTACGAACGTCTCACCGACTCCTCCTCTGTCTGTGGGACGGACCAAGAGGCGTAGTCTCTTTCGCTGACATGACAGGTATGTCTCTTGAGAAAATGTCAGTTTCGTTGCTCCTTCCCCTTTGGATTGTTAAAGGTGAGACGATGGATCTTCAGGACTATGCCCCTCGTGTTCTCATTGATAAAGAAAATGAGGGCATCAAATCTGGGGAAAGGGATGCGACCCCTATACGGCGCGTCGAGAGTTTCGAAACCATATCTCAAGAACTTGCTGCCTTAGAAAGTCGTTTGAACAGTGTTTCCCTTAGAGACCTCAGCAAGAGAGTGATGGATTTGGAGGATCGGTTTGATAGTATCAAAAGGTTTACACAGAATGCTTCGTCTGATGAGAAGCGAATCAGTGCTGCTTATTCGAATATCGATGACCTTATATCTCGTCTGGAAAAAATATCTGGGCGGCTTGATAAGATAGCAGACGACCTCGAGATAGTCAGCGATCGACTGAAGGAGGAATGACATACTTGTCGGGTTTAGAGGATCAATTGGAGCAGCTCCGAACGAAGCTGATGATGATTGAGTCTCTCGGCAACCGGATTAAGGACCTCGAAAGACATCTTGGGCCGATCGAGAATACCAGGGCTGAGAACCAGAGTGATGATGTATACGAGTCAAGAATCTGGCGAGAACTTGATGAGCTACGTGGGTTTGTCGAAAGGCTATCTATTGCAGTCACTCAACTTGAATCTGAAGTTCAGACGATGGCTTTGTCTACAAGTCATCTTGAAGATGATTGACCCCTGTCTAAACGGCGAAGAGCACTTGCTAACTCCTCTACCAGTTTCTGGACTGAGAGTGCATCCAGACTCACCGTACTTCTGTTCGCTGTCCTTGGCGAGTCAACGGAGCTCCGTGTTTCGAGTCTTAGAAGTTCAAAGCATTGGCTAGGAAGCACATCGATGAATCCCTGAGCCGCGTCATCTGAAGTGTCCCCTGAATCTCCGATGAGAATTGCCAGTGTCGGGCGCGACATACCAAAGTCATCTGTGTATTCGCCAATCGCCCGATACGAGTTGGCAATTGCCTGGTCAGATTTCTCCTCTTGTAGGGCATCAAGTACGAATAGCTTCAGCGCGGTCTTCACCTCAGGGGACTCCAAATCTCTGTCAAAGTCGACGAAATCCTGAATGTCTTGGCCGTGTTGAATAGAGAACTTCCTCAGCCGCTCTCCGGCTATGCAGAGACCTAACCTTCCCTCTGACCTGTTCTCCTCTAATGATCCAAGGATGAGCAGTGCCGATACTACAGCTCCTTGGAAACGAGATGTATACGCTTCCGAAATGTCGAGAAGATCTGAGTAGCTTCCTAACCCCTGAAGGATGTCTTTGAGTTTCAAGGAAACAGAATATGGAGCCTCTATCCTCAAATCCTTGACAGTCATCTGTCTACTGAGCGCGATACAGATTATGACATCAACATCCAGAAGGAATTCAGGCTGTGTGACAACTATTTCTGCCTTTGTCAAATCTGCCGTTTCGCCTGTCTTTATGGGGGGGTTCGTTCTGATCAGCTCAAGCGACAGACTTTCCCGAGTTGTAAACGGGTACACCTTACTGCCCCTTCCCAGAAGAAGCGGTCGGATAGTTTCTTCTGTCTGGTTTGATTGCAGATGAAGATATGACGACATCTCTCCTGGATCTACATTTTCTTGCGCTCTTGTGACGAAGATAGCTCTGTCAACCTTGGTTATGTTCTCCTGATATTCGGTTAGATCTATCTCCTCGCCAGACTCCAGACCGAGGCCTCTTCGATCGTCATCGGAGATAACTGCTGTTCTAGGTGCTATATCATGGCCCGGCAGACTTCTTGCCACCCACCATTGCCCCTTTCTCTGACTCTGGGCCAGAAGATTGTCTGCTGTCCTGCCAAGCGCGTCGATGTTCACATCAGCAAGACGCAGATATCCGCGCGGTACATCGCCGGTATCGAGTCGATATCTCAATGCAGCCAGTAGCTCCTGTGGTCTTCTAACGTTGAGGCATTTGGTCAGAGCGGTAACATACGCGTTGAGTTGAATTGGCGAATCAAACACGATTGACGAAGTTCTAGAGTGCGATTTCACGAGGGTTCTCAAAGCGTTCGGGTCTTCAGAAACATCCGCCACATCAAACCGAGGACTCCAGGTGCAGATCTCAAGGCTACTGTTCGGATTCTCTCTTACAATCAGTGTTGTCCCACTCTTTGCCTGTTCATCCAAGAGCGTAAGGACATAGGTTGAGGTGTCAACTGTCCCTGATTCTTCATCATACAAGTAGTTGAACGATTCGAGTCTGTAATCTCTGCTAGAGGTGAGTATCTTAATCACTCTCTGCAGTTCTTGCATGGCAGGCCTACCTAGATGCCCTTCTGCAACTACACCCCCCTCTCGATCTTGGTATTTGAGATGTGGCGGTCTGAGTGGGATAACGGACAGAATGTTTCCGCTGAGCATTCGCTGGATGTCTTCTGGTGATGCATCGAGGTTCTTGCTCAGAAGATAGCTGAGTATCTCAGGTATTCCATCCCCCACGTTGGTCTCAGGGTAGTTCGTTCCAAATATTATGCGTTCAGACCAGCGGTTTCCGAGCTTCGTTTTCAGGGCTCTAATCAGTGAAGAGAGAGAAACAATGGTTGCCCCTGCTGTCAATATACGTGAATTGGGGATCTCAACAAGTTTTTCGATTTTATCAGCCCACTTCTTATGGTCGAGAACGTGAAGGATTACTGCTGGAGTTCCCAGCTTGGCGTCTTTCAGGAGGATGAGCCACTTCAGAACCTCATCCAGTTCATCAGACTCATCGAGTTGGATGAGTATTGCCCTTCCCCTCTTAACTAGACGAAGAATGTCGTTCCGGTATGCACCCTCCATCGTCTGCGCGATTTCGTTTGCTCTAACTGAGCTAGTGAAGCCCTCCTGCGATCCTCTCTCCCTGGTCTCTTGAATTCTGAAGAATCGTCCTCCGTATTGGCCGTCTCTCGTTAGTTCTCTCACCATTCTTGAACTCTTCTCTTGGTTCCTCCTTGATAGATCCAGACCTCCAACGCTAAGAAGTGGTTTGACGGAGAACTGATCGACAAACCATTCGGTATCTCGTGCTCCAGCTGGTCCTCCGCACAGGCGAGCCAAGAAAGGTGGTTTCTTGAGATGGGCATAGGCCCTTCGAGGTAGATAACGGTACGAATGCTTGTAGTTGGCAACCAAGGAAAGAAGCTGTCCCTCCACTCGCGACACGTATGCAAGAGCTCTGTCAGGGTCGAAAGTCTTCTCGTGGCTGTTGAGGCTGACTACACCGAGCTGCATACAACCATCTACGACAAGGAACCGATAGATCTCTCTTGTCTTGAGGTCTTCAACAACCAGCATTAATCGTTCCCTCTTATCACTACGTATTTACTCTGGGCTCTACAGATATATGCATAATGCGGGTGTTTAAGGAGCAATTCTTTGGAACGTACAGTAACAGTTTATGAGGGTCATCTACGTGCATCTCTACGGAGAGAAACTATCGATGCTCATCGTCCGAGCTGTAGAGAATATCCCAGAACATGGTATCAAGCGAGACGACGAGTTCTCTTTGTATATAGTCGATTCTCACCATCATATGGGCCGCGAAGGTGGCCATCAGAACACCCCTTCTTCTGCCTACGAATTCTACACGTTGCTCTGGTTTGAACTGAAGAGCGCCGCTGAGAAGTACATGGATGCTGACTCTCTTCTTTTCGAACCGGTTGGCACAACACCTGTTCCTCTGACAGAGCAAGTACTCCAGGCAAGGGAATCTTGGTCATCTATGGGCCATGGTTGGCTTGTGGACCGAACCGTCGTGTTTCCCTTTACTGATGACTACGCCAAATCAGGAGTGCCCGATTCTCCATCGTTCAGTGTATCTAATAACAAGATCTCGGGTTGGACCAGCCGTGCTCCACATTCTAGTCGTCTCATCGGCTTCGGCAGAGTCGACCCCACTGATGCTAGATATGGGAAACCCAACATCGCGGTGAGCGAGATCGAACGATGCCGAGATGTGCTAGGCCTTAGAGGTCTCAAACTACATCCACTTGCCCAGTTGTTTGTTGAGGAGATTGAGAATGAATCGACACGGGAAGTTGTTATGCGTGCTACCGAACTCTTCATGCCCATAGTTTTCGACACAAGGAATTCTAAGACTGTTGAACGAATCATGCGTCTAACTGAGGATATCATATCGACAGAGAAAGTGGGGATTCCCACAGTCATACTGGCTCATTGTGGGATGAGTCCCGGGAGTGAGTTTCTCTACGACGCCCTGTCAAGAACGTCTCTTTACGGTGACACATCATCGCTACATGGAAATGATGTACCGGTGCTCTTCGAGACTGCCCACGAGCGGATCAAGTCTGATGCCTTCCGATGGTCTGAGAAGCTTCTATTTGGAACTGATTATAGTTTCTTGACTACACAGGCGATAGATGTCATATTGTACCTCCTATCGAGAGACTTTCCCGGCACTCCAGCTGATATTCAAAGGATTCTCGGCGGCAACATCATGGGAGTCATCAACAGACCGTATCACACTAGGCATTACAGCAAAACTAAGCCTCGTCATCTCATCTCGACGAACTACCAGACGTCTCGTGATGTAATCCAGAGGGCTTTGTGCAAGCAGCTGTCTGATGGTGATGTTGAGCTTCTGTCCATTGACTATATGATTCCACCCAAGCATACCTGGCCTGATATACCAACGTCTAAGATGGGAAATGGG
This sequence comes from uncultured archaeon, assembly GCA_964473825.1. GTDB lineage: Archaea > Asgardarchaeota > Thorarchaeia > Thorarchaeales > Thorarchaeaceae > TEKIR-12S. The sequence goes on from CAYYQL010000004.1 coordinate 62,824, forward strand.
TTTCATCTCGACAACCTCTTCATCACCGTGCGTGCTGCATCGTCTGATGCTGTGATACACATCTGGTTGCGTCGTCTCCCTGATGATACAATGAGTCTTGCGTTAATAGACAGTGGGAGTGAACTCTCACCACGGACTCTTGAACTATCATCAGAAACAATGCCTCTGGCGCTAGAAGAGTGGCTCTTCGAGAAAGTTGAGAGGGCTAATGAGCATCAAGAATTGAACTCCCTCCTAGAACAGGCTCTTGCATAGAGATTGATGCCACCACTCTTTATAACGACACAGGCACTATTCAAGACGAATTCGACTTTGGAGGCCGCAGCAATAACGAGAAAAATCGAAGTTGAGATTCTGGACGGTGGTAATCAAAGAGGCTTTGCCCTGCTGAATCCAGAAACCATGAAACAGTTGGATGCTGAGATTGGTTCAATAGTCCTGTTTGAAGATCCTCAGAGCAGTTTCTGGGGAGCAGCTGAGGTTAGAAAGAATGAGGATCTGGATGAAGGGAAGATAGAGGTCGACACTCTTGTCTTGGAGGCATCTCTCTTGATGGAAGGAGATTTGGTCGATCTACAACTCTATGATGAAGATATGATCGCGCTAGAATACGTCGAGTTCGGGCTCAAACCCTTGACCGAGGATGCAAACACTGATGACCTTGTTTCTCGAGCATCTAAGAGGGTGAAGAGTCTAGAGCAGTTGGTGGGTGGGCGTCTCGTATATCCGGGAATGTCGTTTAGCTGGCCTGAAATGGAAGTTAAAGTTGAGATTCTGAAGACTCGTCCCTCATTAACAGGCAAGAATTTCGCAAAGCTCGCCTTTGAGGCTCTGAGAGAGAAGACTGGCTACCAATTCAAGACCGTTGGCATTGCTAGCCCATTCAATGCTATTCTCTGCATTGACACAAGTGGGTCAATGAAGACAACTGATGTACCCGTTCAGGACATAGCTCATGCAAGAGAGGGTCTGAAAGATTTGGCTGGTGATAATCCAGAGGTCCATAGTTTTCTGAACCGCTTCGATGAAGGAGCCAGAGTGAGCCGGGCTGAGGCGGCAGCAATGGCTGTCTTGCTGTATCTGGCAGAGAAAGTTGGGCGAGGTTACGGTGAGAAGGTGGGAGTCATCACGTTCGAAAAAGAAGTGAGCGAGATGACCTTCCTTGACTCCGAGACTGGTGCCGTGAAACCATATGTTGAATGCACGGGTCGGGAGAAGGCTCTAGGGTTGCAGATAATCAGCACCCACGTTGTAGACAAAGTAGAGGAGGGTGGCACGCTTACTGACATGGGAACCGCACTGCTCAAGACACGAGAAATCCTCGATGCATTTGGAGATGAGTCTAAACCCGCCATGTTGATTATGCTCACTGATGGAATGACGACAGCTGGGTCTCCTCCTCTGAAGGTGCTGAAGGAGCATTTTCCCAACAGAGATAGACTGGTGATTTACTGCATTGGTTTAGGCGAGAGAAGTGAGATTGATGAGGAGCTGATGCTGGCCATGGCTCAATACGGTAACGGCACATATCGCCATGTTGACAACATGAGGGATCTTCTAGAGTGGTATGGAAGGCTTGCTAGTGAGTTCGCAGTGGTGATACGAGGACGCGACTAAGTCATTCATGACTCATGGCGTCAGCGAGCCCCCTGAGGCTTTCCTCATCCATTTCTCTTATCTGGTCCTCAGGGAGGCCTGCGAGTACATCTTCTGGTATGCTTCTGAGGAGTTTTGCCTTTTTCCTGCCGTATTTCTGAACCAGTTCGTCGCTTTCTTCTTCCTTGCTTGACTTGACCAGTTCCTGAAGCTCGTCCCTAGTCAGCTTCGCTATTGCTGCATCCGTCATTGACTCTTTGACATCATCTGGTAGTTCAGAAATCAGCTTGTCTTTTTCATCTTGATCTTCTGCCTCTTCAGCAGAGCCCACCAAAGCTTCTAGTTCCTCGATGCTCAAATCATTCAGAGTTTCTTCCGGTACAGAATCGAGAACTTCCTTCGGTATCTTTGCAAGTAGTTGCTTTCGAGTGGGTCCTTTTCTAACACGCTTGACCCTCTTGACCTTGCGAACCTTTACTTTCTTTTTCGCTGGCTTCTTTTTCGCCTTCTCATCTGATGGCTCTTGTAGAGAGTCTACCAGCTCTCTTGCAGTCTTGGCTGTGAGCCGTCGGATATCTTCTATCGGCAGGGATTCTCTCACGTCACTCGGCAGTTCTGATAGAATCTCCTCTACTTCAGGGTCAAGTGAGGGGCCCTTTTTCCGAGATGGTGATTCAAGATCATCCTTCTTCTCTTCTAGGATGATTGGAGTTTCCATATCCTCAATGAACTCCTCAACATCGACCTCGATGTCGAATTCCTCCTTTCTCCATCTCATGTATTGATCTATGGCCTTGGGTCGAACCTTCAACGAGAGAAGATACGTACGAATCTCGTCTTCCAACATTTCGGGAAAGTCGGCCATGACCCTCTCGATGTCCTCTTCGGGAAGTCGCGCCCATATCGGGCCACTTACAAGCTTGGATAGCCCGGCGGCACAATGAGAACGCACCCAAGTGTTCTCGTCCTTGAGTCCTTTGAGAAGGTCGGGGATTGTCTTGGGCTGATGATACCATGCCAGCGTCTGAGCAGCTGCTATCCGTACGTCTACTTCGTCATCATCAAGTGATTTTGCTATCTCGTCCACTATGTTGGGGTCATTCATATCTGCCGCGGCCAGCAGTGCTCTCTCTCGTATTGTCTCTGATGGATCCGAGAATGCCTTGACAAGAGCATTTCTCACTCTCTTGTCCTCCCGTGCCATTCTACCCACTTTTTCGGTTTCAAACTCCAACAGCAACCGACGTGTTTCCGACAATCGAGCTCTCTCCTGACGATACTCTGTCTTCCTATAGGTAATATACATAGTGGCTCTCTATAGTCTAACGTAATCAATTCTTGACAGATACTTAAATCACTTGGCTGAATGTATCTATATACACCCGATATAATCCTGGTGTTACGCACCACACAAGATTTAGGAGGGAATGAATCTCACAGAAATGATATCCATGAGTGATGAGCAAAAGGACAAGCTGTTTCGGGTCTTGCTTTTCGTGTTACTCATAACTGGCATCATTGAGATTCAACCACTTCTCAGGGCGTTTCTGTCGGGCGACTTGCTTTCCCTCTCAATGACTCTTGCTTTCTTTGGTGTTCTATTCCTGATGTATGGCCTTGTGGTCAAATTCTTGGAGATGGAAGGAAAGAACGACTTGTCAACCGTGGGCGTAGATATAGACGGTGATGTTTCGCTTGAACTTCTGCTGGGGGGCATAGCGGGAGGTCTAGCTGCTGCATCTGTGTGGGGCATAGGATACGCATTTGGTGCGGATCTCAGAGACCTAGCACAGATATCAATGGGCCTGATTATCGGCCAGGTATTGATTGGCACCCTTGTCGCTTTCTTCGAAGAACTGGCCTACCGTGGATATATGATGACACGGATGTCTGACCTCTGGGGCAGAGGAACAGGAATAGTATTGTCCTCCCTCATTTTCTCACTTCTCCACTTCAGCTGGTGGACTCCTCTTGGTCGTGTTCCCTTCTCTCTCATACTTCTGTTCACCTTCAATCTCTTCTTGGGTGGTGTAGTCCTTGGAACATCGTACTATCTCTCCGGTGAACGCCTATGGGTTCCGGTGGGTTTCCATTTCTTATGGAATGTGGTAGCATATGTTTCGTTCCCCACATTCCCTCTAGAACCAGTTTCTAAGCCTGAGTTGTTCCAGATTGAGTGGGGCATCACTACTATTGTGGGATTTCTGGTTGGCCTAGCGATAGTATACTCTCTACTGCGAGCATTCCACCGAGGGAAGAGTAAGGGACTGCTGCAAGTAGGTCCCGACTAGATCTATTCGTTCTCCGGATCAATTCCGGAAGGCTTTGGCTCTTCGTCTTCAGGTGTCGAGCTTAGAAAGTCAGTATTTGTCTGTATCATTGCAGCCCTAACGACTACATACAGTGATGCAACTATGAGGGCAGCAATCAGCCTCTCGACAGGATAGAGAAAAAGAACCCCTAGGAATATACCTGTCATCGCTGTGACATCGGCACCGATGATATGAATGAAATACATTGCCGCCAACGAATTGCCTACAGCATTGTCAACCATAACAGCGACGAAGCTAAGAGGATAGATCTTCAGACCTTTGGATAGACCGTTCGTATTGTTTCCTGTTTCCCACGGCATTCGAGACGTCAGATTCGGATGTAGTAGGAGTATGATGATGCTGAGGCTTACAATGTGAGGTAGAAGAAACGGATAAGCGATGCCCCCGAGAGGCCCTACAAGAAAAGCAACAAGTGACGCGAGGTATACTGCTAAGACCGGGAGTACTCTACGGGTTCTAAGCCCTCCCGCAGCGAGGGCGCCTGCTCCAGTGGCCAACGGTGTAAATGGCCCAATCACCGCGATTGCGGGATCGAGCATGATAGCAAGATATGACCCCATCAGAACTGATATCGGGCCATATATCGGGCCGAGAATGAAACCTATCAATGGGCCGCTGATAATTCCCAGAGATATAATCCCCGTAGTGCCAAGAACGATGCTGTAGGGGATTAGCGATATCACCAGATGGAGTGCGGCAAATACTCCAGTCAATGCCCAGTGGACTGAGGTCGATTTCTTCAAGGTTTTACCCACACCTCGAAAACGTAGGAATCCTGGTGATATGTTTGCCTCTTAGTTCTATCTGAACCTGTACTCTATCAGTCAGAGTGAACCTTAGATGGGTCAATTACTCGATGATGCTAGTAACCAGAAGAACAATCCACCGAGTATCCATACAAAGAGCCCGGCTCCCAATACAACTCCCAGTGCTGCTCCCATCCCTGAAGAGCCAAAGTTGACATGCATATTCGTGAATCTCTTGAATCCGCCTACGTACTTGGTCTCATAGCCGCAGTGGAACTCCTTGTCTATGATGGCTCCACAGATATCACATACGAATCTGTTCTGAGCTACGGCACCAATCAGGCTATCGAGATTGCATCCAATGAACGCAGTCAATATCGATAGGGGCAGGACAAAGAGCATCTGGGCTGGATTAGAGATAGGCAGTACTCCCGGAGCGAACGTCGCATATATCAGTGCAATCAGGCCAATAGCAAATCCTGCAAAAATCGCAACAGCCTCTCCCAGGAGGGAAACCCCGCCAATCGTTCCTGCAGGAACCTTCCTTCGGAGATTGGTAATCAACCTAGGTTTGCTCTTGCTGAATACTCCAACTTCACTAGCAAGGGTGTCTGCAGAAGTTGTGGCTACAGCTCCGATGAATCCTCCAAACATCCAGAAGGGAATCGACGGATCCACCAATCCTTGGTCTGCGAATGCCTGACTCACGTAGATTCCAATGGAGAAAAGCATGGGTATCAGTCCACTACCAAAGACGTTCTTCCAAGATCTCTTGCCTTTTCCTTCTTGAGCCAGATTCCTCTTGGCCTTTGCCTTGTATTTGAACTTCGTTGCCAGTCCTGCACTAACGAAGAAGAAGAGAAGAATCGTGAATGCGCCGACGCCACCAGTATACCAGACTGTAAAACCGACTACGAAAGCGCTGATGAGCCCAGAAATGTCAACAAACCCGAGTCTGTAGGTAAGGGCACCAATAATACCCATGACAATGAGCCCCGAAACAGCTGGGTGGACCAGTATTTGCATCATCAGTATTCACATCCTTTCGTAGTAGTCCGCGGATATAACAGAATCTCTCCTCATCTAACCACGAACTATTCTATCAGCATATATCATCTGCTAGTAGTTGTGTTCTATTACAATCACGGCTCGTTGCATTCAATTTATACCTTTCCTATTGACATCAAAGGATGTCGAAGTGTTTTTCGCTGTTTGGCTATCGGTTTATAAGCAAGGGACGGTTCCTAGTAAGCTGTACAATACGGATACTAGGGTGTTTTGCATCAATACAACGTCCATGAAGCAACTAGAGGTCCTATCAGTTCTTCCCTGCATTTGGCTGGTCGCTTTAGAACTTTCACGAAGCTGTCAAAGGACCACGAAATCTCTTAGTAGACTGTGAATTGCTTCTTTTCAACTTCGAAGGCTCTTGATGGAAGCTGTCTTCCATACTGTGACATAACAACATCGAGGTAGAAGTTCGTAATAACATCAACAGGCGGGGTCGTCCAATCAATCTCTGTATGGAGTATTCCGTCGTTTAATGTGTCAAAGGGGATATGAAACTCAGCAGAAAGATCTCGCCGAGTCATAATTCTCAAGGAAATGTGAAGCTTGTCAAGATCAAGACTTCTTGAGATGATTTCTACGGCTATCTTCACAGGTGTTACACGGGGAACTAACCCGGGTATCGGTCTACCCCTTTCATCCCTCACATCGAGTTTGACCATGAAGACTGGATTATCGATAGCCTTCACTTTGAACTGTTTCTTGTGTGATGACTTGGAGTCTGCATAGTTAAGATCAACTATCAGATGGGCTGTACTCATCTCCGCCGATATTGGTACCCTGAATTCCACGGGCAACAGGCTGAATCTATCTGGTTCCAAGAGAACCTCACGGGTCATCAATGGCTCTATTCCCACAACGGTTTCCAGCTTCACACTAACTTCAGCCCGCTCTGGATTCTCTGTCTGATTAATCAGGTGAATCACAGACGATACCTTCTGATCTGGTTTCACAAAACTTGGAATCCCACTGAACGAGACTAGTGTTCTGGCCAAGGTTCTCTCCTTAAGCATAACGAACGCGCTTCGTCGGTCCAGAAGCATACCACCATATAGTATCTCTGCGATTATTTCGACTTGATTGCTTTCCGAGGCATCAGGCTCCGGGATTTCAAGGGGGCCAAAGGCAAGTGACAGGTTTCTGGCTTGATTGACTGGCTGTTCGATTGCTAGAATGGGTTCAGACTCACTATAATTGAACCACAGCTTCAGTGTAGCCGGCTCGCCTTCTTCCACGTTTCTGCGGATTCTTAACCATCCGCTGATCTCCTCACCAACTCTGGCTTGTTCTGGAATGCGGAGTGAGTCAATATTCATCAATACTCCTTGGTCACTAACCATGAATCGTTCTGATTCGGTGACAGAGACTTCTCGTGAGTCCTCCCAGAGAGTTGCTCTAATGACTCCGCTTCTAGCCTGGGGTGAACCTTCAAGCGCGGGAACTCGCCAATGAATTACCGCCGGTCTTTCCAAGGCATTTGACATTGAAGATGATTCGATCCTATGATTCTGTCCGGAATCTGCCACGAAGCTCACATCAAGCTTTGCATCATCGAGTTTCTTTGTCCCCTGTGTTGTCATACTGAGCTCAATAGGGACTGTGTCTCCGGGATGTACTACCGTGCCAATGGTGGTGCTGAGTGAAATATGAACTGGTCTTCCAGTGAAGCCTACATAGAACGGCTTTGAGATATTTGAAGATATTCGCGTTCCTTGTCTGTCATCGATGGTCATCCTAAGACGACACCTTTCCACACCCTCTAATGCATCTGCGGGTATTATCAGGGGTGAAAAGTCGCTGCTGTGTAACAGAAGGATACCACTTCCACCCAGGACCATCCTCTTTTGTGTTTGAGTAAGACTCATCTCCTTGGCAGGGGCGATAACTTCAATCGTCGAATCAATCTCAATAGGCGCAGGATAGTTGGTTTCGATTTCTCCCTCAAAAAAGACCGGAGCTTTTCCGTCTGCGAATTGCGTGGTTGTTGTAGGTCGTAGGCTTGCTTTAACCCAATATGTATTGAGAGTCGCTGATACTGGGATTTCTCTTCCTGCCACTCCGACGTTGGCTATGACATTGTACGCAGTAATTCCTGGCCTCGTCTTGAAGGATACATCGATGATGTGGACCTCCCCGCTTTCTATCCTCGTTATAGGGTGTATATTTTGTGCGACGAGGTTCCTGTCAGAGTCTTCGACAGAATAGTTCACCCCAATCCCCGCAATCTCATGTTCGGATGAGTTCATCACGGTGATCTTGAACTCCGCCTCTTGACCTGCAAACACTCTGTCTCTGCCTACGACTATCTCAGGTTCGATGCCTTTCCACCAACAAAGCCATGTCGGGAGCTTGGGCATCCCCTCTAGTGGATCATATAGCCAGTTTGTACAGCATTCTCTCGTTATCTCGGCCAGCTTCTTGAGGAGAACAACCATGTTGTTGTCGGACTGGGCGAAGACATCAAGCTGGAAATCAGCACCTGTTGTCTTGTTGGCAGTTGTTTCACTTCCAAAGACAGTGACAAAGAGTGGTTGCATGAATGGGTTGTCTATTAGTCCAAGTTCTTCGATTTCATCTCTGATGAGATAGAGCATCGATACTACTGCATCACCAATGAAACGGTTTCTCTTTGAGGAGTGCAGACGGCCTGATTCATCAATCTGTCTGTTATATACATCGATGAACTCGTTCGAGTCCTCGGATTCGGAAGTGTGAAAGGGTCCCCACATGCCAGCAACCACCGCGTTCTCACGATTGGCTGAGAGGCAGTCAGGCCCCACATCAGGAATCTCTACACCTCTTTCCACCATCCTCTTGGCCTTCAGTGCTAAGGCCTGCAGTAGCAACGCTATACCCACTCGCCGAGGAATCGAGAGTTGGGTGTCGAAGACTCGGAGTTCAATGGTATTATAGTCAGTAAACGGATACATGTCAACCATGCGGGCAAAAGACCGGTTTACGTGCTTTGCAAATGCATCTTTGTCCGGTGTTCTCAGGTAGGGTATGAATTCGAACTGACTAGTTGGACCCAGCTGTGTGGTGTTCTTCAGAAGCCGAATTGACCTCTTGCATTTAGGAGCTCTCGTGTTACCCTCATCATCTAACTCAACCACATCTGTGGGCATCTTATTCTCGAAAGGCGAGTTTACTGACAGGGCGATCAGATGCGGAATGAAATTCCTAATCATATTGTACACGCCTATCTTCACATCAGGTGAAACCTCTGGACCAAGGATGTGATGATGTTCTCCGAATGAGAGATTCTTCAGGTACTCTTGAGTGGGATTGAGGCCCGTGGAGACCATTATTGCCTGAGTGTCAGGTGGAATCGAATCATAAGAGACCGCTATGAGCGTCTGTATCCACCAGGCGAGTTCTTCGATAGTTGTACAAGGCGGTGTGGCTATCTCTAGTATCCACGTGATTGAAGTGACATTGGGGTCATGGCCTATGAGGGTATAGTCCTTTACGATTCCGTTTGGTGCTTCATAGCTGGCAACAATTCTTGACCCCCTTTCGCCCTCTTCTGTCTGAGTTGACTGTTTGTACTTTCTCTTAACCGAAGCAATCTGAGCTGACTGAATTCGTTTGTCCAGGGTTCCTTTTGCACGGGACACCACTCTGTCGAAAACACTAAGGATTTCTTCTCCCTGAATCCAGCTCCCATCGCGTTTTATGACCTGTAGCTCGACCTCAATTCCGTGGGGAAATGGAAGTTCCGTTTCTTCTTTCATCATGGATGATTCCATCTGCCCACCCCGAGTTTGAACATCGCTGAAATCATTCCAGTCAGAATCTCTTCTTTGTATGTATATCGCAGGGGCAATGTAGCCTCCAAGACCATCTCTAAATTGGACATGTTCATTACCGAGATTAGGTCATGGGTGAGTCTACCTCCTCCATAGAGCCCCGCGTCCTTGTAGACTGTGACTCCGATTTCCTCTAGCTTTGAAGTTATGTCTTTCATCAAGTCGTCCGTGATGTGAATGTACCGCTCGCCAACAACTATGGATTCCGCATTCCCCATTGCATCAATGCTGTGCGACCATGTAAGAACAGCAATCCTGCATTTCCTCGCTTCTCCTAGGATTGACTTTGCAGTGTAGGGAATTCTTGTGATGCTGTTTGATAATCCATCTCTCTGATTGACAAGGATGAGTGATGGAAATCCCGTGGACTTTTGCCGAATTCGTGTCAGGGCATCCCAAAGCGGGTCTGGTTGGGCTCTTGCAAGAACACAGATGAGCGAGTCTGATTTGCCTGCCTGGAAAGATCCCTCGTCATCGAGTCTCTTGGCTTGAGCATGGCTTTCTAGTTTGCGGACCAGTGTGCGAATATGTGCGACTCTCTGGGTAAGACCTTGTGTGATGCTTAAGACCTCTGAAATTTTCTCACTGATGTTCCTGGGCTTCGGGGAGTTCATTGCAATCCTACCAGTAGAAACTGTCACATCCATCACTAGTCATGATTATAGTGATATTATACTTGCTGCGCCATCTTCTGGGTGACAGTTCCTAGTCTCTTGCTACTTGTTGGTAGACTTCTTTGCATTTTCCGCTTGTTTCTCTTAGCCGATACCAGACGGACTCGCGGCCCTCTCTTCGAGAGATTCTCTTGATTAGTATCTCGTATTCGAAGTTGACTAGATCGCGAAGTAGGTTCATCGCCTCTTCGTTCTGGAAGTGACTCTCATTTACTCTTCCATCTCTGACACGAATAGCTAATGGCTTGAGTGATTTTTCTGCGGAGTCGAGCTCTATCAAGGCCCTGCGATATCTATCGGCTGGATCCTCCATTCCATACCCACCTACAAGTGGTGTCATTCCAGTACCGATCGAGCCGCGTCCTATCTCATCAAGGGCGTCCATTGCATTCTGAAAATGGTCGTAGGCATCTGAGAGGCATATCCTGATTGCCTTCAAGATTACTTGACGTTCGCTCATTTTGTTGCACCACGGAAGAAGAAGAATAGAGGTGACAGCGTGGCCTCTGTCACCATCTTATTTCTCTATACTAGAACTGGGGGGCGTCCTCAAGCTCACCTGCGAAGTGACAGGCCGCAAAATGGCCGTCGCCCATATCTCTGTCCTCGGGCATCTCTCGCACACAGATTTCCTGCGCATACGGGCACCGGGGGTGAAAGCGACAACCAGATGGAACGTTGATTGGGCTTGGTGGTTCTCCCTTGAGAGATTCCACACGTCGCTTCACAGTTGGGTCACCAGACGGGACTGCAGATATGAGCGCCCGAGTGTAGGGGTGATATGCGTTGAAGGCAACTTCGTGCGCGGGTCCCAACTCCACGAGCTTCCCAAGGTACATGATTCCGATTCTGTCTGCGATATATGTTGCGACAGCCAGGTCGTGGGTGATGAAGAGGTATGTCAGACCCATTTCCTTTCTGAGATCCAGCAGGAGGTTCAGAATCTCTGCACGAATGGATACATCAAGCATCGAAACTGGCTCATCCGCAACCATGAACTCTGGATGAAGGATGAGCGCTCGGGCCGTTGAAATCCTCTGTCGCTGACCCCCTGAAAGCTCGTGGGGATAGCGATCGATATAGTCTTCTGCCGGTGTTAGTGCAACACTTTCGAGAGCCTCAAGTACCCTCTCTCTTCGCTGACTTGGAGTAAGCGGAAGTTTGTGTACAGACAGTGGTTCTGCCACTATGCTGTAGATGCTCTGTTTTGGATTCAGCGACTCATAAGGATCTTGGAACGTGATCTGCATCCTCTTGCGAAGCTCCTTCATCTCATTCCGGTCAAGCTCGTCTAGGCTCTGTCCTGCGTAGATGACTTCTCCATCAGTTGGTTCTTCAAGATAGAGAATGGTGCGTCCTGCTGTGGTCTTGCCGCATCCTGACTCACCTGCAAGTACGAGAATCTCTCCCTTCTTGATATCAAGAGTTATTCCGTCGACTGCACGTACATAGAGTTCCTGTTTATAGAGCAGCGATGACAGGAATCCTGTGTTGACAGGGAACCATTTTGTCAGGTTTCGTATCTCGATGAGGGGCTCCCCTTCCGAAACATCTGCTAGTCCTGTGAGGTGTCTACTTTCTTGCAATGTCATCTTTCATCACTCCAGATCTACCGTCAATTGACCCTTGAGCTTCTCAGCAAAGTGGCATGAAACCCACCTACCTGGGTCAACCTCATCAAATGAGGGCTCTTCACGCGTACAGATTTCCTGCGCGTAAGGGCACCTAGGATGGAATCTACAACCAGTTGGCGGGTCTATGAGGTCAGGAGGTATGCCCGGAATAGACGTGAGTGTCTTCTTCTCCGCTTTCACCATGCTTGGAATCGCACCAACAAGGCCAGTTGCGTAGGGATGTATTGGATCCTTGTATACTGAAACGACATCTGCGAGTTCTGCGATACGTCCTGCATACATGATTGCCGTCTTATCACAGGTCTCTGCAATAACGCTAAGGTCATGAGTAATCAGAATCAATGAGAGGCCAAGGTCTTTCTGTAGCTTCTGCATGAGCTTCAGAATCTGTGCCTGGATTGTGACGTCAAGCGCAGTAGTTGGCTCGTCTGCAATCACAAGGTCCGGATTGCATGCCAGAGCCATAGCAATCATGGCTCGTTGACGCATTCCTCCTGAGAACTCGTGTGGATAGTTATGTATCCTTCCTGGGTCCAGACCGACCATCTCGAAGAGTTTGGCGCATCTGTCAAGCGCCTCTTCTTCTGTCACATTCTCGTGCATCAAAATGGCCTCGGCAATCTGCTCGCCGATTTCGAACACAGGATTGAGTGCGTTCATTGCGCCTTGGAAGACTATGGCCACATTTTTCCATCTGATGTCTCGCATCTCTCTTGCACTTTTGCGCAGTAGGTCTTCTCCCTTGAAGTAGACGTTTCCACCGACAATGTTGGCAGCCGGCGGTAGCAGCTGCATGATCGAATATGCAAGACTGCTCTTTCCACACCCGCTCTCTCCTGCAAGTCCAAGAGACTCGCCTGATTCAAGCTGAAGGGAGACGTTGTCTACTGCTTTTACCAGACCCCTCTGGGTCTGATAATACATGCGCAGGTTCCTAATATCTAACAATGGCATGATACTGATCTCCGCCGGAGCTTCTCTAGTCCGGGTCTGTTCGTTACCCTTCGAGCTGAGGTTCCTCTTGAGTGGGCTTAAATATGTTGCTTTCTAAGAGAGCGACGACATCGAGGTACCTGCTCAAGTACGGACCTGTGCTATTTTGTTTATAGTGTTGAGGTATGGGAAATCATGACGGGAACCTAGTACACGAAAATGCAGGCACTCATGAACGCCTTCTGTCCATGAGCCGGCAATCCCGCCGACCAGACGATACCGGATGGCACAGGTCGAAAACATGAAAAGCCCTCGGTTGGTTTCTAGGAATTGCAGTGATTCCGATGTCTGTGAGGTCGTTTCCTGAAAACAGAGATGAACCAAGAAAGCGGGTTCTCCTTATACCTGTGATTTTACTGGTTGGCGGCGGACTTTTGATGTGGCTTCACCCGGTGCTATCAACTGGATTCATCGGGGCCGTTGTTGCCCTCACGGGGGTCATGTCAATCTTCTTGGTGGGCATGGTCTACGCTGATTTGTGGGTGGCGCATCGCAGGACGAAGCAGATGATCAAAGAGCGTCAGGCCTCGTTTCAAGAAGAAGAGTCTGACGCAATGGATGACTATGACCCATTCATGGACAAGCTTGAAGATGAGAGCGAATGAGATACAATAGGCAATGGTTTTATCAAATATACGCAGACCATGACCTTTTTTAGGGTTTTCTTGCGGGTTTTGATATCGGAAGAATAAGTGAAAGGAGCGATTCTCACTGATTCGGGATGTAGATTTCCGGACTCGAGGTTGTCGTTCCTGAAAACGGAGGTCAGTGTTTGTCCCAAAAAACCGAAAAGAGTTGGAAAGACAGCAATTGGTATGTAAGCATTACAGGTTTCTGGAAGGAGTATAGAAAACACCGCATGGGAATTATTGGTCTTGCTATAATAGCCCTTTATGTTGGGATTGCCGTCGGTGCTCCCTTGATTGCCCCATACGACCCATCTCCGAGCAACAAGATTGCCCCAAGTTTTCTTGCTCCTGGGTGGATGCAGGTCTTCGATCCTACAGGTGTGCAGTCTGGCGAGTTTCTACCTGATACCAATATCACAAACCCGAATGAGAACTCCGTAGAGGTCTTCGGGAGCGATACGTACGGCGCAGGATCGTCTTTTGAGGCAGCGCACAACTCAGAAGAGAACTACATGGATCTCACGTGGAACCATCAAGCCGGAGACAATCCTGGGTTCATCATTATGCCCGACAGTGATATGCCTGATACTGAGAACTTCATCTACTTCTACCAGGAGTTCGAATGGTTGTTCAACGGACTTCCTTCGGATGGCAATCTCACTCTTGAACTATCGGTCAAGCTGGAGGGCTCTTTCGCAAATGAATCATCTGGCGGTCTGATGTTCAAGATATATGTCTGGTTCATTGACCCCTCTGGCAACTTCAGAAAGGTATACGATTCATCACCCCCCTACCGCGAAGATTGGATACAGCGAAGGATTGGCATCAACTACTTCGACATAGCTGAGGTATTCGGCGGAATGGTTCCCGATGAAGAAGGGAACATCGAGGATCCTGACAGGATTGTCAGATTCGCTGTGGGTATTGCACCCACGAGAAACTTCCGATTCTTTGATAGCAGGTATCCGTATCAAGAATACAGTGGGTCTGTTAAAGTAAGTGTCCGTAGGGTAGGCGCAATAATATATGGGAACTACTTCGGGATTCTCGGTACTACTGACAAGGGCGCCGATGCGTTCAGTCAGTTGATTTACGGGGCACAGATATCACTTATCATAGGCGTTCTCGCAACTGGTCTCTCCACGGCTGTTGGTGTAATTGTTGGAATGACTGCAGGATACTTCGGTGGAAAGGTCGATGAGGCTTTGATGAGAGTTGTTGACTTCCTCTTGGTCATTCCAGGATTGCCCCTGATGATGGTCCTTGCGGCCTTTCTGGGCCCAAGCATCGGAAATATCATCCTTGTGATCTCTATTCTGGGGTGGACAGGGACCTCAAGGTTGATACGCTCACAGGTGCTTGCAGAGAAGAACAAGGCCTACGTTGAATCTGCGAGAGCAATAGGCGCGTCGGATACGTACATAATATTCCGACACATCTTACCAAACGTAACTCCAATCCTCTTTGCAAACATCACACTCGGTGTTGTTGGAGCAATCCTATCAGAAGCAGGTCTCTCATTCCTCGGTCTCACTGACCCCAGTGTGGCCAGTTGGGGGCGAATGCTGGCTGATGCCCGAGACTCTGGAGGGTTCAGCAGCGGTGCATGGTGGGTTGTCGTCTTCCCAGGAATGATGATCACCGCGTTGTCACTGGCTTTCACCTTCGTAGGGCATACCCTGGATCAAGTACTGAATCCACGACTTCGGGAGCGATAAGGCTCTTCACGGAAGAGAGGTCACTATGACCTGTCTTCCTTCTTCCTTTTCTTGTTTGATTCTTCACTTCGGGTTGTCAAGAATGAAATGAGAACCCTAGACTCTGAAGACTCTCGTGTTCTAAGGTGATTGTGTGCAAACACAGCTTGTAATCGCCCAGAGCATTAGGCTTATATTGTGGAAGAGTGGTGACTTAACTAGCTACGCTACTTAGTGATACTAGGTACTTAAACAACTATACTGAAGTGATTAGAACCATGGGATTAAGAGAGTATGTAATTAGACGGTCCATCTACATGTTCCTGCTTGTAGTTGCTGTGGTGTGTTTCAACTTCTTCCTCTTCAGACTCCCCACATTTATACTCGGCATCAGCCCTGTAGACCTCATGATCGATGACAATCTCAGGCGGAATCTCACGAGGCAGGCGCTGGAAGAGCTCTACTTTCGATTCGGTCTGGTTCCCGACCCTGATATGTTTGATTGGATCTACATGTTTTGGCGCTATCTTGTCAACATGTTCACCGGCAACTTCGGTGTTTCATTTGTCAGTCAGAAGCCTGTTATCGATGAAATAATGCTGAGGCTTCCAAACACACTCCTACTCATGGGCACCTCGTCCATTGTTGCTATCATTTTGGGTATCTGGACTGGAGTGAGGGTGGCTGCCGACCCCGGCTCCCGAAAGGATGTCAGTGCCGTCACTGTGGCATTGTTTATCTACGCGCTGCCCGTCTTCTGGATGGGAATGATGTTGTTAATGGTATTCTCATTCTATCTGAATACCGTCACTGGTGGTTTGATTGGCTTTCCTCTGAAAGGGACAATAGATCCTTACCTGTGGTTGGAAGTAAAAGCCTCAAACAATCCCTTCGGAGGGATAATCATGGCGTTCGACATCCTCCATCATCTCTTCTTGCCGATGATCACTCTAGGTGTTGGTGGATATGGTGGATACTTCCTATATATGCGCAACAATCTCATTGACGTAATGACGGAGGACTACATCCTCACAGCACGTGCAAAGGGCCTTGATGAGAATCAAGTGCTGTACAAGCATGGCCTAAAGAATGCCCTTCTGCCCATGGTGACTATAATCGCAATGACCTTTGGATTCTTGATCAATGGGGCGACGCTTACAGAAACGGTGTTCAACTGGAATGGGTTGGGGCGTTTCATATTCCGAAGTCTCTTCCGTCTGGACTACCCAGTTGTACAGGCAATCTTCATGATCATTGCTATCACCGCTATCTTGGCCAACTTCGTGGCGGACTTGCTTTACGGAGTACTTGATCCAAGAATCAAGTACGGGTAGTGAACAACTCCTAAGAAACCTGCTTGAGCTGAGCATCAACTGGTGTTTCCAACAGAGGAAAGTGCGTCAGAGGCGGCGCGCTACTACCATGGAAGAACGAGACTGATGCTCAGTCTTGCAGGTGTGACAGGTTCAGGGAATGTAGTTTCATCGAACCCCAGCATGAACTTGTCCGAGAGCACCTTTTTCATCATGAATGGCATACACGCATTATCCTCCCCGCAGTTGAGGTAACGCCGTCGGGAGGCATCAAGAACCCCGAGGACAATCGGTGTTCCTGAGGGAGTTGTCGGTTCTCTCTCAGAAGCGGATCTTGGTCCAACTTCTAGTTATCATCTGCCAGAAAGAACACTCACAGCATCAATATCCGGTATCTCCTATGTGTATCCAATCGCAGCATAACGCTTTTATCATCCACATGACAAAATCAGAACAATCCGATTTCGACTCGGAAGGAGATAGAGAGAATAATGATAAGCAATCGTGCAAAGCGAATACTTGCTCTTGCGTTCGTTGCTGCCTTCACGTTTATGGCAATGTCACCGATGTTTGCCAAGGCACAGACTTTTGACTACGGACTGAAAGAAGGTCCGTTTGTCGACAATCTTGTGTTCAACGTGATAGAGGGCGACGACCAGCAGGTTCTCGCACTGCAAAACAATGAGATTGACCTCATCGGAGACATGGTCGATCCTGTCCACCTGCCGACTCTGGACGCAGCTGAAAATATCGAGGTTGCAAACGTGCAGCGGAACGGGTACGGATATGTCACGATCAACACTGCCAAGTATCCTATGAACGTCACGGCATTCAGAAGAGCTCTTGCCTTTGCTCTGGACAAGTATGCAATCTCGGAAGATGTCTGGGAGGGTCTCTCCCTGCCACAGGACTCCCCTGTCCCACAGGTCAACCCCTGGTCAAGTGAGGGACTCTTGGACTACACCTACTACGAGTCCAATGTTGCCCTGGGAAAGGAACTGCTTGAGGCTGCTGGCTTCAACGATACCGATGACGATGGTTGGTATGACACTGGTCCAAATGGTCCCTGGGAGAACAGAGGCCCCAATGGCGAGATCCTCGTCGAGTGCGCTCAGTCCTCCAACATCGCTATCGAAGTTGGATCTCTTGTTGCCGAGGCACTCAATAACCTCGGGATACCGGCTGTTTCACAGCCAACAGACTTCTACGAGTACCTTGTCCGGCTGTACTTCCACGGCGACTACGACATGACCTTCCTCGGTTCCAGCTTCGGCAGCTTCAATGTTGACTGGCTGGCCTACGAGTACTGGTCAGAGTACGCAGATGAGGACTATTGGAACTTCCCCAACTTCAGGAACGCAACCTTTGATAGCTGGAGAGATCAGCTGCTATATTCGACTGAGTATGATGACGTCTATGAGGCAGCCTTTGAGATGCAGAAGATCTGGGTCTATGAGAGCCCGATGGTCATCTGCTACTCGAACACCCTGCTCTCGGCCTACAGGACCGATCGGTTCGAGGGTTACGTCAACGATGTCAGCGGTGGTGTGCCTGGATGGTGGACGAACTACAAGGTTCATCTGAAGGACGATGTGGGTGGTCCGTTTGGTGGATCATTCCGCTGGAGCAATCCCCTTGACCTTGACACCTTCAACTTCATGGCAAGCTCTTCAGCTTACACCATGAACGTCTTGGCCCAGCTATACGACGGCTTGCTCACCCTGGATCCAAATGGTGAAGACTTGCTATGGCTTGCTGAGAGCTTCACTGTAGAGACCCACGATGACAATGATGCGATTCCTGAAGGTCATACGAGGTTCGTCTTCAATATGGTCCAGAATGCAACCTGGACTGATGGAGAACCTCTGACCGCCTTTGATGCTGCCTTCTCGCTGAACTTCTATCGTGATGCGCCAGGCAACCCATACGGTGTCGATCTAGTTGACGTGACCGCAGCCTTCGCTCAGACGGACTACACACTGGTTGTTGAGTTCAACACTGAGTCATACTGGCACCTGACCAACATTGCATACAAGCCGATCATCCCGAAGCACGTCTTCGAGTTGATTCCGCTTGACGAGTGGACCCAATGGAATCCCAATCCTCCGAGTGAGGCCATGGTGACCTCCGGCCCATTCAACATATCTGAGTATGTTGCAGGTGAGTTCACAGAGATGGCTCGCTTCGACGACTACGTCTTTGCTCCATCTGAGCCCACAGACACCACAACCACCACTACAACTACAACCACAACCACCACGGTCGAGCCGACTGAAGTTGACTTCACCATGGCTATCGTGGCTGGTGCTGTTGGTGCAGCAGTTGTGATTCTGGTTGGCGGCTACGTGCTCATGAGACAGAGATAGATATAGCTCAGGGGACCACGGTCCCCTTTTTCCTTTCTTTTCTGACTGAAGATTGCATTGAACCTATCTTCTTTAACGGTTGAATAGCAGCAACACTAGGTGCTGGGCCGATGAATATCCACAGGGATCATCTCACAGTCATTGCTTTATCTTCCCTTCCGATAGTTGTGGGTTCTCTAGTGGCTGGAGCCGTAAAGAATACCGCATTGATTGGAGAGGTGATCGGGAATACTTCCGGGTTCACAATCATCGATCTTGCCGTTCAAGCTCTTGTCTCGACAGTATTGGGGGTAATGGTCGTATACGCTCTCTTCTATCTGATGAAGCAGAGTGGCCGAGGGGGTAGGAAACTTGTGGTTGCCCTTGTTGTGTCACCCATTCTGGGATTTGTGTCCATCTTCATAGGGCAGGCATTCCTGCTCATTCTGTTCAAGGGCAGTACCAGTGTGCTTGAAGGGATTCTGCTCGCAGTTTCTGTGGGGGTATCGATGATGTCTCTGGCGCTTGTGATCATAGATGTCATTCCACCGCTGCTCAGGAATCTGTTTGTAGCCTTCTACGGCAGTATCTTTGGCACCTTTCTCGGTGTGACCATGGTCACCACGAGCATGGTTGTTCTGATTGTATCATTGGTAATCGAGGACTATCTCCTGACTGCACACTCACCAATGGCAGACGATGAGTTCATGAGCGATGCCATCGGCTCGGATCCGTTCGACTACACTCGAATAAAGTCCGAACAGGTCATGATTGGCGTGGGTGATTTTGTTGCGTATTCTCTGATTGGCGCACATGCCATGGTGTTTTTCCCAATATATGTCTGGATGCTTTCAGTTGTCCTTGCAGTTTTGGGGATTTTCATCAATACAGTGGTCTTTGCCAAAGCTGAAGAGGTCTTACCTGCTATTCCACTTCCCGCCATCCTTTCCGTGTTTCCTTGGATTGTTCACCTGGTGACACTATCAGTTCTCTCAGCATAGCGGTGCGCAGAGCAAAAACAAGATATTGACAAGACCAATGGAATACAGTGTGGATGGATATGATATCCGATACGAGACCCCAGAATGCGATTGTCGTTATAACAATCATTGCGGGAATAATAGGAGCGACGAGCCTCTATTCTGCTGCATCATACTATGGTGGTAGTTATGTACTTGTGCAGCGTTTGGATGTTGAACTCACAGAGATGCGCCTTGGGAATTTTGATCCGCTCAATATGAGTGTGGACCCCGCACTGTCAGCATTCTTTCAGTTTACAGCTCCTGAGATTGCAAGCGGCAAGACCCGTTTAGAATCTCTGACCGCCTCGATATACCTAAATGGTGAGTCTTTCAACTATGCCAATTTCAGAAGGAACATCCCCGCCGAAGACAAGCTTGTCACCTCTGGATACAATAAGACGTTCTCAGTGGGCTCTACTCTGGAATTAGACCAAGACAAACAGCTAATCTATGACGCTTACATAGCTGAAGACTGGACATTCAGTGTCACATTGTCGATATTCTACACAGTCTTCGAAAGCCGTGCCCAATCAGTACGTGTCATGACATTCGTCTATTCTGCGAATTTTACTTTCTGACCAACCAAGATCATTCGGCCAGCAGAGCCTTCAATTCGGATATTCTATCCACACTGGCCGCATCGACTCCCCTTAGGTCAGCTAACTCAAGCGAGACGGTGTCGAGGTAGAAGGTGAGTGCAAGCATCTCCTCCAATTTGCTCTCACTTGGAATGTTCAACGTGTTTTGTTCCTGTGATGCCATCACAATCTTTGTGGCATCAAAACGCCGTCCCATGCGCGCACTCTCAAAAGTACTGTCCAGGAAGATCGTGCGAATTGAGAGGCGTTTGTACGAAGATGACGCCTCTATCTCGTTGTGGTTTGCCTCGGGCATCTCCAAGGAAAAGGCAACATGCTTTGCGTTCTCATTGAATTGACACTTGGCTCTGTATGCCACAGGAAGCAGGTGCCCGTGGGCAATGAAGACCGGCACCGAGTCGGTCAGTTTGGATGCTAGTACCTCTGGGCTGTCTAGATCTTTCCCCCACTTACTTCGACTCAACGCCACTCGCCTGGAGATATCATTGAAGTCGGTATGTGTAAGATTGAGAAGGCGCTGGGTGAGTCCCAGAGTCAAGGATAGAAGTAGGGGAAGAGCAGCCCTCGGCTGAAGTCCTGTAGGGATTCGCTGAGTATACCCGGTTTCCGAAATGGCTGCTAGCTCTCCTCCAGTTGTTATGGAGAACACCTTGCAAGGGCGTCTCCTCGCCTCTTGGTAGGCCGAGAGCGTTTCCTCAGTGTTGCCGGAGTAGCTGACTGCAAGAACGACCCAGTTTTTGTCAACAAAGGCGGGGAGCGAATAGTCTCTCGTGACCACGATAGGAATCTCTGAGATCTCGGAAAGCAGTGCTCTGACGTACTCACCTGAAATCGAGCTGCCACCCATGCCCACGAAGCAGAGTCCTCTCGGCCCTTCCTTCGAAACCTCTTCTGCAGATTCTATTATTTCTCTGTCTGGGCGAACGATACGGAGGAGGTCTGGAAAAGATCGAATCATCTCTCTCATGTCATTCTCTGGTATGTCAGCTATTCTCAATGCTTTCACTTCAAATCCATCCTCAGTCATATCCAGCTTATCACGATTTCGAAAGACGTCTGTATCTCAGAGGTTACACCTTCAGACATATTTGGGACAACTCACACTACTATGAACGATTGAAGAATCTATCCCCAAGGGAGAAGACTAATACGACACTCTTGCAGTGCATGCTCCTAGACAAAAGCAATGAGAGATGTGATAGAACATGGGAGTAATGAAAGCCGCAGCTACCAGGGGTCTAATACCTGCAGGTAACAAGGTCAGTGAGCTCCGTGACAACCTGACTAGGCTAATGACTCAGATGGCCTTGGTTTTGGAGAACCGATTCGGTCAAGAGGGACTCGATGCAATCGCTGAGATATTCCCCAATCTTGGGACAGAAGACGCAAAGAACATGAAAGAACGTCTTGGTCTCGGGGACACCTTGTCGGATGCTGTTGATGCATGGAAGATAGTAGGTCACGTGATGGGAGCCAAGATGGAGGCAAGAAAGGTCTCTCCTGATCGTGTCGAAACTGTCCATCCCTTCTGTCCTCAGTATGAGGCATTCAAAGATGCTGGGAAACTGTACTGTGAGTCTGTCTGTCTCCCCTATGTTCGAGCAATAGGAGAAGGTATCGGTGATGGTGTGACAATGGAAGTTGTTCGCCCAGCTGATACGGATTCAACCTGTATCAAGGCACTTGTGTTCACACGAGAGTAGACTCATTGAACTTGCACCAATCTGACTCAATGAGCTTGCGGTCTTAGTAGTATACGTGCCGCTGGGTCTTTACTACGAAGGCCCTCCTGACAGAAGGCAACTCCACTCATATCGTACACTGGAAGAATGGCACGTTGTACAAGAAGAGTCTTAAACTGCTTTCCTAAGATTCGGCTCCAGGTAACTGCGATGTTGAAGGGTGCAGTCTTCGATCTTGATGGTACCATTACTGTTCTCGAACTTCCACTAGATGCAATGAGGGAAGATGCTAAGACCTATTTCGTATCACGGGGACTGCCGCCAGGGATTCTGGAACCCGCAGATGGCATCTCCAGTTCTACGCTGAAAGCCAAGAGATACTTCAGAGAACATGGAGCATCTGAAGAAGAGTGGGGAGACATGATGCGTGAACTTGATGACGTCCTAAACCAGCATGAGGGCGACGCTGCACGTGATGTTCGCGTTATCGAAGGCGCCTTTGATGCGGTCGAGAGGGTGAGATCAATGGGACTGAAGACAGCCATCCTTACAAACAATGGCCGCCATGCAGTTGATATTGTGTTGAAGAACATCCCTCTCAATCATTACTTCGATGTGATTCAGACACGAAATGAGTCCCCCAATCCCAAGCCCTATCCAGATGGCATACTCTTGGTAATTGAGAGACTTGGGCTGTCTCTTGACGAAGCAATATACATCGGAGATGCAAGGATAGATGGAGCCGCTGCAGAAAAGGCCGGTATTGAGTTCTGGGGTGTCACCACAGGAGAAACAGACGCAGACGAGCTCTATGCGACTGGAGCCAGTCGAGTGTTTCAATCGTTGAGTGACATTCCCGATGCAATCAAGGAGCGAAACAAACCGCGCCGCTGATGGCCATTTGTTAAGATTCAATACCCCTTAACTGTACAGTTTTTTGGTTATCCGCTGTTTCATATTCTGTTTCCTTTCGAATCTTGATATCTCTCAGTTTTGACGTCAGGTTCTCAGTCAAATCGTCGTCTAGGAGTCGCCTATGAAGGGGCTTCCTTTCGGTCCTGATTGCGGTCAGTTATATGCCTTAGATATATCCTATTCAAATATGTCAGGACTTGCTCCCATGTCTAGGACATACTTTGATAGCTCAGAGGAAAATGAAACAATGATGATTGATGAAGGCATGTACCTTGTGCTTAGATCTGCTGCGGGGGCCTTTATCTGTCGATCACCACCTCTTCCCAAGTACTGGAATGGTATTGACAGGCCGCATGTTGCAGTCCTGGTCCCTTCAGATGACCACGTGTTTCGGGTCTATCTCTCTTCTCCCTCTTCCGATATTGAAAGCGATGGCGGCTTTCACATCTTTGAGCTTGACGCGCTTCCGAACGAATCAATCATTGAGATTCGTCACGATGCTGTTGAGTATAGCTATTATAGGAAAGAGAACGAGGGGGCATGGACCAAAGTCGCTGAGGCACAGAACCCATTTCTTGTTGAGGTCTTCTCATATGGCCTCAGTCCGATTGTCATGAATATGTCTGAGCAGTTCAGTTTCACCTATTCGGACTGAGAAATCCTGACTGGCATGTAACTCGCAGTGGTTAGGAGGGACCTCTAACCGGTGATGCAATAATCAAGTTGAGATGCGATTGAAGGTGCGAGGAGACCCCGAAAAGCAATGTTTCGCTCGTGGTTCTTTGAGGAGGAGAGGAGATCTGCACCTAACATGCAACCGGGTCTGGGAGCACTCACCAGTCAATCGCACGAGTAGTGCTGGGGCCTCCTCAGCACACTTTCAACTGTTTAGATATCCTCGCAAGATAAGATGATTGTGATACTTTCAATATTGTACCACCAGAACCTTGATGACTGCAGTGCTGAGCCAATAGAGTCTGTCCGAGCTTTAGTTAAAAGAAAAGAATCCCATGCATCTTTGAAGTGTTCGGGGGTTCACATCTCGTAGCAATCTTCTCTCCTCCTCCTTCCAGCGTTCTTTGAAAGCCCCCGGCCACTCGTCTTTTTCCGTTCTCTTTCAATCCCAAAGCAGCCGTCTAGTGTCATTTCTATGTCTCTGTAGTATTGAAATCAACGATTCCTGGCTTCTGGTCTTGATTGATCGAGCGGACACGCAGAGGAGCAGAATAGATTAGATACACTTATATTATATGATGTACTATTATCTCTTGTTGGGGACCTCCCGCAAACAACCGCTATAACTCTCTCTCATCTGACGTCTGCACCCTCCCGGCGACTCATTGTCGGTCCCCACTCCTCTTTTCTTGCCGACAAGGTTTATAGGAGTAGGATTGCCGCGTTGAGTTGGAGACAAACGAATGTCGTCGGCGAAGAAGGCTATCGATAGCACAGTCAAGAGAATTCTCCTCTATACCGCGGAGATAATAATGTCCGTCATTCTCTTAGTGATAATCTGTCTGCCACTTGCCTTTGTGGTACCAATGTGGATTCAACAGATAGCATTGGAAGTTCCAGCCTCGAACCTTGCGGTGAATCCTGTGTCATGGTTTGGAATCACTGGAGCTGTTGTTATCACCTGCTTACTGGCGATTGCTGGAGCTTTGGTTGCAATCGTATACACACAGCGTTTCCTTGCGTCTGATGCATCTGAAGAAAAATAGTTGATTTGCGCGCATTTACTATTAGCTAGTCAGCCGAGATGGCATATGCTGGATTTCACCACGCAATGTTAAATACTTCTAGTCCTTTGATTTGACGAAGTGGAAGCTCTTGGATATAGCACAGAAAACGCGCTACTGGCAGATTGGGAATCTACTCTCACCGCTCTTTCTCGGTGTTCTTGGTGCTTTGTTGAGTATTCCCGCGGGCGACGTCGGAAATGTGTTCTCCACATCGGATTATCCTAAGTTGCTCTCTCCTGCGCCACTCACTTTTGCCATTTGGGGTCCGATCTTTATCTTCTTGGCCCTGTTCTACTTCTATCAGGCCAAGGGGGTTGTTTCAGGCGAAACACCAGAGGACGTTGTAAAGGTTGTTCAGAGCGTGGGGCCTTTCTTCATTCTGTCATCTGCGGCGACTACAGCATGGTATGTGCTTTGGCTGTATCAAATCATCTGGGCATCAGTGGTTTCCATGTTTCTCTATCTGGTCTTCATTCTCGGGGCATACCTGAGTCTTGGTATCAACAGAAGAGATAGGCCGTTTCGGGAGCACCTCTTCGTCACAGTTGGCTGGAGCATGTACGCAGGATGGGTTACCGTTGCGGCAATAGTAAATGCAACCACTGGGTTAGTGGCTGCTGGTTTCACAGGACCAGTCATCGGAGAGGTCGGTTGGACGACCTTGGTTCTCCTGATGGCTCTTGGGATCTATCTGCTGGTTCTGTTCACGCGGAACGATTTTGTCTATGCAGGGGTGGGGGTCTGGGCCCTTGTCGGTTCTCTGATCACTTGGACAACACCAAGTGCTATTCCAAATGTGACGCTCGCATCAGTCGCACTTGTGGGAATAGTGGCATTGGTGGTAGCAATGGCGTATCGTTTCTACTCGATGTCAAAGAGCGGCCAACTGAAGATTCTCCAGAAGTTTGGCCTCCATAGGTCAGAAGAACCCAGAATGTAAGTCTTGGATCACTTGATGCCGGTCTTCTGGGCTATATTTTCGACCAGCTTCTCGAACTCTTTGGCTGCCTTTGATTCGGAATCACTTATGACAAAGGGGGTTCCCTCGTCACTAAGCTTGACTATTCGTGGGTCCAGCGGGAGGGTACCGAGTACGTCTACTCCGTACTCTTCAGAGGCCTTCTTTGGACCGCCGCTTCCGAAGATATTGTACGATTCACCACAGTTTGGGCATATGAATTCAGACATATTCTCGACAATTCCGAGTATCGGCACTTCCATCTTGTTCACGAGTCGAATTGCTCGTCGGGCATCGAGAATGGCTACATCTTGAGGCGTACTCACAATGATGACGCCATCGATGTCGGGAATCGTTTGCAAAATACTGAGTATCTCATCCCCCGTTCCTGGAGGCAGGTCTACCACAAGAACATCAAGCTTGCCCCACTTGACGTTTCCTAGGAATTGACTTATTGCTTTTGCGACCAAAGGGCCTCTCCAAGCAACTGCATCGTCCGTGTTGCGGAGTAGGAACGCCATGCTCATGACTTTTGTTCCCAGAGGACCAATGATTGGATTTATCATCTCTCCCTCTGCAGTTGGATGTTGCCCTTCTAGGCCCAGTAGTTTCGGCACATTTGGACCGTAGATGTCTACATCTAAGACACCTGCCTTGAGGTCCTGATTGGCGAAGGATATAGCGAGGTTCGTAGCTACTGTTGTCTTACCCACTCCACCTTTTCCTGAGAGTACAACAATCTTATGCTTGATATCTTTCATTGCCTCGATGACTTCTGGGGGAATCATTGGCTTGGACACTGATTATTCCTCGAAGTGAATCGAACGGATTCAGGTTATAAATCGTTAGATGTAGCTAAGTTACGAAATCGCGACAGTATGTCTTCTGCCAGTTTTGCATTGGATGCAGCAACAAAGCTCATTGTTTCTGACATGTCAATTGGGAGGACAAGTTTCTGTCCATTCACCCCCATGACATATCCCCCAGCTTCTTCTACTATATGCGTTCCCGAAACATGGACAATAGGCAGGATGCCTCGAAGATCTATCATCGCGTCAAGACCTCCGCTTGCCACCCAACACAGGTCCAGTAGATTGCTGGCAGTCCGACGAATGTCATGAACAGCGTGGATTGCTCTCATGGACTTCTGAAGAAACTCCTGATTCTGCGAATCATTGGTGTCAAAAGAGATGATTGTTTCCCTCATCGGGGCAGGTCTTCTGACTGATACAGAATTTCCGTTGCGTTTCACACCCATCCCCCTCATGGCAGTGTATGTTTCATCCGTAAATAACGAGATGATAATACTATGTTCTATGTCTTGGGTGGATGGTGTTTCACTATAGGGCAGAGTTGTTATGCCCACACAGCAGAGGGGTATACCACGTTCAAGGTTCGCTGACCCATCGATTGGGTCAACTATCGCAATGTAATCTGGCCTCTCCGCAAGGAAGATTTCTCCTTGCTCCTCTGTTAGGACCAAGAACGACTCACCGGAGTCAGCGAGTTTCTCGATAATTGTTTCCTCACACATTTTATCCAGCACTAGGGTCTTATCACCGAAGGGATTCGTTGTTCCTGTCAGTTCATCTGCTCGGTTGAGATTGCTGAGAACGAGCTCCTTGGCGCTTTCAGCAGCTTTGCTCAATATTTTCTCCATGTTCATTTTGTGGTCTCCTTGTTCGTCAAGAGTATTGCTGCATCAAGTCCTGCAGCATCTTGCAATTGTTTAAATGCTTCAGATACCGACATCTCCTTGTAAGGGCTAACCCGGTGGATGAAATGGGCTTTCTGAGCGGCAAGAAAAAGGTTGACACTGAACGTGGGATGTTAGAGATCAAGGGCACTATGAATGCCATGACTCTCAGAATCAGGCGCCTTGAAACAAGAATGGCTGAGGAACAGAAGGCTGCCAAGGAGGCTATGGCACGTGGAGAGAGAACTATCGCTCGTTCTCATCTCAGTATAGTGGTTGACCTCGAAAACAGGAAATCGAGATATCAACAGCAGTATCTTACTCTTGAAACGGCTTTGCTTAACATTGAGGAGGCAAAAGACCAGGCTGAAGTCCTCAAGGCATTTAGCATCGCCAATGAAGCACTAGCAGACGCGCGAAAGCTATTGAGTCCCACAGAAATCCAGATGCAGCTTGACAAATTATCGGAGTCTTTTGAACACATCTCCGTCGCCGGTGATCTTCTCTCGGAAGACCTCAGTTCAACTGGCTCTACCATCGAGGATGATGAGAAGATTGATCGCCAGCTGGATGCTATGGAAGCAGAGATATTGCTGGAGAAGGAGGGTGTCCTACCCCCTCTTGAAATCAAAGATGGCAAGGTGGAAACGGCTGTCGAGGGAGATCGTGAAGAGAAGCGCATCGATGAGCTTCTTGCCGACCTAGAGCGAGAAGCTAAGGAAGAGCGAGAGAGAGAGGCACAGAGTTAACCCCCGTTTCACATTATATTGTTATCCGAACGTGATATTCATGACTTACGATCTTGTAGTGTTCGATGTAGACGGCACCTTGACAAAACATAACAGCATCTGGTGGCGGCTGCACGAAGTATTCGAAACCACGGAAGAAGGAAAGGAGTTCTACGATCAGTTCTTCGCAGGGGAGATTAGCTATCAAGAGTGGGCAGATCTAGATGCAGGGCTGTGGAGGGGTCGCAGTGTAGAGGAGATAATGGCCATTGTACATACAACTGAACTGGTCCCCGGTGCTGTGGAGACCATCGCCGAGATTCGTAATCGAGGCTTGGAGGTAGCGATTCTCTCTGGCGGAATCAATTTCCTTGCAGATGATATCGCTCGACGTGTCAACATAAGTTACGTGCTAACAAATGAACTGGAGTCCAAAAACGGTATCTTAACGGGCAGAGTCAGAGTACGAGTTGGATGGGGCGAGAAAGTCGAAGAGATCAAGGAGATTCTCGACCACTTTGAAACCGGTTTTGAGCGGACCATATTCGTAGGCGACGGGCGCAATGATGTCAGCGTTCTGAAAAAGGTAGGCCTAGCCATCGCTTTCAGGCCGGAGCATCCGGAGGTAGAACGTTCTGCCGATATTGTTGTCAATGAAGAGGATCTCCGGGCGATATTGCCTCATATACCTCCAAGACCAAACTGATTTGAGCTCCCCATCTTTCCATCTAAGCTACGTGTACCGGAGATTGGTTCCTGTGTTCAACAGGACTACTTCTTCATCAAAGTCTATGTCGCCAGCCTCCACAAGATTTCGGAGTCCTGCTAAGCCAACTGCTGCTTCTGGTCCCATCATAATGCCCTCCATTCTTGCGACCATGACCTGAGTCGGTCGAATCTCATTCTCAGCGACAGCGACGGCGGAACCACCCGATCGCCTTATGGCACTCAGTATCAGTCTTCCGGCAAATGGGTTTGGAACACGAAGACCCAATGCTTCTGTGCGAGGGTTCTTCCAAGGCTCCAGTGTATCCAATCCCTTTTCGATAGATCGAACTATGGGGGCGCAATTCTCAGTCTGTGCGGCATATAACTTGGGTCGCTCACTCCCAATAGCTCCAATGCCCTCAAGCTCGTCTAGGGCCTTCCATATTCCTATCAAGGCAGTACCTCCACCAGTTGGACAGATTATTGCATCAGGAACTTCCCAGTTCAACTGCTCAATTATCTCAAATCCTATCGTTTTCTTTCCTTCAACCCGATAGGGTTCTTTTGTTGTGGATAGGTCTATCCAGTCTCCCTTTGTCGCTGTCATCCTCATGGCTGCGTCTGAGATTGTACCTTCGACGCGATGAGTCAACGCTCCGTACATCTCGCAATCCCTGAAGAAGGGCTCCGGCGTGTCATCTGGCATGAATATGGAAGCCTTTGCCCCCGCTGCAGCACAGTAGGCCGATGTTGATACCGCCGCATTCCCTGCTGAGGGAAGAGCGAAGCTCCTTGCGCCAAGTTCGAGATGCTTCGATATCGCGCTACAAAGACCACGGTCCTTGAAGGACCCCGTCGGATTCAGAGTTTCATTCTTGATACGGAGCAATCGAAGCCCAACTCTCTGTCCAAGCCTTCGAGCAGTCAACATCGGTGTCCAGCCCTCTCCCAGACTCACTACGAATGAGAGTGACTTCACCGGGAGTAATTGAGAATACCGCCACATGCTATTGATATCTGTCGGGAATCCTCCACATCTGAAGGCATCACGGACTCCACCAAGATTATAGGTCGCCATTAGAGGCGAACCACAAATGCAGTGGTCCGCAGGTCTATCTGCCGAGTACTTCGTTGCGCACTCGGGACATTCGAGATGAGTTATGTTTGACATCAAAGAGGGCACTCACATTTTTACATTCAAGCACAGACTTATTTGTCTATACGATTTCATTTTGAAGATGGAGGACTTTTCCTTGAGCGGTCTGGAACAACGTGTAATGCCTTTCACGGCATTTGTTGGTCTTGAGCAGCTCAAGCTTGCATTGATTCTCAATGGGGTTAATCCTCGTATAGGCGGTGTGCTGGTTTCTGGACCTAAAGGAACTGGCAAGACCACCATCGTCAGGGCTTTCGCATCTCTTCTACCGGAGGTTGAGGTTGTGAAGGGTTGCCGATTTGGGTGCAATCCGCACCGCGATGCTGTACTCTGTGCTGAGTGTGAGGCGCGCCTTGAACGAGGCGAAGATCTTGCGACCGTCGAGCGAAAGATGCGGGTTGTCAACCTGCCATTATCCACAACTGAGGACCGTCTGATCGGTGCTCTTGATATCGAGCAGGTGTTGCAGGAAGGCATTCAAGCACTAAAGCCCGGGATTCTGGCGGAGGCCAATCAGAATGTTCTGTACGTGGATGAAGTCAATCTCCTTCCTGACCACCTTGTTGATGATCTACTGGATGCAGCAGCTACCAAGGTGAACGTCATAGAGCGAGAAGGCATTTCTGTCCGTCACGCCTCAGATTTCATTCTTATCGGAACGATGAATCCTGAGGAGGGTGAGCTAAGACCTCAGCTTCTCGACCGGTTTCCATTGCATGTGTCCGTTGGAGGTTCGCACACGATTGAAGGCAGGATGGCTCTTGTCAGAAGGAATCTGGAATTCGAGCGTGATCCGGATGCATTTGCCAAACAATGGCAGGATGAACAAGAATCCCTGCGAGAGAGGATAATGACGGCAAGAAGGATCCTTTCTGATGTTCAACTCCCCGAGAGCAACCTAAGAGCAATTGCCATGGCATGTGACGCATTGGAGGTTGACGGTGTTCGTCCAGATATCATCATCAGCAAAGCCGCCATCACTAATGCGGCGTTTGAGGGCCGTATAGAAGTAAATGTGCATGATATGCAGCTTGCTGCACAGCTAGCACTGAGTCATAGAACTCGGCGTGGAGGTCTTCTAGAGCCTTCTTCACCTGATGATATCGATCTTGCCATAACGAAGGCGGCCAAAGTGGCAGAAGCGAGTGATAACCGAAAGTCACCTACGGAGGTTCCGGCATCCGGGGAGGAAACTGAACGTAGAATGAGTGGCGGCAAGTTTGGTCGGGGTTCGAGGTATGCCGAGAGCGGTTTATCAGATGGCAAAAAAAAACTCCGAAGAAAGTGAGAAACCCGCGCGGTGACCCAATCAAAGGCACAATCTGCGCAATTATGGGCTTCATCGGGCTAGTATACGGTGTGTGGATGCTTCTCAGCCCACTGAATTTGCTCTTTGTTTCATATTTGGGAGTGTTTCCGGGTTTGACCGGTTTCTTGCTAAACACTATCCTATTCATTCCTTTCGGATATCTCTTGGTTCGAAAATGGCTCCAGACAATGCAGAAGAGAACGAGCGGTCCCGCCGCTGGAATTGACGTCCTTGAGCCCGTTGGTGGAGTGCCCGAGAGCGGCGACGAATGGGGCCGGGCAACCAGACCATACACCAAGAAGGCTGCTCCTCAGATTCTTGGCTCCAAGTCCGAGATACGCGAAGCCCCGCTAGGCATTGATGATGGCTTCTTTGTGAAGATGCCTGATCTTGATACCGGCGAGGCACTCTTTGACGCTGATGAACTCAGGTCAAGGGCTATGACTCGCTCAAAGGTGTCCTCAGGCGGCTGGATACGGAAGCGAGCGAGTTCCCGAGGGTCGGGAAGCCTGAAGTCTTCTGAGACTGAGAAGCATGGACGGCCACGACGCTCAAAGACTCCTAGGGGAGAGGTTGGCAGTATTGATATTCCCGCAACGGTTGTAGCCGCAGTTTCCCGTATGGGCAAGAAGAAAGGTGCTCCTCTGGAGATTAAAGCAGAAGACATTCGGGAGAAGTCCTTCACGGGCAGGATACCTCTCACTGTGATCTTGGTCATTGACGTCAGCATGTCGATGAAAGGCAGTATGATTCAAGTGCGTAGACTCGTGGAACGAATGGAACGAGAGATTCGGGGTTCTCGTGATCGAGTAGGCATCATAGCCTTCAAGGATAGTGGTGCAGTTGAGGTTCAAGCACCCACGACAAATTGGAACAAGGTGTACGGAGCTCTCTCAAGACTGAGAATATCTGGTCTGACCCCCTTGGCAGAAGGCCTGATGAGAGCCATGGAGACAATCAAACGGGAACGGATGCGGAACCCTGACATAGAGCCTCTTGTAGTAATCATATCTGATTTTTCTCCCAATATCCCTCTTGCTCAGTCAGTTGGTCCCGGTCATGCGCGGTACACACCTGTTCGCGATTTGGTGAAGGCAGCTCGCCTTGCTCGGAAAGAGAATATTCGGTTGGCTGCTGTCAATGCTGATGTGAATCAGAAGAACTGGGTCAAGTTCTTGAAGCGCCGCTATCATGATGCCCTCGAACTGGCTACATTGCTGCGGATGAGAAAGGAGGGATACAAGGATCCAGTTGCAACTATTCTTGCAGTTCCCGAGTTCAGGAAGACCTTTGGGGCCTATCTCATTGCACGGATCGCAGGTGGGCGCTGCTATCTTTCGCAAGAGGTGTTGGCGATGGATTCAGTCATTGGTGAGTTTCTAGAGGGGAGCACCCGGAGGACCCGAATCAGCGAACAGGATTTGAAACAGGTTGATGCCTACCTCCCGGAGTAAATCTTCTGTTCCTTTCTCGATTACATTATTAACGAGAAAGTCAAGGGTTGGAGTGCGCACAGGGCCTGTATTGCTCTGATGGCATAGTGAGCATGGAGTGCCCCGCTGGGGTTCAATGAAATCGCTTTTCATACATCATGACACAAGGTCTGTGCGCACCATCTCTGGAGTGAACAGTCATGAAACCCGGAAAGATACCACCGGAAATCCTGGAGAAACTCGTCTTCACCCATCTTGGACGAACTGATCCTGACCTGCTTCTCGGTCCAGGAATAGGACAGGATGCCTCAGTTATCAGGATTGGCGAATCGATCATCATTGTATCAACGGATCCGATCACCGGTTCTGTTGAGGATATTGGCTGGCTGGCGGTGCACATCAACGCCAATGACATTGCTACTTTCGGAGTCAAGCCGCGTTGGTTCTTGAATTCGATAATGCTCCCAGTCGGGTGTGGCTCTGAAGAAGTCGGACGCATCATGGAACAGATTGATCAGGCAGCAAGAGACCTTGAGATATCTGTTGCCGGGGGCCATACCGAAGTAACTGAAGGAATAGATCGGCCAATCATTGCAGGTTTCATGATTGGCATTGCGAACAGTGGAAACTACGTTACGTCGGCTGGGGCAAGACCAGGAGATGTGATTCTGATGACAAAGATGGTTGCTATCGAGGGCACCGCAATCATCTGTACTGAGGGCGAACGATACCTGAAGGAGCATTTGGGTGTCGATTTGGTGAACGAAGGGAAGGAGTTGAGGGCCCATCTCAGCGTGGTGAAAGATGGTCTTGTCGCATTCTCCAGTGGCCATCTAACTGCAATGCATGATCCCACAGAGGGCGGACTGGCAGGAGGAATCCATGAGATCTGCGATGCCAGTGGAGTTGGTTTCGAAATCATTGAGGGGAATTTGACCGTTCATAGGTCCACATTGGCTGTATGTGATTTACTTGAAATCGACCCGCTGCAACTCATCAGTAGCGGATGCATGGTTATGACCTGTCCTTCAGATCATGCCCAAGAGGTCCTTGATGCCCTCAGTGCTTCAGGAATCAAGTCTACTATGATCGGGCGGATTCTGTCTGACGCGTCACAACGGAATATTACGAGGTCCGATCAAACCCGGGAACTCCCTCGACCGGAGTCGGATGCTCTCTGGGAAGCCCTTCAGATGGTCAAGTCCGCATGAAGTCGCGAATCCTCTCTACCATCTCTTCGTCCGTTCCGTCTATTGTTATCGGTGACAGTGAAACATTGAAGTTCTTCAGGATAGCGTGAACGTCAGTTCCCTCGGGTGCATCAACTTCTATTCCCTTGAGCCAGTAGTAGGTTCTACCATGCGGGTCTTGGCGTTCTACCACTTCGTTTGCTAATCTGACTCGAGTTGGTTTCGTTACCTCTATCTCGATATTCTCTCTGAGTTTACAAGGGAAGTTCAGGTTAAGGATGTCAACGTCGGATGGCAGTCCTCTCTCCAGGATCCGCTCTATAATGTCAAGCGATATCTCGCACACTCTGTCGTAGTCGCGACTGCTTCCTGAATTATTGAACCACTCATCTGGTCGAGCCTCGATAGAGATTGCCAATGCGGGGAATCCTTTCAGAGCTGCCTCAAAAGCTGCTCCAACGGTTCCACTTGTTAGCAT
Organism: uncultured archaeon; assembly: GCA_964473825.1. Lineage (GTDB taxonomy): Archaea > Asgardarchaeota > Thorarchaeia > Thorarchaeales > Thorarchaeaceae > TEKIR-12S. Next base: position 97,277 of record CAYYQL010000004.1, read on the forward strand.
ACTCTGATATCCTACGTTAGCTCCCGCATTTATTCCGGAAACAAACAAGTCGATATCGTCGACAAAACGCGAAGCGATTACTACTGAATCTGCTGGTGTGCCATCATGAGTGACTCTTCTATAACCACCTGCAGAACCATGATCATTCACACGCAGAGGCCTGTTCAAGGTCAGTGCCTTTCCTGTTGCACTTCTCTGACCATCTGGGACAACCACAGTAAGGTTGTAAGACTTGCTGATAGATTGTGCAAGCTTCATGAGCCCCTCGCTGTGCGGTCCATCATCGTTGGTCAGACATATGTGATACACGTTCATTGAACCTCGTTCTTGTAATACTCTGGTGCATCATCGGTTTCCTGATAAGAATGACGATGCGGAAAAAAATGAAGGGTTGGAAGCGTGTCGCTCCCAGTCCCGCAGGCGAGACCGCCACTACAAGTCGTAGGGTTTCAAGGTCTTTCGCTTGTTTGCAGTTGTTCTCTTGGCCGCTGCCCTGATGAGATTCTGTACTTCCTTATCAAGGGCATCGTAGAAGTCAGAAGCGACCATAAGGCCGTGTTTCTTAGCGAATTCTTGTACTTTACTCTTTACTATGAGACTCATCTCATTACCTCACTCCAAATTAATGGCAAACTACTGTTTCTAGTTGGTCGCTTATAAGGGTTGTCAGAAAACGGGCCTGAAACCGCCATTTTAGCCAACAATTCGGGGATTTTTGCCTAAAAGGGATGCATATTTTCAGGAAATCTCAGTGATAAGCGCCTCGACGATTCTCTCTGAGGCATCACCTGATCCATACGGGCACTCCCGCTGCCCCTCAATCCCACCCTTCAACTCATGACGAATGGCATCTGGAAACTCGTTCGCGTCGGTGCCAACCACAGTTGAATGTCCTGATTCCACAGCCTCGGGGCGTTCAGTCGAATTTCTAAGGACAAACACCTTCTTGTTCAGTGAAGGCGCAGTAACCTCCTCTTGAATCCCTCCCGAATCTGTGATCACGAATCTGCAGGCATCGAGCAGTGTCAAGAACTCCAGATAACCTACTGGTTGGATGACTTTGATTGAGGAGTCCAAAATTGCATCCATCAAGTTGAATTCTTTCAGACGAGAAACCGTGCGAGGGTGTGCTGGAAATAGGATATTCCAGTCCAATTCCCGCAGTCCATCTACAAGGCCCTTGAGGGTCATCTTGTGGTCTACATTCTCAGCTCGGTGGAGAGTCAGCAGGACAAAGTCATCCAGTCGCATATCGTCTATGATGGTCGACTTTGTGCGAGCTATCGGCAACCGCTGTTCTAGTGCATCAATGACCGTATTGCCCGTTACCAATATCTTCCCCCAGACATTCTCTTCTTGGAGTGTTCTTGCAGCATTCTTAGTGGGGGCAAAAAGATAGTCCGAGGCATGGTCAGTAAGCCGTCGGTTATATTCCTCGGGCATACGTCTGTCGTAGCTTCTGAGACCTGCCTCCACATGACCAACAGGTACTCCAACTTTCACGGCCGCCAGAGTAGCGCTCAATACCGCGTTTGTATCTCCTTGAACCAGTACAACGTCGGGGCCCTCCTTGAGGATTGCTTCTTCAATTCCAACAAGGGCCTTTGCTGTTTGTTGTGAATGAGTACCTGAGCCGATCTGTAGATTGAGATCGGGTTCCCTGAGGCCCATATCTTCGAAGAATGATTGGCTCATGAACTCCGAATAGTGCTGACCTGTGTGAAGCAAGTAGTAGTCAATGCCCCGTCTTTCAAGCTCTCTTGCGATGGGAGCCATCTTCACTATCTCCGGACGTGTGCCTATTACGACGAGGGGCTGCAATGGAAACACTGAGAGAGTTGTTTTACACCCTTCTCTTAAAGGTGTCTAGGCAGGAACAAGACCTTTAAGACTGTGGATGGACTCTAACAGGGCCAATAGACCTTGAGGTGAGGACGCGAATTGAGATACGCTCGTGGGATATTCATCGGATCTCTGTTACCTGGGATTATCTTGGCCGGAGCTACGTTCATCAAACTGGCCGGGTATGGAGTGACCAATCAAGTGGCACTGGAAACACTGTGGAGTATCTTTCAAGTATGGATTGTTATTTCCATTGCTGTGCTTGTTATTCCTCTTGCCGTGGCCTATGCCAAGTATCGAGAGATGTTTCGGGAGCTACTGCTCTTCGAAATTGGGGGTCTAGCCTTTTTTGCGCCGCTATGGTTTGCGCTTTTTACTGACCTTTCAGGTGACTCTTGGGTCACAGTCCTTCGTAATGGAATTGATGATGGTCTTGTATTTCTTGCTAGTGATGGTTCTCTGATTGGTGTTGACATTGGTCCTGTAATTCTGATTCCCTCCCTTGTCGTGTCAATGGTTGTCGGTGCCATACTATTTCGTCCCTCATTCATCGAACAAAACTCAGGTTCTACAGGCTCAGCAAGAACTCCGAAGGAACCCGCCAAACCGGTATCAGCGGCATCTCCAGCAACCGAGATGCCTGAAGTCGGGCGACCTGTGCCTGATGAGAACACCATAGCTGAGCTAAGAAATCTTCTGCAGACTCTATCGGTGGCCCCTACAGCTATCGAGGCGATTATCGACTCGGATATAAAGACCGTCACCGATTTGGTCGCAACTAGTGCGAAACAAATCGCGGACATCACCGGGATGAATATTCAAGTCGCTCGTGACTTACAAGTCGCGATTCAGAAATATGTGTGGTACGGAGGAATCTAATACTCTCTCACTATTCGAGAGAGACTAGGGCATCAAGAGCTATCTGGGTCATCTGATCTACCGGCGGCTTTCCTGAGATTGCAGCCTCCTCTCCGACAGGTTCTCCAATTATGATGCATATGGTTCCCACTCTCACACCCCGAAGGTGACCAATGACGAAGAGCGTTGCCGCCTCCATCTCTGTTGCTAGAACATTGGCTCTTCTGAGGGCATCCCATCTGGTTTTCGTTTCTTCAGGATGCACAACATGATCAGGATACTCACTATAGAACGCATCCTTACTATGACCGATGCCTACTCGATAATCTGCTCCTCTGGATTCTGCTGCGTCAATGAGCGCACGAACCACTTCAAAATCTGCCAGAGCCGGAAACTCGATTGGCACGTACTGCTTGGATGTACCATCGTCTCTCACGGAGCCACTGAAGACCACTAAGTCACCTGCACGCAAAGAGGAGTCAAGAGCTCCTGAGGTTCCCACGCGAATGAATGTGTCGCAGCCAACCTTGACGAGCTCCTCAATCGCGATTGCCGCTGAAGGACACCCGATTCCTGTGGAGCACACTGCCACTTGGTGTCCTTCGTAATCTCCTTTGAAACTCCAGTATTCTCTGTTTCTCGCGATTTCAGATGGATTCTGAAAGAAGTTCTTAGCTATCCATTCAGCTCTCCCGGGATCTCCAGGCAATAGTACCTTCGTAGGTATCTCTCCCGGTGCAATTCCTATGTGATATTGCTTCTGGTTTCTCATATGCTCGGTTCCCTGACGAGCCCTTCTCTCAAAGGATATAAAGAGTTCTTCAGCGTGCCACTTCTCCTTCAGAGATAGCCTTAAAACGGTCTTCAGAAGCTCGACCATCGGTTGTCAAAGATGAGTGACGAAATCACAGAGATTGACCGGGTCATACTAGAGGTAGTTATCCACGACAGTCATAGGCCCTCCGCGATTACCCGCATTGTCCAGAAACGCGGCATTGATTGTACACAGAACCAGGTGGTCCAGTCATTGAACAGTCTTGAAGAGAGAGGTCTCGTGGAGAGATATACCTCCAAGGCATGGGTGGGCACTTCTAACGCCGAGGCTTACGTCAAATAGGTTTCTCTGAGCAGATGGAATGGAACGCACAGGTTGGCTTCTTCTCAGGCGAATCTTGTAGCAAATGTGTCAACAATGCTATAGGTTAGGTCTGGATTGTCTTCGCAGAATATTTTAGTTCTGATGGTATTAGAAGTCACTATCCGTCCTTTGCTTTCATCGAATAGGTTCCTAAGAAGCTCCTCCTCTTGGGTCATGAGAGGCAGAACATGCACAACGGCCATTCCGACATCATGGGCTCCCTGTTTGTAGAGGCGTTTAGCTGTCTTCAGCAGTGTGCTCCCACTCTTCGTCAGATCGTCAAGCACTATGACATTCTTACCTTCGACCGCCAGTTCCCCCCGCAGTTCGATCGTATATGAGTCCTCCCTGCTCTTTCCATATCCATTTACATCGAATCGCTCCTGCCCTCCCTCGTCAGGCGTCACGACTTTGAATTCGTCAAATCCGAATCTCTTGGCTCCAAACTGTATTAGGTCTTCAGTGATGTCGATTTCTTCGTAGAGATCTCGCTGCTCCAAATCCCTCACCCATTTCAGGCTCTCTGTCACATGAGGATTGACTGCCCATACTTTGTTACAGGACCTGGCAATCTGGTCAAGGGCCCATCGAGCAGATGCCGCTTCGCCCGTTTCAAAGGCCTTGTCTTGGAGAGCAAAGGGCTGAAAAGTGAGCAAGACCTCGACTTTCGCCGGTGGTGCAACAGGAGTTTCCTTGTATTCCTTGTGTCCCAGCTTCTCGACTTCGACCGGTTTCTTCAGAATGTCTAAGAGAAGAAGAAGCTCAACAACACGGTCTGATGTGGTGAAGTATTCAGGTTCAGCCGGTCCTGACCCAGTACAAGACTGAACAACCAAGACTCTTCTATCTGAGAGTTCTCGCACTTCTGCCAATCTTGTGTATATGTCGGCATTTGGGAAGAATCTCTTGTCATCATAGTTCAGGTCTGAGGTAAAGACCCTATAGCCATGATGCTCGAATCTTGCCTTCAGATGCTCCGCACCGCTTGCAAGCACAATGTCGTACTTTTTCATCTTAGGCAGCCGGGTCTTGCCGACCATTTCCCCTTTATGAGACTTGTCGTTTTCACTTTATTTTTGGCTCACCTTGCCCAACATAGCGGCTTCCCTCTCGACTGTCATACTGAACAGACGCCTCGCTGGACAATCGGACGAACATCAGCTGCACAATTCTTTCTCCGGGATATAGAAACACAGGGCTCAGATTCTCACAAAAGATCTCAAGGGTCAGCCTACCTGGTTGTTCAACTCCCGTACCAGGGTTAACAAGCCCCGCAGCATGTACGATGATGCCAAGACGGGCGATGCTAGATCTTCCCTCAAGAAGACCTGCATACTTGGTAGACACCGATATCACCTCTCTTGTCTGTCCTAGGATGAACTGCCCGGGAAGTATCATGAAAGGTTCGTTTCCTGTATTGACTATCTTCGTATCTCGCCCAAGACTGCTAGCATCTCGGATATCTACCGCACCTCCCGGTCCGTAAACCCGGAACACCGAATCCAGGGTCAAATCGACACTACATGGTCCAACGTTTTCTTTTGTGAATGGGTCAATACTGATTTCGTTCTGTTCAAGCGCACGGAAGATGTCGCGGTCTGAGAGCATCATGATTATGTACCTTCTTTCAGGAACTACATATACGTAATGCAACAATCTAAAATGAGTCTAGCGCATACTAACCTTGCCACCGCAGGTACGTGGGTCTGTTGAGTCTAACCGCGAGAGACCTCCTTCACAGGATTGCAGAAGACATTGGCCTCTCATTTAGAGAACTCGCCGGATTAGTGAACGATGAGATGGCATCGGGACGGGGGATAATGGATGCTGTTCAGAAGATACTTGTTGAGAACGAGCTTGACCCGAATGACTATAGACTCGACCCATCCAAAATAGCCAATCGAATTCTGCACTTGCTAAGAGAGGACTATTCGCAGACACTTATGATATCTGCGGTCTTGGCCCAGCTGGTCGAGTCTCGCGATGAAGACCGTTTTCCTCCTCCGGCCTTCTTCGTTTTCCTCGAATTATTAAATTCAATTCCAGAAGCAAATCGCACCGGTAACGTGTTTTTGTCCAATGCAATCGATGAGAGGACTACTGAGATAATCGAACTTACTACTACCCTCGTGTCTATAATATGCAGCTGGTCTAAGCAGGGAATAACCGGAGTCGCTCGTGAGTGCCCAGAAGAACTCCGCAATCTTGCGAGAGTCTGTTCTCGGAAGACTCGGCTATATCAGGCCGGCCTGTGGACCTGTTTATCCTGTGGCAAGGTAGTTGATCTCAAAGAAACACGTGCATTGTTGTGTTCTGAATGTGATGCGAACATGTACGATTACTCGGAAGATGAACAGTTCCGCACATACCATGAACGAGAACGGACCGGATATGGCAAGACGAAGAAGGGAACAGAACTGGATTGACAACAAATCAACCGAGTCTGATGTCTAGTCCCTTCTCAAGAAGCGCGATTGCTAGAACAACATCTTCCTCTGTGACGGTCTTGTCATCTATCTGGAGAACGATGTCACTAGAGGGATGACCCTCAAGAAACAGTATGACGGGGTCAAGAGATGTAGGCGCAGCCAGACTAAGCAAGGGTCCAGTTACCCCGTCGTAGTAGTCACCATATCCCAGAGGAATGTCCATTCTCTCTAATAGACGTCCTCCCTTCTTCGAGAGTACTTGCCCACACGACGCAGCATCATGGTTCATCAGTCCAAAGACAAAACGACTAGGAACGTTCCCTCTCAGGTAGAACACCAAATCTGGTATCCATTCGTGATTCCGCACGAAGACATCTCCGAAGATTAGCATCAAATCACCTGCGGCAAGAGCATGGACAGGTACAACAGGCGGCTTCATATCTGAGGGATATCTATTCCACATTGAGAACGATGATGAATTGAAGACAAGCAGGGTTTCAAAGGAGTTGTCCTGGTAGATTCTCCGACAGACAGCCTGACCCAGAGGGTTCAGACCGAGAATTACAGAGTACTGCTCTTCGATGTCGCCTTTCTTGTAGACCTCAAGAATGGGGCTAATCCATTCCTGTTCGTATTCTGACATGAACTGGATCCCTGACCTATCAGCACGCCAGCTCCTAATGACCCTTCGTATTCCGTGGATCCTTCGGAAGTTACTCACGGGCCGAATAGAGTCAGGATTGGGACGTTTCCGATTAATTTATGTGTCAGCTCGAAGCGCTCGAAGATGCCTAACACCAGATGGTGAGTGTGGTCCATGGACAAATATATTGAAAGTGTAATAGAAGCAGTCAAGGTGAAAGACCCCGAGCAGAAAGTCTTTCATCAGGCTGTAACGGAAGTTTTGGAAACCTTGGAACCCGCCATCAAGAAGTTCCCCAAGTATAAGGAGAACGCTATTCTTGAACGAATCGTCGAGCCAGAACGTGTCATTCTCTTTCGCGTTCCATGGGTAGACGACGAGGGCGAGGTCCACGTTAATAGAGGTTACAGAGTTCAGTTCAATTCGGCAATCGGCCCTTACAAGGGTGGACTTCGTTTCCATCCAACTGTAAACCTGGGAGTTCTTAAGTTCCTCGGCTTTGAGCAGATATTCAAGAATAGCTTGACGGGATTACCGATGGGTGGTGGCAAAGGCGGTTCTGACTTCGATCCAAAGGGCAAGTCCGACTCAGAAGTAAGAATCTTCTGTCATAGTCTCATGCTTGAATTGAACAAGCATATCGGCCAATTCACAGATGTTCCTGCGGGCGATATCGGCGTTGGTGCGCGTGAGATCGGATACCTTTACGGCATGTACAGAAAGGTAACGAACAAGCACGGGACTTGCGTTCTAACCGGTAAGGGTCGAAACTATGGAGGGTCTCTAATCAGACCTGAAGCGACAGGTTACGGAACTGTGTACTTCGTTAACGAGATGCTCATGACGAAGGGCGATGACCTCAATGGCAAAGTCGTCACAATATCTGGTGCGGGCAATGTTGCACAGTACGCAGCAGAGAAGTGCATCCATCTTGGCGCAAAGGTCATCACGATGAGTGACTCTGATGGCAACATCTATGATCCCGATGGTATTGACCGGGAGAAACTGGACTGGATTATGGAGCTCAAGAATGTTCGTAGGGGGCGTATAAAGGAGTATGCCGAGGAGTTCGATGTTGAGTTCAACCCTCAGAGCAGCCCCTGGGGCCGCAAATGTGACATCGCCTTGCCTTGTGCTACCCAGAACGAAGTAGACAAAGATGAGGCCATGGCCTTGGTTGATAATGGCGCCATCGCAATTGGTGAGGGAGCAAACATGCCGCTGACACCTGCAGCCATTGAGATTGTGCAGGAAGCGGATGTACTGTATGCACCTGGCAAGGCTGCCAATGCTGGCGGCGTGTCAGTATCAGGGCTCGAGATGGCTCAGAACAGTATGCGCTACTTCTGGTCTCGTGAGGAGGTCGATCAGAAATTGCATCAGATCATGGTGAATATCCACCAGACCGCCTACGATACTGCAAAGATGTTTGGCCAACCAGGTAATTATATGCTCGGCGCAAACATAGCTGGTTTCCTGAAGGTTGCTGATGCTATGATTGCCCAGAGCTATCTGATGTGAGAAAACAGGACTGAGACCCATTGGGGTCTCTTCCTCCTGCTTTGTTTCCGCTCTCGGAAACCCGCTTCTATTTCTTTATGATGTCAAGAAGTTCTCCAAGCCTACCCTTGACATCGGTTTCCAGTGTCCTGAGCTCTGCAAGCCGGCGAATCTGGTCAACTCGTGCCTTTCTGTAATCTACATCAGAAACCTTTCCGTTTCTTCGCCTAATCTCCAGTTCATCCATCTCTGATGTGATCTCTCTCCGCTTGTCCATGATAAGATCGAAACCTTGTTTCAGTGACATCCATTCAATCATCGCATGGGCCTTTTCTTGCTCGATTCTTTCTCTTCGTCTTCTCTCGTTCTCTTGTTCCTTGAGCCGCTTGTTGGCGTTTCTAATCTCGCGTTGTATATTATAGAGCCGCGCCTCAACCTCTCGCTTGACTTGGACCATCTGGGTGGACTGTAACCATTTCTCGCGGTACTTCTCGTTGTGCTCTTTATCGGATATCTTCTTCTTCTCAAGCTGGCTATCCAGCTCATTGAGCTCGTCTTGGACAGCAGACAGATTCTCTTGGATCTCCTTGTAGGACCTTCTCAGGGCTACCCATTCAACAGAGTACTGTGAAAGCACTTCTTTCGGATCAAGGTAGAGGTAGTCATCGGGAACATCTTGACCATGACTCATTGTCGCTGTTCTCCAGTCATTTCAACAAGTCCTTTCTGTTGGTATTAAGGTATTCTCATCCGGACATGGAACTGAATCTCGGTGTTTCAACAGCGACGTTCCGTGTCGCAAGACCTAAGAATCCGTTTGTTGGTGAAAGTCAAGTGAAAGGCAATGCACTTGAAGATAGAGCGCGCATCAGATGATGAACTCAAGGAGAAGCCACCAGATCCAATGAACCTGCCTTTTGGGTCTGTCTTCACTGACCATCTGCTTATCATGGAATATTCTGACGGGAAGTGGCACCAGCTCAGAATTGAACCTTATCACTCGCTACAACTTGACCCTGCAGCCATGGTTCTACACTATGGCCAAGGAATCTTTGAGGGAATGAAGGCATATCGAAGGGATAATGAGATCTACCTCTTCCGTCCAGAAATGAACTTGAAGCGTCTCAATTCATCTGCTGAGAGAATGGTCATTCCGCCCGTCGACACAGAAAGAGTGCTTGAAGCAATGAGGGAGCTGCTCCGCGTTGAGCGGGAATGGATTCCAGAAGAGAAGGGAACCTCCCTCTACATGAGGCCGACAATAATAGCAAGCGAGCCTAAGTTAGGGGTTCGTCCGTCTCATGAGTACTTCTTCTACGTCATCCTGAGTCCTGCTGGACCCTATTTCAGAGAGGGGTTCAATCCGATAAGCGTGATGGTTTCACAGGAATATGTACGGGCAGTACGAGGCGGAGTTGGACATGCCAAGACAATGGGCAACTACGCGGCAAGCCTTTTTGCAAACATGAAATCCACCAAGGCCGGCTTCTCGCAGACTCTCTATCTCGACGCCATCGAACGGAAGTACATCGAGGAATGTGGAACGATGAATGTGTTTGTGCGATTTGAGGACGAACTTGCAACCCCCCCTCTAAATGACACAATCCTTCCAGGAATTACACGGGACTCGGTAATCCAGCTTGGAGAAGAATGGGGATACAAAGTGAGTGAAAGAAGAATATCAATTCATGAAATCATCGATGGGATCAAGACAGGAAGAGTGCTTGAAGTTTTTGGCACAGGGACTGCTGCCATAATCGCTCCAATCGGAGTCATCGGTTACAATGGAGAGAAGTATCAAGTGGGAAAGGGAGATGTTGGAAACCTTTCTCGACGCCTTTTCGATGAGATCACGGGACTGCAAAGAGGGCTGGTGGAGGATAGGCATGGCTGGGTGGAGAACTTCACCTAGATGAGCGGCCTCTCAATGACCTCTTTAGTAACCTTTTTTGCGTGTAAGTAAGATGACAGCAGGTCTGCGAGGTGCCATATTTGGCAAAACAACTCATAGTTGATTATACAAAATGCACAGGCTGTCGCATCTGCGAGCTTGCATGCTCTGCAAAGCAAGAAGGTGTTTTCCAGCCGAGCTTGGCCCGACTGAAGATTGTGAAATATGATGACTTAGGCATTGATGTGCCCAATGTCTGCGGGCCCTGTGAGGCGGCACCGTGTGTAGATGTCTGTCCTGTCTACGCGATGCGACGTGATCCAATCACAAAGATGGTCTACCTCGATGAAGACAAATGCATCTTGTGCAAGTCGTGTGTTGGTGTGTGTGTGAATGGCGTGATACGATTGGACACCGGGTCTATGAGGATTATCAAGTGCAATCATTGTGACGGTGATCCTGAGTGTGTCAAGATGTGCCCCACGCACGCGATTACCTATGGAACACCTTCCCAGTCTGCAGTTGCAGACCGTCATGAGAAGATGGCAAAATACCTGAACGAGGTCAGAAGAACTGCTGAGGCGCAGTAATGCTGGAGGCTTTGAATGCAACTAGGTGGATATCAGGGCCGAATCCTTCGCGTGAATCTGAGTGAAGAGAGAGTCTGGGTAGAGAACCTGCCTAAAGACTGGATTGAAGACTATATCGGTGGTGATGGCTTCGCAGCTCGTCTGCTCTACGAAGAAGTTCCGGGCAGAACGGACCCCCTCTCTCCCGATAACAAGCTGATAATCGCAACGGGCCCGATAACTGGAACGCTATGGCCCATGAGTGGGCGGACAGTGTTCGTGTCAAAGGCTGCACAGACTGGCATTTGGGGTGAGAGTCATGTTGGCGGTTTCCTGGGTCCAGAGCTGAAATACGCAGGTTATGACTTGCTTGTTGTAGAAGGTGCCGCCGAGAAGCCTGTCTATATCACAGTTGAGGACTCCTTGACTGAGATAAGAAGCGCGGACGAGTTCTGGGGGATGAAGACTGATGAAGCAACAGAGGCCATCAAGAAACACCACAGGGACTCGGACATGCAGGTCGCGGCCATCGGCCCTGCGGGAGAGAAGCAGGTCAGGTTCTCCTCAATCATTGTGAATCATGCAAGGGCCGCCGGTCGAAGCGGGATGGGTGCTGTACTTGGTTCGAAGAATGTGAAGGCTATCGGAATCCGCGGTCATGGCAGGGTGAGTGTTGCCCATCATGATGAATTCGTGGAGCTGGCCAAGAAGGCTCACAACCGAGTGAGAACGAACCCTCAGGCTCAGGAGATGCATCGGTGGGGGACCTGGATTCTTACGGCGGTCAAGCAAGAAATAGGCGAGCTGCCCACCTTCAATCATAGGACTGGGGTCTTTGAGGGATGGGAAAGTCTTAGTGGGGACCACATTCGCCCTCGGTATACGGTTTCGGACCGGGCCTGTTTCGGTTGCAGTCTGGGATGCAAGAAGGTGAACTATGTTCGGTCTGGTCGTTATGCCGGCACACTGGAAGAGGGTCCAGAATATGAGGGACTGATGGCATCTGGAAGTCTTCTGGGTATCTCGGATTATCCCACAACTCTGAAGGCTAATGAGATATGTAACCAGTATGGGATGGATATAATCTCCGCAGGGGCGACTATTGCATTTGCAATAGAGGCCTTTGAAGAAGGACTCATTGATGTCAATACCACAGGAGGGCTTGAGCTGAGATGGGGGGATTCGGAAACGGTCATCAGACTTCTAGAGATGATAGGACGAAGGGAGGGATTCGGGAAGACGCTCTCCCTTGGTTCGAAACGTGCAGCCGAAGAGATTGGTGGTGGAACCGAACGTTATGCGATGCATGTCAAGGGTCTTGAGATATCTGGCCAAGATGGCCGTACGCATAGAAGCATAGGTCTAGCTCATGCTACAGGTGCTAGAGGTGCAGATCACCTGAGAAGTCTTGTCACAGTAGATCAACTTGGATATGAGGACGTTGCCGCCGAGCGGTGGGGCGCCGACAAGCTGCCAGAGATCATCAATCCTTACACTGAGAAGTACAAGGCTGCAGCTGTTGTTGAGACCGAAAACGCGTACTGCTTGCGCGACACACTCATCGTTTGCTGGTATTCGGTATCTTGGCCGCCTATCTTCTGGGTAGAGGATTTTGCTGAGGTGCTACCTCTCGCCACAGGAATCGAGTCTCTGGGAGATATTGGTCATCTGACAGAGATTGCTGAACGCCAAGTCACACTCAAGAGGCTCTTCAATGCCAGAGAGGGAATAACACGGGAGGATGATGCCTTACCGGACCGGTTCACAAAGACACCAATGCCCGAGGGGCCAGGAAAGGGAGAGATGGTAAATCTTGACCCTATGTTAGATGATTACTATAGGCTGAGAGGCTGGGACCGTGAAACGGGTCTTCCAACTGATGAGACCATCGACCGACTAGGTCTATCATGGACCAGAGAGTATCGATAGGGCCGCCCCTCAGAATCTTTCGTACTCAACACGGTGGGTCGATCCGCACGATGGACAGGCATATTGATCAGGCCCAGTCCAGTCTATAGATTCCCAAGACATTGGTGCATTGCAGTTTGTACACCTATCTCTTATCACTGGTTTTACGTAAACGGTCGTTCCAGGGCTAGAAGATGCTGCTGCCTGGAAGTCTTGGTGACTCTCTTTTGCAACCTGCGATGGGCCCTCCGCCATGTCGCTATAGGTATACTGCGATAAGGGATGGCGTGGCTGAATATAGCTGAACGGTCTGATTAGCCAGTCCAGATGTTCCTTTGGGACATTGTTCCACAAACGTTGCTGCCACAATTTCAGAAGATGATCCTGCCTCGGAACCTTTCCTCGGATATCAAATTTACCACTGGTCGCTTGGATTTTGAGTCGATCTCTCTTCGCTTCGAAAGTCTCCACCATGTGCAATGGAAACATATACAGTTTCTTACGCTTGGAGTCATACTGGTAGAGTCGGTAGTTGGTTAGAATGAAACTGTCTGGCCAATAGGTGAAAACTTCCTCTCCCTTCAGCCAAGCGAACTCTTTGTAGAAGTGCTTTGAGAATGGACGGTGGTAGCCAACTGTTATCCAACGATTATAGGGGTGGTCGGGGTGGACGAAAGGCACGCCGCATACTTCGCACAGCTTCCTCTGGTCGCCCATCCTAAGCTTATCGAACTCCCTGAGCCCGAGAGCTCCTCTGATTTCATCGCTCCGGGGCATGGCCCCTATCACATTCACAATCCCATTGATGACTTTGAACATGGCTGACTTCGGCGTCAACTTGTACTCTGTAATCATATGTAGAGGTATACTCGTGCTGGTTCCCGAACCTCTATCATTCTGGATGTATCTGAAGTTGCTGATGATGTATTCACTGCTCTCAGCGATAATACGCTCGCCTTCTATGGGTATGTAGACTAGATTTGGCAACTTGGGATGCTCCAGACTTCTTTATTCAATCATGTTCTAGCTGTAGGAGAGGCCTATAAAGATTCATGGTGAGTCTTCACTGTTGTCTTGGAATCGATATGTATAGAATGTCCTCATAGGCAAGAATACCGTATCCTGATGGATTCTCTAGCTTGACATAGTCCTCATCGATTTCACTGACTCGTACATTGGGTATCTTGGCGAGTGTATCCTTTTGCATATACTTGAGATAGATTGTGAAAGTCTGTCCCTTGCTCTTCAGATCTTGAAATATAGACATCCAGTTAGGCATTCGTGTGGTCCTCCAGTTTTGTCTAATGCGTGAGTTTTTCCATTTAACACTTGCCTAAGATGGCGTCGGCGTGACTGACAACAACGCCTGTGATTCCCAGACCCTCCAGGATAAGTAGCAGCTCCTTCTGAACGTCGCCTCCATCCAAGTATCTGAAGAGGTGTGTAGCACATCCTGTTCGACAGTCCGATGATCCGAACCCAACTGGTCCCTTTTCGAATTGAGATTGTTGTCCGATTGCTTGAGCAAGAACACACTCGGTTTTCTCTTCAGTCTCTGAATAGATCGCGAAGCTTGGCAGCAATCCACCGTCGAGGAGGTAATCGATATGCCAATGCGTCTTCTTGTTCCTGGAGAAATGGCGTGCTATTCTTTTTTCGATACTTGTGGAACCTGCGCCCATTGCCGACCCGACGTAGACCCAAAATCCTTCCTGGAATTCATGAGGGCCAAGTGCCCCAACATCTCTGAGCGTGGTTTCTTTGATGTGCATTACTAAGAGATAGACGCCCCTCATACACGATACTCTCCTTTGTCATTGTGGTTGTGCAATATCGGTTTCAAGATGGATTTGACGTACTGAATTGATTGCCCTGGCGTAAGCACGTTTGCTTGAGTTTCTCTAAGGACGCGGTAGATTGACGGTCGTATTCCCTTCCAACCCTTTTCGTGAATGCATCGAACAAGCGAGCAGCCGAATCGTATCGGTTCTGCTTTGAAACCCTTCTTCTTGCATAGCAATCGTGTGTTGTACTTTGTCAGAGCAAGTGCTGCAGGAAGATGAACCAACAACATCCCATCTCTCCAAACAAGCGACTGCCGTCCGGTCGGTAAGAGCTCTCCAGTCACCAATGTATCAAGACCATGAATCTTCGCTGCCTCTAGGGCTTCGCTGATAATCAGGCCATGGCAATCCCCACAAGGATGGATTCTGCCCTCCAGTGTCCGTTCGATTACCTCTCGAAACTCCGAGGAGCCCTTGACCACTACTTGCCTGCAGTCAAGCCCTCTGCAAATATCTGATGCGCGGCGTTGGGAAAGGTCGTTCTCATGCTCTTCTAACAGCTCAACAGTGACTCCTACTGGTCTAAGCCCCATCTCTTTAAGCAGAATCATGGTTGCACAGCTGTCCACTCCACCCGAGAGAGCAACGGCGGGTGTTGATCCTTTAAGCGTGGGAAAACCGTAAACCTGCTCCCTCTCCAGGCGTTTCTCAATCGCTTCTTTGAGGCGGTGCAGAAAGGCCTTGTGATTCGCGCTCAAGTCTTTCCAGATTTCCTCAATTCTCACCATGGTTGTGTGCAATCTGTGTCTATGGATAATTTCATCCTCTATTGCCACAACAGTGATATGTTTCTGCAACTCCTGAGCAAGCCGAGCGACGATACTGCCGCCTGGTCCCAGGCACATGCTTTTCTCTGCCCTATCGGGTACAACTATCTCGATGGCATCAGATTCTCGAGTTCTGATGGCTGAGATTCTTGGTTGGACTCCTCTATCTAGATCCTGCTCTTCTCGTATCCTTACAAGCGATTCTTCTATTGACTCGACATCCATGGTCTAATCTAGGATTTCTCTTTCATAAGGCTCACTGATTGCCGATATCATCATAAGCATTGGCTAATATCTATCGATAGCGATGCATCTGAAGGAGATTATTCCCGGGTTCTATGAGGTTCCAGGTGCCTTTGTAGATGATTTTGGCTACATCAAGAGCCATCTGGTTGTAGACTCTGACGAAGTTCTTGTGATTGACCCGGGAACTGCTGGAGACCCTGGTGACAAGATTGTCCAGAGCATCGAGTATCTTGGTCTAAAACCTAAGAAGAACGTCGTAGGGATACTCTGTACTCATGCGCATCCTGACCATGTGGGGGGTGCTTGGCGTCTTAAACGAAAGATTGACGCTCCCCTGATGCTGCATAGTGGCGATGTGGACCTTCTCGGCGACGCGAGTCTGTTCGTGAATGAACGATTGCTGCTTGGTCTACCCGGTCGGTTGGCGATGAAGCTCGAACGCGGGCCTTTGAAGGTCAACTATAGGGGGCTTGAGGCCGACCGAGTGTTGAGGACTGGTGATCACGTTCCGGTTGGGAACCTGAATCTGCGTGTTATCCACACGGGGGGCCATTGTGCAGGACACTGTGTCTTTTTCGAGAGAACGAACAGGGTTCTGTTCTCTGGAGATGAGGTGAACAATTATGCGAATGATCCTCGGAAGTTCTACGTAGACCTCACTGGCAGTTTCACAGCAAAGACAAAGGCTCTGGAGACTCTATCAAAAATTGGTGTGGAGCACCTCCTTTCGTCTCACGATATACCTCACATACTGGGTGATGTTGGGCTTCAATTTCAAGAGGCCTTAGATAGCGTTCGTCATTTTCAGGATAGTATCCTATCGCAAATCCGTGCAAGAGAGGACGCAGATATTGACCAGCTTGCTTACGATATGATTCAGAGTCGAGGTGTTCCTATCCCGGACACCTTGGACGCCCTTCTTCCAACAACCATCAGAGTGGGGCTACGTAGTCTTGAACAGGCGGGGCTGGTTCTTCACACAGAAGAGAATGTCTGGAAACTTGCGTGAATACAGTTACAACCGAACTAGATTCAAAAGGCAGCTTGCCAACTCATGATTCTGACCCCAGTAGCAAGCGATGCCGCTTGCAAAGGGTAGAGTTGGAGGTATCTGATTGGAAGACACGCATGATATAGATCTCTCAACCCCGAGCACAGCTGAGGCGATAAGTCTCGCATCAGCATCTGTTTTGGGTTCAACCACCCGACGCGGTCACCCAATAGGGACGGCAATCGGCTCAGGGTCGATGATGGAGTCAAACTCTGAAGAGGTGGCTCTCAATGTCATGCCTGTTGTGTTTTCAGCAAGGGATAGTCTGTTACATGCTGAGCATCTTGAGCTGCTTGCTGCTGAGTGGTATCTGGAGGGATCTGCTGGTTCGGAATTGCTTCCTGAAGAACTGGTTATCGCCGGTAGCAGTTTCGGCGGCATTAATACTCATGTATGTGTCCTGTCTTGGGAGAAGGGAGTTGTTGACCCCTTCAAGATCGACTCGCATATCACGAATCTCTCGAAGAAAATCGGAGATATTGAACAGGCAATCGAAGCCAATGAACTTGACTATGAGAGGGACGGTCTTCTGGTGCTTAGGAGATTCTCTGATCGATTCAACAGAGTCCTCTTCGTGGACATGATGGACCGGAGGTTCAAGGGCTCGTGGGATTCGGTTCAGATCAAGCACGAAGGGTCCGAAGCATATCTTCGTGTTCGTTCTGGATTCTCTGAGGACTTCACTTCGATGCCTCCGAGTATACGGGTACTGGAACGCCAAGACATCGAATTCTTGGCGTCTGGCATTCCTTGGAACCGGGACGCCGGTTCTCTCTCTCGTATGATATCGACTCCTCTGGGTATTGACACGGTTACAAGGCGCTTACCTGAACTAGGTCGTTCCATTCTGCGAGAGATGAACGCGTATGCTTACAGTGCAGAGGAACTGGATATCGCTCGCTCTCTGGTAGAGTCGCTCATCGTCCGAGTCGGTAAGGAGAGAGTCATGTACTCTGACTTTGAAAATGTCTTGGAAGTTGCTAGGCAGATGATAGAAGATTCAAGTGTCATCCTGTCTTTAGTCACGAAGTCTCTCGAAGAACACATCCAGTCTGGCAAGGTATTGACAGTTCCTCAACACATTGACTCAGTAGGAGAGGCTCTAGATGAGTTGGCAGAGGGTGCTGGAGATGGCGAAGTGATCAAGAGCTTGCTTGAGCAGCTTGAAAAATCACTACTCAGAACTTTCCCCAAAGAGAACGAAGTGAGAGCTTGGCAGATGCGAAGCTCCATTAGGTATTTCCTTACCTATTATCGGAGAGTTAACAGCTATTTCATTAGGGATCTGAAACGATACCTGGTTATCGGTGCGGTGACAGAGGCCTTCATGTTGGCTCTTGAGGGATTTAGGGATGACCTGGGGGTCCAGGATTATGACAACGTAGACTCCCTGCTATTTACAAAGTTCTTTGTCGAACTAGTTTCCCAGCTTCGGGCAGTATTTGATAGAGAGGCATTCGAGTCGGGCAAGACGAGTGGATATTCGGAACTCGCAGAGTCTCTCGGGCACAGACTCATGGATGCATTCGAGCAGATTGAAATCTGGAGTCTCGTGTCCTTTGGCGACTTGGCTGAGATTGTACGGACGCAGATTGTTTCTGAGTACTCAGACTCGGGTTCAGAAGACACACTTGACGAGGAGGGGAAACGACTGATTCAACGTTTGAACGCCCTCGAACTTGTTATCTCTGAAACACTACCAGATTTTGTTGATCATGTTTCGTCAGCTCCATTCATGTCTGAGTTCTTGATGAGAGGTCTGAAGAGCGATAGACCTGGCAAGGATAGGTTGATAGAGATTCTTAGAGGCGCAAAGAGCAAACCTGATGAATGGATCCAAGAAGCTGCAGGATGGGTAGATGCGTTTGCCCCAGACACTCCATATAACTCCGACACCGAGCTACTCGCAGACTTCCTGACCTTCGTGCATAAGAGGTATGGAGCTGGCATCTCTGCTGCATCCATGGTGGAAAGAGTTGCTGGTGAGGAGAAAACGCTCGAAGAGGACTTCCAACAACAGCTGCAGTCGTGGCAAGATGAATGCGAAAGGATCGAAGCTGAGAATGCTCCCGTTATCGCGAGGAACAAGAAGAGGCTGGAACTGATTGCTCAAGCGCGTTCCAACTTTGAAAATGAACAGGCCGAGTATGAGGAGGCGCTTGAGGAGTATGAACAGCACAAAAGGATGGATTACGATGGGGTGTCTGATAGTCCAAAACACCCGGTTACTCCCGAACCTCTGGATCTCCGAATAGCTAGAATAGAGCGGGAGTACCCAGAAGGAATTCCCAAACCAATTCCAGAGAAGCCTCTCCCTTCTGAGGCTCTGATTGACTGCAGGCGGCTTCGAGCGCTGCTCAGTGATAGACTGGAGCGGATGGACGAACGACTTCATGCAATGAGTACCATCTTCTCGAAGCGGCTAGAGCAGTTGAAATCCGAAGGAACTCGTCGAGTAGAAAATATCAAACTGAGCATCTCTGATGGATTTCTAGACCATCTATTGGATTCGATGATTCGTTCCTTGGGAAAACTCATGCCTCGTATTCAGCGAGTCCTGCTTCGTGATCTCGATGATTCTTCGCGGATACATGTGGTCTCATACGACTACGTGGAAGATGAGTTCATTGTGACTATTGGATACAAGGAGGTCGCTTGATAGATGTCTAGCACTTGGATACTGAAAACCAAGCAAATGAGCGAGGCAGGTAAGGAGATTATTCTCACAGAGGCGCTAGCGACTCACATGCGTAGTAACAGGGACCGAGAGCTTCTGTCCAGCATACTCAAGGAGAATAGGCCCCTAGAAGACATAATGTCATTTTTCGCAGCCTTCTATCTCTACAACTATCAGGGCCTTCGACTGCTCAGCATGAGTGATGACGAACAACTGACTATTGAGAAGAAGAAAGAGCTCTCGCATGATGAGCGTCGCTATCTTGAGATGGAGATTCGTGAGATACTGGAGAATAGGCTGAGAGAAGAGATTGACATCGAGCGACTGATTTCGGAGTTTGTGTTGGAGCTCGTTGATATACCGGGTGTGCAGGCACGAGAAGATGAAGCAGCTTCTAAGGTGGTCAGTCTTGTTGAGGGCTATCTTGAGAAGATTCCACACGACTATTCTCCTAACAGTGCCCTTGATTTCATTCTTGGCATCACAGGTTGGCGAAAGCGTTGGCTGGATGAGCTTTATGCGAAGGCCTCGGGACTGAAGGAATCCTCACTATCTCTCAGGGATGAATTACTAAGAGAACATGAGGCTGAAGTCGTAGAGACCTCGGTTGTTAGGAGGCTGCTATCATTCATTGCTGGAGGAGAATCCTATTTGAGCGGCCCTCTGACTGGGGCTGATATTCCTCATGAAATCCTTGTCGAGATTACTCAGGCGTCAATTGACTTTCTGTTTCCTCGGTCCGGTTCTCTGGATCCTATCCGCTTGGCTCATGGCTCACGGATAGAGATACTTGACTGGCTTGTTGAGGAAGTCGATTCTCTCACTAACCTCAGTGACCTTGAAAAGCGATTGGCTGACAGAATAACGGAAGAGATCACCACCAGCATTCCAGATAATCCCCAGTATGCCTTTCCCTTTATCAGTCACCTCGTGTCTGTAGAAGAAGAGATAGTTAGAAGTGGACTGGCCGCTAAGCGTCTGGTGGATCCGGAAACCCTGCTTGAGGGCCTCAGTTCATTTTCAAGTGACTCTGCTGTAGAAGAAACACCAAGTCAATACAGCCCGAAGGAGCTCGAGGACATAGAGCGTTCGCTACGAACTCTGGAGAAGCTCGAAGACACACTGGAAAAACCTGTTAAAGGAATGCTTAGAGCACGAGGTCTTAGAGCTGAAGAGCTTGACAAAGTTGGTATTAACATCTTGGCGAAGAATCCATCCGAACTCATCGCCATCGAATCACAAGTATTGGATGAACTAAGAAAGAAGATGAGGGTGCCCTCTCATGAAGAATTCCTCGAGATGCTGAAGGCCCGAGAACTCGTTGAGCACGGTGGCCTAGGAGAGATGGGCATCTCTTCTTCCTCCGACATGACGATACAGAGACAACATGAGGAAGCGGTAGCATCTCTAAGAATGGACCTAGTTTGGCATTTCATGATAGGCACTCTGAAGAACCTCGCAAGGGTCGTCGAGACCTATCTGAGGTCGAAGCAGGATCTATTACGGAGCAAGGCGCTGCTCTTGAGCATTTATCAAGATGCCGCCACAGAACTTCAATTCTTGCGAGAGGAGATTCTGATTGACTTACTATCGGAACGTATTCTCGAAATGAAGCAGGTTCATCCACATCTTGATGGGATGATGATACGCTCTTGGATGCATGCCCGGCTGTCAAATCAGCACATGTCCGCTGCGAGGGAGGAGCTTGAGAAAACACCGAGCCCGGTCTTTGAGGGAGTGACTGACGAACCCCTGCAGGCCAGTACATTATCATTCGATAACTATGCCATATCCTTTGACCTGATGCAACGATTCCTAAGACGAGAGCGCAGGGAGAAACTCGCCAAGGAACAGCTTGCACTTGAAGCAGAACGAGAGGAGAAGCGACTTCTTGAGAAGAAGAAGAGAGAGATTGATGTACTCTCATTCATCTATACGAAAGCCCATACAGTATTCAAAGCAACTGGCAGGGTTGGCACCGCAGGTCTGGAGTGGGATGAGAATGATTCGGCAAAATGCTCGAACATGCTTTCTTTCTTCGTGCAGACAAAAAGAGGTCGTCCAATCTGCCAAGTCTGTGGAAGTACCCCAAAGGATGGGAAGTGTGAAACGCACGGCAAAGGACAGATGAAGACCAGCGATGACATCGATAATCTATCCGTCTTTGTGATGAGATCTCTCTCAGATATCAAGTCTGGGCTCATCGGGCCTACCGCTGAACCAGTATCATGGAGCGAGGCAAGGTCAATCGTTCAGAGAGAGATAAGCCGTCTGAAGCGGAAGGGGAAGATCACCTCAAAGATGGATCTCAAACAGCTTATGCTTGGAGAGATAAACCACATCATTGGTCCTGCGATAACCAGCGTCATAGCAGATTACTTCAATGACTCATTGGGGTATGCTGCCCGAAGCGCCGGCATAGCTTGATCACTTCTCGGAAGACTCGGAATTCACACTTTGTGTTATCCAGTCCAGATAGGTATCATTTCCTTCAATAATCGGTAGGACAATGAATTCTGGCACTTCGTAGGGATGAGAGGCCAAGAGCGCTTGCTCTAGAGATGCAATTTTCACCGCCGTGGTCTTGATGATTAGAAGGTCTTCTGGTTCCTTCTCGATTTCACCTTTCCATCGGTAGACGCTTGATAGACCTCTGACTATGCTCACACATGCACAGAGCCGCTTCTCAACGAACTCTTCCGCGATGCGATCCGAAGAATCGCGTTGGCAAGTGGTTAATGCAATACGGAATTCAGTCATGACATCACATTGCGAGTGGAAACTTATATACGCCCTCTATCTCCGGAGTGAGTGTTGAGGGAACTCTGAATGGTTTCAAAGTTCAAGCCCAAAGGGGTCATGCCTGCGCTGATTACACCCTTCACAAGAGATGGAGACATCATGGAAGATGGGTTCAGAGAGGTAATCGACTACACAATTGAGAAAGGTGCCACCGGGGTTGTCCCGGCTGGAACCACCGGTGAGTTCATCTACATGCGGACCGAGGAGCGTAAGAAGCTCCTCAAGCTCGCTGTAGAGTATGTGGATGGTCGAGTTCCAGTCATTGCTGGGACTGGGCAGAATAGCACAAGGGCAACAATAGCGCTCACTCAATATGCCGCCGATATTGGTTGTGATGCTGCCCTTGTTGTTTCTCCGTTCTATCTCAGGCCTTCTGACAAGGGCTACTATGAACACTACTCCAACCTTGCACGGCAAGGGAATCTGCCCCTGATTCTCTACAATATTCCTCAATGTACTCTGGGGGAACTCGGCTCAGATCTGGTCTACGATCTGGCTGCCCTAGATAACATTGCGGGGATCAAAGATAGCAGCGGCAATATCGGGAAGACGGTCGAACTCATCCAGAAGCTCGAAGGAAAGATTCCCGTACTGATTGGCCATGATGAATGCTTTCTGTCTGCAGTGGCTGCAGGTGCCAGCGCGGCAATACTGGCATCAGCCAATGTTATCCCTCACATCTGGTTGGATATCATGAAGAAGGTCAATGAAGGTAAGATGCTAGAGGCAATGAGACTTCAACACTCTGTTCAGACCTTTGCTCGACTTGTCACCAGAAACGGCGGTGCCCCTCCAGCAAAGGCCGCTCTGAAGATGATGGGAATAAACGCCGGGAAATCGAGACTGCCTCTTAATACCGGCGGGACGCTGACAGTCGAATTAAAGGACGAGATTCGCATGGAGCTTGAGAAACTGGGACTCATCGCCTCACAGGAGCAACAACCCCTGATTGATAATCTAGATATGGTTTCGCTCTTCAATGAGTTCAACATCTCTCCTGACCTTCTCGACGGTGCAAGATTCGGACAGGCCTCGAATGAACAGGTCAGTGTATCTATCGCTGCGGGGCCAAAGCAAGGTGATTTGGGTCGCGTGTTTGTGAAGCTGCTTACTCAGGCAAAGATTGGACATGAAGCGCTCTCGGTCATTCTTGAGCCAAACCTCTTTGTCAAGCCGAGTAGCATCATGGTTCCGGCCCGGACCATAAGGTCGATGCGCCAGGCTTCTCTTTTCTACGGCCCTGTTCAGTCTGGTGCAGCCAAAGCAGTATCGGCATACCTCGATGCGGCGAAGATACCAGCTGAAGCATTGAACAGCAGTGTGATGATAATGGCAATGGATGTTGACTTGAACAGCAGAGATCGAAGAGCTGTGACAGATGCTGCAGAGAATGCGGTTGGAAGAGCATTGGCTGAGGTGTGGAGGTGACCAAGGTGAGTGACGATTTCCATTTCAAGGGCGCTTATCCTGCACTGGTCACACCTTTCGATGAGGACGGGGTCAATGAAGAGCAGTATCGAGGTCTCATTGACTATGTCATAAGAGCCGGTGCAACGGGAATTGTCCCCTGCGGTACCACTGGAGAGTTCACCAGCATGCGCTTCGAGGAGAAGATGGAGGCCATCCGCATAGCATGTGATGCAGCGAAGGGCCGTGTTCCTGTACTTGCCGGAACAGGTGCTGCCTACACAAATGATGCCATCAAGCTCACTCGTCGTGCTGCGGAATTTGGTGCCGATGCAGCTCTGGTTGTTTCCCCATATTTCCTGAGGCCGTCTAATCGTGAGATATACGAGCACTTTGAGAAGATTGCCAACAACAGTGACATCCCTCTGTTTCTATACAATATTCCTCAAGTAACGGGAGTTCCCCTTCACTGGACCCTTGTCGACGGGCTTCGCGAGATCGATGGGGTAGTCGGAATGAAGGACTCTAGCGGAGATCTGGTGAATCTCACAACCATCCTCGTCAGAAGACCTGAGGACTTTCAGGTTGTTATTGGTCATGATGAGGTTGCTTTGCCTGCATTAGCTGCAGGATGTGATGGTGCAATCCTGGCAAGTGCTAACGTGTTCCCCGATAGGTACATCAAGATGCAGGCTGCACTTGCGGAGGGCGACCTCAAAGGTGCCATGATTATCCAACGGAGCATACAGAAGACCGTGCGGGTGTTTGTGAACAAGGGCGGGGGTCTTGCGGTGAAAGCAGCTCTCAATATGATGGGCGTTCCGGTCGGCAAAGCTCGGCTTCCCCTTATGGAAGGCGACTCTCTCTCTTACGAGGACATAGATGAGATTCGTACATGTCTTGAAGATATGCAGCTCATCCAGCGCGGACCGGTACGATTCGTCATGGGTGAGCGTAGTCTTGTCGCGGAGTCCTATCCAAAAGCAGTGGGGCTAGTGCAGGATGAGGTATCTGATCTGACACTGCTACATGGTGAGGCCTTGGCTGGCAGTGGTCTGGAGGTCGCTCATGTGGACTTGGTCATGGGAATGAAGAACGGGCCCCTCGAAGTGGCAATTGACAACGCAGGTACTACTGTGGAGGGTTTCCATCCATCGAATATAATCAAAGGTCTTGAACCCACAACCATTTTCGCTCCGACAGTGACCATCACCAACGAGCGACATAGGAATCTTGTGTACGAGAGTGCCCAGAAAGGTGTTGCTGATGCCGTCACAAGAACAATCACCGACTGTATCATTCCTGAAGAGCTGGTGCAGGATATTGCAGTTGCTGTGAATGTCTTTGTTCATACGAAGGCCATCAATCCGCGACGTGTGCATATCAACAATTTCCGTGCAGTCAGGTTCGCATTACGCAGAGCCATTGAGGGGAGGCAGAGTGTTGAGGAGATCGCTGCAAGGCGTGATTCGGCCCGCCATCCGTTTGCCTATAACCCCTAATCATCAAGAAAGATAGCTCATTGGATGAACGGAAAGAGTCATTAGTTGAGTGCGCTGGCTCCGTGCAAGAACGACCTTGAAGGCTGATATGAAACTCTCAGACTGAACATGAGGCTTCACATCATGACTGCTTCGTACACTGATTGGCTGAAAAAAATGCTGGATGAGATCATCTCCACTGGGGCCGACCGCTTTCTCGAAGAGGGCGAAGAGATGAAACTTGACCTTGGGAGTGAGACTGTGACTCTGTCGAAGAAGAGTGGTCACATCTTGGTGCGTTCCGAGAACGATGCTCTGGATGAGTTTGTCTACATCCCTCGAGAATGATCCTCATTTGTGTCAACTAGGTGGGTCGTGTTTTCAACTCGTTCCAAGATGCCTGTGCTCTGCTTTCTGACAAATCCCTACTTCATTGCCTTTGGCCTCATAGAGGCCATCCTTTTAGCTCAAAGAGATTATATGCATTTATACGAATAGTAACACGATGGCCAATGTTCGAAATCATCACCTTTGTGGTAGCGTTTGTAACCTTGCTGTTCCTAGCAGGGAAGTGCTACGGCCGGGGCCCCTCCTCCGGGGAGGTAAGAATAACGAGGCCTGACCCGAAGAGAGTTGATGGGTTTGGTGGAGTAAGAGGTTATGATTACTCGTATTCTGGATTCTCGGGCAGAGGATACAGCAGACCTTTTCCAGTTGGTCTTAGGACTGAGCGAGAGCGAACCGACACCCACAAGAACTCCAAGGGCAGGAACTCCCGCCGCTAATCTGAATCCGTCACTGTGGTTCTAAGAACCGATTAGGAGACAGGATTGTGGATGAGATGGCTTTGTCTATACCTAGAGGGGACGAGCCTCTGCTATCAAAGATTGTTCAACTTGCAATGAACGGACTATGATCCAGATGTGGACCCCATCGAGATTCCATGACGCCCGTGTCCACGTATGAATCCCCTCTCTTGTCGTCATTCTCTCGCAAAATCCTCCAGCTGGGGTATGAACACTCGTAGGACTAAATACGAATAGTGTATCAGAGAGAAAGATGTTCGAGATGATTGGGTTCGGAATCGTCGTCGTCATGCTCCTCTTCCTTAGCAGGGAAGTGCTACGGTTGGGGTCGCTCCTCCGGCGAGGTAAGAATAACGAGGCCTAACCCGAAGAAAGTTGATGGATTCGGCTGGACACGAGCTTGTGGTTTCTCCTACGTTGGGGCCAATCCCGATGGCTATCCCAAGCCACTCCCTGTTGGCCTTCGGGGAGAGCAAGAAAAGACAGATACCTGGAAGGCCTCTGAGCGCAACGATTCGGACCGCCAATGAACAGCAGTCGCTGAAGATTTGTGGGGGAATCTGAACAGAATTTCAAATTACCTGGCCAGATGTATCCCTTCATCCCTTGCTTTTGTTCTTTTGATTACCCTGTCCGTTTGTTAAGTCACCGTCTGCATCATTGTCCGCAATTCAGACAAGAATCTGATTGAACCTCTCCTTCTGGGCAAGTAGGCCGAATATGGCTTCTAGAGGGCCTCTGGCTGTTATCTGTGGCACCCACTTCTGTTGATGTATTATATATACCATGGTGGCAGTAGTATTCTCTGTCTAGCATTCCTCAATCTGAATGCTACCAATGCATCCGTCGAAAGAAGAAGGCTCTACAAAATGGCTGAGACCCACACACTGCACCTCCGTGAGATACCCTCTCGCACACTCAGAAAGAAGGTCCGCGTCTTTCTTCATGGGGGAGATGTTAGTGTGGAGGTAGAGTCCGGAAGCAGATACGAAGTAGAGCTGCAATCGTCAACCAAAATCGTTCTGCGACCATTGGACGCCTGCGCGCTCTGAATTCTAGGGGCGAAGGGGATAGAGCGCACGTCCGGACTCTGCCTGACTGCCTGTGTGGTTGTTTCAGCCTTACCTTCTGTTTTTAGTTCTCTTGAGAAGAGAAAAATCGGTCTCAGCTTGCTCTTGGATCTTCATCGCAGTTGTGCTCCGCCAGGGGTTATGTCGTCCTCGACCGATGCAGAAACAATCGCAGCTCTACTGAAAAAGATGTGGTTCCAAGAGCGAAGAGATAGGTTCATAGCAGAGTGTCCGTGGTTGAGGTCTGATGGAGATGCTCAAGGAATCACGGATCATTTCGCTTGCCCAGTCCCTGATTGCGACCAATTCGGAGAGTCCGCCCGGGAGAGAGGCTGAAGTTGCAGCAGTGTTGAGAGAGCACATGGAGTCGCACGGAATTGGATGCAGGTCCGTTGGCGAAGCAGAACGTCCAAATCTTATCTTCTACTCCCACGACTATGAGATAGGCGATCTCGTCATTCATGGCCATATGGACACAGTTCCGGTTGGGTCTATCGAGTCCTGGAAGCACGACCCGTTTGGTGGAGAGATTGTCAACGGTCGGCTCTATGGACGTGGCTCCTGTGATATGAAGGGGCCAGTGGCAGCACTAGCCGAGTCGATCATACTCTATTCAGAAGAAAGACATGAACGTCCTCTTGTCATGCTTGCTACATCGGATGAGGAGAGCGGCTGTTCAGGAGCCGAGGCTGTTGCAGCGAGTGGTATCTTGAAGGGCATAAGGTACGGAGTATGTGCGGAACCCACCAGTCTGGATGTGCTGGTAGGTGAAAAGGGGATGCTCTGGACAAAACTCATCGCTCATGGAAAGTCAGCGCACGGGTCTAGACCTGAAGAGGGAGTAAACGCCATCGACCTCTGCATCAAGTCGCTCCAGCTGGTCAAAGAAACAGAGTTTCCCTACGAACAGACTGAACTCATGGGCCCGCCCACTCTAAACCTAGGTCTCATCGAGGGTGGTATCAAGATCAATGTTGTCCCTGATAGATGTGAGGCATCACTTGACATGAGGCTTGTCAAGGGCCAGTCTATAGATACCGTTCTTGAGAATATGCGACTGGTCCTAGATGAGTCGCAATTCGATGGGCGAGTTGAGCTGGAATACGTGCATGGGAAGGACGCAGTTCTGACACCTTTGGATGCAGAGATTGTCGCTGTCACACTGGATGCTGTTGAAGCAAATACGGGTCACAGACCTACTCCCACATCTGCGACCTATGGTACCGACTGCTCGGTGTTGCAGCCCAAGATCGGGATTCTCAATGTCATATGTGGTCCGGGCTCAATTGAGCAGGCTCACCAGCCGAATGAATACATCCAGATCGAAGAGATGGTTAACTCGGTCAACATATACTTGGAGATTGCACGCCACTTCGCTTCCAGTTGAAGATTTCAATGGATGCCTGAGCGAGTCACTGCAGTCCATTTCTACAGCGTCTGGCAATCAGTGCGGCCATGGCGCCAGCTCCAACTCCATTGCCAATGTTCACTACTGCCAAGCCCGGGGCACAGGACTGGAGCATTGCAGCTAGGGCCGTTTCCCCTGCCCCACCGTGACCGTAGCCTGTGGGGATTGGGACTCCAATGACGGGCGCATCGACAAGGGAGGCTATCACTGTTGGCAGTGCTCCTTCCATTCCAGCCATGACCACGATGGCAGACACACGCTTCTCTACCAGCTTGCGAAGGGGCTCAACCAGCCTGTGGATCCCTGCTATACCCACATCATAGAATGAAATGGGTTCTACGCCCATTGTTCGGATAACCATCTCGGCCTCTTTTGCATAGGGGATATCTGAAGTACCTGCTGTGAGAACTCCCACTTCTCCATTCCCGTCCGGAAGCTTCCAGTCCACAGTGTGTACTAGTGCAGTTAGGTGGTCCCCTGCTCCTTCAATATGGACTTGGAGATCTGTGAGATTACTCTTCAGAATATCAGTCTCTGACGTTGCCAACCGTGTGACTATCGCGTAACCTTTTCTCTCAACCATACGTCGAACAATCTTGATTATGTCTTCAACATCCTTTGATTCGCCGAGGACTACTTCTGGAACGCCACTTCTCTCATCTCGATTCATATCCAGCGCTGCAATCTCATCGAGATCCGATATGGATGCCGCTTTTAGTGCATCTTGTGCTTCCTCTATACTCAGCTCCCCTGAAACCAATCTCTCTAGAATCTTTCTTGTTGAAGGCATGAGATGATATCTCCCGTTTCTGTTTCCTTCTCGCCATAAGAAACCTTAAAGTTGATGTTGTCACCCTTTGAATTGTTTGCCTCCTTTCCCTTGAACCTCCGAGTTGGTTTCACAGATTGCGGGGCATCCTACATAGGGACAAGGTGTTACAGGTGAGTGGCTTCTTCAGTAGAATATTCGGCGGTGACAAGGGCAAGGGCCCCGTCATGAAGCAGATAAAGAAGATGATTTCCGCTATCGAGAAGGACAAGGACTTCGATGAGGTCAATGTGAAGACAAGACAGGAGATTCTTACTGAGGTATTCGTGGAGAAGCTTCAGAAACTCGACTTGACACTTTCGGATGCATCTGGATACGTTCCTGCTTCATATGTGCCCATCGCAATCTTCCTTAGGAAGCTGAGTGTCCCAGAGCAAATAACGGATGCGCTGCTTCAAGGGATCGAAGAGGCCGAAAGCGAAGAGTCGGTTCGCGAGATGATTGATGCTGCAGTTGAGGCAGCCGAAATAGAACTTGGTCAAGACGAGCTTCTTGAGGCTCAAGACCTCGGCCTAGAGGAATGGAGGAAGGTTCAGGGCCGAGAAGAAAAAGTCTGAGGACGGATTAAGAGAAGAGTCACAGGAGCATGACGTATGACTGAAATGTTACACATGAAAGACAACTACATTCGGGAGTTTGATGCAATCGTTTCTGAGGTTGGTGAGAACTATGTTGTGCTTGACCGGACTGCCTTCTATCCTGAAGGGGGCGGTCAGAGCGGTGACCGAGGTATTTTGAAATCGGGCGCAAGGGCCGCTGTAGTAACCAACACGAAGAAGAGAGATCAAGTCCGCCATTTTCTTTCAGGTCCTCCTCCTTTTGAAAGTGGAATGAAGGTACACGGCGAAGTGGATTGGACATTTCGTCATGAATGCATGCGTTATCATACCGCCCAACATATTCTATCACGCTATTTGCAGTTGAATCGGGGACTAGAAACCAGAGGGAATATGGTGAAACCGGGTGGAAGTCGTGCTGACTACCATCCGATTGATGACTTCTCGGAAGAGATGGTTTCCGAAACGGAGAAGGGAGTAAATGAGATACTGACGAATAATCTTGATGTTTCGATCGAGTTCATGCCAAGAGATGAGGCTATTGAGTTTCTCAAGAAACGTGGATATCAGACCAGATA
Source organism: uncultured archaeon (assembly GCA_964473825.1). Taxonomy (GTDB): domain Archaea; phylum Asgardarchaeota; class Thorarchaeia; order Thorarchaeales; family Thorarchaeaceae; genus TEKIR-12S. The sequence goes on from CAYYQL010000004.1 coordinate 127,578, forward strand.
TCTGGACATGGTGCCCGAATCCGTCAAAGAATTCAGAGTAGTTCTGATTGGAGACTATGACGCCTCTGCTTGTGCTGGTACACATGTTGCCAACACAGGAGAGATTGGGTTGCTCAAGATAAACAAGACGAAGAATGTTGGTGCAGAGAAGCAGAGATTGTACTTCTCTCTCGTCCCTCCCGACGACTTGCCCCTCAGCTAAAGGTTTTATTGCTCCCCTCACTAATCTGCCATAGTGTGAACCCAAAATGAAAGCACTCGTCCTTACCGCCGGTAGAGGAAACCGTCTTCGCCCCCTGACATCTCACCGTTCCAAAGCCATGCTCAAGATTGCCGGCAAGCCGGTAATGCAATACATCCTCGAGAGCCTCAGAGAGAATGATATCAATGATCTTGTCGTGGTGGTGGGACATGGCCGAGAAGAAATCATTGACTACTTCGGGCAGGGTTCAGACTTTGATGTAAGAATACGCTATGTTGTGCAACATGAACAGAAAGGTGTCGAAGATGCCATCCTTGTTGCAAGAGACGAGTTAGAAGATGAAAAAGAGTTTCTGTTGCTGAACGGCGATGTTCTGGTTGATGAAGACATGGTTCAGAGGACACTCTACAATCATGGCGTCATGGATGCAGATGCCACAATGCTTGTCACGCTTGTTTCGAATCCTGAACAGTTCGGGACCGTTAGAATTGGCCGAAACGGAGTCGTTGAGAGGTTGGTGGAGAAGGGTGGCCCGGACCGATATGTGAGTAACTACGCGGTCGCAGGAGTAACGGCTTTCAGTCGAGAAATATTTCCAATGCTTGAGGCTCACGGTACGATGGAGAAGGCAGTCGAGGAGATGATTGCTTCTGACAAGAAGATTGTCGCAACAGTCTGGGAGAAGGAATGGGCAGAATTCACGTGGCCGTGGGACATATTGAAAGCAAACAGGATTGTCATGGATCGCATGCTTCGCGGGAAAGGCAGTTTCATAGCCGAGTCCGCCGAGCTTCATAAGAACGTGGTTCTGGAGGGTCCCGTGTTCATAGATGAGGGAAGCGTGGTACGACCTGGAACCACAGTCCGTGGCCCTGTTTACATTGGGAAGCAAGTGTACATTGGCAACAATTCTCTCGTCAGAGACTATTCGAGCCTATGCGAGGGCGTTCATATCGGGTATGCAGTTGAAGTCCGAAACAGCATGGTCTTTGATAGAGTGAACGTGGGCCGGATGACCTACTTGGCAGATTCCATTGTCGGTGCTGATACGTGTATCGAGGCCGGAGCACAGATGTGGAATTGGCGTCCTGGCAATAAGCCTCTCTACCTTAAAGTTGACGATTCAGAAGTAGAGGTCCCAATCAGCAAGCTGGGTGCAATCATCGGTGACCATGTAGTGATAGGTGTAAACACATCCATCTATCCTGCAACAAAGATTGGTGAGTACTCCTTCTTGACACCTGGTTGTGTCGTAGATCAAGATATTCCACCAAACAGTGAGGTTTCAGTTCAGCAGAAACTCAACATTCGACCCATCAAGTAGGTGGAACTTGTATACCGAATGCCCCATACAGGCCAGTTCTTGGCGTAATACAAGAGAGCAATGAGCAGCTTTAAAAGTACACCTCAGGTTTTTGGCGCTGACCCCAGCACAACAATCTAGGAGAGTCGCTTCCAAATGAGCAAGAAGAAGTGGGGAAAATCAACAGCAAAGACTGACCGAATAATTCGTGATGCAGTGCCGAAGAAAGAAACACTTGAAGAGATAGATGGTTTTCTGTCTAATGCCACCTCGGTCACGGCCTTTGACCTCGCAAGGCGTTTCAATATCCGAATGAGTATTGCCAAGGATATTCTGAGCAAGAAACAAGAGAACGGCGAACTGGTACCCTATTTGCGCGAGAGTGGCTTTGCTGTCTATACACGGCCTGCAGAGCTCGAGAAGAGAGAAACAGAACGCCCTATCATGATTTCTGAGGTTCTTGAGGAAGTCGCCTCTTCTGTCCCTGAGCAACCTGTGATTGATGACGAGATGGATCTTGCTCTTGCTGCAGCAGGGGGCGATGTGAAACCCTCCAAGATTGCTCGTAAGCGACGAGAAGCTGGCAAGAAGAAAGAGCGTGAGCGAGACCGCAGACCTGAAGTTGTTGTTGAGCCCCTAGAGGAAGAACCCGAAGTCGCTCCAGCTGAGGAGCCGAAGAAGGAGCCAAAGAAGGAGCCTAAGAAGGAGCCGAAGAAGGAACCAAAGAAGGAGCCAAAGAAGGAGCCTAAGAAGGTTGAACCTGCAAAACCTGCTAAAGCCCCTGCAGCGGACATCCCCTTGGAAGAACTACCAGGAGTTGGAGGTAAGACGCGAGAGGGCCTAGTCAAGGCAGGCTACAAATCTGTGAGTGCTGTAGCCGATGCAGAGCCGTCAAAGATTGCAGACGACGTGGATGGGGTGGGTGAAGCCACCGCTAAGAAGATGATTGGTGCAGCCAAGGATATCATGAGGGACTATGATCTTGAAGAGCTCCCCGGTGTTGGTGAGAAGACCCGTAAGAGCTTTCGTGATGCCGGTTACAATTCAATAAGCAAGATTGCTGATGCGGACGCCGCTGACCTAGCCACCACAGTTGATGGTGTTGGCGAGGCGACTGCAAAGAAGATTATCTCTGCCGCGAAGAAGATGTCTAGATAACTACCGAATGTATGCGGTTCTGATGACTTAGAGGATTGTGGTCCAGTCTGCTGGCACCTTGGGTTCATAAAGATAACACAGTGAGCATAGCATCCTAGAGCAGAGCAATCTACTAGAAACTACTATGCCACTGCAACGCATTCTATTCTATGCAATCTCTGCCAGCTGTTTGTCGATATTTTCGAGCTTGCTATCCAGCTCTGCTTCCTTTGATTTGTACTCATCCTCAGGTATGTACCCTCTCATGTAGTCAAAGCGAAGGTCTGTGAGTTCTGCCTTGAGCCTGTCCTTCTTCTGTAGAAGGACTTCTCTCTCGTCACTGACCTCTTCTGTAACAGCTTCTGTCTGGGCAACTACTGCTTCCTCAGTGGATTCCACTTCTGCTGGCTGCTCTGTTTTGGTCGGCGGTGATTCGATGGTTGCAGGTTCGGGGGCCTGAGTTACCGGCGCTGGTTGTTCTACCTTCGGCTCCTCTACTGCTTCCGGTTTCGGTTCAGGCTTAGCCGGTTCTGGTTCGGCTGGAGGCTTCTCGAGCGGCTCCGTTTCAGCAGTCTTGCTCTCGGGCTTCACGCTGGCCATCGCCTCCATATTCTTGCGGAGCATCTCGATCTGGTCCGCAATCTGATTCATTGAGTCATTAATCGTCCTATTCAGCTGTTCTTTCATTTTGGCAAAATTCATGGCCAAGTCATCAGCTAGTTTCTTTGTTTCGTCAACCTTACTGGCAAAGCCTTCGATTTCTTTGAGCTTTTCAAGCATAGAACTTATGTCGAGATCCATTTATTGTCACCTAGAGTGTTGGCTCTATCGTTACCCAAACGTTAACCTTGTTCTCTTTAAACTTCTTCTCTGCTGTACTATGGCATCTCAACGCGTTTGTCATAACTCGCTAGGATGCCTTCGATTCGTCTTTTCCTTCGAGGATGGCCTTCCGGATGATCTGAATGAGTCTATCGCGGTATGAGATATCGATGGCGACCAACTCGAAAGTTGTGACTCCGAGTATCTGTCCTACTCTTTCAGGGGTTAGGGCGGTGGGAAGGTCCTGCTTGTTTGCGATACCTATGACTTTGGCATTGGGCACCTCTTCCTTAACTAGCGAAACAAGCTTTTTGCTTCTCAGGACGTTCTCCAGAGTACTGTCAGTCACAATGATAACAACCTGGGCATTGGCAATCATCTTAGCCCACAAAATGCTGAATCTGGACTGTCCTGCCAGATCCCACAGTACAATGTTGGCATTCTGTACTTCTTCGGGGAGTTTCTTGATGCTGACACCTATGGTTGGATCGTGAATCAGGGGCAGTGTTTCACCACGGAGTAAATGCAGAGTAGTCGTCTTCCCCACTCCTGCATATCCTAGTATTGCCACCTTTACCATTGTGACCGCAATCTCGTCCACCTTGGCTTCGAAGCCATCAAGTGGTTGGTTCGCCTCGGCCAGTCTGGCGAAATCTTTCACGAAGATGTCAACAACCTGACCCATCCGTTCTTCGATCTGGGCAGGATCGTCCGCTTTGTCTGCGATGAATACAAAGGTGAAGGGGTCGTGTACTGTGTAGAATATTCTGGCCAATGCCAGACCCATGGACTCCGTCTTCTGTTCTAGGTTGACTGAAGAGAGAAACTCGGCAAGACTGACGACAAATTCTATGAGCGCTGATTTTGAATCAGTAGTGGCATACTCTTTGGAGTAGACCATGTTGCTCTCCTGACCAAGTATGTAAATGCCCCTAATCATCCTGTTCGCTCCATGTATCCGTGAGAAGCTGCAAGTATCTCTTTGCAGCATATCTGTCTAATTTCTTTTCGGAAACCCGTCTTGCAATGGTTGAGAGTACATACTCCGGCATAAATGTCTTCATTGTCGGGTTTGTAACTAATGCCCACATCTTTTCATCCTCAAAGTGAACGGAAATCCTTTGTGACTCAAGAGTTCCCAGTACATCTCTCACGATGCTTTTAGGCAGAGCCGTTTCTTCCGAAATCATATCAACGTTCTTAGGTCTATCTCTGAGGGACTGTAGCACTATATAGTTAAAACTGTCATATATCACTTCGAAGACGCGTTCCCGATCTTCCATCAGTGGCGAGTCTGGCTGATCTATGGGTATGGTGGGATTATATCCCTTGGCAGGGGGCTTCGGAGAGAAGAACTCCTTTACATATTCCTCATATCTCTTGGCAATGTGTGGCATGTAGGCCTTCGCATTCAGAAGCGATTCTACAGGGGGCGCCCGATATCCAAAGACATCTCTAACCAGGAAGACCATCTCCGCCTTTGTTTCGATGATTTCAACGTGGGCGACACCCGAGTCTAGTAGAGGTTTGGCCACTCCTTTGATGTTGATATTCTCTGTCTGGACCTGGTTAGAAAGCCACAGGTTCAAAGCTCTTGCAGAGTCGACACCCTGTTCCTGCAGTCTTTCCAGTAGGAGAGCTGAGGAAGGCGTGAAGTATATCTTGGCCAGTAGCTGCTCCTGTGTCCGTTCGGGCAGGGTTCTCTCATGCCTGATGATTTCCATCAGGTCAACCTCATCAGGAGATACTTGCATGAGCGCCAGCATGAGTCTGCTCATCCCCTCGAATAGCTCTTGATTTGGGCCAAAGTCTGTCTGCTCGCGTAGGACATAGCCTACCAGCCATCCCGGATAGTCGCTGCTCTTGAATGACACGTATCTTCTGTCATCGAGGTTGTGGAACTTGATCTCCTCATTGTCCTCTTCGTGAGCCACATCGAGGAGATTCAGGGTTTCTTCATTGATGCGAAAGGCAGACGGTTGACTCTTCCTCACCAAAAACCCCTGATAATCGTCGTACTGGACTATGAAGACCGCTTCCGGCATTGTTTGCCCCGAAATGAGAGATGTAGGCATGGCATAAATGTTTGACTCTAATGAATAGTGATGGCCTTCGTGGTGGTGAACACTATGCATGTGGAGTGGATCATGGATTGTAACATCTCAAACACCAGAGTGTCTTCGGCCCATGGAACGGTAATGGAGCATCTCTCTGAGGGTTCCATTGTGTCAGGCTGCTGTCATTCTCGGTTGATTGTGCCAAGCTATACACTGTTCTATCAGTTGTTACAAGCTGCCTTTCCGGTCGATTTCGAGACCTCTTCAGGAGCCGCAAAGTTGCCCGTAATCCGCAGTTTCGGTGAGGGCTTGAGAATGATGCCCTCCTAGAAAGTATGAAAAGGCAATCTCTTTAGACTAGTCTTGAGGGGCAAAATGGAACCGCCAAACAACGAAATCATTGTGCCAGCATCGGTGACCCATCCGATACTCTTGGATGTTGGGCCTGCCATGTTACAGTCAGTTCCAGAGGATTACGCACTGGCTAGCCTCTTGCTTCGCACTCTCCAAGCTCGTGATGCCAACGAGTTTGAGTTTCTCATGAAAGCGTATCTGCCCATATCCATAGAGCCCGGCGGGTTCGATCAGCTAGCTCTTGTTGAACGAATTGGTCTCTCTGCCGTTTCATTTGCACCTGTTTCGAGATTCCCCCTGAAAGACACTGATGTGTCTAAGGTGACGAGTCCTGACGGCCTGCTCACAATTCTGAATGAGATAGCTGAGGACCTGTCCCAAGTAGAACAGAAAGAAGCAGTCGCCGTATTAGGTCTGCTTCATGGTAGAATGGCCCAAGGTGCAGTGGCAACTCTCAATCTACCAACGATCGAGTCGATTGAACCCTACGCGTTTGAACTTCCGGAGGTGTTGGAGAGTGGGAAGAATGATCCCCTCTCGCAACTACTGGCCACAGCCTATGACCTGAATCGTTCACGTGAACTGATTGAGTTGGTGAGTCGTTTAGAATCCAAAGTCCAATCTGTTCTTGGAGGACGGAACGAGGGACAGGTTGCCAAGATTCAGAGATTGACGACCAGAATAGAGCATCTGAGCAGAGAGGTATCCGCCGTTGAGTCCCGCATTCAGGCAATTGGTGACGATGTGGGACCCCGGCAAAAAGAGCTTGGAGAAGTTCTGAAGATAAGACGGCAGGCACTGGAACGCGATCAGAGGCGTCGAACCGAGCTGACTGAAGGCAACAAGGATGCCACCAAGGCCCTGAACCAAGCTTTTGGGAGGCTCATGAAGTCGGTTGATAGGGTTATGGGAATCTATCGAGATATTGAGGAACAACTTGATGAGATACTGGTAGATTCAGATGATATTCCGACAGTTGAGGGTCCTCTATCCCTACTTATTCCGTTTTACCTATTCGGTTTTTCAAAGAAGGGTGTCCTGCAAGTTAGTGTCATACCTCCGCTCCATCATCAGGAGACTGGTCAGAAGGTTGGTCTGATGCGTGACTTTGTTGACACGTTGAAACCGATGAACGATGGTCTGGTTGAGATTGCCTCTCGCCTTGAGAACGCGATAGATAGCAATCCCTCCTTGATGCAGCAGATCAGGGTCCTATCGCGCACGAATAACCTACTTGCACTGGAAAGCACACGCGAGCTGATTCGTGAAGGTGGGTCATTGCTTGTTGCCGAAGCTGTGGCTAGAGATTCCGCGATACAGAGGCTTGATGAACTGCTCCGGGGGATACCGTCGAAGAAGATGGAGCTCAGGGAACAGGACTCCCTGATTCTAACGGATGATGGCACAGGCACCAAGATCACATTTCACGTAACTGATCAAACAGGTACGCCTGTTGAGCGTGCTCAGTTGCATATGGCAGGCATGAACATCGCTTCTGACAGTATGGGACGAGCAGTCGTTCGTCTGCCGCAAAACGCTTACAGAGTTCAAGTCGCTGCTCGTGGTTTCAAGACAAAGATTCTTGATTTCTCGATTCACGGAGAAGGATCACTCTCGATACCAGTCAGACTTACAGCCATGACGCGGGAGGAACGATTGCACGAAGCACTGGGAGACTTGGAGGCACGAGCGGATGAGATTGAAAATATCCGAAGACGGCTCCGAGACGTCTTTGACAGACAGGGCGAGACTATCCTGAGTATTCCCACTCACCGGGACGCGTTGGCAGATCTTCTGACTGACCTTGGCTACAATCCTGAGGTGTGGATTGCAGAGGCCAGGAAACGGAAAGGAATGGTGAAGCGTCTTCTCGAACGGGATGACCGACGTGATGCGCTGAGGAGAGACATTCTCAGAATGGCCGAGCAATCTGAGGATGTGGGTGGCATGATGCTCCTCTCCCATGTGATGGTGAGAATGGATGATTTGGGATGGGATGCTAATGCCGAAGAGATTGAAGACGTCATCAAGGAGCTCGCCGATGACGGGCTGATAGAGGGTATCTCTCTGCTGAAGACTGGTGCCAAGATTGTGAACTTCGTTCCTGTCGAACTGACAGATGACCCTCAAGCTGTGATCAGTCTTGCATCGAAGCGCGCCGGAATGCTCACGATAGAAGACATCGTGGTGACTCTTGGTTGGACAGAAGGGAGAGTGATGAATGCTCTTGACCTACTCGTTCAGAATGGCGTTACGAAGCGGCAGAAGAGCTTCTCCAAGAGCACAAAGTACTGGTTCCCGGGTTTCAGGGAGAAGAGATAAGAAATATATCTATCTGCGGGTAACCCCTCCCTGCCGCTATGCACGCGTGAAGAGGTTGCATCATGAACAGGCTCTCTCATCTCTTATTCGCCTTCTCAATGTTTGTTGGGTTGTATTCACTGCTTTTTGGTTTCAGCGTATGGCAGTCGGACTTGGGTCAGTTGATGGATATGTTGCCATACTACCTGCTGGGTGGATTCATACTGACTATGGTTGCAGTTCCGATTCTCTATTGGAAGGCGCCTCATAAGGGCACAACACGAACCACGAGCAACAGAAGCACGGTGGGGGCCATGGCATTTGTGACATTCTCTGTGGGTTCCCTGGTGGGTTCTGTTATCTATCAATGGATCTCAGGAATAGCCATCGTCGGCAACATCTCCATCTTCATAGGAGCGCTGATTACCATAGCGGGTGCGCTGATGCCGGACTGGGATATACCGCTCCTCGGAATATCTCGCCATCGGAATGTCGTCTTTCATTCTGCCATCTTGCCTATTTTGATTACATTGGGAACTCTGTTGAATGTCGCTTACAACGTCCTCTTGGTTTCTTCGCTGAGCGTGGGGGCTCACGTTGAGTACTACATCACTGCCCTCTTTCTGCTGGGATACGCTAGTCATCTCTATCTCGATATATTCCCGAGCGACGCAAGCCCCCTTGAGGTGTTCTGGCGTGCCACTGATCCGTATAGTAAGGCGCCAACAGGATTGAAAAAGCTCGGACCAATCAACATCTCCCGAAAGAACGCTCGAAACTGGTTAGTTGGAAACGCGACTCTACTCGTGATGATTGCTATTGGACTATTCTCCATCTATTTCTACAATCTGTCTATTCTCGTGCCCTGATTTGAACGAGCCTAGTCCCACTCATCATCGAAATCCTCATACTCGTCCTCATCGTCATAGAAATCGGCTTCTTCGAGCTCTTCTTCATCATCATCTTCGAAAAGGTCGTCGTCGTCTTCAAAAAGAAAGGTCTGTGGGTCAATCACGTCACTGTTGAATGTATCTTCGTCTTTCTCTCCCTCTTCTGCCTGCTTCTTCTTTTTCAAGGGAGCAAGACACATCATGTCTACTGGGTCAAAATACCTACACTCTATGCAGCATTCACCTTTGTGATTGCATGTCTTGAACGCGCCACAAAGCTTACAGCATTTCAGTTCTGACAAGATATCCACCTGAACCTCTTGAGGCACTCGTCTGGTTCCATAGTTGTGCCAAATAAGCGTCTCCAAATGATACCTATGTATTGTGGCGAAGTGGTGACGGTCACAGTTAAATTTGCACTGTATATCCTGAAGTCTTGGAGCTAGTACCGTGAGCAACCTTGAGTACGAGATAAGAATAGTCGTGCTTGACAACGCTGTAAAATACGAAGGAGAGCCGACTGTCAAGTCAGTCATGAGTGCACTTCTGGGCACAAGAGCGGATTTGAGGCCACGGGCTGCGGAGGTTAAGCAGATTGTTTCCCACCTCGTGGCTGAGATATCTGACATGACATTGGAGCAGCAGATAGCAGAACTGAGGGAGATGGCTCCAGAGATCCTGGAGAAGCCTGAAGAAGAGCACGAGCCCAAGGAGATGCCCGAGCTACCTAACTTGGACAAATGGGACAAGGTAGTCATGCGGATGGCTCCGTTTCCGTCAGGACCATTGCATGTTGGCAATGCAAGAATGGTGGTCCTTAATGACTACTATGTCAAACGGTACAATGGAGAGCTGATTCTTGTATTCGATGACACAATCGGTTCTGCTGAGAAACAGGTGGAACCTGAGGCATTTGACCTGATCAGGGAAGGATTAGACTATCTGGGGGTCGATGTGCATCGTACTGTTTTCAAGTCAGATCGTCTTGAGCTTTTCTACAGGTACGCAGTTGACTTAATCAAGCGAGGGCAAGCATATGTATGCGATTGCGACCCGGCCGTCTGGAGGAACGAGCACAAAGTGACCGGGAAAGCGTGCCCCTGTCGACGTCTGGATGTGGAGGAGAATCTTGTGCGCTGGGAAATGATGCTTGACGGTACTTATCCTGAAAAAGGGGCGGCAGTCCGACTTAAGACTGGAATGGATGATCCTGACCCCGCGATGCGTGACCATGTCATCCTGCGCATTTCCGAGACCGACCATCCCCGTGTCGGTTCAAAGTATCGTGTCTGGCCTCTACTCGAGTACTCCTGGGGAATCGACGACCACGAGCTTGGAGTGACACATATCATTCGGGGAAAGGACCTTGTGAAGGAGGGAAAGATTGAGCAACATATCTGGGATATCTACGGCTGGAAACACCCTGAACTCCTCTATCACGGACGATTGAAATTCCAGGATGCCACGCTTAGCAAGAGCAAGTCTCGTCAAGAGGTATTGAGTGGTCAATACAGCGGATGGGATGATCCGCGAACCTGGAGTTTGCAAAGCCTAGAACGCCGAGGAATACATCCAGATGCTCTCAGGAAAGCAATGCTTGACCTTGGGCTGAGCGTTGTTGACATCTCGATCTCTATGAAGCCTGTCTACTCAGAGAACAGAAGTCTCAGGGATGAAGATGCACCTCGATTTTTCTATGTCGAAGAGCCTGTCTGGGCGCGTCTCCTTGACCTGCCCGCAGAGCTTGATTCTGCACATCCGCCTGTTCATCCAGACTTTCCTGACAGAGGCGTTCGGAACATCCCACTCTATCCGAAGCCGTTGAACCCTGAAGCTCCCGTAACGGTCGGTCTTCCCGAGCGGGACTACGAGCAATTCGAGAGTGGGGATCTCATTCGGCTGAAGGACCTCGCAAATTTCGTTATTGAGAAGGGAAGTCCGCCGATGCTTCGATATCACAGCAAGCATGTAGATAAAGTACGTGAAGTCGATGGCCCAATCATCCACTGGATTCCTGAGAACGGCGTACCTGTAGAGATTGTACTCATTGACGGGACTGTAGCAAGCGGTTTGGGAGAACCCGGTCTAAGGTCGGTTGAAGTAGGTACATTCCTTCAGTTCGAACGATTTGGATTTGGAAGGGTATATGGCAAGGACGAGGTCATACGAGTCGCCTTTGCACACAAATGACGGGTCTAAAAAGCGGCAGAATCTGGCCGCCAAAGAGAACATATAGTCCGGAGCTGACAGTTTTCGAGTGGTTACAGTGGCTCGAAAACGTTCTCGGAAGAAGTCGGCAATCAGTCCTTCGAAATTCAAGACGACTGGAAAAGATGCTCGGATGAAGGTTGATGACAAGAAGGCGAAGACCTACTACTTCAACACCAAAGTGAACTCTGATGAGGCTGCGGCTCTTGCTTCGCGGGATGCCTCCGAGATATTCGGTGTTTCTTCCGATTCATTGAAGGTGAGCAAGCCTCGTTTGACCTATGACTTCTACTGCATCTATGAGGCTGAGATGGAGATGGCATTCCTTCGACTGAGAAAGCAGGAAATCGGTGTTAATGACGAAGTGAATGCTGTCTTGGTTGGAAAGGAGGTCCTGAAGCCAAAGAAGGGAAAAGAAATTCCGGGGAAGGCTATACAGCTTGAGCTCGTCGAGATGTTCGAGATAAAGCGCAGCGACTCTTTGATTTTAGATGGTTCAACAGGCGCACCAGCAAGGTCTCTTGAGCCGCTTCTGACTGGCCCTGGAAAGAAGAGCGCCTCATCGAATTGGATTTCCAAGGCTAAGGTTTCTTCGGGCAAGTTCAACTCCATCCAGAAGGTCGTGAGACAAGTAGCAAAGGCTGCAGCCAAGGCTCCGAAAGATGCAAAGAAGGTCACGAACCATTCTCTCAGTTTCAAGAAGCTTCTGGGTCTCTATGTTCCCACCTACTATGTTCGTATCAAACATGGCAATGATTCAAAGACGATGCGTGTGAATGCGGTGGATGGAAGCGTATCCCTCAAAGTGTAAGCTCAACTGGTGACAGATGAGAGTAACTCTCCGGATTAGTGCTCTCCCCATCCTCCTCCTCCAGGAGTTTCGATTCGGACAATTGTGCCCAGCGGCGCTATGACGGTTGATTTTGATTCTATAGTATGTTCTTGCTCGTCATAGATGATTGAATTCTTGCCTGTCTTGGCAGACTCACCCCCCTTGAGACCCCACGGTCGTCTCATTCTTCTCTCCGACTGAATCGATATCGTACATCCATCGGCAAGTAGTTCTATCTCTCTGATTGTGCCATTTCCGCCGTTCCACTTCCCTCTACCTCCACTACCTCTTCGTACTGCATACGTCAATACCCGTAGCGGATACGACATCTCAAGGGATTCGATGGGGGTGTTGAGGGTGTTGGTCATATGTGAGTGTATTGCACTCGTTCCATGATTTCCTCTCGAGGCTCCCACACCACCCCCGATAGTTTCGTAGAAGGAAAAACGGGCCCGTGTTCTGTGATCGGTTCCGCCTATCGAAAGATTGTTCATAGTGCCTTGACTTGCTGCGGGGATGATATCGGAACGGACGCTTCCTAATGCTCCAAGTATGACATCGACGATTCGCTGGGTGGTCTCAACATTGCCTGCTGAAACAGCCGCTGGATAGATGGGACTTAGAAGCGAGCCCTTCGGCACTTGAACATCCAGAACACTCCAGCATCCCTCATTCGTTGGAATATCTCTTCCAAACAGAGCTATGAAGACATAGTAGACTGCTGATAGAGTGGACGCTAGCGGACAGTTGATGTTTCCATCAACCTGCTTGGATGTTTGAGAGAAGTCTACCATGCCTTTTCCATCCTTGATTGATACTGTGGCTGATATAGGAACATCCCAGTTGCCTGCTCCATCACTCTCCATGTAGTCAGTGAAAGAGGACTCCAAGTTTCCTAGTCTTGAGAGAGTGGTCTTCATCCTCTCCCTAGAGTAGTATCTCAGTTCGTCAAAGGTCTGAAGAAGCGTTCTCCACCCATGGGTAGCTGCAACCTCGCGCAGTCTCTTGATGCCAACAATATTGGCAGCCATCTGGGCGGACAGGTCACCAAGCCGCTCTTTTGGCGTTCGGGTCTCAGAGAGCAAGTCATCAACCGAATCTCTTCTAAGGTGGGATTCTTCGACCACGACTCTTGGAGAGATCAAGACTCCCTCCTCATGGATGCTGACTGACAGGCCAGGCATAGACCCAGGGCTACTCCCACCAACATCTGCATGATGAGCTCTGTTCGCCGCGAATGCTACCTGTTCTCCATCATGGAACACCGGAGCCACGAGCGTGATGTCTGGCAAGTGCGATCCTCCCCGGTAAGGATCATTTGCCAGAGCCATGCTCCCCTCGGTCAATGCCTCTCCTAACTCCTCAAAGCATGCTCTCACAGACATCGGCATTGCTCCCAGATGAACCGGTATGTCTTTTGATTGAGCAACAAGGTTACCTGTCTTATCGAAGATTGCACAACTGCAGTCTCTTCGTTCCTTGATATTGGGACTGAATGCGGCTCTGCGAAGTGAGATTGTCATCTCACGGGCACAGGATATGAGAGAGCCACTGATCACTTCGAAGAGGACCGGGTCTTCAATCAATGCATTTCTCTCCTCAATGTCATGTTACCGTTCTTCCTCTGCACGCCGTTCCAATGGGGTCCTACGTAGATGGTCGTGTCTATCTGTTCAATTACTGATGGTCCTCTGATCACCTGATTCGAGGAGAGCTCCTCCCGCCTTAAGACCTCCACACTCACTCTCTCTCCGTCGTCGAGTATCACTTCTCTTTTCCTTGTTGGAATGCCTGTGGACTGCTGCTCATGTCTGTGTACGACTGATTCCATACTCGGCACCCTCCCTACCACCCTAGTCGTTGCCCACTCAATAGGGGTGTCTGGAAGGATATACCCAAAGGCATCATGGTGTCGATTACGAAAAATGCGGGCCGAATCCCGAAGGATTTCTTCGGTGCCGTACGGAATCTGTATCTTCAGTTCGTGGCTTTGCCCCTGATAGCGCATATCCAGCTCCCACTCGTAATGTATATCGTCGGGCTCTGCACCCTGCTCTACGAGTTGCAGTTTGGCATCGTCCGTCAGCCCCTGCAGTGTCCGTGGAACAAGGTCAAGATCTCCTCCCTCTTCGGACACGAGTACACTTCTCATGACATCCACCCTCAGGTCTGCACAGATGAGACCATATGCCGAGGTGATGCCCGGATTTGGGGGAATGAGTATGCTGTCAATTCCTATGCTCTCGGCAATATCTACAGCCTGAGTGGGCGCCGCCCCGCCGAATGGGACCAAGATAAACCGCCTAGGGTCATGGCCTCTCTCCACCGTTACCTCTCGAATTGCCTGCACCATATTGGCTGTAGAGACCTGAATGATGCCTCGGGATACACTCTCAACAGACATTTCAAGACGCTTGGCCAGCCGTGAAACAGCGGCTTCAGCCAGGTCATAATCCAGAGATAGGCTGCCCCCAAGGAAGTAGTAGGGGTTGAGACGACCAAGAATGAGATTAGCATCTGTCACCGTCGCGTCGACCCCTCCATTGCCGTAGGAAGCAGGACCTGGGTGGGCCCCGGCACTCTGGGGACCAACATGGAGTATTCCCACATCGTCAACCCATGCTATGCTCCCGCCACCAGCTCCGATGGTCTTGACATCTACTGAGGGTGTCCTCAGGGGTAGACCTGCCACTTCATTGTCTGCCTTGACCGCTATTCCACCATCGACGGCACTGATATCGCAGCTGGTTCCTCCCATATCCAGTGTCAAGACTCTGTCCAGTGATGCGGACTTTGCGATATCCCATCCGCCAATCACACCGCCGGCTAGACCTGATATCGCCAGTCCTACCGCTCTCCCCGTGGCCTGAGATGAGAGCAGTGTTCCTCCATTCGACTGCATGACTGTGAAACGTGCCCCGGGACAGATCTTGCTGATCGCATCCCCGAGCCTGTTCAGATACCCTAGTACGAGGGGCCCAAGATACGCCTCCAAGACAGTGGTGGATGTTCTCTCAAACTCCCTGAATTCCGGCAATACCTGACAGGAAGCGACTGTGTATGCCTCGTATTTCGCTCGGAGAGTGTTCAAGATTCTGATTTCATGCTCAGGACACTTGAAGGAGTAGAGTAGGCTGATCGCTATGGCCTGTGGATGCTTGCTCTCGAGGGAGCTGACAAACGTCTCAATCTCCCCGTCATCAACCGGGGTGACTATCTCACCTTCAGAGCTTATACGTTCGCGGACGCCTATCCGCCTGTCTCTGGGTACAAGAGGCTTGGTCCTCTGAGCTCTCATGTCATAGATGTTCTGACGGTTTTGGCGACCGATCTCGATAACATCTTCAAGACCACGAGTGGTGATGAGCCAGACTTCTGCGCCTTTCCGCTCCAGCATGGCATTCGTGGCCACTGTAGTTCCATGCACGACCAGACCGATATCTTGCCCCTCTAGGTTACCCTTTTCAAGAACCTCCCTTATGCCCTTGATCACACCCTTCTCTTGTGCCTCGGGTGTGGAGGGAACTTTGTGCACTTGAGTCTCATGAGTTTCGGTAAGATATAGAATCACATCTGTGAAAGTGCCGCCCACATCGACCCCAATGACGTTCATATCTGTGCTCAGGCAGTCCTAAACCATGATATGAAGGCTTGGTATCATCGAGGAGCGATTCAGCAGGATATTTGCCCTCTGGTTATGAAGAGAACCACGTCTACCCCGTTCAGGTCATTTGGAGCTTCTTTTATTGGTTCGTTGCTCTCTGTCGAGATGTGAGGTCGAAGGATGAGTCCTCAATATTCTACCGTGATTGTACGTTTTGGAGAGATAGGCATCAAGTCTCATCAGACAAGGAAGAGGATGGTGGGTCTCCTCATGAGACACATTCGAGCTTCGCTCAATGAGCATGAGGTGCCATTCGCTGATGTGCGTCGGGAGTTTGGAAGAGTGTTCGTGGAGACCTCTCATGCTGATGAGGCAGCTGCCGTTGTTTCTCAGTTGTTTGGCGTTGTTTCCACCTCCCCCGCTGTCCAAGTAGCTTCTTCGCTGAGCGAAATACTTGCTGCAGGAGTTGAGATGGCCCGCAAGCGTTTCAGACCGAAGCAGACTTTCGCGATACGCGCCAGACGATTTGGTGAACACAGTTACTCAAGCCAAGACATCAAAGAACAGCTTGGCTCCGATGTGATATCATCTCTACCGGATTTCGAACTGACTGTTGATCTTGATGCACCAGAACAGATTCTGTCGGTTGAGGTGCGCAAAGAAGACGCCTACCTATTCGTCGACACAGTGGATGGAGTGGGAGGAATGCCGACGGGCTCTCAGGGAAAAGTTGTCTGCACCATCTCAAGTGGTCTTGACTCACCTGTCGCTGCGTACAAGGTCATGAAACGAGGCTGTATTCCTGTCTTCGTCAACTTCGACAACTCACCACACATGGAGGGTGAATGTAACGATATTGCCGTCAGGCAGGCCGAGGTTCTCGCACAGTATATCTACAACTATGAGGTGAAGATGTATGTTATCCCTCACGGGCGTGATTTGACTGATATCATTGAGAACACTCCTGACAAGATGACATGCCTGTTCTGTAAACGGAATATGCTCCGTCTCGCACGAGAGATTGCTATAGCTGAAGACGCTGATGCCATCGTGACCGGAGAGATCATCGGAGAGCAAGCATCTCAGACAAGCCGCAATCTAAGAGTGATCTCCGATGCTGTCTGTGATTATCCCATTCTGCGCCCACTTGTCGGTGATGACAAAGTGGACGTGGAGCACCTTGCAAGGAAGATTGACACCTACCGTTTTGCCAGAGAGGCTACTTCCTGCTGTAGTCTTCCCCCTCGCTATCCCTCTGTCGAGGCAGACCCCGGTCGGGTGAAAAAGGCAGAGGAGAGCCTCGACTTGTCCCTGCTTGAAGACGAAGTAACACAGGCACGCATCATCATCCTGCGAGAGAGCATCTAGCACCTACCGTATCGTCAATTGGCGCGTTCTGGTCATGTCAGTTCTGAGCGATATATGTGCTCTAATCGACCTCTAGTGACAGTACTAAGCGTTTAAATACCATAGAGAGCCTATCAAGACTGTTTATAGCCCGTTACGGCTATTATATTTTAATAAGGAGTCTGAGAATAGTTGCCAAGATCACGAAAAGACCGAATCCTTCCTGTTGCCCCCGTTGACAGGTTAATTCGAAAGGCTGGCGGGGAACGAGTGAGTGACAAGGGTGCTGAACAACTCGCACAGATTTTAGAAGAGATAGGAGAGCTTCTTGCGAAGAGCGCCACCGAACTGACTGAGAATGCAGGCAGAAAGACAATCACAGACAGAGATATCGAACTAGCCTACAAGCAGTGGAAGCGAGCTATGTATAGTTCATAGGCAACAGATAATACTGATATGTCGCTCTCATCGGTGCTGACACCTCCCTAGAGGGCACAGATATGAGTAAGACCATTCGCCCAGTTGATGATGGAATTGCACTACTCTCTTTACATGATGTCTGTTTGACCTATGAGGACGACTTCATAGCCCTCTACGACCAGGTTCGAGAACTCGGGATTGACAGCTTTTCGCTCCTTGTAACCCCCTTCCATGGGATGAAGCTTGCAAAGCGGATTGACAGAGGGAAGATATTCGTTGAGTTCTTGAAGTCCTTGAACTTGGAGGTGTCCCTTCATGGATACTATCATCAGTCCAAGTCAGGAGATGGAGATGAGTTCCGGGGTCTCGCAACTGAAAGGGTTCGATCTCGAATCCTCTCTGGGGTCTCACTCTTGCAGCGTACGTTCGGTAAGAAACCCGTTGGCTTCATTCCGCCGTCATGGTCTGGCCCCAAGAAGATTGCGGTTATCTGCTCTGAACTGGGGCTGAGATACTGCGTGCTCGATGACCATATCTACGACCTGAAGACCTCTGCGGTCCTTGGTCCAACGACATCACTCATCAGTGAAGGCCAGGGCGATCTCCAAGTCTCCGATGCAATGATTGAGATGGAGATAAGCGGCCCTCTTCAAGTTGCGCTTCATCCGCGAGACTCGCGTCGCAGACAGCCCCTTGAAACTCTTGCAGACCTGAAGGATCGCCTCGGATATCGATTTATGAGCTACGGGGACTTCATCAGGTCAAAGGTGTAAGATTGCAGGGAGCAATACACATCACAGTCTCTAGGCCTGCGTTTCATACCCATTTGCACAGATTAGTTATATGAGCAAATGCTGTAATGACTCCTTGGTTCGCTTAAGGTGAGAAACGAGTCGTACGTGGAGCTCTTCCGATTCTCAAATCGGTTCGCAGCACCATCTGATACAGGTGCAGCAAGCACTATAAGTCGAAAAATCGAAGCAAATCTACATATATCGAATGGGGTTCAATCGAATCATATTCTTATGTGTGCGACAGGCAAGTCGGACTCTGACCATAGACCTGAGTCTATTCGGGGAAATGGTCCGCAATATTCACGCGTTAATGGTTGCGACGTCACATGGAGGTCAAAAGAGTGAGGCGTTCACTGCTAGCAGTTACTATAGTCATCATGATATTTGTTATACCCGCGCTGAATACAGGACAACTAAGTCCCGGTGCTTTCCGTTCCCCAAACAACAACGGTAAAGATGGAAAGAACAACGGTCTCTTCACTGCGGATGATTCCAGCTCTGGGACCGGCTCTGCACTTCCTGTGAACATGATTGGCACTGCGACAAACAAGTATGATAACACCATGCAAATCGATTCCACGACCTCTGGTGACACAAGCATCCAGCTATCTGATGGATGGACTGGCTCCGACCTCCAGGCCAGTGTTGACACCATGACAGTGACCATGAATGACCTCGTCAGAAACGGAAATCTCGACGATTACCACATCGAGAAGTTTCTAACTGGGACTTCAGCAGCTAGTCAAGATGTAGCTGTGCCGGATCATTGGCAGCTTACCAAGGTGGGTGACTCAGTATCCACTCACCCTAACAGTGGTATCTTCCAGTTCCATGATGTATCTGGGGCGGGAAGCTCTGGGACAATGGGGTGGCGCTTTGAGGCCTCATGGTCTCCTGGAGCAACTCTCTCAAGTACCGATGAGATCTTCTTCAGCCAGCTACTTCATGCTCCGTATCGGGAACTTCTTTCGATTGATATAATGTTTCGTTATTACGTGAGCTTTTCATCTGATATGAACAATCAAGTATTTCTCTTTGTCAGGTTTGCTGACTACCAAGAGGATTTCCAGGTCTTCGAGGGCGAAGATACAACGGATACTTGGCTTGAAGCCTCGATGAGTGTCCCATCTGGCACGATAGATGCGATAACGCTTCCCGACTCTCTGCTTGTTGAGATTGGACTAGCATCGAATCGGGATGGTCAGCAAGGCGTTGGTAGGTCTGCCTATGTCTATGTTGATGACATATCGGTTGCAGCCGATGTGCGACCTTTCCCTGAGCAGATAGGTCTGAAGGCAAACGGAACTCAGGTGATAGGGTGGACCCCGGGTTCGGTCTATCCCTACGAACCAGATGCGGACGACCGTGACTGCTGGAGTTCATCTTCGGGTCTGGACTTGAGTGGCAATCCTTACGTTTCTGGAGAAGCCGATCCCACTGTAGGGGTGTACGGTGGTGCATGGGGCACTGCCTCATCATCACAGACGGGAATCCAATTCTTGCTAGACATTCCCCAGGGGGCGGTCATCACCCACGCATATCTCGAAGTTGAACCGCTGTCAGGGGCTACAAATGCTGATGTTGACATGCGGGTCTATTTGTCAGGATTTGATAGTGGAGGGGATGCTGTATCTGCCTTCACTTCAGGTGGCAATCCTCTTCAAGATCGGTATGAGTGGATTGACACGAGCATCGACTGGGATATTGGAGCTGGCTGGTTATCTCCCGTCAGGATTCGACATAGATCGCCTGACATGGCTCCTTTGCTGCAAGGAATCATCTCCGATTCCAATTGGGTTGCTAAGAACCACATCGTCTTGATGCTCGACTACATGTATTCATCTCATTATCAAAACTGGATAGGAATAAAGGGAGCATACGGTACGAGATTTGGTGTCGATGAATTCCCGCGTCTGTTTGTTGAGTACAAAATTCCATTAGCAGAAGACACTGTCTATCTGTTCTCTAATGAGAAGTATATCACTGTGGACCACACGCTTGTTGCGGACGACCTCACCGACTTCCCTGTATTGATTGACCTGTATGATACGGACATGCGGACAGACGTTCAAGCCGACGGTGATGACATTGCTTTCAAGATAGGCGATACTGGTGTGGACTTCGAGGTTGAGCTCTTCGATCAGACCTACAACTCCACCCATGCACACCTTGTAGCGTGGGTCAAGGTGCCATTTCTGTCCAGCACGACCGACACGACAATTACGATGATGTACGGGAATCCTGATGCGCCGTCAACTAGTTCCAGTCGTGTATGGGACTCGTACGCAGCAACTCAGCACATGAACGAAGATCCCACAGGCATACTTTATGATAGCACCTCTAACAATCACCATGGAACTTCGTATGGCTCTATGACATCAGGCGATTTGGTAAGTGGTCAGGTTGATGGAGCCATTGAGTTTGATGGAACGGACGATGTCATCAGCGTGGGCCAGATATACACTGATGATTGGGAGGGCTTTACCATGAGTGCTTGGGTACGACAGGACGAGAGCAAGGACTGTCGGATTTTCTCAAAGTCAAGTACTACAACACCTGCTGAGCATATCATGACAATGAGAATCAGCGGCACGACTCCCACATTTAGAATCAAAACAGATGGTGCAAGTGGTTCCGGTGCCGATTATCCCTCCAATGGTAGCCTGACGCTCGGTCAGTGGCACCATATCATCTGGAGTTGGAGTGCTGCGGATGGTAGGATGGTGGCATACCTGGATGGTAGTCCAATCCTGGACGAGAGTCACGGAGGAGATACAATATATGACTCGGTTGAGGTATTCACAATTGGGAACAACAATCTCGAAAATTCCAGATACTTCAATGGGACGATAGATGAAATACGACTCACAACCTCCTTGCGGTCAGAGAGTTGGATTCTTACCGAGTACAACAATCAGCTGGAGCCATCAAGCTTCTATAGCGTGGGGACAGAGGAAGTGCAGAGCGACACCTACTCAGAGGAAACTTCCCCCTCGCTCATCTTCACGACAACTTCGGACGAGCCTGTTGACATGCTCGTTGGAATGGACATGCAAATTGAAGGGAGTGGTCAGACCCTTGATGAGAACTTCGACGAGGGCACAAGCTACTTTGTAGCCAACGGCAGCGAGTTTGTCAATTGGACGGCAAAAGTTCTGGTATCGCCTCCGAACACGACTGCCGAGATCAACGTCTATGTAGATTATCCCATGACAGAATGGAAACCAACTAAGATTCTTGACCCGTTAGATCAGCCGAAGACCTATGGGACAGACTGG
>CAYYQL010000005.1:0-128758 GCA_964473825.1 uncultured archaeon
GAGGCCCACTGTATATCTTGAAGCCTCGGCCCTCTGGAACCTGTTCTACGGGGAGTCCGGTCAGAACAAGTGCCCTTGATCAAGTACCCCGAACCCTTTCTCCAAGACGCTGAAGTATCTTAGAACCATTACCGGAACACTCTGATTTATGCGCAATCCAAGTTACTAGTGGGAGAAAATCTGTGAAGTCACCAAGGTAGCAATACAGTATCAGGGGTTTCATCCCATAGAGTCGGAACCATCGGGTTGTCTACACAAGGAATCACTTTTGTCGCTGTCGATGAGAATGGCAATGTGTTTCACCCAACAATCCTCTGGCTCAATAGACAGGAGTTTCAAGGATTAGTTATTCTGGGCAGAGTGAAGTATGACCCTTCGTGGGCCATACTTTATGTCCAATCTATCTGAGGGTTTCTAATTGCCCACAATTAGTCTGCCGCATGCTGGACACTTGGTACTCTCTCCTTTGGCGACTACCCGATCCATTGGTGCACTGCAATGTGGACAAGAGGTGACGGTCACTGTGTCTGTCGGCCCACCTTTGCCATAAACAACTGTCGCCGAAACGAACTCGTCAGTTCCCCTATCAATGTGACCGCGAGCTTGTCCATCAGCGATAAGGTCCAATAGAGTGTTTCGTACATCGTTTTGATTTGCACCCAATTGACTTGCCATTTCAGCAAGTCCAATTCTCGGATAAGCCTTAGTGAGTGCCTGAATCCGCTTTGCGAGTGTTGCCTTCTCCTGTCTTTGCATGAACTCGCTCTCTCGGGTTTTGGATTTCTTGTGTCGATATCCACCATACACAACTGAAAGCACTACTAGGAGGAAAATTAAGAACAGGCCATTCTGGCTTAGAAGTTGGACTAATGGTTCCAATAGGTCTTGCGAATCTGAACCGTCTGGCTGCGTGCTTTCCGCCGTCTGAGTTCCTGCTGTTGCAGATGAAACTTCGTAACTCTGGATAGAAGAGATTGCCCAGTTACCCGCCGAATCCTCTGCATAAACTCTATAGTGAACTGAGGTCCCCTCGCTTTGGGCAGGAATATCACAGACGTAATTTCCACTCACCTCAGTCATCGTATCATTGATCCAACTAGACCCACCATCTGTAGAATAAGATAGAATAGCCTGAGCAATCCCGCTAGGATCGGTTATCTCTGCAGTGACTGTTACTGAATCGCTGTCATCGGGTGAAGTTGGACTCTGTGATATGCTTGCTATAGAGGGGCCGCTTGTATCTATTGTTTCCTGTAGTTCGGAACCAATCCAGAAATTAACAAAATCCACATCCAAAACTGCATCCCAATTCTGGATGAATGAGATGACCATATCAGCCGACTGAGTATCCCACGTCGCTGATCCGATATCAGCCCACGTTGTTGATTCAGAATCCTCTTTTGCCCACAAGTCTGCTCCGTCGGCCCTTACAGTGAGCATGACATTAAACCATATATTCTCTGCGGAGGGTCTGGGCGTAGTATAGAAATTCTGATCATATAACTTCCAGTGGTCATCAAAACACCGCAAGTCAATGGTGATTGATTCATCAGAAGCATCAGACAACATTTGGGGCAAAACATAGTCATAGCCCCCTGAAACGAGCCGTCCACGCCACTGGACGGTGAAAGGTGTTGGTAGATTGGTGTTGAAGGTTGCTTGATCATTGTTACTGCCATCACTCGAAAAGTGAAGATTTCCCGATGATACATAGATTGAATCGTCTGTTCGAGTCCAATCTCCAGAGGAGAAGACATCCGTTGAGAAATCTTCTTTCAACAAGGTGCTTTCTACCACGCCATCACGAATTTCAATATAATCAACATCACAAAGAGAGTCCCATGGTTGACTGAAACCAAACATCAAATCTGTAGTACTGAATTCTGCTGGGAGTGCGGTAATGTATGTAAACGATGCATCAGTGTCTTCCTTTGCCCAGAAAAACACCCCATCAGCAGTGAATGATGCCCGCATTACACGCCAAACACCTTCCGAAGTTGGTACTTTCAAATCGAAATTGGTCCATCCCCATTTTGCAAACATCCATGCCTTATAATTGGCACCAATACCCAAGTCAAGAGTACCGGAATCAAAATCCTGGTTTATATGCAAAGAAGGAATGGTGTAATCTTTGCCTCCACTAGTCAGTCGTGCACGCCATTCGATTGTGCATGGCAGGCTTATAGCGGTTTCATACCTACAAGCATCGTCATAACTACCGTCAGATGAGAAATGCAGGTATCCAGCCTCTGTGTCAACTGCTACCGATGAATCAGTTCGGTACCAGCTAGACCCTGCAAAAACATCAGTATCGAAATCTTCACGATATATTACATCGCCTGACAACAAATAGCTGTTTCCATAACCCGATGATGTTGCTGTTAAAGGTTCATCGCGTTGAAGCGCTATTGGTGCTACAAAGAGCAAGGAAATCAGACATAGTACTACTAATCTAGAAAAATTCAAGTTGAATCTTATTGAATTCATGCATACACCTCCTATTACACACAGAATCATCTACAAGTGGGATTTCTTAGAGAGAACGGAATATCCGACCGTAACCTACGCACATCGTATATTGGTAAATGGCTACCACTAATATTTCTTATGGGTAGGTCCTAAATTCATAATTCTAAGGCAAATATATCAGATTCTAATCCCTGAGGAATTGTCCCGACCTATGACTTGTACGGCACAGAACAACCATCAATGCCGTGTCTAATAGCTTGGTTTCCTTACAACACAGAAACGACACTAAACCTCCTTCGGAAAATAGAGAAATTGGAGGATTGACGAGAGCCGATGAATTACGTGTTCAATATCACGATGACCGTATCAGAATAGGGACTGTGGTAGTCTCTCTTGTCGGACAGAGGCCGGCTATGCGGCTTAAGTCGAGGAAACGCTCGACAAATACCCGAAATACCTTTCTGGAACCCATGAGTCAGGAGATAGTGGTCTGGCCGGGCCACAGGGATTAGTGCTAGAAAATGGAACGGAGCAGGATTATCAGACACAAAATGAAGGTTTCTTATATCCTAGAGTACCTTGAGGAGATAGAGGGCGCCCTCCCGAACCCCTCAGGCATCGTACTCAAGGGGGTCTATTTCAATCTAAGTTCTGCTATTGAGGCGGCAATCGATATGATAGCCATGCTGTGCAAGGACTTGAGAATAGTGCCCACAGGAGACTACGAGAATATCCAAAGCATCCAGCAGAGGGACCTGATCAACGAGGCACTTGCTCAAGCCTTAGCAAAGTGCAATGGCCTCAGGAATGTTCTAATCCATCAGTACAACGGCATAGATGAAAATCTAGTACTGGAGGCAATCCCCCAAGTCGAGAATGCACTCAAGGAATTCATACACCTCTTGGAGGTCCGTTTCGATGAATCTTGATTCAATACGCAACGACCTGTCCTTTCTGTCTAGGAAGGAAGTGTTGCTGTTCGGATCTTTCGTAACAGGGGAGAGTGGGCCCAAGTCAGACATCGATGTAGCAATCATAGCACGAACCCACGATAGAAGCAAGGCAAACAACATCAGAATCGAGGCGGCGGGACGAGCGCCAGACCGCTATGACATTCAGGTCTTTGAGGCACTTCCTCTCGTCCTCAAAGGTTCCGTCATCGAGAACTACGAGGTTCTCTTTGGCGACCCACTTGAGATAGGGATGTATTTCTATCAAGTCCGTAAGTTGTGGGAGGACTACATGCACCGACTTGAGGTTCCCACCGTGGAGGAGATAAGAAGAGGAGTAGCAACGGGAGGGCCCTCCTAGGCAAGTTCGTCACAACTCTTTTCTCATGGTGTGTCACATGGAATTCAAGGTGTAGATCAAATGACTGACGAGGAAAGGGTATTTCCCTCAGAGGAATGGATCGAGAAGTACGTGCAAGAACTCAACGCAAACGATGCCTATGAGGACGCTGCAAAGACATGGGAGGGCGACTTCATCTTCCAGATCGACCCCGATGGAGAGGTCGTCGAGAAAACCATCAGATTCTATCTGGACCTCTGGCACGGGAAATGCCGCGAGGGGCGAATGGCGGGTTCAGATGATGACGCAGAGTACGTATATGCAGGCCCGTATGGAAACTGGAAGAAGCTCATCAAGGGCGAGATAGACCCTATCAAGGGTCTCATGTCCCGGAAGTTCAAACTGAGCAAGGGCGACATGGGCAAGGTCATGCGGGCGACCAAGGCCGCAGCAGAACTAGTTACAACGGCATCCAACATCCCGACGAAGTTCATGGACGAGTGAGAAACATCTGGGCGCCAGAAATATCAGGGACCGCGACAATCATAGTCTACCTTAGATATCGAAACGATAGCGATTCCAGGGAGGCTTCAACATGGTATGGTGGTTTTCAGTCCCGAGAGTTGCCTTTGGAGAGGATGCACTCAGCGAGCTTGAGCAGTTGGCAGGCGAGCGAGCATTCATCGTGACAGACAAGGTCATAGCAGACCTAGGATACCCAAAGAGAGTCAGTGATCTGCTCAAGTCAAATGGCTGGCAGGTGTCAATCTGGGATAGCGCGGAGCCAGACCCCCGGGTCTCCACGGTCGTGGAGGTCTCAGCCAAGATGGAGAGCTTCGGCCCAGATACAATCATTGCGATTGGTGGGGGAAGCGTGCTGGATACAGCAAAGGCGGCCTGGGTCTTGTATGCCAACCCCGGGACCAGTCTTGAGTCACTTACACCCTTCGATGTCCTGAATCTACGGAAGAAGGCGAAGATGGTGGCGATACCAACCACCGCAGGCACGGGTTCTGAGTCTACTCGCGCCATCGTCGTGAGGGAAGATGAGTCGGGAAGAAAGTTTGCCACGATGAACCCCGAGCTCACAGCAGACCTTGCTATCTTAGACCCCGAGTTCGTCAAGGGACTGCCTAGAGATCTTACTGTATACACCGGGATGGACGCGCTGACTCATGCAGTAGAAGCATACGTTTCGGAGTGGAAGAACGACTATTCGGATGCCTGTGCTATGAAGGCGGTCAAGATGATATTTGAGTGGCTGCCGAGATCAGTACAGAACCTCGAGGACTTGGAGGCCCGTGAGAAGATGCTGATTGCCTCAGACCTCGCAGGTATGGCGTTCAGCAACTCCCAGGTCTGTCTGGCACACTCATTAGGACACAGTCTGGGTTCTGTTCTCAGGCTCCAACATGGTATGGCTGTTGGGATGGTATTGCCATATACCATTGAATACAACAGCCTGGGCAGCGAGTCTGCGGCCGAATACTATCAAGAACTCGGAGAACAGGTGGGAATTGCAGAGGAGAAGCCACTTGACGCTGCCAGAGCGTTTGCCAACAAGATACGAGAACTTCAGAGGAGCCTTGACTTTCCGACAGACCTTGAAGATGCCGGCGTGACAAGAAAGGACTTTGATGATGCGCTTGAGAAACTTGTCGAGTTTGCTATGATGGACTCGAGCATCACAATGAATCCCCGCAACATAAACAGTCAGGGGATCGAACACATCTACAACGACATCTTCTCAGGGAAACCTATAGACTTCTAGGAGGAAGAGAATATGAGGGGTTACAGGGGACACGTTATTGAAGTAGACCTGTCCAAGGGAAGGAGCAGTATTGAGCCTTTGAACCGAGAGTATGCGCGGGACTTCATCGGAGGGGCTGGTCTCGGATGCCGACTGCTGTACGACCTGGCGGACGCATCGACAGACCCGCTGGGACCGGAGAATCCGCTGATCATGATGACCGGGCCCTTCTGTGGCACGGTGGTCCCCACAGGCAGCAAGGCCTCCTTCTGCGCAAGGTCACCACTGACAGGGCTCTGGGCGCACAGCACCTTCGGAGGACATCTTGGTGCAGACCTGAAATTCGCAGGTTATGATGGCATCATCATCAGGGGAAAATCGGACAGCCCCGCCTACATCTTCGTAGGTAACGATGTCGTTGAGATACGTGATGCCACCCACGTATGGGGCAAGGACACTGAACACACCTGGGAGATTCTGAAGGATGAGAGTGGTCTGCGTCTTGCGGGAGTGGCACGAATAGGTCGCGCAGGAGAGAACCTCGTCAAGTACGCCAGCATCATGGTGGATCATTTCCGGGCTGCAGGCAGAGGAGGTCTCGGTGCAGTCATGGGCTCCAAGAATCTCAAAGCAATCGTTGTTGGAGGGGACGATAGAAAAATCCCTGTGGCTGAACCTGAAGCGTTGAATGAGTACTGCAAGACACTCAACGAGGACAAGAGAGAAACACCCACCTTCAAGATGTATTCCGAGCTGGGGACGGCCGGCTTTGTAGACATGGCCTCACTCATGTACGGTTCTCTACCAGCAGGCTACTACACGGTACCGGACTTCGACTCGTACAACATCAGTGGCACCACAGTCAAGGAACAAATTCTTGTTGCTAAGAGTGCCTGCTACAGGTGTCCAATCGGCTGTGGAAGAGTCATCAAGATAGATGAGGGGAAATACGCAACTGGAAAGTTTGCCGGCCCGGAATTCGAAGTGACAGGCACCATGGGTTCGCTCATCCTCAATAACGACGTGGAAGCACTGTCCTTTGCAAACAAGAAGTTGGACCTTCTAGGCATCGATACAATCTCAGGAGGTAATACCATTGCCTTCGCATACTACCTCTATAACGAAGGACTTGTGACCTCTGACGATCTGGACGACATTGAGCCCGAATGGGGCGATATCGACGCGGCTCTGCAGTTCATGGAGAAGATTGCTGAGCGAGAGGGGATCGGTGACCTGATGGCAGAAGGAAGCCTGGCACTCGGAAAGAGGTTTGGTCATGAAGACTTGGCTGTTCAAGTGAATGGCATGGAATTCCCTCAACACGATCCAAGAGGGTTCTCAGGGATGGCCATCGCGTATGCTACATCTCCCCGAGGAGCGTGCCATATGACAGCAGACATGTACAACGTGCAGATGGGAGTTCCTGACGAGGGGTTTGACATTGAGAGCGAAGATAGATTTGCCAATGAAGCGGACATAGCAGCAAGACTACAGGACTTGAGGTGCGTTACTAATTCGGCTCTGATCTGCCATTTCTATCCGATAGAATCTACTGAGTTGGCAAAGCTCCTGAGGCTTGTCACCGGATGGGATTACACCATCGATGAACTCAGAATGGTTGGAGAACGAATCTTCACCCTGATGCGGCTACTCAATCTGAAGTTCGGATACGATACGAGCAACGAGAGACTACCAACCCTGATCGAGAGATCTCTCGAAGGTGCCACAGAGGGCCATGTGCCTGACATCGATGCTCAGCTTGATACCTGGTATGAATACAGACGGTGGGACAGAACTACTGGTCGACCTGCCCCAGACCGACTGAAGAAGCTCGGACTATCAGACCTCGTTGAGTGACAACGTGGAGCTCCAGTTACATTCAATAGACATGCAGACCATCTTTCAAGAAGGTGAAAAGCGTGGAGAGGAACTACAGTACACCCTTGAACAGTCCGATGTATCCATCACCCCCGTATCATTATGATGACGCAAAGATATTCCTGGCCTTGTTCTACTCGAACGAAGACTCCCTGTCAAAAATACTACCGGAGCCCTTACGCCCCACCGATATGTATCTTGCAGGAGTCATGTTTGGAGAGCAGCCGTGTCGTGAGACTGCCACCTTCCGTGAGTCGGCTATTCTTGTCCAGTCATTATACGAGGATGAGAATACCGGTGAAGAGGAGGTTGGCGTCTATTTCGTATTCAACTGGTGTGATAGCGATGTGGCACTGGCCGCTGGAAGAGAGATATGGGGCTATCCCCGGAAACTCGCTGATATCCAGATGAACTGGAAGAAGGATACGCTGGTCTGTGAGACCTTTAGAGGCGGACAGACCCTATTGAAAGCAACCTGCGAGTTCGAAGATGAGGGAGAATGGATAGACAGCGGCCCAAACCTTAACGTTCGGAGAATTCCCTCCTCAACCACAGAGGAGCATGCCATCTCGGAGATCACTGCAGCAGACCTAGAATACGACATCAAGACGGGACGGTCAGGAGATGTGGAAATAGAGATTCATGAGGGAGACCATGACAAGCTCGGGGACATTCAGATAGAGGGAACCATGATTGGATTGGTCTTCGATACAGACATCCTTCTGCCGCCACCCAGAAAGGTTCTCTCACTCTAGCAGCGAACAGGCCCGTGAAGTGGGTCTCAATGTTGAAAGGAGAGAGGGGTCACCGTGAAGAGACCGACTTGCGCTCCTTCGCCTCGCGGATATGAACTCGTCCGGAATGAACTGCGCAGCTCACACAATAATATGCTGTTGTCCTGCGAGTCTGAATGTATCCACCTTGCTGCCTCAGTTCCCTGGCGATTTGCGGTTCAACAACTGAGGAGTATCGGGTATACTTCTTTGCCTTGTCTGCAGGCACGAGCCGTCCACATCGAGAACACTGAACAGAGGACTTCCGGCCAGCCCCTCCCTTTG
This sequence comes from uncultured archaeon, assembly GCA_964473825.1. GTDB lineage: Archaea > Asgardarchaeota > Thorarchaeia > Thorarchaeales > Thorarchaeaceae > TEKIR-12S. Next base: position 8,446 of record CAYYQL010000005.1, read on the forward strand.
ACCTACCAGATGATTTTCTCTTCTTAGCCATACTCGGTCACCTTTGAATTCTCCTCAGCAGGATTGCAATTGTCTTATAGCCTTGTGGCTCTGGTAGAATCGGTGGGGATGATATCTCCGCACTCAAACACTGACCGATATCGTTAGCTGATCCGCGAGCTGCATAATTGATTCGAGGGAGAAGCAAACGAAATATCAAGGGGTTTGATTCAGAGAGGACACAAGATGAAGAGAGCAGTAGTGACAGGATGCGCTGGGTTCATAGGTAGCCATCTCACAGACCAGCTTCTGGCCAATGGGTGGAGCGTTATCGGGATTGACAATCTGACCACTGGAAGGAGAGAGAACATCTGCCAGCACGATGATGAGGACCATTTCCGATTCATCGAAGACACTGTGGTCAATGCGTCCCTACATGAAGTGATTGACACAGAGGTTGATGTCGTCTATCATCTTGCAGCGATTGCATCTGTCAAGTGGAGCATCGATGACCCTGTTCTCACCGACCAGGTCAACGCGGGCGGGACCGTGAACACGCTTCAGCTTGCAAGACACCTCAAAGCAAAACGGTTTGTCTTTATTTCAAGCGCGGCAGTCTACGGGGACTCGCCGAAAACGCCTGTGACGGAGGAACAGAAGGTGTCAGCACTGACCCCGTATGCGGCATCCAAGATAGCAGGTGAGCAGTACGTCAAGGCCTTTGACAATTGCTATGATCTGGAAACGACTATTCTTCGTTATTTCAACGTCTTCGGACCAAGGCAGGCTTACTCCCCCTATAGCGGAGTTGTGTCGATCTTCATCAATCAGGCACTATCTGGTGAGCCAATCACGGTGAACGGTGACGGGAGACAGACCCGGAGCATGATATACGTTGAAGATGTGGCTCGAATAACAGCCCGAGCTGGACAACTCCAACAGGCTCATGGGGAAACGATGAATGTCGCAGGCCGTGACGAGATCAGCATACTCGAACTGGCAAGAAGAATCAACGAACTGATTCCGGATAGCCCATCGGAGATAGTCCATACCGAGGCCAGGAAGGGTGATATCAGACGGAGCATGGCCTCAACTGAACGTGTAAGCAGGCTGCTGGACTTCAGTCCCGAGGTATCACTGACAGAGGGTCTGAAACAGACTATTGACTGGTATCGGCTCAATCCACAGCAAAGCGCTACGTCACTGTCAAGGTAACTGCAATCTGGTCCACGATACCGTCCTCGGTTCGAAGGGTCAGGACTACTATGTACGTTGAGAGGACAACTCCCTCAGGCAGAAACGCTGTCACCGATGGAGCTGTACCATAGAAGTCACCCGGGCCTATCGTTCCAATGTTAAGAGTGTAAGTTGTGTTGCCGGGATGCACCGTGGGCGTCACACTGTTACCGTGCCAGAGCACTTCGAAGTCACCGGCTGCCATGGCAATATCAACAAACAGCTCGTGACTCACGTTGTCGTTGTTGCGTAGAATCATATTGAGCTTGGAGAACTCTCCCGAATCAATCGTGAGAGGTGAGAAATTGGTACTCTCAAACCCAACCGCGCCCTCTTCAACAATCGTCTGGTTCAGAAGGCCAAACATCTGATAGTATGCCTCAACCACGTCAGCACCAAGAGAAACCCGTCCGCCCGTCTGAGCGTCAACCAACCCAACGCCACCGAGCTTCTCAATCACACGGTCTGTTGACGACTGCACCTCAAGAAATACCGGGATGACGTAGAAGAGCTCTCCGCCAAGGTGATAGAGTAACCTGTTTCCATATCGGTACTGCCCCCAAAGCTGCAGCTCAGTTCGAACGTCGTCATTTGTTTCAAACGCCTGCACCGCAGCGTTAGGCCCCAATAAGGTGGATGAGCCTATCTGCCCGGCTCCATAGAATCTCATGTCGCCAAAGTCCTTTTCGCCACAACCCATCACGTAGATTCCTGCCAAGTTCCTTCCTGCCGAGTTCCTGAATTCAACGTTGTGCATCGCCACGAATCGTTCTTCGCCGCCAATCCGCATGACTATGTACCGGGTATCGGAGCCGGTGGGGCTCTCATGAAAATCGACACCGCTGGCCCACAGATAGCCATCCTCTACATGGTACGTGTAGGCGACCTCGAGTTGGCGTTCGTATAGGTCCTCGGGCCACTTCATCTGGGACTGTAACCACGCAGGGGCATCTTGCCAGGGATAGTATTCACTGTACGTCTTGTCTATGAAGAAGCTGCTGTTCTGGCCCGGGGCTCGATAGAATGACAGCTCGCCATCATCAACGCCCACCAGGACAACTCCGAGGAATCGCATGTAGTTTTCATGAGCATAACTCGTTGCCAGCTTGTAGTCGATGAAAACGGACACAGCATAGTACACCTCCCCTGTGGAATCAACTACTATGTAGGGATCCGAATCTGCGCGCAGTCCCTGTAGTAGAATTGAATCGACACGAAACTGCACGTCTCGCTCTACGAGCATATCCATGTCCTGTCCAAGGAACGACCATGCCTCAGGCCCCATGGACAGAATGTAATAGAATGATTCGAAGCCAGACAGTGTGTAGTCTGGCGAGCCTTTGAAGGTCAGATTTCCGACCTCCTCGAAACCTTCGAGATTCACGAATGCAACATCATGAAATCCCGCACCCTCTCCGTAGTAGATTGCGACCGGCTCCGTCCTGTTCAGGAGAGCCACTCGCTCATCACCCTCCACGATATCCCCGCTGTATGCATCCAGCATGACCATGCCTTCAGTATGGGTATAGATGAGATGCTGATTGATGAAACTTGTTGAAACTGCCCGATAGTCAAACGTCAACGGGGCGATCCAATACTCGTGCCCTTTCAGAAACACAATATCCGAATCTGCGAGCTGCATCCAGTTCGTGCCTATCTGGTTCTTCATCCGAAGATAGCTTGCCTGTTGATCCCACTGCCGAACTGTGGTCAGGAACTCAACTTCACTCTGAGGAGTGGCATTAGAGGTGAGATCGTCAAGACCAAGCGAATCAAGATCCTCTGCACGTGCAGCCCAGTTGGTTATTGCGATCTCCTTGCGGGTCTCATAGTTGAACTTCCACGGAATGTACTTGTCACCATCCATTTGGATGCCATAGTAAAAGGCCTGAATGGTAGGCATCATGATAACAAGGACAACCAAGAACACAGCAACGAATCCGTACCTCCGGGGTGAGCCACCAAGGGGAATCATCCTCTCAAATTTGAGTCGCCTCAGTTCGCTGCTGACATGGGAGCGGTCCTGCATGAGCAGATTTACCCTGTGTTTGTAGTCCTGCATCTCAACGCTACCAGATTCGTATTCCTCTCGCAGAGTCATCAACTCCCTCTGAAGACGCGCCAGATCCTCCTCAAGCTGGATAATCTTGCTCTTCAGCCGGGAAAGGGCACCTCCTGATCTCAATCTCGCAAGGAGTAGCAGGATTGCTCCAAAGAAGGCGGAAATGAGGGTAATGATAAGAGCAAGGTAGCTCATCCATGTGCCCGCATTCACAGTCCACATCGGGACGCCAAGAAGCTGGATTGTGAGTCCCAAAGATGCCATGAAGAGAACCTTTGCGCCAATTGCATAGCTGTCGCGTCGCTCAGCGAGCATGTCAGCTGCAATACTCATGCCGATGCGAGCAGCAGTGAAGAAGAGGACTGTACTAGCGAGCCCAAGATAGAGCTGGTATGCCTCCATAGCAGGAATGAGATCCATAACGGATTGAGCGGATACACCGGGATAGAACGGTAGAGAGAACATCTCAGCAAGCTGTTCGTTGTTGATAGAGATAGAGCCATCGCCAGCTAGCATCATCAGAAATGCGACATTCTGGCCCGTAACAGAATAACCACCAATGGACATGTAGAAACCGAAGAAGACAACGAACTGGATGAGCCGCCAAATGATGGCTTGGTTCAGGCCTAACCGCCAGACCACAGCATCGGTCTGGGATATAGATGACACCAGCTTGAGAAATGAAGATCTCTGGGGAAGAGTCAGAAGACTCAGTATTGTCAAGATGATTGACGCGGTGAACAAATTGTTCTGCAGAGTCCAGATTCCCCAATAGTTCACATCGCCCTTGAAGGCATACATTTGCTGGTATATCCCCTGGCTGAGAGACCAGCCATAGACTGCACCTGCAAGGAACACAAAGATGACGATAAGACCTACAAGGGTCATTACGATGCGATAGTTTCTCATAGCCGCATACCCTCAGTAATCATGCCTGTGCATCAGTCTCACGACAGCATAAGAGAGTTTCCTACTATCAGCAACCGTACGAAACGACGAGTGATTCTATGGAACAGGGGATGACGAGTCAAGAACTATTACAAGGCATGTGATGCTTAGCCTAGTGGACCTTGGCAAAGAGGTCTATCGCATCTCGAAGGCTAGACGAAGTAGAGGACTGAACCGCTTGACGTCCTTCGCCCCACCTTTCCCATCTCGACCAGCTGTTCCAGGAGAATATGTGCGCTATCAACATCCATTGAGAGCTCGGTGGCCGCCTGTTGCGCGCTAAGGCTCTTCTTGCGGATGAGAAGCAACGCGATCTGTGTGGATTCTTGAGGGACCTCAATGAGACTGAGAGCGTCGAGGGGTTCCAGCGGGTCTACGCGGGTCGATTCCAGAAGGCGAGAGGGAATTATCTTGTCCAGTACACCGTCGAACTCCCGGAAAGTGGCTGAGTCACAGAGGTCCAACTCTGCGTGTTTCGAGTAACGACTCACGAAGTTGATGCCGATATTGTCAATCAAGCCCGTTGATATCTCCTCGGGGTTTTCTGCAATGAGTACTGTGATGATTCGGTCGTGGTCTGCAACAAAGACGAAACGCCCATCGGACTCGATTCCGCGGAGTTCATCGCCCATAGCCTCTCTACTGAACGCTGAGATCGCAGAGATGAAGCTGCTCATCAACATAGGGCTTGCCAATGCAGGATCATAGATTCGGCTATAGATACAGACGCCACCCTCGACGAGAATATACACAGCTCGAATCATAGCTATGCATCCTCTTGCTCTGCTCCTACTACTTCAATGGCATCAAGCCTGTCTGCAAGCTTGTGGATGGCCTTGACAAAGGGAGACTCTGGTTGCGTCAGTGCATGAATCTCGCTACCCATGCCGAGTGGAACCTCGCAATAGCAGGGCATGAATCCTATCAACTCGGTCTTGGAACTGAACATCTCTTCGATGGTTGATTTCATCGTAGAACGTCTGGGCGCCTCCATCATGGGAGGAACCACCTTGTTGAAGAGGAGACAGGTCTTCTTGTTCAACGGTGCGTAGAGGCCATCAAGAATATTCAGAGTGCCATCAAAATCGAAATTGTCTATCTTCGCTACTATCACCGTGAAATCAGCCAAGACAATTGCATTGACGCTGCTGTAGTGGACACCGGGCGCGGAGTCCAACACGAGATAGTCCAGAGATTCTTTCTCCAGATACTGCTTCAGATTCAGGAGCTGAGACAGAGCCTGCATGTGCCACTTGCGGTCCCGTGCCAGTTGAGAGCGGATTGCCTCAACATTGGGATCCGAGAAACCAACTGCGAGGCGTCCCTCGAGGCCAAGTGTCTGTCCAAGATCTGTGAGCACCTCTTTGTGCGACTTCTTCTCAACAAGGAACTCGTTGATGTAGGTTGTCTGAGGTGTCACGCCGAACAGGGTATGGAGACTGGGCGCCTGGAAATCCAAGTCTAAAATGGCAACATTGAGCCCTCGCTGTGCGAGTATGACGGCTAGGTTTGCAGCAAGAGTCGTCTTTCCAGTCCCACCCTTGTAACTATGTAACGTGAAACACTTCATCATCGGACCTCATGCTGCAACTGAGAAGTCATTCGTTCAGAAGACCCTAAATCACTTTCGTAGATAGACATTTGGAATATGCTGTGACGAACAGCAGTGTACCACGATATCGTGTTCTATGTTACGGCACGGATTCGTTAAATGTCGAACAACATTTCGATAGTCATATCAAGACAGAAGGCAGGTTCAACACTATGGCGCGTCCACTTTGGTTTGTTGAGCTCATAAAGAAGACCTTCCCACAGAGGAAACTCATCGCGAAGCTCACAATGGTTCCCATCATAGGAAGAGTCATTGATAAGATGCTCTTCGAAGGAGATGACATCATCTACCTGCCAAAGGACTCCACTGTTCGTAAGATGATCCAAGTAAGGCTGCATCTGGAGAGGCCTGTAGAAACGCCATTGCCCTCCGAGATTATTCACCGTTTCATCGATGAGGCTAACTTCCACTGGAAGATGAACTTCTGTATCTGCCGAGCCTCTGCTCATTGTGAAGACTATCCGATAGACTACGGATGCCTGTTTCTCGGTGAGGCGGCTAGAGGTATCAATCCGGATCTCGGAAGACAAATCTCCAGAGAAGAAGCACATGAGTACATCGAGGAATGCAGCAAGGCCGGACTCGTTCATATGGTGGGAAGAAACAAGCTCGATGCTATGTGGCTCGGAGTGAGCCCAGGGAAGAATCTGATGTCGATATGCAACTGTTGTCCCTGCTGTTGCCTCTGGAAGATACTACCCGACATGGCCCCCGACATCGGCCGGAAGATTACAAAGATGCCTGGTGTGAATGTCCGAGTGACTGAAGATTGTGTCGGCTGCGGGCTCTGTGCTAAAGGTGTCTGTTTCACAGATGCAATCAAGATGGTGAACGGGAAGGCGGTTATCACAGACGCCTGTAGAGGCTGTGGTCGTTGCGTTGAAGTGTGCCCAGATGAGGCAATAGAACTGACGATAGACCGAACGGATAGGCTAGACGAGTCATATGACAGGATTACCCGTGTTATTGACCTGAAATGAAGCAACTCTGAGTTAAGGTTCTTGCTAGAAGTCTGGTCGAATAACAGGTACGACAAGTACCTTGTGGTAAGCTTTTTGAAGGACAACTTCTCCGCCCATTTGCATAACCGAGTGATTGGGATTCAGCAGAGGATTAGATTATGGCAACCAAGATTGTTGTGATAGGAATGGGCTATGTCGGAATACCGGCCGCAGCCCTGCTTGCAGATGTGGAGGGACATGAAGTTGTGGGCCTTCAACGAAGATCGAAAAGGTCAGGATGGAAGATAGACGTTTTGAACTCGGGTAAGTCTCCCTTCGAGGGTGACGAGCCAGGTCTAGATAAACTGATTGCCAAGGTGGTGGAGAAGGGCACTTTCAGTGTCACAGACGATGTGGAAACCCTTAGGGATGCGGATGTCATCCTAATCGACGTTCAGACGCCGACTGACGCCCAGCATATGCCACAGTATGTCTCCCTGCGAGAAGTGAGTAAGAACGTGGGCGAGCGAATCAAGAAGGGAGCAATGATCATTGTAGAATCTACGGTTGCACCCGGAACAACCCAGAACGTGGTTCAGAAGATAGTGGAGAGAGAATCAGGGATGAAGGGTGGAAAAGACTTCGACCTGGCCTTCTCTTACGAGCGCGTCATGCCAGGGAAACTACTCGAATACATCATCAATATGCCCCGTGTTGTAGGAGGCATAACCCCGGAGAGTACCAACCGAGCGGTTGAGCTCTACTCGAAGGTCGTTAAGGAGAAGATATACACTGCTGATACGCTGAGTGCTGAACTGGCAAAGACCATTGAGAACGCCTATCGAGACGTGAATATCGCCTTTGCAAATGAGATGGCGTTAGTATGCGAGAGCCTTGGGGTCAATGTGTACCATATTATCGAGCTCATCAATGCACGTCACGACAGACACATGCACATGCCCGGTGCCGGCGTTGGAGGGCACTGTCTGCCGAAGGATCCTTGGTTGCTTCGGTATGGCCTGTACGAATACGGTAGCTGGAAGATTGAACCTGAGTTCATCTCATTATCCAGACGAATCAATGATCACATGCCAATCCACATGTCAACACTGGTGGAGAACGGAGTAACGAGCAGAAATGTGAGTATGCAGGAAGCTGAGATTACCATCCTGGGAGTCGCATATCTTGAGAACTCGGATGACACTCGGAATACTCCCGCGGCGCCACTGATAGGCTCGCTGCAGGCAAGAGGTGCGACAATAAGGCTTCATGACCCCTATGTCCACCAGTGGGAGTTCACGAATCACAAGATACTCAGAGATGTGTACAAGGCTGCTGATGGAGCAGACTGTCTTGTACTTGTGACCAAACACCAAGACTACGAATCATTGGACTTTGACAGACTGAAGAAGGTCATGAGAACACCTGTCATCGTTGACGGGCGCAATATCTTTGACCAAGATGTCCTTGAATCGAAAGGCTTTGAGTATCGCGCGGTGGGCAAGGCAGGTATCAAGAGAGCTGGCCAGTAAGCGAGAAGAGTCCCAGATGCCTCAGGAAGGAGGACTCTCCCGAACCTTCCACCTAGGATTCATCAGTTGGTGTATCAGAGTTCTGCAGGAGTGTCGCTGCTTTCCTTCTTGCCTGAAGGAACTGCACGAAAAAGGCACTCAGGCCAATCAGGAACAGGCCGATCCAGTCCAGCATGGCAGGTAGCTCACCTAAGAACAGGACTGATAGTATCACAATCTGAGGTAGCATTGCCCCGTTGATGATAGACATGTCAACTGCTCGCAAGGTCTGCATGGCACGGTGCCATAGATTGAACGCAACAGCTGTGTTGACAACACTGAGCCAAGCTACGTAGAACCAGGACAGGGCGCTTATCGAAGCAGAGGGTTCAAAGAGATATCCCAGAACAAGAAGCACCAGAGAGCCAATCGCCATGCTCAGTGCTGTGACAACAAGTACGGGTATCCGTCGTTCTCGATTGATTGCTCTACCGATGATGGATGAAAAGCTGTTGGACAGGACACCAACGAGAACGACGATTAGACCGATGACCTGTAGCCCACCTAGGTCGAGGGGTGTGAAATACAGCAGAACTCCGCAGATACCAACGAGGACCCATCCTATCTGCCGGGCTGTAGGCACCTCTTTCAACATAAAGACACCCAATATCAGAACGATAAGAGGAGTCATGTTGAGGAGAAGGGAGACTGTTATCGCAGGAAGAAGGGTGAGACCCACGAACTGAGCGCCCATGGTCACGGTTATGTACACCAGCCCGTACCCGGCAAGCTGCCAGGCTTGACTGGCACTGAGTGATTTGACTGCACTGCGCGACTGTGGTCGAACTGCGATTGCTGCCAGCAGTATAACTGCCGCGATGAAGTATCTCAGGCCGGCGAAGGTGAGCGGTGGTATCTCCTCAAGGCCGAACTTGATAATCACCCATGATGAAGACCACAAGATAGTGACGAAGAAGGCCTGTGCAACTGCCAGAGCATGGGCTCTCTTCTCTTCTGACACGAGATCTACTCTGGATGCGCTGTCAACTCCGGAGCTTTTCATCCTTCTCCACAATTGAAGAGAACACCTCTATAAGGATAGGGCTAATGCCGTCCTGCGACGGGTGTATATAATGGTGGTACACTGCCTGATGGAAATCAGTTCCGAGCAATACTACTCATGTCAGCTGACTCAAGAAACACCGGTCCATGTCCGCATCATGACTATCAATGGAGATACCGGCTTCGGGATTATCGAGTCCATGAGAGGAGAAGAAGAGGATATCAAGAGATACGTCAGTCGGCTGAGAGAGTCATCCAGCACTGTGGTGGTAGAGGTGACCCATAGATCCCCTGACGCATATTGGACCCGTGTTGTACACCATATCAGTGGACCCTCCATCTACGAAACCATCTTGGAGAGCGGCTGCATGACACTGCTGCCCATCTCCATAAGCTCTGGAACTCAGGTACACAGCGTGTTGGCTCCATCAAAACCTGTTCTCAGGCAGCTGCTAGATCTGCTCAGGAAGCGGTTCACCCGTGTTAGAGTCTTGAGAGTCAGAGCGGGCCCGCCCGACCTAACGGGGATCACGCTGACTCCCAAGCAGAAAGAAGCGATAGTGCTGGCCATCGAGAACGGCTACTACTCAATCCCCCGAGGTGTTTCAGCCGCTGACCTTGCAGCTGAGATAGGCATCAGCAGAGTGGCCATGCAGGAACGTCTGCGGAGAGCTGAAAAACGCATCATGAATGGATATCTCAATGGCGAAATCGAAACGTGGAGTGGCAGCTGATCATGCTACTGACCCGATGCATCGCCAAGGACTTCCATGAATCCTACTGGACCGTCAAACCGCCGTCCACAATCAGAAGCTGACCGGTCACGTAGTCTGAATCATCTGACGCCAGAAATGCAGTAGCCTTACCTATGTCTTCAGCTGTTCCCATTCGCTTCCAGGGTATTGACTCAATAGTCTGCTTGAGCGTGGCGTCATCCATGACCTGCTCAACTGTTGGCGTCCTAATTGCCCCCGGAGCAATTGCATTCACACGGATCTTGTACTTGGCAAGTTCCAGAGCAGCAGCCTTCGTGAAACCGAGCATACCCGCTTTCGAGGCGCTGTAGTGTGCTAGCATCTGGTAGCCTACTGTTGTCCCTGCAATCGATGCTATGTTGACGATACTGCCGCCTTTTTTCTTCATGTGAGGCAGTACTGCTTTTGTGAGATTGAACGCGCTGTCCAGGTTAACGCTGATTACTTTGTTCCAATCAGCACGCTCCATATCATCCAATGCCTTGAAGGGATAGATTCCAGCATTGTTTACAAGAACGTCGACCTGACCCCAGCGGTCCACCACCTTACGCACCATATCTTCGACTTGCTCTGTGTTACTGACATCACCAATAACAGACATGACCTCATGTCCCTTCTCAGCAAGCTCCTTCGCCTTGTCAGCAACATCATCGGCAACATCGTTGAGAGCTACTCGTGCGCCTCTCTCAGCCAGCTCTAGGGCAATGCCCAAGCCTATACCTTGAGCTGCACCAGTTACGATTGCAACTTTATTCTCAAGTGTCATTGGTGTTCACTATAGTTTACTAGGGCATGAATCAATATATTGTTTTGGAAACGTCAAAGGGAGCATTGGAAACAATCAGGCACCATACTTCTCGATGTGACCGGCGTGGCCAAGCAGAAGTGGCATGACATCCAAGCCTCTTATCATGTGCAGAGAGCCGTTGGCCATGTCAAACTCAGAGAATCTGTTCACTCGATCTGGCCGAATGAAGTCACAATACAGCACAACAGGAACGGGATCGCACGTGTGTTCACCCACCGAAACAGGCGTGCAGTGGTCTGCAGTGACTAGAACTACTAGTTTATCACCGACCTCGTCGAGAATCTTACCTATCATGACATCGCTCTTCTCGATTGCTAACACCTTTTCAGCGGCATTTCCGTCATGGCTCGCATTGTCCGGCGCCTTGATATGCACAAACACATAGTCATAGCCAGACTTGATGCATTCAATGGTCTTCTCAGCAATGCCATCGAAATTGGTCTCGATTGTGCCTGTCTGCCCCTCCACCATGATATGGTCCATTCCAACATACTTGGCCGTGCCTATGTAAAGAGCTCCCCCTGCAATCACGGCCGACTTGATGCCATACCGTTTCTTGACTGTAGGAACATCCTCATGCTTGCCCGCCCCCCGCAACAGAATGACGTTAGCCGGTGGCAGACCACGCTCAACGCGCTTCTTGTTCACTTCTAGGTCCTTCAGGAGCTCATGTGACCTCTTGACAAACTCGTTCACTATGCGCGCAGTCTTCTCAGCCTCCGGAGAATGAGGGTTGCAGGTCAAGATCCTCTTTCCAGTCTCGTGGGGGTCTATGTCACTGATGTCTGCAGACAGGTCAGGGCCACGCAGGACAATGGCGCCACGATGTTCGACTGTATGCACGAACCTGATGGTGACATCTTCGATTATCATACCATCAATCTTCTCTCCCAGTGCTGAACCCTCCTCAGGAGAGATGTCACGACCTGCCCGACGGTCTTTTACGACGAAATCCTCATCGATGGTTGCGAAGTTTGAGCGGAAAGCAACATCGCCGGGCTTTGAGTCAAGACCGGCGCCTAGAGCCTCCAGTGGGCCACGTCCGGGATAGTGTTCCTCTGGATCGTACCCGAAGAGGGATAGGTGCGCAGTATCGCTCCCCGGTGTCTGTCCATGTCCAATCACATTCATCAGACCAGTCTGCCCCTTCTCAGCAAGCATGTCAAGATGGGGGGTCTCAGCCGCTTCGAATGCGGTCTTCCCTTCTAGCTCCTTGATTCTGCGATCACCCGCTCCGTCCAAGACGATGAGAAGTGTAGCCCGTTTATCCGTCATATCCTAGAAATTCCTCCACGCTGTCATAAACTGCCTGCCCGGATAGCCATCATGTGCCTCAAGGATTTCATGTATTCTGAGCAGACGGTTGTACTTGGCGACCCTGTCAGACCGTGCAGGAGCCCCTGTCTTGATCTGCCCTGTAGAGAGGCCTACGGCAAGGTCAGCAATGAACGTGTCACAGGTTTCACCGCTCCGATGGCTGACTACAACCGGCCAATCTGCGGCATTGGCAAGGTGCGAAGCCTCGATGGCCTCTGTGACCGTGCCGATCTGATTGACTTTCAGCAGAAGACCTCGTCCTGCTTTCATATCAATGGCCTTTCTTACGATGTCAGGATTTGAAACCGTCAGGTCATCTGTTACTATCTGGATATCTGTCTTCTCAACGAGGGCTGCGAAATCCTCGAAGGCAGTCTCGTCGAATGGGTCTTCAATGCTGGCAATCGGGTATGTGTCAATGATCTCAAGATAGAACTCCAAGAGGTCTCCCGAGTCGAGGTGCTTCTTGTCAATGTGATACTTCCCATCCCTGTAGAACTCGCTTGCTGCCGCATCAACTGCAAGCATCACCTCACTCCCGGGGGCATAGCCTGCCTCACTCGCTGCTTCCATGATCTCATCGAGTGCATCGGTGGTTGAATCAAGTCTGAAGCCGCAGAAGCCGCCCTCATCGCCCACATGTTTTGCCATAGGTCCATACTTTGTGACCATGTTCTTTCCCAGAGTGTGATAGACCTCTGCAACACAGCGCACAGCCTCTCTGATGGTAGGAGCCCCAACAGGCATGACCATGAACTCTTGTATGGCAAGGTCGTTTCCAGCATGCTCACCCCCGTTGATCACATTGGACATGGGAACTGGCTGGAGATACCTTGGCTCTTTGCCGAGGACTTGGGTACGAAGATACTCAAAGAGGCGCATGCCCAGATGACTGGCGGCAGCAACAGCAGAGGCCATAGAGACAGATAGAACAGCATTTGCACCCAGGTTATCCTTTCTATCACTGGGGTCAATTTCAAGCAGTTTCTCGTCAACTACCTTTTGCGCAATAGGACTGGTGTCTTTCAGGCCCTGGAAAATGGTAGTGTTGACATTCTGCATCGCATGTATGACTCCCTTTCCCCTGTATCGATCCTCACCATCTCTCAGCTCAAGGGCCTCATTGGCACCTGTAGATGCACCGCTTGGGACTCTCGCAATACCGACTGACCCGTCAGTGAGAACCACACGTGTCATGAGAGTTGGGTTGCCTCGCGAATCCAGAATCTCCATCGCCTTGATTGTCTTGTACTTCACCATTGTCTCTAGCCTTCCTCAAAGTAGCGAGTAATCATTCTCTACAAGAGAGGGAGAGGGGATTTATACTAATTCATATCTCCATCGAGCGCCAGTTCTGGAGAAGAGTGTCTGGCGAGTGAAGCATATGAGTCAACATAGAAGGTCTATTATGCATCTCCACCGTGAATTTCATGACCGACGAGTGTGAACGAGCAATGAGCAGTGAGAGAACCCGTTCAAAGATTGTATGTACGATTGGACCAGCTTCTAAGGACAGAGATACCTTAGCTGGAATGGTGGAAGCAGGTATGGATGTGGCACGACTGAACCTGTCCCACGAGAACCATAACAGTGCACGCGAGGTGTTCGACCGGATACGGTCAGTAGATGATACGATTCCTATACTCTTCGATATTCAGGGGCCAAAGATACGGATCGGTGAGATGCGAGAACCTGTTGACCTGGAGAACGGGCAGGAGATAGTCCTTACAACAAAGGAGATTGTCGGCACGAAAGACAGAATCTCAGTGTCACACGAAGACCTTCCCCATGATGTACGTCCAGGTGACATCATCGCCATCAACGACGGGATAGTCAGACTGGAGGTTGTGAGCATCGACGGAGAGGAGGTCCAAGCAAAAGTGACGCACGGCGGGCCAATCTCCAGCCGGAAGGGTGTGAATATCCCGGGCATCAAACTCTCATGTCGTCTGCCAACAGAGAAGGATTTGGAGGACCTCGACCTTGCTGCGGAACTAGAACCCGACCTAATCGCGCTCTCCTTCGTGACCGATGCATCTGACGTCATTCGGGTAGAGGATATAGTCAAGGAGAATGGGCCGAAGAATGTGGATATCATCAGCAAGATAGAACATGCACTTGCTATCGTCAACTACGATGAGATCCTGAAAGAGTCACACGGCGTCATGATTGCACGAGGCGACCTTGGAATCGAAGCGCCCATCGAGGACGTACCAATACTTCAACGAGACCTCATCCGCAAGGCAAACCTGTGGGCACGGCCGAGTATTGTTGCAACCCACATGCTGGAGTCCATGACATCAGAACGTCTGCCAACACGGGCGGAGGTCAGCGATGTTGCGCATGCCATATTCGATCGGGCAGATGCAGTAATGCTTAGCGGAGAGACTGCCATGGGTCACGACCCAGTTGGAACAGTACAGATGATGGAACGTATCATCAGGAAGGCGGAGAAGAGGATCACAAGTGTCGATCCCGCAGATATGACATCACCACAGAAGATGATTGTGGAGGTCATTGGCAATCTTGTGTATAGCACAGTATCATTACTCCCAGGCAAGATCGACGGAATCGTCACCGCTACAAGAACAGGGTTCACGGCGAGATGGATATCGAAGTTTCGACCCCCGACAAACATATTCGCTGTTTCAAGAGACCCCACTGTCATGCGACGTCTGAGGCTGCTCTGGGGTGTCCATCCAGTCAGATTCGAGAGAGATGTAGGCAGCGTTGACGATTTGGTGAAGGAGGCTGTTCAGGCGGTTCACAGAGCGGGCCTTGTGGGTCCCGACATGGATGTCGTGTTCACATCAGGAATACGCCACATCCCACACAGAACGAACATCCTCGGGATATTTCACGTTCAGGACCTCTTGGACTGAAGAAGAAGGAGACTGAATCCGGGCAGGTTCTATCAGGTTATGCTCTTGCAAAGAAAAGGGAGGGAGGACGACTGTTGCCGTCCTATAGCTTTTCGAGTTCTTCACGCACACACTGGATTCGTTCGAGTGCTTCGTCGAAACACTCCTTCAAATGATCGAGCCGTTCGTCATCCGACATTTCTTTGTGGTGTTTTGAGTCACCGCATTTGCATTTTGTCATTTTCATCACTTGGGTGCGAACACTGGAGAAGTAATATAAGTCCGCGCTAGAAGTCGGTGAAGTTACTTCGCCCATGCAAAGTGCAAAATAGATGCCACCATTCCAATCATGTCCCATAACAGATTTCTAAGACCCCAACAGGCATATACTACAGAGTGGCGACATCATCATAGTCATTACGAGCTAGGAGCAGAGAGAAATGAAAGAGCAACCGGAATCTACGAGGTCGTGTCTTGAACCCTTGAAGATGCTCTTCGAACAACTCGGACGACCCTGGACGGTACAGCTGCTCATTCTGCTGGGAGAGGGCGGCAACATCCGATATCATGAAATCCGAGAGGGGCTGAGGAAGGCGGAGGGAAGGGAGATCAGCGATGCGACCCTCTCGAAGCGACTCTCCAGCCTAACAGACCTCGGACTTGTCCAACGGCATGTGATCGCAGAGACTCCACCTCAGGTGGAATATGCTCTCTCAGAGGCTGGGATGGAAACCTACAGGCACATATGTGTCATGACAGAATGGGCACAGCACAGATGCCATTCGGGCAGTCTGATGCCGAGATCTTCCGATGAGTGTTCATGAAATGCGTGAGCTTCATGGAAACAAGATGTGGTGGACCGGTCTTGCTGGTGTAGTCAGACTAGGAATTGCAGTACAGTCATCCCTCATGTTTTCGCGGTAGATAATCTTGAAACTGAATCAGTATTTTATCTTCGTTGCTAGGAAACGAGTATAGAAATTCAGGCGTAAGGAATAACACATGTACTATCCATCAAGAGGCCGCTGAAGATGCAAGAGAAGAAAGGGATCAAAGAGCCTCTAGTCGTAGTCTTCCTGCTCTCGGCGTTCTTCATGAAATTGGTGTCTGAGTTCGTACACGAAGTGATTGGGCATGGACTCTTCGTCATGCTCTTAGGTGGAACAATCAGGTCTGTGTACATCAGTGTCCTGTGGCCGTATGAACTCTCACATATCCAGTGGACACTTCCTCCCTTGGAAGTATGGCAAAGAGTCTGGCTCTATTCCGGCGGTATCATAGCCACCGGCGCCCTGGCACTCGTCCTGATAACCTATCTACTGGTCAAGAGTCCCGACTATCGTCTGACTGTAATCTTCAGCTGGCTCGCCTTCTGGTGTCTGATGAATGCCGCAGGATACCTGGTCATCGGTGGCCTACATCCTTTTGGGGACATAGCAGGCCTCATGAATCTCAATGTAATCAGCAGTGCTCAGTCTTTGGGACTGGGCATCGGTATTCTCGTCATGGGATTCATTGCACTGTCTCACGTACAACGGAAGGCCTTGTTCGCGATTCTGGGGAGGCAGGCTGCATTCGCAAACATCGTCATGTGGACAACCGTACCCGTTGTGACCTCTCTCGCAGCTATTGGGATGGAAGTCTGCGCTCTTAGAGTTCTGATGGCCGGGGTAATTCCACCAGTCCTCTCCGTACTGCTTGAACTCCGCCTCCTAAGAGTGAGATGAGGGTGTCAGGCCAAGAGCCCTCAAAGATGTTTCAGAAGAAACTTTAATGTGGCAAGCTCTTTGCTCTCTAAGTAGGAGAGCAGCATTGAACGATAAGGCATCTAAGGTTCCATGGAAAGGTCTGCTTGTGCTCATCTTTATCCTCATCATTGTGAGCATCGTGGCCTATCAGTTGTCAAGCATCGGGGGATTCATCGCAAGCGTCTTCGCGGTCTTTGTAGGGCTGATCGTCAGCTTCTTCCGAACGGACCTGAAGAGAATACTGGGTCTCGAAAAGAAAGAGGAATACAGAGAGGTGCCCATCGTTGAAGCAGACGCAGATAGAAAGCAGATTCGTAAACTTGAGAAGATAATCGCAAAGGAACGAACAAAGCTTGCCAAGACAGTGGCAGAGTATGACGACGCTCTCCCTGAAAAGAAGAAGCGGAAGCTCGATCAGGAGATTCTTGAAGACTCCACAGAAGTGATAGCCCTGCTGGACCAAGCCAAAGCACGTGCAATCCAACTTGGAGAGTCCGATTTGGTGCAGCACTACGATGAGATTGCTGAGGAGATTGAAGAGATTCGGCAGACTGCACGGGCAAGGCTCGGTCAATAGAACCCGTGTCGGCCCTTTCTTCACTCCCACGATAGTCTTAATGAATCTAATACCTAGGGGAAGGTACAAATGACCTTGAGTGAACACCTTACATAGACATTCCATGTATGACAGCACTCCCGCCTTACGAGCATCTTCTGCCTACACGTCGACAGTGAATCTGGCACGAAGCTATCTGCGACAACGAGACTTCTTGACCTACGCATCACAGCTTGTCCCTGAACCTCTAGGCTCAGAAACATGGTCGCTAGCCTGGGGCTACATCCGGAATTTTGATGATATGCTAGATGCTCCCGGACTCACCAAGGCGCAAGCCGTCGCGATGCTGGAAGGCGAGAGGAATATAGTGGAGAGAGGTCTTGCGGGAGACCTCCAGCTTGACAGGACAGCACCACTGCGGCACAGATGGCTCTCACAGTTCTTCGATAACGAGAGGAAGTTCTATAGTGGCGAGGCAATTGAGGTGGTCATGGATCTCTACGAGAGTGCGTGGGGTGATGTAGAGAGAAAGGGGGTTCTCATGTCACAGAGCGATATGGATAGGCTTCTCTACAAGAAGGCGAGGTCGTTCTTCAAACTCTACTTCATCCTGTCAGACTACGACTTGGGTGGCTGCATAGATGAGCTATCGTACACACTTGGCATGGGATTAGGGATGCTCGACGACCTGCTGGATATCAAGAACGACTACGATGCGGGGTACATCAATGTGACCCGAGAAGAGATGGAAACCCTCGGCGTAGGACTCGATCCCGAGGACAGGGGTTTTCTTAATCGTATCTTGGACGCCGGATATGGGACCCTTCGAGGAAAGAAGATCATGTCGCTGCTTCTACGGGCAAGACGCCTTGCACGACAGGTCCGACAGCGCCTTGTGAGGATGCTCATCCTTCGACTCACGGAGATCTTCGCAGCACCTATTCTAGAGGGGCGTCTGATTCCCGGACAGAGTTACTTTTTCAAGGGTGGGAGATTGGCAAATCGAATCCTCCCGGATAACGAGTCCCTCGCATATAAGATCGGACACCGACTCATTGGTCTGTTCTTGTCTGTGCCGCAGGTGCTTCCTTCGCTGATGACCTCCCCCTATTGAGAGCCCACTAAGCGCTGAAGCAGTAGCATCGTCATGCTGCAAATGGAACGTCTTGTTGCACTCAGAGGGAGGTGCATCTGCCAGACACCGAGCGGTGAGAGAAGATATCTCAATCTCATTACGCTCAGAGAGGTTCCATGAGGGGACTGACGGTCCAGACAATGTCAGGACAAATCAGTATGCTCCGATTTCTGGGGTCGCCTCGGAAATGCGGTGGCCTCAGAGATATCCTCGAAACCACAGATGTACCGTGTCAGCCGCTCCAGACCTATGCCAAAACCAGCAGAGGGAGGAGTTCCCTCCTGAAGCATCCTGAGATACCAATCATAGTCACGAAGGTCCAACCCCCTCTGTGCAATCTTGCTCCGGGCAACCTCGGGACGATACTCCCTTTCGCCTCCGGAGATTCCTTCACCAAACCCCTCTGGAAAGATAAGGTCGAAGTCTCTGAGGACTGCTGGATCAGCCGGATTGCTCCTGTAATAGAACCCTCTCGTCTCCACCGGGTAATCAACAATCCAGAATGGCTCATCGTGAAGCAGCGAGAGAGCGGTCTCAGCCTCTGCTGACAACTCGTCACCGCTTCGAGTATCACAACCTAACTCTCTTGCCATCGCGACAGCCTCCTGAAAAGTCATGATTCTGAAAGGTGTAGCAGGTACCTTTACCGTGCGGTCAAGCGTCTCGAGCTCGGAGAGTGAGGAGGTCTCGGCAACCCGAATCGCACTGACAACCAAGCCCTCGGCCAACGCGATCACTTCGTCCCGGGAACTACGGGCAACTTCAACATCAACCTGAAGAAACTCAGCAAGATGACGATTCGTTGGATATCTCTCAAGACGCACACAGGGAGAGAAGATGAATATCCGGTCGAGGGCGCCCACAAGCATCTGCTTCTGTAGTATCATACTCGTAGTGAGCCTGTACTTCGTGCCATAGAAGTCCACGGAGGCGGCCTCTGCTCCGCGGATGCCGGGGTCAGTGACAGGGCTGAGTATGACCGGTGTAATCTCAACAAACTTGTGCTCTTCCAGAAATGATCTGATTCCGGACATCACAGAATGTTGTATCTTCAGTATGGCTCTTGCTCGTTCGGAGCGTATAGATAGATAGTCCTCTTCATCGGGTGATGTGCTCAGGGTTTTCATAGTCCACTCCGTATCTCGACTTTGTCATTCTAACACCCAGCCATCCACGTGACAGAGGCAAGTTATAGCTTTCTACGCAAATTACGTAATTCTGCCGTGATTGGCACAAACTATTTCTACTATGACGTAATAATTACGGTCACCGATGAAGCTGAGTGAGACCGACCTAAAACTTCTGCGCGTGCTCCAAGAGGACTGTAGACAACCTGTCACGAACATTGCAAAGAGACTCCGAATCCCGGTCACTACTGCCTACGACAAGGTGAAACGTCTGGAGGAACAGGGAGTGATTAAGGGATATACAGCAATCCTGAACGAGAGAGAACTGGGATTCCCCACAACAGCACTCGTCCTTGTCTCTGTGGGGTATCCTCCAGGATCCGAATTCTCACAGGAGGCTGTGGCCGACAGCATCGCTGCGTTTCCTGAGGTCTCCGAGGTCTACATCATCGCCGGCGATTGGGACTTGATGCTGAAGATAAGGTCACGTAGTATCGAGGATGTGGGCATCTTCGTGATCAGGAAGCTGAGGAATGTCGAGGGTATCGCGAAGACCAAGACCATCTCTGTGTTCAGAAGGGTAAAAGAGACTCCCAGGCTTCCGATATAGACAATCCTTGGCTAACATGGGCAGCAAGAGGACGAAACGCTGTTACATCAAGCCTTTGGAGCATTGATGGTAATGCGAGTCTTGTCAAGCCCGTTGACGCCGAGTAGAAGTTGGCAGGCTAAGAGAGAGACTCGGTTGATGGAGTCATTCATGGACGGGCTCGATGGAGAATTCTCATGGAGCGCGGGTACACCAACAGCCACAGAAGGCAGGGATATTTCAGCGTAGGAGTTCGTATACTCCAGCCGATGACTGAGAGCTGGTCACTCAGACACCATCGTTGACCACGACAGAGACCACCCAGCGCCGTTACCTCGGGTGACGACCCTTTGGGGTCCAAGATCGTCCAGCCTACAGTGAACGGTATATCACTCACGAAACTTATACCACTTCATCGCCCTATCCTCATGAGAGGGAGATATCTGTCGAGAGAATATGTCTGATTGCGCCAGATTCGTGCAAAATTCGAAGAATAGTTTATAGGATTTCACGTGTATGATGACACGGGAGTCTTAGAAATGCAAATAGAAGCGTTGCCATTCTACATCACCATGGGACTGTTCTTCATCGGGTTTCTCGTTATCTTGCTGATTGCGATGTCTGTTCGGATTGTTAAGGAGTACGAGCGCGCAGTAATATTCCGTATGGGGAGATTCGTTGGAGTAAAGGGACCAGGGCTGTTCATGATCATACCCGGACTGGACAAACTGCAGGTAGTAGACCTGCGCACAGTGACATACGACGCACGCACAATCAAAGTGATCACAAAAGACAACATCAGATGTGATGTGGACTCATTCGTCTTCTATCGAGTGGTGGACCCGCAGCTTGCTGTACTGGAGATTGAGAACTACATCTCTGCGATCCGGAATCTAGCCAAGACTGTTCTACGAGACGTCCTCGGAACAGTGGACTTGGACGATCTCCTGACCCGCACACAGGACTTGACACTCAGAATCCAGGAGGAAATCGATGAGAAGACAGACCACTGGGGAATCAAAGTGAGCGATGTGGCAATCAGTGATGTCATTCTACCCACAGAGATGCAGCGAGCCATAGCAAAGCAGGCCGAGGCTGAGCGGGAACGTCGAGCGCGAATCATCATCGCCGAGGGAGAGTACATGGCCGCGGAGAAGATGGTCAAGGCTGCAGAGATGTACGCCGCAAGCCCAATCACTCTGAAGATCCGCGAGTTACAGACTCTTCAAGAGATTGCGCGAGAGAAGAACTTGGTTGTGGTAACTACCACCGGGAACGCCGAAGAGATTGGACGCATGTTCGCCGTAGCCGAGGCGGCAAAGAGACAGAAAAGGAACGCGGACTAGGAAGGAGGAGAAAACAGATGCAAGTGCTTGGAATCGGGTGGGCCTTCATGGCAATCACACTCATAGCGCTGGGCTTGGCGTTAGTGGTCGCAGAGCTGGTATCAGAAGAGGCAGAGTGCTTCGGGCCAGCTGCGGTCTTCTTCCTGATTACTGGAACAGCTCTATGGTTCATGGTGACACCCCTGGTCTGGCCCACCCCACCGGCATGGCTGTCAGGACTGTCTCTAGTGCTTGTAGCCGTGACAGCAATCTTCTCGTGCTTCTCGTTGTTCCTGCTGTACAAGATCTCAAAAGTGAAGCAACAACCACCCATGAACCTTGACTTCATCGGCGGCGTTGGCCGGACGATGGACCGGCTGGGACCAGGAGAAGAGGGGTATGTGCACTACCGCGGAGAGTATTGGCGGGCAAAGACCACGGGACCGGTCATCGAGGCAGGTCAACGTGTGAGAATTCATGGAAAGAGTGGGCTGGTCCTGCTCGTCGAGCCCGAGTTGAACCCCGGAAACTGACACCTTGTCTTGAATGAGCCCCTAGTGCATCGGTCATTCTGCTGGGCACAGGGGCTATGAACCTTAGATGACTGACAATCTGTGGATTGAATGCCAGAATACTTAACGAGAGGCTTAGAACACGTGTTCAAAACAATATGTTCTTGCTAGTGATTCTGAGAAGTGAAGTCAGAGAAGCCTTTATAGGAAATATCAGGTGGCTCTATCTGAACAAGCAGTCTGTCCTAGGAGCGATACGTGAAAATGACACGCAAGACAGTCGAAATCGGAGGCAAGATCGTTGGGAATGAGCATCCAGTCTTCATAGTTGGAGAGATAGGTATTAATCACAACGGTATTCTGGAGAATGCCAAGAAACTCATCGATGTTGGAGTCTTCGCGGGGTGTGATGCAGTCAAGTTCCAGAAGAGGAACCCGGATGTTGCGGTACCAGAGCATCAGAAACAGAAGCCTAGAAACACTCCTTGGGGCGAGATGCCCTACATCGAATATAAGAGGCGCATCGAGTTCGAAGAAGACGAATACAAGGTTATCGACAACTATGCAAAGCAGAAGGAAATCCAGTGGTATGCTTCGCCCTGGGACGAGGATTCTGTGGACTTTCTTGAGATGTTTGATATGCCCTGCTACAAGATGGCATCTGCTGCGCTGACTGACCATTCCCTGCTGAAGAAAGTGAGAAACCTGGGTAAGCCAGTAATCCTATCAACAGGAATGTCTACTGCGAAACAGATTGAGCAGGCTGTGGACGTCATGGGTGGAACAGACGACATCGTTATACTCCACTGTAACAGCAGCTATCCTGCACGCAACGATGAACTGAATCTCCGTACAATAACAACGCTTCGAGAAAGATACGACTGTCCAATCGGATATTCTGGCCACGAGACAGGCTTGCAGACAACCTATGCCGCAGTGGCACTCGGCGCGTCTATGGTGGAGAGGCATATAACGCTGGATAGGGCCATGTGGGGTACAGACCAAGCTGCATCAGTAGAACCCTTTGGACTCTTGCGACTTGTCAGGGATATCAGAGTCATAGAGGAAGCGCTGGGGGACGGAGAGATACGAGTCTATGAGAGCGAGATGCCGATCATGGAGAAACTTCGAGTCGTTGACGACACAAAGACCAAGCACTTCAGCAAAGGAGAGAAGTAATTGCCTTATCCTCGGATGGGTGACTAGTGACGATAGTGCCGTGATGTTCCGATGATTGATGGAAAGAAAATAGTGGCCCTGGTGCCACTCCGTGGTGGTTCAAAGTCAATCCCTCGAAAGAACATCAAGGAAATCGCAGGCAAGCCATTGTGCCAGTGGATTCTTGAAGCATTGCTTCAGATAGACAACATCGATGGTGTCTATGTCTCAACTGAGGACAGCGAGATAGCTCAAGTAGTTCGCTCAATCTCCCCCGAGATCACTATCATTGAGCGACCCGAGGAGCTGGCGACCGATGACGCATCGACGGAGAGTGTCATGCTTCATCTTGCGGAAAAGATTGAGTTTGACGTTCTCATTACGGCACAGGCAACATCTCCGTTGACCAAGCCGCAGGACATTCGAAGAGGTATTGAGGTCTTCTTTGAAGGGGGATATGATTCACTTCTCACCGGCGTTCGAGTCAAGAGGTTCTACTGGAAACTGGAGAAGGGTGATGTATCACCTATTAACTACGACTACAAGCAGCGTCCCCGTAGACAGGACTCTGAGGGCTGGATAATGGAGAATGGTGCATTCTATGTTACCTCCCTACCTATCCTACTGAGGGAGGAATCGCGACTAGGAGGAAGAATCGGTATCCTAGAGATGGATGAGAGCACCAGTATCGAAATAGATGAGTCTGGCGACTGGAGAATCGTTGAGTCGTTGCTCATTGAGCGCAAACGGCTCAATCTACTGGAGAATCTCCCCGACATCAAGCTCCTCGTCATTGATGTGGACGGAACCCTGACTGATGCTGGAATGTACTATTCACATGATGGTGAGCTCCTGAAGAAGTTCAACACCCGGGACGCGAAAGGACTGGAACTGGTTCGGAAGAAGGGGATAGTCGTGGCTATCATGACATCTGAGGACTCAGACATTGTGAGAGCTCGAGCGGAAAAGATGGGTCTTGAACACGTACTTTGTGGCATAGAGGACAAGATGGCAGCCTTAGAGAAACTATGCAGAGAACTTGACATCGATCTCCCAGAAACCGCATTCATAGGGGATGACCTCAACGATTTGGCATGCATAGGAGCCGTAGGACTAGGAGCGTGTCCTGCAGATGCCCTTGACGAAGTCAAGAATAGCGCAGTCTACTTATGCAGACGCAACGGAGGAAGTGGGGCAGTCAGAGAGCTTTGTGAATTGCTGCTCGAAACCCGACGAAACAGTCGGCGAGAATAGCCTACCCCCCGCCGACCTCAAGAGATAGGATTGCAGTTCATGTCCTTCTGGAAAACAGGATGCAAATCGCCGCCAACAGGACTACAAAAGTGCCTGCTGCCGCAGCTATTAGAACCCAGTCAAAGTCTGTAGGCGGCGCGGTAGCAGGAACAGCAGTGACAGTAACCCGCACCGTGTCGCTTGCACTGCCACCAAATGTGTCTTCCACCGTCAGTGCATACTCGTAGGTCCCCACAGACAGGCTATCCACACTTAGAACAATCTGAGAACCGTTCCATTCGTTTGACTCAATGAGCGTGCCATTTCTGTACACCACATAGTACAGAGGGAAGCTCGCAGTGGCATTCCAAGTGATTTCATGTCCTATCGTTCCCTCGTCATACGTGAGATCCTCTGGGCTATCCAGGGTCGGATGTACGGGTTGCATGTGGAACAAGGGCTTCGGTCACTTCCATGACATATCTTGGAATACGTGTTCTAAATCATCATCCAGTTGTCTTAAGAAGGAGTGAGAAGGACACTAATCAGAGGTAGTTGATGTTGAACAAGAGATCGGATGCATCAGCCTACGGCGGCAAGAGCTGGTCGCCAAGAACACAATCGTTCAGGCAAGAGATAGGCACTGTATGGAGACCGTGCGGCATTGACTCAGAATGGAATGATCTCAAGACCGTTCTCCTTCATCGGCCTGGGAGAGAGCTGGAAGAGATTGTGGATGCTGATGCCGTCCAGATGATCGATATCCCGGACGGGGACTTGCTTGAGAAACAGCACAATGCCATGGCCCAAGCATATCGCAACGTCGGTGTGGGTGTCCTGTATGTCGAACCCTCGGAAGTACCCCCACCCAACCTGATGTTTGTGGCCGACCTCATGTTCATGACACCTGAGGGGGGCATCTTGGGGAGACCTGCCTCCACTGTGCGGGCGGGAGAGGAGAGGTATGTCGCAGCTCGTCTTGCTGCACTATGGCCGTGCCTTTTAAATTATTCATCAGAGAGCCACTATTCCTGTCTTCTGAATTCGAGATAAATGCCGTTTTCTTCACTGCGCTCGGTCCTCTCTTGGGTTTCGATTGAGAAACATGTAGGCTAACTGAAGCAGGCGAGCAAGGAGGCTTTTGAGCTATATAGCCCTGCTTGAGCTGCAGTGTGTAGGCACCAAGACAATAGCGACATTCATATACTGCAGCTAGCAAGCGACCCCTGAGCAATATGTCCGGAATCCCAGATACATCTTCGATAATGAAGTTGGCGAAGAGCAGGTACAAACTCATTGTGGCAGTCCTAATCCTACTTGCAGACCTTGCGCCATACTACATCTTTGGACATGATATGCATATCGGGCTTCATGATACCTATGATAGTATCGTTATCTGGTATGAAGTCTTGGCTAAGAGTGGGATGCTATTTGCACCAAATGATGCCATAGTTCCGGGAATCATGAATGGTCTCCCCAGAATATGTTTCGGCACGGAGTTCTACGGGTATCTTTGGCTCTTCATATTCCTTGACCCGTACTGGGCCAGCGTGGTCAACATCACACTAGCCTATTTCATTGGGTTCGCAGGTATGTACCTACTACTGAAGAAGCACTTCCTGACAGACTCCAAACATGATCTCATAGTCATTGGATCCGCTCTGTGCTTTGGCCTCTTGCAGTTCAGGCCGACAGGCGGTCTCGGGCTTTCCATGCCAACACTTCCCCTTGCCCTCTATGCGTTTCTAAACATAAGGAATGGAGAGGCAAGGAAGAGGGACTGGGCCCTGCTTCTTCTGATTCCCTTCAATGCTTCGCTAGTCTATGCCTATGCATTCCTTCTCTCTCTCGTGGGACTTCTATGGCTGGTTGATATCATTCGCACCAAGACAGTAAACAGAGAGTTCACTGGCTCTCTTTTCCTCATGGGAAGTGTCTTCCTACTCGTAGAATATAGACTTGTGACGGGAATGCTCTTAGGCTCGGACTTTGTTTCGCACCGCACTATCTTCGATCCTGCATCCTATTCCATACTGGAGTCTCTGGAAAAGAGTGCAGAGATGTTCTTCTTGGGACAGTACCACGCCATCTCACTCCATGGCGTTGGGGTCCTCCTCACCGTTGTACTTGCACTTGGACTCGTAGCCTCTTACAAGAAACGAAATCTTCAGAAACCCTTCATGGCCATTGGGATTCTTGCTGCTGTAGTGGCGGGTTTTGCAATGCTTGTCTGGTATCCAACTTCCATTATTCCAATGACACGTTATGCTCTGGCACTTCTACCTCAACAAGTTCACCTCCCACTGGTATTCATTGGGGTGGTTGTGACCGCGGCTGTCCTCGTTCAGGTGCTCTGGTCCTTCTTCTCGGACCCAGATACGCAGGAGGAGAATGGTTTCCAGCACCGCAGGCTCGTGCAAGCAATGGTGACTATCTTGGCAATCTGTGTAGTCATTGCGTTGTGGGCGGGACTGTGGGACTGGGAGCTTTGGACCCCTCTCAAGAACGAATATGTGGTTCTCAAAGTATTCACATTCCACAGGTTCTATAGGCTGTTTCCGATGCTATGGTACATCATATTCGCACTTGCATTGGCAATAATCCAGAGAGGTCCTTCATTCCGAAGCATACCAACAGACAAGATACTGGTATTGGCGCTCATCGGCCTGCAGGTAGGAGTCATAATGCCCTACAACTGGGCCATGGTCTCAAGAGGGGTGGGGAATCAAGATGTGCAAGTATCGTACCGAGAGTTCTATGCGGAAGATCTGTTTGCAGAGATCAAACAGGACATTGGATTGAGTCAGGAAGACTATAGAGTCATCAACATCGGCATGCATCCCGCTCTGGCCCAGCATAGTGGGTTCCATACGCTTGATGGATATCTCAACAACTATCCCTTAGAATATAAACTGCAATTCAGGAACATCATCGCCTACGAACTGGCCAAGAACGAGGAGCTAGAGAGTTACTATGACGGTTGGGGTAGCCGCTGCTACACATTCGTTGCAGAACTGGACAAGTATCTCCTCTATACCAAGTCTAAGAGCAGTCCCCTCGAGAACCTAGAACTGAATGTCACAGCCCTGTACGAGATGAACTGCTCATATGTGTTCTCTGCAGTTGAGATTCCGAATCCAGAAGATAGCAATCTGACGCTTTTCAATGACTACGTAACCCCGGAATCAGTGTGGCATATCTTTGTCTACGAGGTCGTCTAGCTTACGAACCAGATAGAGTCATTGAGGCATGCTGGATTGCATAGTGCATGACGATGAGCAACCTGCAGGCTAACACTGAGAGGGCCCACCGAATATCAGGGCCAAGACTAAAAAGCGACATCAGGGGTGAATAAGGCAGCTCCACATAAGGAATGGGCTACTTAGAATACCCAAAGCATGAGAGAGTACTCACTATGGCTGATGACAGAATTCTGATAACAGGGGCAGCTGGTTTCATCGGTGGACATCTTTGCGAGTGTCTGCTCGAGGATGGGTGCAGCTTGGTAGGCGTAGATAATCTCAACGACTACTACAACCCAGCCATCAAGGAGGATACTATCAGTCGCCTTATGGCCCATGAAAGCTTTGAATTCTTCCGTGTGGATATCCGAAACATTGATGCGTTGGAATCAGTCTTCTCCGACCACGCGTTCGGGACAGTGGTCCACCTCGCTGCCATGGCAGGCGTCAGAAGCAGTATCGAGAATCCGAAACTGTATCTAGATGTCAATGTCATAGGTACTGAAAATGTCCTGCAACAGTCTGTTGACCATGGTGTTTCTAACGTCATCTTTTCCTCGTCATCATCCGTCTACGGCAATCGTCAGGAGGTTCCGTTTCGGGAGGAAGATAGAACTGATACGCCGGTCTCTCCATATGCGGCCTCTAAGAAGGCGGGAGAGGTACTTGCTTTCTCTTATCACTCACTCTACAATATACCAGTAACGTGCCTTAGATTCTTCACCGTCTATGGCCCGCGTGGACGCCCGGATATGGCTCCTTTCATCTTCATCGATAGAATCTCCCGTGGAGTTCCCATCAAACAGTATGGTGATGGAACAAGCCAGCGGGACTACACCTACGTGAGCGACATTGTGAAGGGTATCGTGGGGGCCATTGAGAGGCCTAAGCCCTATGAGATATACAACCTCGGCAATTCCGAGCCCGTTGAGCTCTCCGATTTCATCCAGATAATTGAAGAGAGCGTAGGAAAGAGGGCGAAGATCGAAGTCGCCGGGGACCAACCGGGCGATGTCCAGAAAACATTTGCAGATATCTCGAAGGCACGTCAGGATCTCGGTTATGATCCGGCGGTCTCCCTCAAAGAGGGGATAGCCAGAACAGTCGATTGGTATAACCGCGCACATGGATGAGAGGAAACTCATCGAGCATTCTTGGTTATTGCCACAACGAAGCTGGGGGAGAGCAGTGCAGTTTCCCAAGGGCGTGTGGTCCGAAGTCTTTTTCCCGCATATGGGAAGTATCCAAAAATATCGTAATCGATTGAATATGCAGCAGATTCGAGGATACTATCCAGATAGGAGTAACTGAAGAAATGCTTGTGGTCGGGATTCTGGATCTTCTGGGGGGAAAAACCGAGCAGAGATGCAAGTCTGAACATCCAAGCATAGCTGTTGGGAGTTGTCAGGACCACGAAACCCCCATCCTTAGTCACCCGCAGGAAATCGTTCAATGACTTCAACGGATCGTCAAGATGCTCAATCACCTCGCTGCACCAGATCAGATCGAAATGCTGGTCGGGGAAGGGGAGTCTCTTGTTCGCATCAACTGTCAGCGCATCTTCGTATTCAGGCTCGATATCTATGGAGGTGACTTCATATCCGATGTGTTTGAGCCAACGACTCTGATGGCCCTCTCGACAACCGATGTCGAGCGCCTTTCCCAAGGAGTCAATGCCCTTTATTTCAGAGAGAATAGTACGCATGCCGATCACCTTGGCCATTGTATCGAAACGCATTTCGCCTTGGCCCAGATCTATTGGGAGTCTTCGCAGGGCATGTCCTAAGGCCTTCATCATTGATGTATCACTGTCCGTCAGGCTGCTTCTCTGTTTGAAGGAGTACGCATTGTGAAGTACATATGTCCATATGAAGACAATGCCTACTGCCGCCACTTTTACAGCGAGATAATGCAAGAGGAGATACTCCACACCCACCC
Organism: uncultured archaeon; assembly: GCA_964473825.1. Classification (GTDB taxonomy): domain Archaea; phylum Asgardarchaeota; class Thorarchaeia; order Thorarchaeales; family Thorarchaeaceae; genus TEKIR-12S. Next base: position 38,101 of record CAYYQL010000005.1, read on the forward strand.
ACATCACAGCGTTGGTCAGCAGGAGACCAGAAACCGAAACAATGGTGAATCGGCCGAGTTGCTCCATCCAAATCCCCGGAGAGTCTTTGAAGACCCATTCTCGATTCAGAGCAAACTTCGACAGTAGTGCAATAAGGTAAGATAGAGTTGCAGAGAGGATATAGTAGATGCCGATGAAGTCTACCAGAAAATACAAGACTCCAATATCCAGCAGTGTGATGAAGATGGAAACTGCAAGGTATTTGCCAACCCGAATCATCACTAACTCGCTCCGAAGAGTGCCAATCTAGTCACCGACGACTTCCGCAACCACATATGGTTTCATGGCGACGGTCTCATAGTATACTCTGGAGATGTATTCGGCAAGCACCCCCAGACTGAACATCTGTATTCCCAGAATGATCATGATAAGGGCCAGTGTGAAGAGCGGTCTATCCTCCAGAGGAGAATTGAAGAGGATACGTTCAATCCCAAGCCAGAAACTAATGAGACTGCCGGGTACAGCAAGAAGAGCTCCAAGTGTGCCGAAGAGGTGCAAGGGGCTGGCAGAATAACGATACCAGAAAGTGACAAACATGAGATCTAGGCCACCCTTCACTAGACGTTTGGCTCCGTACTTTGTTTCTCCACCGCCTCGCTTCCTGTGAGTGACCTTAACCTCTCCAACATCGGATCCTCTCCAATTCAGCAGGGCTGGGATATATCGATGCATCTCCCCCTGTAATTTCAAGTCTCTTGCAACGTCGCTCTTATACACTCTCAGAGAACAGCCTGAGTCATGGATTGTCTCGCCAAGAAGGCGGCGCCGTAACCAGTTCGACATCCTTGAGAAGGTGCGCTTTGTGAACTTGTCCTCCCTCTTGTGCCGCCAACCACAGATAACGTCATATCCCTTTTCCAGTTCCTCAACCATCCGTGGAATGTTTGCGGGGTCATCCTGCATGTCACCATCCATAGTGACCAGAAGTCTGCCTTTGGCATGATCGAATCCAGCTTGCATCGCGGCACTCTGACCGAAGTTCTTCTTCAGCTTCACCACCTTGATATCAGGCAGTGACTTGAGAATCTCTACGGTAGAATCTGTGGAACCATCGTCAACAAAAAGAATCTCGTAGGAAACGTCCATGGACTCAAGTACAGATCCAATCTCTTCACTGAGCGCTTTGACGTTCTCCTCTTCGTCATAGACAGGAACAACTACAGAGAGATCCAACCCCGTTTCGTTCTCCAATTGTTTCACCACATAATACAGGATAGTTGGCTTGAGGCAACGACGTTTCGGTCTTCTCTCTACTCATAAGTCTTGCTGGCAAGATACACGGAGAAGACACTACGCTATCAATCGCTAGATGAGAACCAGGTTACTCAGCAGAATCAAATAGCGACGCGTGATTCGAGATGACACCACGCCGTGCTGAGAAACCGCATGTACTTGCATTACTCTCCAGCATGATATCCTCCAGTTGAGAGTCTTCTACTGTGGCATTCATTCCTATAGCAACATACGGCCCGAGGACGGATTCAGTGGTCTCTGCGCCGGAACCAACATAGCCAGCTCCAACAATCGTGATTTTCATTGTCATCATAATCCAGTTCTTGGCCTTGATGGAGCCCTGTGCTATGCTGAGAGGTCGGCATCAACCATCAAAGTTCTTCCATGGCTATACCCAGTTCATCCCGATACTCCTATGCTTTTCTGAAGTCCTCCATCATGTCACTCCAGTCCTCTTCCTTCTTGGTCTTGCCGCGCCCTCGCCAAGCCTTGACCAGTAAGACGCCGAAGACTACTACCACGCCGAGTGAAACAAGGGTGACGATGTCAGTACCACCCAGCTGCATACCCTGAGCAGGACGTACTGTCACGCCCACAACATCGGACACACTGGAGCCCAGCTCATCATAAGCCGTCATGTTGACCTCGTGGTAGCCCTCTCCGAGAGAGTCCACATTGAACTCGATGGCGCCACCATCCCATGTATTGTTAGCAACAAGGGTTCCGTTGACGTAGATCTCATAGTGACTAGGTGCGTCGGATGACGGATTCCAGGTTATTGTGTTGCCGGTGGTTCCAGCATCAACCTCCATGTCGGACTGATCCGTCACTGTTGGAGGCGGGATTGAGGCAACTTGTACAAGGACAGTATCGAAGGCGCTATTGTCATCAACATCGTAGAGGACCAAGGTGACGTTATGTGTGCCGGGAATCAGTCCATCGACATTCTCCGATATCACATTGGAAGACCATGACCCAGAGTTACGCAGACTCCCGTTCAGATAGACCGCAAATCGTGCGGGATGTTGGTCGTAGGTACTCCAGGTAATCTGGGTTCCTGTGTCACCAAAGGTGTAGTCTATATCCTCAGGATGACTTACCTGGGGAGGATTGAACTCATACACCACGCGTAACCACACTGTATCAGCCGCCGTCATTCCGCCCGTATCCTGAACAACAAGTGTCACGTTATAGTACGCACGACTCATACCACTGACATTTACCTCAATGGAGGATTGCGTCCAGAGGGCGGATTCGAAGACGGACGCATTGATGTAGACGGTGTAGTTCCGTGGTGTGTCATCGGCGGCGCTCCAAGTTATCGAACCGAGCGGGAGCTCTTCTGAATACGAGATATCAGGAGGAGAATCGAGCACCGGTGGCGGATTGTAGGTCACCGTGACCCAAACCGTATCCCATGTCGAGGAGCTGCTGACATCAAACACCACAAGGGTGACATTGTGGACTCCTACTACAAGTCCGTCCACGGAAACGGTTATTGGATTGTTATCCCAGGTTCCCGACTCGTACATGGTACCATTGACCAGTACCTCATAGAAATCAGGATTCTCGGTTAGGGGACTCCAAGTCACGGAATGACCAGTCGTACCCTCCAGATATTCAAGGTCCGCTGGAGAGTCGACGATGGGGACCCCAGACTCCATGACGAAGACCCAGACTAGGTCTGTTGCAGCATTACCCGACGTGTCCGTTGCCAAAATAGTCAGGTTCCATGTACCCACTGACAGTCCATCCACGGATATTATCACAACCGTCCCGTTGAATACCCCTCCCGTGGTCTGTGAACCATTGCGGAAGATGAGATAGGAGTCAAGATATTCCTCTTGTAGCGTCCATTCGATGGAGTTACCACTTTCGTCAACGACATAGTAGATATCATCTGGACTACCAAGAATCGGAGCCCTGTTATCTATCACGTACACCCAGACGCTATCCTGTGATCGAATATCGCTCTCGTCAGCAACAACAAGTGTAACATTGTAGGTGCCAAGAGTCAGATAATCAATCTCGAAATCTATGTCTGAACCGTTCCAGCTACCCATATCCACTATGACACTATCAACGTAAACCCAGTAGTAATGGGGATGCTCATCGGAGCATTGCCAGAGAATCGAATATCCATAGTCCCACTCCCCTCGCGTCACGTCAGCGGGGTGGTCCAAAACAGGTGGGTCGGTTTCCATGACCACAAAGACATAGACTGTGTCTATCGCGCTGTTGTCTGACGTGTCCCACAGCTGGATTGTGTAGTTGTACGAGGCGATGGAGAGTCCATCAATCTGGATGCTAATATCACTCCCCGCCCAAGCCCCTTCGGCGACAAGCGTGCCGTTGCGCCAGATCCGGTGAGAGTGGGGATGGTTATCACGAGCCGGCCAGACAAGCCAATTGCCTGTGGATCCCTCTGTATAAGTGATGTTGTCAGGATTGCCTGTTGACGGGGGCGTCATGTCGAAGACCTCGACAATGACCGAGTCCGAAGACCAGAACCCATGGGTATCGGCCACCTTCAGGGTGAAGTTGTAGGCACCCAGAGCAATCCCCGATAAATCGAAGACAATGCTTGGTTCAGCCCAGGTTCCCTGATCTACAATTGTGCCATTCCTGAAAACCTCATAGGTCCCTGGATGCTCGTCGGATACAGACCAGGTGATGTTGACTCCGGTCTGGCCCTCGTTTATTTGGATGTCAGATGGAGAATCAACCACCGGGGGATCTGTTTCAATGACCTCAACCATGACTGTGTCCGAGTTTGAATTGCCACTCATGTCCCAGACGGTCAGTGTGTAGTTATAGACTCCTCTCGCCAGTCCATCCAGTGATACAGTTATGCTCGAATTGTCCCATGATCCAGATTCAATGACGGAGCCGTTTCTCCGAACCTCATAGCTGGATGGATGGGCAGTTTCAGGGTTCCAGGTGATACTCTCGCCCGTCGTCCCTTCCAACATATCAACATCAGGAGGGCTGTCGATGATGGGGACGTCGGGGTCCCAGACTGTCACAATGACAGTGTCTGTGGCCTCATTTGAGCTAGTGTCCCAGACCAACACCGTGTAGTTATAGTCACCTACCATCAGGCCATCGATTGAGATGTTGACGAATGTGCCATAGAACCCAGCCCCTGTCTGTTGAACGCCGTCTCGATATACCACTGCAGATGCAATGTATAAATCCGAAACATTCCATCGCAGCACATTTCCAGTGGTGCCTGTGAAGATGAACTGGTCCCCCGGGCTCTCAATCACCGGAGGAGTGACATCATTTACGGTCACAAAGACGGTATCGCTGGCCCAGAGGCCATTGATGTCGAAGACCTGCAGGGTGTAGTTGTAGTAGCCCTTAGCCAGAGTGTCTAGAGAAAAGGTCAGTGATGAGCCATTCCAAGAAGCCCACTCTATCAGGATGGAATCACGATACAGGGAGTAGTTCAGGGGGTGTTGGTCAGTGGGATTCCATGTCAGCGTATTCCCTGTACTCCCCTCGTCCATCGTGATATCTGCCGGTGAGTCTAGGAAGGGTGCATCATCCTCCATGACGACAAATACGAAGACACTGTCAGAGGCTGAGTTACCGTATACATCAAACACTGTCAGAGTATAGACGTAGGTTCCAATAGCCAGCCCATCAACATTCTGAGAAATAGAACCGCCAGTCCATTCGGCCGACGCAATAAGTGTCCCATTTCTCGTGACCTTATAGCTATCAGGATGAAGGTCAGAGGGGGACCAGTGAATCTGATGTCCAGTAGTTCCTTCGTCGTAGGTGACGTCGCTCGGACTGTCTATCGTGGGGGCAACCGTATCGTAGACTCTGGGAAACGGGTCTGATGCGGACGCAGGGCCATCAATTGAGTATGCTCCGCTCCCTGAATAGTCATGCCAGTAGTTTCCGAGGGATGAACTGTCGTACCATACACTTGTAGTTGAGTCATCATAGGCATTTGCCAATGAGTTATAGCCAATCCGGTTGTAGTAGAAATGGCATGATACACCGGATTCGACATATAGGCCGTACTCGTCATTGTAGGTGAGGGTGTTGTTGTAGAATAGGCTCAAATCTGTACCACTCACAAAGATACCATATCGTGTGTTGTTGTGGCTATGAGAATACCGAATGATGCCATATTCGCAGCCCACCATCCGGATCCCGTTGACTGTGTGATAGACCTCAACGCCGTGAAGAGTAACGTTCAATGAATATGCGAGGAGTATCTCAGGTATCTCGGAAAAGGTCCCGTTCTCTAGACGAACGTACGAGCAGTTCACTGCAATGACCTGTGAGTAGGAGCTGATATCTAGAAATGCACCAGAGAGGTTTGCGAAGTAGGCGATTGGTACACCGTCAATCGTGTTGTTGTCAAAGTAATGGTGGAGATGACTCGCGTTTCCATCGAAGAAGACACCGCATCCATGCAGGATGTTGTCTGCAATACGGCATTGTGAAGAGGATGTGATATTCAGTCCTATGACCGTAGAATTCAAGGTGTTGAAGAAGAGGCCGGTGTTTGGGGAATCCTGAAGATGAAGGGAAATTTCCGAAGATGTAATATCGACAAAATGAATCATGCAACTGTTACAGTGATCCATGAAGATGCCAGAGACTGCATTCTGAATTGTCAACGACTCCAGAAATGACTCAGATGTGTTCACGAACCATATAGCTCTGTCACCACCGTCCACAATGCTTTCTGAAAGGGTGATGTTCAGAGAGTTCTCAACGTAAATCCCGGCCTCAGGAGCATGATTGTACGTGTTGCCTTTGATGATAGTGTGATTTGTGTGTGTGACATATAGCGAGCTCTCAAGTGAACCCTGGTACCCAACTGTACAGTTGATGGTGTTTCCCGTGATTGTGCTGCTCTCAATGTGCCAAAGTACGATACCTTCACTATTTTGATAGGCGATGTTGTCCAGAATCTTGATGCCAGAGAGATACTCAACGAAGATACCATTCCAACAATGATGCACGGTGTTGTTTGACAGTGTAATCTCATCGCAGTATTGCACGAAAATTCCACCCCAGCCCTCGTAGAATGTGTTATCGTGAACGCTCAAATTGACACACCCGTAGACATGGAGTGTCCCGTACGATCCTCCAAGGCCACCACCGAGGTTATGTCCCATCTCGTTCATGCTGATCCATACATCTTGACAGTTAGCAATATACGCTTGTTCGCCGTTGTAGAGCAAGGTATTCTGAACTATGGTGATGTTTTGGCAGTTGCGAAGATAGACGCCGTCAACACAATAGGAGCTTGCTGAGTCAAGAATGTCAGAGTGGTTGGACCGTATCATGAAGATGCCCCATTCGCAATAGTCAGCTTGGACAGATGAAACTCGAACATCCGTTGAGTATGACACTCCCACTCCGATAGTCGAGTTGGGTACGCTGAGGGCTTCGACTGAAACATTCTGAGAATTGACAACCCAGACCTGCCCAGCAGGCTCAGTGATCACCATTCCGGAAACCCCATCAAGGTAAACAAGTGGCTCGCCATTCACCCAGTTTCCACTCACCTGATGCTGCCAGTTTTGCAAAAGAAGACCGCCAATCAGCCACGATTCCTTCAGATAGTTGATTCCAAGGCCTCCATCAGTGAACTGGTTGTTTTCCACGATAACTGCAGTCGAGTCGAGCAGCTCGACTCCCGCTGTCGAACTGTGAGAGATTGTGTTGTTACGGATAAGAGGTGAATCAGCACACTCCTGAACCAGCACTCCGATGTCGTTATAGCTCATGGTGTTATACTCGATGACAGTGCCTGGTGAAGACAGCCAAAGCGTCTGCAGGCCGTACTCGGTATTTTGCTCGATGGTGTTGTCGGTAACAACCACCGCAGAGTCGTTCCGAACAAGACCGCCAATCCGATTATTGAATATCAGGTTGTCGCGGACTATCGCGTCCTGGGTCACGGCAAACATGAATCCGTGACCGTTGTCGTGTAGAATATTGTCATGAACGCGGATGCCACTGCTGTACCATGTATTCACGCCATGATATCCACAGCCGGCAAGATCACAATTGTATATAGTCATGTTTCTCACATTGTTCCCCCCGACGCCATAGACCCCATAGGTTGAGGCCTCCGTGGTAACATTAGCTGCAACTGAGTTGTTGGAGTATGAGAAGGCTACAGCATTCCAGCACTCCAAAGCATAGACATCCTTTGTCGTGCAGTTGTCACTGTCAGACCATAATACGGCCCTTTTGATTCTGTAGAAATCGCCTCCAGTGGTTGTGACATTCTTACACCAGAGAAGATTCGCCTGCCCATACATGTCGAGATTGATCGTTGTATTCGCAAGACCCTCGAAGTAGCCAATCGGTTTGCCCCCCACAGTGTTGTTGCTGAAGAAAGTGTTGTTCAGACCGCGGTTGATGTCCATACCTCCATAGGTGTTTGTGTTGTTTGCAAACAAGCCATGCTGGGGATTGTTGAAATAATGCCCATTCTGCGCAGTATTGTCCACGAATTCAAGATAGTGAGAGTGGTAAATGGCGCAGCCACTGACGAAGGTGTTGTTGACCACCGAAAGATAGTCGCAGGTCGTGGAATACATTGAACGCCAACCGTTCTCGAACTTATTATTTAGGATACGAACATTGTCTGCCGAAATTAGTGATATGGCCACTTTCCCTTCACCGCCGAAGTAGCAGCCACGAATGTCGAGGTGCAGGGTTGTGTCAGAGATACTGATAGCGCTCTCTTCTGGGTAATCAGTGAAGTTGTATCCCTCGATGAGATAGGGCCATGATGCCGAGCCGTTTCCCGGTAGACCCAAAGCCGCCAGTTCTGCATCTCCAGTAGCAGATATCGCAGCATGAGGTGTATAGTCCGCAACCAAAGAAGATCCTAGGATTTTAGGAGCGCCAGACCAATCCGGGCCGTTGACTGGAGTAGCCAACATAATCACCAAAATAAAGAAACCTACGAAGAATACGACGTCTAAAGTCTGACCACTGCTTCTCATCACACAAACTCCTCAGTAACGGCAATCTATCAATGAAATCGACATCAGATGATTGTTCAATGGGTCTTCTTGCCGTTGTCGAGAAACAAGATACTGGTATTATCCAATATATTTTTCCCGTTTCAATTACTTTGGTTCCAAAGGGATATAGAGAATTCGGGTCTTGTTCAAAAAATCAATAAGACAACGCTCCCGAATCCAGCAAGTGGAGGATACAAGACCTTGCGATTACAACTAGGCTGATGCACGTCACTAGGCGGTCATTAGCTGGTTCATTCCGTTAGTAATACGTGTCACGGCATAGTGCAGACGAAATTGTGCACTAACGTTCAAGACAATGAAATGATCTGTTGTGCTCCCCCGGTATGTGAAATTTTTCGACCAATCAACACTCACGCAGAGCTTTGACTTAGAACACGTGTTCTAAATTATCATCCAGTTGTCTTAAGAAGGAGTGAGAAGGACACTAATCAGAGGTAGTTGATGTTGAACAAGAGATCGGATGCATCAGCCTACGGCGGCAAGAGCTGGTCGCCAAGAACACAATCGTTCAGGCAAGAGATAGGCACTGTATGGAGACCGTGCGGCATTGACTCAGAATGGAATGATCTCAAGACCGTTCTCCTTCATCGGCCTGGGAGAGAGCTGGAAGATATTGTGGATGCTGATTCCGTTCAGATGATTGAGATACCCGATGGAGCCACCCTTGAGGAACAGCACGACAATATGGCACAGGTGTATCGAGACGCAGGTGTGGATGTCCTGTATGTCGAACCCTCGGAAGTACCCCCACCCAACCTGATGTTTGTAGCCGACCTCATGTTCATGACACCAGAAGGGGCTGTTCTGGGGCGCCCGGCCTCCACGGTCCGTGCAGGAGAGGAGAGATATGTGGCGGCCCGACTTGCTGCGCTGGGCATACCTATCATCAGAAGCGTGTCGGGGAACGGGACATTCGAGGGAGCCGATGCTCTGTGGCTTGACCCCGAGACCGTTCTGATAGGCCTTGGCCTCCGAACAAATGCTGAGGGGGCATTTCAGGTGGCCACTGTTCTCGACCAGATGGAAATTGATGCCATCCCCGTTGACCTTCCCCACGGTTCGATGCATCTGATGGGGGACTTGAGGTTCGTTGACGAGGATGTGGCCGTCTGCAGGGAGAAACGGATCTCGTATGGTGCCCTCAATGAACTGCACGAGCGCGGGTTTTCGGTCATTTTCGTGCCCGATGATACGGAGGTCTCAAAAAAGATGGCCATGAACTTCGTCACACTCGGCCCTAGCAAGATTTTGATGCCTGAGAAAGCGCCAGAAACTCGCAAGCTCCTCGAAGACCACAGTATCGAGTGCTGCACCACCGATATAGAGGAAATCGCAAAGGCGGCGGGCGGAATCGGCTGCATGACCGGAGTGCTTGAGCGCACGCTGGTCTAGATTGAATGTGACCATTGATGGCCCCTGCAGGGATAGTCCGCATCTGTTGTGCTCCAGCCGTTCAATCGGCGAGGCAAATGGAAGAGAACTGTTCTTTGTAAGTTGGACGATCTTGGACCCAGAAGGTCGTCATCCGAGGTAACGTTACGGAGCGGCCTCTGTCGCAATCAGCGATGGTGTGTAAGTGACCACGACGAAGACCACCCAGGGAAACTTGGGCAGAGTAGTCACATAGTTTATATTATTCTGGACGAAGAAGGAATAAGGGAGGAAAATCATGTCATCTGAGTCGAACGGTGCAATTAAACTAACGCCAATGCAGTTAGCTTTCCTGATGATAGGATGGGTCTTGTTCATCATCGGTTGGATCATCCCAGACTTTCCAAGGATACTCCTTCAACTCTCTGTCATACTCACTGCTACAATATTGCTCATTATAGGAGTGATTCTTGGATTGGGATGGTTATTCAAGAGAATGAGCCATGAAGAATGATGTGATCGGGAAAGACACTGAAACGGACAATCCTATCCTCGCTCCTGTTTGGTTATCGTCCCATCTCATATGACAGAAGTCAAAATAGAAACGTACATCTCTAGCATGTGGTGCGATGACTGGGGCATCATATACAGTGCCGGCGTTCCTCTCGCCGATGATACTGCCCGGCATCGGAAGTGCATCGTGATGAGCCGCATATCATGTATCGTATACCAGCTGACCCCCATCATCGGCAAATCGCTTCTATCCTGTCAGAAGAAGAATGATGAATCACCGCTTGTCCTCCCGATTGGATCGCTGTCTGAATTTCAATCTGGTTCAACAGCACAATGGGTGATGCCAAATCTACCCGATTTCAAGTATGTCTTTCAGGACAAGGCGTATCTTTGTCAGCAGTCGCGAATTGATTCTTCCAGTTACGGACTCGATTCTGTCAGTGGACACTGCACGAATATTGTGACACAGTGCATATGAGTCGCTTCTCAGTCCGCCGTGCCTGTTCAGGGGTACTACCGTCCAATAGTTTCTTGGAGTAGTGGTTAGTGGTACTGTTATGGCGATGGCGAGGCTGGAACTCCCTCCCCTGTGTTTGGTGGGCACTGAGACCACCACGTTCGGCCTCCTTCCACCTTGTTCATGTCCCACCGTAGGCTCTAAGTCCATGACGGCGATATCTCCGGGACTGACCGACTGCACTAGAACCTCACTCCAGACCATCGTCATGAATTCGAATGTTGACTTCTTCGACTATCTCGAAATCTTCAGCGTCGGGTATAATCCCTCGGAGCTTCACTAGGTCTGTTCCCTGATAGTTCTGTTCAGCTAGGATTGCCAACTGTGTTCTTATTTCCTGAGTCCAGTCTCTGAGAAGCCTCTCAAGAGTCTCGACGATTGGAGCTGTCAGTCGCTCATTGCGGTTCACGAGTACCCCCACAAACACAACTGCAGTCATGAATAGACTGATGTCAAACAAGAGAAAAGCCAAGCCCGTTTCTTGCCCCATTTCCTCTGTAGCTCGGACAGCGTCGGGCATTTCTTCTGCATCCGTCAAATCTAGATGTTCAAAGGCCTTCTTCAGTTCTTGGATGCTATTCTTCTTCATGTTGTCGGGTATCTGTGGCCACTGTTTGATTCCAGCAGAAAAGAGACTGAGAAGGATAGCAAGGCTTCGAAGAGCATAGGCCATGTTCGCAGCCAGGACAGGGCTGTAGAGTCCTTCAGCCGCATCAAGAAAACTCTCTTTTCGGAAATCTTCAATGGATGCTTTCAGTTTCGATAGGGATCTCTCAGCCTGTCTGTGCGCCTCATCCAGATCAGCCAAGACTATGTCGAATGAATCACGCAGTTCCTTTCGAACTAGCTGCTTGAGTACGTGGCCAATCCGGCCATCTCTCACCTCTTCAAGCAACTTGCGAAAGTCCTCATTTCCTTCGGGGTAGTCGGTGACGACAATCGGGGGAACAAACATGGGAATTGACACTCTCTTTTCCCTCCGTTCACTAATAAGGGACACTGGGAACTCACAGCGACACGGAAATGAGCGTTCTCTTTGTATAAAGCGTTATGGTTTGTGTATTAGCTGGCACCCCCAGCGTAGGGATGATAAGCCTGCGCTGTGATGCCATTTATTTGTGATAAACACCCTCTGAAATCGCTGGCTTGGAGAACCTGCTTCTGTCATGAAGCCAGAATGGGGCTACCCGCCATGTAATCAGGAATCTCGATCCCCATGTATCTCAGAATTGTCGGACAGATATCCAGTATTCTCTGAGAGGCCTCTTTCGGTGTTGATTGGTCCGGAAAATGGGCAAGATAGATACCGTCCCAGTCATGAACCGCGTCGTCGGGGCCGATCTCATTCTCATAGTAGTACATCGATTCGTGGCCCATACCGCTCGATGCCCGCCATGCCAGACTGTCGAAGTATACCATGAGGTCTGGATAGTCACCCTGGCAGTCCTCGTAGATGTCCTCAGGTTTGTCAACCGTCACGTCCCAGTTCTGACCGTCGGGACCAGGTATGTTCAGAATCTTCTCAGCGAGCTGGTCACGGAAATGCTCATACTCCTCCGGTGGGACTATGCCGTGACGCTCGTATCCCTCCACATTGATGAAGATGCGGGAGTAGTAACCGCCCCACGCCCAGGCCTTCGTATCCCTCCAGTCGATCTCCAGATCGTCGAACTCGGTGGGACCAGAGGGGTGCTTCTTGAGGGTGAGAAGGCCCTCTTCTTCGAGCCACTGGTTAACGCAGAACGCGCCCCGTCTCGTCTTTGCACCATGGTTCGGAACCACCCGACATGTATGTGGTGCATCGAGAACCTGGTTCCCATAAGAACCATGGAGCCCGATGATTGGGTGTTCATAACCTACATTAACTGGATACTGAGGGCCCGGGTGAACTGCACAGGATACTGGCAGAGATGAGAATGGAATAGGAGGGAGAGAGTGTTGACATCGATGACACCGTCGATTCCACAACCAGAGAGGACAGCGCGGTGGTGACGGGGCGGAATCCCCTCACAGACTGGAAACAACAACTGTCAGAGGAGCAGATTGCACCGGTGATTGAGATTGTTGACGAGTTTGGGCTCTCCAGCCTGTATGGACGAGAAACCATGCCCCGGATTCAGCACTTTACGCCTACCAGTGAGATACCGTCCTGAGTGAAATCGAGGGGAGAGCGCACTATGGATATAGCCTGGCTTAAGGAGGAAGTGTCAATGACTCGGTATGGAGAGCTCTCGCTTTCTTGGACTGCAAGATCCAATTCATCGGCAATTGTCTAGTCGACAAACTTCATCTTAGCAGCAACAAGACGGCCTTGGGAGAGCTCGAGGTCCTTATGGACAGAGGAAGTCCAGAGAAATCTCAATCACCATCTGAGTGGGGGCATGGCGCATCGATTACATACACGTCTGTAGGCTCTATGTGCTAATAACCCATAATAGGGAGGCACAAGTATAGACATTATCTCTTTGAGAACATATCCGATAAGTGAGGGTGAAATATTGGCAAAGCGTTTTGAAAGGGCACTAGTGATGAAGAGTGCCGTGATACGTGATGAGGAGTGCGTAGAAGGCGAAGAAGAGGCGCTGATTCTGTTTGCAGAAGCGCTCAGACGGTCTATGTCAAAATACGCAAGAACAGTGAAGCGATGCAAGAGATATGCAGCTGTGGCCTTCGTTGAGGCTGTTGTCGTAGCAGCTGCGCTACTGCTACTGACACAGGGTGATATTTCCATGCTGATGTATACTGCAATCTTGTCCGCCCTCTCTCTTGCTCTGGGTTTCTATTTGCTCTGGAAGAGTAGGAGGCTCAGGCCTGAGTACAAGATCAGGAGTATTGAACGGATGGAGTATCCGATTGCGTTGTATCGAGAGGAAGACGGACGTTTCATCGTCTTCGATGCAGGTGGAGCTGCGGCTCAGAAGGAATATTCTTTTCCTGCAATCAAAGACACGGATCGGCTCGGCAACTCGGTGGTTCAGATTCGGAATCAGATGAAGCGTTACTGGGACTTGCTCGACATGGGAGGATTCCAGCAGGCAGAGACTCTCAGGGCAATGCCGGACTTTGGTGAGGTCACGGCTTCAGGAAAGATAGAACAGATTGTTGAGATTCCAATGGGCGGCCTCGTCGATTCCATGGATGAAACCAACATCGAGCGAACTCGAATGAGGGCACCCGTGATAGAACGTGACGATCCAGTTATTGATGAGATAGAGTCACTGGCATGTTTTGCTGCGTTGGAAACCAATCTTCCCACAGAAGAACGTGACATGGGGATTCTAGTCGATCGAGGACTCTGCATGGAAATATCTCCTGAAGATTTGATGAAACAAGCACGAAGTTTCAGGAAATGGTCTAAGGAGGCCCTAGAGCAAGATATCATGACACTGGTGAAAGATGTAGTGGTCGAATTAGATGAGGAATTCTCTGAGCTCAGACATATCCTCATGTCCACACCAGCTCTGATTGAAGCCACCCTGCCATATTCAGTAAGCCTCCATGAGGATTTCATGTATTTCCACTTCTGCCCACAGTGTCGTCTGTCAGACTTGGAAGAGGCAGAGAGAGAGACCGATTTCAGAAGATGGGTAAACGAGAAGATACTCGGTAACGCCCTTGATGATACAGATCTTGTGCATCCACATACATATGGCGATCCAGATACAGTCGAAAGAATCCGAGAACGTATCGAGGCAACGATTAGGTCCAATCTTCCCTTAGCAGACCCGGTCTTCCCCGTTATCCTTGCAGACCTCAGAGAGTTGACGATGGACGAGCTTGGGAGCTATCACTGCGAAGTATGCGGCCTCCAAGGAGAAGGCATCAAGGTGCCTAGGTCAGTGCATCCACTGGCATCTGCATACCTGCTCAATCTCAGAGAACAGGCTAAACACATTCAGAAGAAATCCGACGTCATCATCAGAAACGTGCATGATGTGATTATGAACAAGGAATCGAAACTGGTTTCTCTTGGAGCGTATGAACAGAGCGTTCAACAGGCCGAACAGAGTAAATTGACAGTCAAAGGAGACCTCGATGCTGCAAACGAGGTCGAGAAGGTAGTGAGGGCATTCGAGAAGTCTGCCGAAAGAGGGAGGCGATAGCATGAGTCAGTATGATGAGATTGCTAGGGTAACGCACTTGATTGATAGGCAGACCTCAATCCTCGCGGAAATCAGGGATGAACTAAGAAGGCAGACAGATGAGCTAGGAGAGGGATTTGGACACTTGGGGAGGGCCTTGGAGTGGGTTGAACAGGAGATACGCCTTCTCAAGAACGCCACCCTGAGCATCGAGAAAGCAAAGGCAGAAGCGATTATCGATACAAAGAGGGAACAAATGGAGAGTGCAGTGAGAATCTGGTCAAGAGCAAAAGAACGATTTGCTTCACAGTACCGGAAAGTGATTGCCGACTACGTGAAGGGTCTTGAAGACAATGTCCACCGATTCACCCGATTGGTTTCTGACGAGCTGTCCCCCATGTTCAAGATCAACGAGGGGGCTAGCGACTTTCAACAGATAATCGAAGAAATGCGTCCCAAAGCCATTGACAACCTCCGAACTGAAACGGCTGTCAACATGTCAGGGATGAAGGGATCAGAACTGATGGATAGGTACAAAAGTGCCAGAGAGAGCCTCACTCGGTTCTATAATGAGCGCAAAGCGCTTGTCGACAGAATCGAAGCGGCAAAGTCTGTGATTGAATTCGACCTGAACCAGCAGATTGCGCCGGGGGAAACGGTTCTCTTCAGAATACCATTCTATGCAGTCACATTTGAGGACGCAAACGGTAATCTCGTCAGGGAACTCATTGGCCCGAGCAATGCCGTTTCCACGGAAGATGGCGATAATGAACTTATTCCAAAGCTACTGGAACCTCTAGCTCCGAGTCTCAAAGAAATGGTTGCTGAATCACCAGCCTTCGACATAGACCGAATGATTGGTAGTATACGGCCGACTGGGGGAATTCCTGAGAGTGCTCAATCTGCAGTTAGCAATGTTGCTCGCTATTTGACATATGCAGGCATGAGTAAGGATCTAGCAGAGGAGATCCAGCAATTCTATGGGCCGGACTGCAGAGATTGGCAACCTGAAGCAGAGCACACGCAGGGAGATGATGAAGTGTGAGGAATTCGTTCGTGTCAACAGAACCCGGCGCTCATATCGATGATGTAGAGAACAAGATCCTGCTAGACGGCAAGTACTACGGAATAGGGGCAGTTTCTGGTTACAACGAAGTCCTTGTCGATGATGGAGCCCGACAGGGCAATTCAATACATGCCTGGCGTAGGATTGTTATCAACTCCGGGGCGGCCGTTCATGGCAGCGTCTACAGTGATGAGGATATCATAATCAGAAGTGGAAAGGGCAAACAATCAGAATGCTCTGCTGTCCTGATTGGAGATGTTCTTGCAAGGAATAGACTGGAGGTGGAGCCTCCCACCAAGCAAGATGAGTCGGGTCCGGTAGTTATCTTGGGGAATGTCTACGCCAAAGAAATCCATGTGGGCGGTGAATTGTTCGTGCAGGGGAATGTCTACGCCACAAATAGCATGACTGTGAAATCGCCCACCTTCATCGCGGGAAGGCTGAAAATCGGAAGAGCTCAGTTTGAGAATGCTCACGGCAAGAGAATCTCAATAAAGGGAAAGGGCGAGCTGTCGTCTACCACGGCCTTCGGAGTGATATGTTACGGGGATCTGGAACTCCATCGAGGCATTTCAGTCCTGGAACCAATGGTCATTGCTAGAAACGGCGATGTGTTCATGAAAGATGAAGAAAGAGTTCGCGTAGTATCTGAGATGTGTCTTAGCTGTCAGGATTGCGAGGCTGACCCATTCATGTGTCGCGAGTATCTACGGGGGCGATGCAGGAAGTTCGAGTATCTCATGGCAGAGGATGCGTCGAAATACAAGAACACAACCACACTCTCATGGTACTGGCGAGCTGGCCCGGGAATGCTAGGCCACCATTACAGCATCCATAAGCTGTACGAGAGAGCTTTGAAGCGATTCGATAGCTCTGCATTCAGACAAGATGGTATCGCATCAATCAGTTTTGAGAATGCATATGAAGACACTATCGCGGCACTTGTGGAAATCGATACATCAAGAGATGCCAAGGCAAGGTGGTTCGCCTCGAAAGTTACCGCCGCAGGCAATCTCCCCGGAGAGAGCTACTACAGGCTGCTACAGAAGATGCTACCCGGCCCGCCAACAGATGAGGAGGTTCAACTGCGGAAAGTGAAACCACAAGAGATTGAGGAAACCAAGGCAATCGAAACATTCCTTGAGAATCTGGATGACGGAAACCTGCTGCCAGATCCTGAAGAAGAGCAGTAACTCCAAGAGGAATCTGATACATGAACAGATGATGGCCAATGAAGTATTCAGGACGTGTCTAGCATGAACTGGGACATCCAGGAAGAGATAGCTCTGACCGGACACAAGAGTGCTGTTCATGATGTCTGCTTTCTGAATGGCTCCGAGAAACTGATATCCGCTTCTGAGATGGGAGTGGTACGCCTGTGGCGCATCACAGACTCGAAGACCCTCTTGTCGCGACGCCTTCACAGCGACACTATCTATGACCTGAGCGTGAGCCCGGGCGGTGGTGAAATGGCCACTATCTCAGCAGATAGGACGCTCTCTGTGTGGGACTTGTCCGATGAGTCATCCCACCCCGTATCTCAAGTACTGGATTCGACCGCATACTGCCTAGAACACTTGAGAGATGATACGCTAGCAATGGGCATGGACAATGGGTGTATTGTACTCCGGGACATTCCAGGATGCCACGTGAATCAGGTTTCACATGCCCATGAGGACGCAGTCAATGATATGCAATGCAGCCCCAGTGGTGAGTTCTTGGTTTCCGCATCTAGAAATGGAGAGGTCAGTCTCTGGGCAACCCCGGAACTGCAACTCTACCGGAGATTTCACGGGGCAGAAACTCCGGTGAAATGTGTCGACTTCAGTGCAGATGGCGTCACCGTGGCCGCCGGAGATGAAGAGGGCAGAGTTCTATTGTGGGATGCACATATGTCAAGTCCAATCGCATGCCTTGAAACCTGCAATGAGTCAATTGCAGACATTAAGTTCCATCCTAGTGGACGTCTGCTGCTCGTTCTTGGTTCATCAGGATTCCTCTATACCAGGGACATAACCAGTACTGATAGTGCTGAAATAGATGTATGCGGCGAGGGAGCGAACTGCCTATCTATCAGTTCCGATGGACGTCTGGTCGCAGTGGGGTGCGGCGATTCAAGCATCAGACTTCTGGCACTGTGGCCTGAGAAGGTCCAAGCAGAGGGTCACCTGAAGAGGCATGTATCCTGGACATGCCGGTACTGCTTTGCCCCCCTTACGGTGAGAGATGTGGAAAGACTGAAAGCAAATCAACCCGTTTCTTGCTGCTACTGCGGTCGGACTCTCACCTTGGAGCTATACGAGTAGACTTGGCTGCAGACGCCTTGAGAACGCGTCCTCGTAACCATTTTGGAACAGCCGAGTACCCTTCATTAGACACACAAAGGGAACGATGTCTGCAGTCTTTGATTATATCTCAGGCCGGAAACTATGATCCTTCGCACGAGTCCTAACCCGTATCAGGCGGGAATCTCCCATGCGTTAGATTGCTGTCAATCATCACGAAACACTCAGACAGGTGTGCATCTCGTCAGAGGCACGCGGTCCGTTTTACGTTGGCGCGATTGCTTCACCCTTTGCGTAACCCGGAATATTCGAGCCCATGAACCTCAGAATGGTGGGGAAGATGTCGAGTATGCTCCTGCGTTCAACCTTGGACTCTGTCTGACCCGGAAAATGGGCTAGATAGATACCGTCCCAGTCATGAACCGCATCGTCGGGGCCGATCTCATTCTCATAGTAGTACATCAATTCGTGGCCCATACTGCTCGACGCGCGCCACGCCAGACTATCGAAGTATACCATGAGGTCTGGATAGTCACCCTGGCAGTCCTCGTAGATGTCCTCAGGTTTGTCAACCGTCACGTCCCAGTTCTGACCGTCGGGACCAGGTATGTTCAGAATCTTCTCAGCGAGCTGGTCACGGAAATGCTCATACTCCTCCGGTGGGACTATGCCGTGACGCTCGTATCCCTCCACATTGATGAAGATGCGGGAGTAGTAACCGCCCCACGCCCAGGCCTTCGTATCCCTCCAGTCGATCTCCAGATCGTCGAACTCGGTGGGACCAGAGGGGTGCTTCTTGAGGGTGAGAAGGCCCTCTTCTTCGAGCCACTGGTTGACGCAGATAGCTCCCTTCCTCGCCTTTGCTCCATGGTCGGAAACCAGCATGATGAGACAGTCCTCAGGAGCGAGTTCAATCATCTCACCCAGCTGTCGGTCCATCAGCCGGTAATACTCTCTGAAGCGTTCCTCGTAGGCGTTGCCCGCCTCGTATAGATGATGGGTCTTGTCGTAGTACTTCCAGAAGCCGTGATGAAGACGGTCAGTACCCACCTCCATGAGCCCAAAAAAGTCCCATTCCTTGTTCTTGAGGATGTGCTTGGCAACTTCATGCCGCTTGCTCGTCATTCTGAAGAGATCTTCGAAGAGCCGCTTCTTGTCCTCGGTCCTGTAGAAGACATCAAGCATGTAATCTCCGACAATCTCTGCAATCTCCCCCGCGAAGGAAGCCGGATAGGTGTATTCTTGTGATGTATCAGGCGTGATGAACCCGGACACGAGAATGCCGTTCACACTCTGCGGGGGATAGGTGGGTGGAAAGCCAATCACAGCGACCTTGTAGCCTTGATCACCAAGGAGATCCCATAGCCTAGGTAGCCGTATTTTCGTAGAGTCGGGAATCCATACTCGCCTGTAATCGCCTGCCTGCCGATGTCTGAAACCGTACATGCCAAGCTGACCGGGGTCTGCACCTGTCACCATAGACATCCAAGCAGGTATGGTGATAGGCGGCTTCGTGCTCCTGAGGGGGCCATAGGTGCTCTTCTGCATCAACTCCTGCAGGTTCGGGAGCTCATCACGTATATTCTCGAACACAAGACCCGGAGGAACACCGTCCCAGCCTATCAACATGACCTTTTTCTTCTGAGATTCGGTCACTGGAAATCACGTCCCCATAGTGAGCAACACCCACAGTAGCGTTAAGAGTCCGACTATAAGGGTCGAAACCGCAACAAGCGAACGAACGTGGTATTGCTCCAACTTAGCCGTCGTGAACGCAGAGAGTGGAGCCGCAAGTGCCGCACCGATAGTGATGGTGACAAGGAGGAATACATTCGTGATCCCAGTGATAACAAAATGCAGGAGGAATCCCACAATACAGATGAGACCCTCCACGAAGCCCGTAATGGCAACTGCCGCCCTTGGAGGTATATCACTGAGAATCTGCCCGCTCACAGTCATAGGCCCATATCCACCACCAGATATCCCCTTGTTGAAGGCCGCAATGGAACCCACAAGGAGTAATCGTCTCCGAGAGTAGGTCATATGCCTGCCCCAATTCGCTAGCATCAGGATGCCCATGGCACTCACCACGAGCGCGATGTAAATCTTGACAAAGAGAGCAGAGAGCGCTATGATGGTGAAGGTCGAGAGAATAACTCCTGCCATCCCCGTGATGACGAGGATTCGGAATGAGGACTGCTCGATGCCGCTCTCGAGAAGATTGACATTCTCAAACTTGTGATGAAAGACCGAGCACAATAGACCGGCCACAAACTGGCTGAACAGAAGGACAGGAACGAATTCTATCGGCAGGTAACCAATAATCAGAAGAATCGGTGAGAGGATTGTGCCGAATCCCATCCCGAGAGTGGCATCAACGTATTCCAAGATAAAAGCCAGAACAATGAGAAACACAGCAGACTCTAACATCTCGATCATACCACCTCTTCACTGTCTCAACACCTGAGTAACCACTCTGTTCCTATAGCCGATGTAGCTGAATCTAGGACAACTACATGTGATTGCATTGCATGCTCTCAGTCCAGATAGCCCAGTGCTTTCAGTCGGTCCTTAACCTTCTTCTCATCTTCTTCGGTGAAGGGATTGCTCTCCTCTTTCTCGGCCTGACTGGCTATGATCTCCCTCAAGACGTAGGTGACATAGCTTGACACCGACGTGAACCCCGTCCCCTTAATCTGATCCTCAATCTTGTTGAAGAGGGGAACCGGTATCGATACCGTTGTGAACTTGCCAGTTCGTTTCTTCTTACCCAAGTTGTCTTTCCTCCAACTTACTCCTTCAGATAGCCCAGTTCTCGTGCCTTTTCAATGATTCTCATGACGGACTCGGCGGGCTTATCCTTGTGTGTCTCCACCACAAGGTCGGGCTCCAAGGGTTCCTCGTAGGGGTCATCGATCCCGGTGAACTGCTTGATCTCACCGGCCAGCGCTCGCTTGTACAGCCCCTTCGGGTCACGTTCGATGCAGACATCCAGCGGGGCCTTCACAAAGACCTCCATCATGTTTGGAATCTGCACCTTTGCGTATGCTCGGGTTTCACGATAGGGAGAGATAAGCGCAACCACAACGATGACACCGTTTCGCGTCAGCAGCTTGGTGCAAAATATCACGCGCTTGTTGTGTTCATTCCTGTCCTCTTTCGAAAAGCCCAGGTCACTGCTGAGGCCCTTTCGGATCTCATCGCCGTCCATGGTCTCGATGTATCTGTTTCCCTTGAAGTGGTCCACAAGTCCCTTTGCTATAGTCGTCTTCCCGGAGCCAGAGAGGCCTGTGAGCCAGACGCAGAATCCTTCATCCATGTTATCACCGTCAATCATTGTTTGGTTGTCACTGTACAAATGGTTCATCGAACTCGAGAATCGTCTTGGCAACCTCGGGACGCATCATGTCTGAGGGAGGGGTCTCACCGTTCTGGAGCATCTCACGAATCTTGCGACCAGCGAAGATGATCTGGTCCTCAGGACCGTGGGGGCATACCTTGTCGTTCGCGATGCTGTTGCACTTGTTGCAGTAGAAGAACGACTTGAAGGTGATTGGCATGATGGAGAGATCGGGATACTCCTCGAAGATGTAGTGGGCATCAAATGGCCCGTAGTAGTCGCCGACGCCTGCATGATCTCTTCCCACAATGAAGTGCGTGCAGCCGAAGTTCTTACGCATGATTGCATGATGGATGGCCTCCTTGGGGCCTCCGTACCTCATCTCCGTGTGGAGCACTGCCATGACTGCGTACTTGCGCAGGTAGTAGTTCCGCATCAGTGCGTTGTAAGATGTGAGAATGACCTCGTCCTTGAAATCGCCCGGCTTCTTCTTCCCGATGAGGGGGTTGATGAAGATGCCATCCACGATGGAGAGAGCCGTCTTCTGAACGTACTCATGACCGAGGTGCGGAGCGTTTCGCGTCTGGAAGGCAACGATGCTTCGCCATCCCTTTTCCGCAAACAAGATACGGGTCTCCTTCGGATGGAGGGTGTAGTCAGAATAGGGGTTGCCGATGTCGTCAAAGAGGCGGATTCGACCGCCCAGCAGCAAGTCGTTCATGCCGTTGACCTTCGCGACCCCAGGGTGGGCTGCGTCCTTTGTGCCAAAGACCGACTCCGAGAATCGGGCCTTGTCGTAGTCGTAGATTTCCTCCACCTCGAGGGTTGCCACGGGTCGCCCATCATACACGAGACCCAGCATGTCTCCGTGCGTGATTCCCTCGATCTCCTTCTTGCTCACATCGAGAACAATGGGAATGGTCCAAGGAGTGTCATCAAGAAGACGGCCATGGTCGAGAACGGACTCAAGCTCATTCTCCACCAAGAAGCCCTTCAGCGGACTGAAGACCCCGTAGGCGATATTGTCTATCTCCTGTGCAATCTCCTTTGATATCTCAAGAACGGGGTACTCGCCCTGCTCGAAGTTCTCCCTGATTCTCTGGGCCTCTTTGTCGCTCACGCGCCTATCTATGAGCACTCCGCCATGTGGTTGTATCATGATATCTCATTCCAAGACTGTTGCTCTGTTCGATTCATGTCGTCGCTTAATGTAATATAATTAAGCCTTTTGGGTACACGATAGCACGAACTGAAGCGTCTCCCGAAGAGCCGCCAGACGAAATGGCGAATCATCGGAATCAAGGGGTCGAACAGACCCAAAGACCATGCCCGGTATTCGCAATTCTTGCACCCCATGATGTCTTATCTGATTCTCTTGGTGAGAAGCTTGTTCAAATGGCGAGGTTCAGGAACTACAATGTGCATCTCTATGGGGGTTTCGACAGTGCGATGCTTCACAACACTACAGAGTACATTCTCAAAGACATCGACAAGTATCTCAGCGCAGTTCACAAGTTCATCAGATCCGATAGTAGAACTCAATGAACGCCTTGCATAACAGGTATTCCTATGGCCTCTTCACTGACGACCGTCTACGAGAAAACCCAAGCGTAGATACGGTCAGTCGAAGAATTCCTCGTAGTCTTCGTATTTGCGCATCTTACGCCCTCGATGAACCATATAGCCCGCACCTATCAACGCAATTCCAATGATGGCTACGGAGAGAACCATCGGGTCTACGCTACCGAGGATGTCTGAACCTGCAACTCCGTACGAGTCTTCGGAGGTCACGGCCCAGTCCTCGTAGATGTCGCATATGAATGCCTTATACCGCACCACAGTACCCGGGGCTTGAGGAGGAATCTCTGCCACCCAGTAGTCAGCGGTTCGGTTTGCTGTGGAGTTTGTCCAAGAATCACCATCATCGGGGGAATATGCAATCACAACTTTCCAGACAAGATTGGGGTGGTTCATACCAACACTCACTACGACCGAGTCTGTTGGCTCAGGGGACTCGGGAGAGGTGGTCATGGAAACGACCGACAACTCGATGTGATCTGGCCTGGATAATACGTCGAAGAACGACAACAGCACCAGAGGATAGTGGTCCACATTGCCACTGTTGATCTCATAGGGTGTGTCTCCAATCCCGTCACCGTCCGAATCCACGCCCTCATACTGCGCCCAGTAGTTCCCATGAGTTGAGTTGTCCCATTGAATATCGGAGCTCAGGAATACCCTCGCTCCAGAATCATCTCCTGTCAAGAATGCATTGAGAGAAATCAGACAATCAGATGATGACTCAAGGGAGATGTCGTAGGTCTGAGAGCGGTTGACTGCATTTCCACGTACAACAATCTCTCTGCAGCTCTCAAGGTCGATACCGCGCACTGAGACATCATCGATTATGTTCTCCAGTAATTCTATGTACTCTGTGCTCATGACAGTAATGCCATGGTTTGCTGTTGTTGAGATGTTATTTTTCACGATTTGTGACCCGTCGGACATGTCCAAGGCGATACCGCTTGCAGCAACATCGGAGATGCGATTTCCATGCACTGTCGTATTGGGGGCTTTGAGAACAAGTATTCCATTGTCGCCGATATGTTGCGCCTGGTTGTCCATGAATATACAGTCGGAGCTGTTGAAGACACTCAGCCCCTGCCACCCGGCCACATTGAAGAGGTTCTCTCTCACGAGAGCGTGGTCTGAGAAATCGTGGATGAGAATACCATCTTCGACCACACCGTTCAACTCGTTATACTCGAAGATGCAGTCCTTCGACTCTTGGGCACGTAACCCAGTCCAGAAAGTGTCCTCCAAGATGTTACCACTGACGTGGGCACCGTGTGAGTTCTTCTGAATAACGATACCTCCGGTTCTGATCAGAGTGTTGTCTGCTACATACACCCCAGTAGTTGCCCATACCTCTACCCCATACTCCCTTGTGTCTTCCACGAAGTTTCCCACGATACTTGTATTGCTTGTATGCGTTGTTCGGATTCCGGGGAATGTGCTGTTGTAAACTCTGTTGTTCGTGATTGACACGTTAGAGCTCCAATTTTCCACGCCGCACGAGGAGGAGTTGGTGATGGTATTGCCGGTGATTGTGGACGACTCAGAGTCCTCTATTCTGATGCCGAGTTCATCTGAGAAACTTATGTGATTGCTTTCGACAGTGTTGTTCGGGGCACCTACAAGGCGAATCCCACACCATGTGGTCTCCGAGATTGTGTTATTCCGAATTATTGTGTGCGGGTTCTCCGAACAAATTCCGTTCCATCCCGAGTTTCGTATCGTGTTTCCTTCAACTAACTGGTTCGTTGCGCCTATGCAGAGCCGGATTCCATCCCACCCCTGACCATCCAGTTCATTATCACGGATCGTGGTGTAGTTTGAGAACTCAACCCGAATTGCTCCGAGCGCTGTGTCTTCCACGTGATTCTCAACGATTGTCGAGCTCAACGAGTTGTGTTCGTAGATGCCATAGTGACCCGAGTTCGTGATACTGTTGAGCTGGATGAGTGTGTTTGTGGATGCCGTGTCGCATATCCCATCGGAGTTATCGTGGATGCTGTTGTCGATCACAGCACAGCCGACACAGGAGGCGAGGAAGACTCCTGTCTGGTGCATCTCAACGATGCTGCTCCTGACTGTTCCATGGGTGACATTGCTGAAGGAGATGCCATGATTGCTCGATGATGTGGGCGAGCTGATCAGGCAATCCCTAATCTCAAAATGAACATCCGTATCACGGATATAGATACATGTCGCGGTATCTGTGATGTTAAGCCCCTCTATGATGTAGGGCTCGCTTTCAGTCCCACTCCCAGGCCACCCCTGACTCGCGAAATCATCGTTTCCATTGATGGTGATAGGACCATGGGGCGTGTACGTTTCGGCAACATCTGTCTGACCTACGCGGTCACTGGAGATATGTGTTCGAGAATCACCAACAGTAGCCACATACTGAGCAGGAAGTACTACAGAGAACAACATGATTACTAGTAGAATATGTTTCCAACCACTCACTCTAACCACACAGCAGGTAAGTTGGCAATAGGACAAATATATTTTTCTCCATCCTATCAATGAAATTCTCCATTGTTTAGAGAACAAGTAGGGCCTTAGAATAAGGCAAACTGGCCTAGTCTGTGACGAAACTTCATCTTTTGGTGAGAACCTGTTCGCACGCTGAACGAATCCGTTTGTCTTGGCCCCAATCGGAGGGAACATCGCTCTGCTGTTGATGACTACTAGGTTCGATTAAAGAGGAGAAAGTATATCACGGCCTACCATGAGCCCATCGTATGAACCTCCCGTTCAGCTGGCGCCACATATTCAGTTGGATGTACGTTGATAGAGCCAAGAGCTCAGACGTAATCGTCGTGGCGGGAACAGGAAGGAGCGGAACGACCTGGCTTGCACAGGTTATGAGCAGGCTCCTCAACCATCGCCTTATGTTTGAACCTCTTGATCCCCGGCGGGTCGGTCTCGTGAAGAACATGAAGTACAAGCGATATCTCCGACCAGATGCATCCACACCATTCCACAGGAGGGTCTTCAGGAAGATACTCGAAGGGAGAGTGCATGAACACTGGGTGAACGCCGCGAACACCGTCTTCTGGGCAAGGGGCCGGATTGTGAAGACCATCAGAGGGAACCTGCTCCTCAAGTGGTTCAGAGAGAGGTTTCGAAGAGTGCCCATCGTGTTCATCACACGGCATCCCTGCGCGGTCGTGAACTCTCGACTTAGAGTCGGCTGGAAGGGTGGTCTGGATGGGTTCATGTCGCAACAGGCGCTGGTGGAGGACCATCTGAAGGAGTATGTGGACATCATATCGAATGCGTCCAGTGACCTTGAGAAGACGGCCTGTCTGTGGTGCATCGAGAACCTGGTCCCCCTGAGAACCATGGAGCCCGATGATTGGGTCTTTACAACCTATGAGTGGCTCTATTCTGAGGGGTGGCGGGAACTGCATAGGATTCTGAGAGAGGCAGGGGTGGAGGAGGAGGGAGAGGGCTTCGACATGCATGACACGATTGCGCCGACGACCAGAGAGGACAGTGCGGTGCTGACGGGGCGGAATCCCCTCACCGAGTGGAAACACCAACTGTCGGAAGACGAGATTGCAAGGGTGCTCGAGATCGTTGATGCGTTCGGTCTGTCCAGTCTGTATGGGCCGGATGTAATGCCGCGGATTGGTCGTTCGACGACCACCTCAGAGATACTGGATTGAGGGAGATGCCCGAGCTGTTATAGACCTCGAAGAAGCGATTCTTTGATGCATGATCCGCAAAGGTCAGAAACCATGGGACGCGATTCCACTCTTCGTCGTAAGAAACCGTGTCACCTGCGAGGTCCCTACACACGCCACCAGCCTCCTCCACGATGACCTGAGGGATACCAAAGTCGTGCGGACTGGTCGTTTGCTACAGGAAGACCTGAGCGTCCTCCCTCGCGATGACGACCATCCCGTGATGTGACGTCATAGTATCTAGGGATTACAGGCCGATGAATGGAGCTGCACAGAATCTCGTGCGAGCTCGGAGCGGAAGAGCTAGGAACCAGTCTCGACATCCATTGTGTCACTACCACAACAACCTAGACAAACGCTGCAGTTGTGTAGTGACGGAATCCCCTCGAGGACTAAAGACCCGCTGCCATCAGAGTAGATTACTAACAGACTTGATATTGTTGATGAGTTTTGGTCTGTAGAATAAAGATAACCCCGAGGAAATAGGAACCGACACCCCCACTCTGAAACTCTTGTGTGGCGGATAAGACTTATGAGGATTACAAAGATTCAACCATCTAATCAGCCAGCTATAAGTCTGGCCCTCTCGATGCCCCAGGAGCCCATGATGAGGAGAAACCAATAATGGACGAGATTGTAGCAATATTACCCGTCGCCGGCAATGCAACACGTCTAAGGCCAATCACCGATCATAAACCTAAGGCGCTGGTTGAGGTCGCGGGAAAACCGGTTATAGAACATATCCTGCTCAACTTGGCACATAGCCAGATTAGAAAGCTAGTTCTTGTCGTCGGCCACCTTAAAGAGGTCCTTATTGATTGGATCGAGGCCAATTTTGGCAATCAGTTCAACCTGAAGTTCGTTGAACAGAAAGAGATGCTCGGACTGGGACACGCAATTCATGCAGCAAAGGCGTATCTTAAGGGGGAGGTGCTGATAATGCTAGGAGATGAAATCTTCTCACGGTCATACTCAGAGATGATCAGGGAATCCAGGAGTAGCGACCAGCTAGACGCCGCTGTGGGAACCATGGTAGTTGACAACCCCTCGCACTATGGCATGCTGGCCCTCGACGATCGAGGATATGTCACAAGGATGGTTGAGAAGCCAAGTAGTTTCGATGGAAATCTCGCATTAGCGGGGGTCTATTACTTCAAAAGGGGGGAAGACCTTGCAGATGCTCTGGAGTCGTTAGTAAGCAGAGACCTGAATGGTGGAGAGTATCAGCTCACCGATGCTCTCGATGTGATGGCGACGAAAGGCACCCGATTCAAGACCTTCTCCGTGGGAGAAGGATATGACTGCGGTAGACCTGAATCCCTACTACTTAGTAATATTCGCATGCTTGCTGGAAATCATAATGTGGACAGAGAAACTAGAATAGTCGCTTCAGAAATCATTCCACCATGCATCGTTGCCAAGAACGCAGAAATATCGAACTCGACAGTCGGTCCATTCGTGTCGATTGGAAATGGTGCTAGAGTACATTCATCAGTTCTGTCGAATGTAATAGTGGAGTCTGAAACACCAGTGGAAGATGAAAGAGTAAGTCATAGCATCATCTCTAATTCGCTAACAGTCAGCCTAGATGATGAAAACATCTCTAAGATAGACTCGCTCAGCCAGAAACTCTTGGAAGAGCATAGTACCTCAGCCTAGTCTCAGAGCCATGGTTCGGGGCAATGAGAACGGGCCCTTCCAGCGTCAAGAGTCTTTCACTTTGGGCGCACGATTAGCGAACAGTTTCAGGAATAAAGGCCGGAATGAACTTGAAATAGGTCCAAGCGTCTGTGGTTTGTTTGCATTGCAATGACGCATTTCCAGTCTCAAGATGTATACGCACAGCGTCGCGGCTCTTGGCGACGTACTTGTTGTGTTTCCCGTATCAATCCATCTCTGCCGAGAGTACAGCACGCGGCTCCCCGCCCCATCTCTAGTTGTCAGGACAAGAGAGATTACGTGCTCAGGAATCTTCCAATAGTCACCTTTTTAATCTCGGCTCAGTCTGCAGGACAAGATTCCCTACAGAAGGGATTGAAATTAGATGGCTGTAGGCATTTCACTCGTCGGAGCTGGTCATTGGGGAGAGAACCATCTGAAGGTTCTAAGGAAATTGAAAGACTCCGGCCTCATAGACCCCCTTGTTGTCTGCGATGCTGACACCGAGGTTGGCAAACAACTTGATGAGGATGGTGAAATCCAGTTCACGACAGATAT
The DNA here is from genome assembly GCA_964473825.1 of uncultured archaeon. GTDB lineage: Archaea > Asgardarchaeota > Thorarchaeia > Thorarchaeales > Thorarchaeaceae > TEKIR-12S. Next base: position 67,060 of record CAYYQL010000005.1, read on the forward strand.
CAATGACATCCTCTCAGACGACGAGATTGTTGCTGTTGATATCGCCACACCAACCATGACTCATTTCGATCTTGGCAAACAAGTCTTGGAATCGGGAAAGGATGTGCTCATTGAGAAACCGCTGGCATATACGACTGAGGAATGCGATGAGCTGATATTGCTTGCAGAGAAAAATGAAAAGATACTCATGACCGGCCACATATTCCGGTACCATCCTGCTATTCAGATGTTAGTAGGGCAAATAGCAAACGGGAGATTTGGTGACATTCGGAGCATCGATATATCAAGACTCGCTCTGCGGGCACCTAGGACTGATATGGGTGTGCTCCACGCTCTGGCGATTCATGACATAGACTTAGCGTGTTATCTATACGGGAGGTCCTCACCGGTTTCTGTCTTCACCATGGCGCAGTCCTTCTATACGAATAACCCAGACGAGATGGCAGTCCTACTCATGGACTTTGGAGAAGGACGGATGGCTAAGATTGAGTCTAGTTGGCTCAACCCAGTGGCTCATAAAACCCGAACCCTTGAACTGATAGGATCTGAGGGGAGTGCATTCATCGACTTTCTAGATCCTCAAGTTCTCAGGGTGTTCGATAGAGGGATAGTACGAAAGGACTCTGATGGAGAGATTGCAGTGACAGACGGCGATATCGCAGTAATGACTACAGATGCAGATATGCCTCTGGATATCGAGCTGAAACACTTTATTGATTGTGTCATCGAAAGAAAGACACCGCGGACAGATGGGTATGTTGGGCGTAACGCCGTCCGCATGATAGAGTGTGCCTTCAGGTCCTTGGAAGAGGGCGTTCCAGTCAGATTCTAAGGAGAAAGAGGAATGAAAGAATTCAGTGATTGTACCCTCCATAGCACGGCAATCATCTACGATAATGTAGAACTGGGTGCGGGTGCTGTTGTCGGACCGTACGTTATCATTGGAGAACCTCCAAAGGGTGCCGACCGCGGAGATCTGAAGACAACAATAGGTGTCGACTCCGTCATCAGATCGCATTCAGTGATATATGCGGGGAATGCGATTGGTGATAACTTCCAGACCGGACACAAGGCCAATATCAGGGAGCTCAACAAGATAGGCGACAATGTTTCCATCGGTACTCACTCCATAGTAGAACACCATGTTGATATCGGAAATCACGTCCGCATTCATTCAAATGCATTCATTCCTGAGTTCTCAGTCCTTGAGGAGGGAGCCTGGATTGGACCAAACGTCGTGTTCACAAATGCTCGACATCCACTCTGTCCTGATGCAAAAAAGTGCCTAGAGGGGCCCACAATCAAGAGAAGGGCAAAAATCGGTGCCAACGCAACCCTCGCACCGGGCGTGGTGATAGGTGAGATGGCTCTGGTCGGAGCTGGAGCGGTAGTTGTACATGATGTTGCGCCTCGCGCAGTTGTTGTTGGAAACCCCGCAGAAACAATCAAGACAATCGATGACCTTGAATGCGACTATGATATTCGAGAGAAGCCTTATGATGAGTGTGATTGAAGATGGACTTGCCAATACCTAGAACGAAGGTAGGCATTGACAAGGAAGCAAAAGACGTGCTTCTGGAGATTATTGATAGCGGGCGTTTCATCAAAGGACCCCATGCAGAATCCCTGGGCGAGGAATTCGCAGCATACTGTGGAGCAAATCACGGGGTCTGTACTAGCTCGGGATCCACCGCGCTATATGCTGCGCTGAAGGTCGCAGGGATTGGATTAGGAGATGAAGTAATCACTGTCCCGAACACATTCATTGCGACGGTCAATGCCGTGATACTCGCTGGAGCAAAACCGGTGTTTGCGGACGTGGATAGGAGTACCTTCACCTTGAGTATGGATGCTCTTGAGGCAGCAGTTTCTCCGAGAACTAAGGCAATCATCCCCGTGCACCTCTATGGCCTCATGGCGCCCATGCCAGAAATCATGGACTTCGCCGAAGACAGGGGGATTACTGTGATTGAGGATGCCTGTCAGGCCCATGGGGCCGATATCAATGGGAGAACATCTGGATCATTCGGACACATGTCTGCATTCTCATTCTATCCGTCGAAGCTACTCAATACTGCGGGAGATGGAGGAATAGTAATCACGGATGACGAAGATGCAGCAACAAAGATATCTAGATTCGTCAACCATGGGAGAAAGAGTCAGTATGAGTACTCAGAGTTCGGGTTCAACTTCAGGCTTAGTGAGTTCCAGGCAGCCATCGTCAGGATACATCTTAGGAGTCTGGACAAAGAGATAGCAGATAGGAGGCGTATTGCAGGGTTCTATGATGAACACCTTGAGGACATAGATGGAATCAAGCCCCCCCACGTGCCAAACGGCTACGGTCATGTCTACTACTTGTATACAACCCTTACACAAAACAGAGATGCGCTAATTCAGCATCTGGACGAGAAACAGGTTGGAGCCTCGGTTGAATATCCGGTGGTGCTACACCAACTGGACTATGTCAAATCACTCAACCCTGCGATTCCTGAGGGAGGTCTTGAGAACTCGGAGAAATGTCTTGAGGAGATATGCGCGCTTCCTATGTTCCGTAACATCTCAGAAGAAGAGCTGGGGTATGTAATAGATGCAATCGAAGAATTCTACGCAAAGTGAGGTATGAATGTAGTATGAAGATACTTATAATCGGTGCGGGATATGTTGGACTCTCAACTGGAGTGGTTCTTGCGGAGGGGCACAACGTTCGACTTGTGGAGATAGACAAGGAGAGAGTTGACGCCATAAACAAGGGAGAATCGCCAATCTACGAGCAAGGCATCGACGAGCTGTTGATGAAGCAAATTGAGACGGGTAGTCTGCGAGCCCATCTTCCAAGTGAAGATTTAGGCAGGACAGATGCAGTCTTGATCTGCGTGGGCACCCCGTCTAGTGCGGACGGGTCAGTGGACCTATCCCAAGTGACCAGCGCTGTGGATTTTATCATGGATCGTCTGGAGGAGCTGCTCGGCGATTATCTTGTCATAATCATGAAGAGCACAGTTCCACCTGGCACCACCAGATCTTACGTTAGGAACCGTGTCAAAGAAAAAAATCTGTTGGACAGGATCGGAGTGGTTTCCAATCCAGAGTTTCTACGAGAAGGTACTGCTCTAGAAGATACTAAGAAGCCCGATCGAACAGTGATTGGCTGCACAACTTCAAAGGAGTATGAAGTGGTCCGAAGCATCTATTCGGAAATTATCGGTGAAGGCCGCTCGGTCTACGTTCGGACGGGTATTGAGTCTGCCGAGTTATGTAAGTATGTGAGTAACAGCTTTTTGGCCACAAAGATATCGTTCTCTAATGAGATGGCTAATATCGCAGAACGTATCCCAGGCGCTGATATAGATGAAGTCATGAGATGCGTTGGACTTGATAGCAGAATATCCCCACGATTCTTTGGAGCAGGCGCGGGATACGGCGGGTCGTGTTTCCCGAAGGACACCCTCGGACTGATGCGGCTTGCTGCCAGACTCGGAGAAGATACTCGCATCCTAGACGCTGCGGATAGTGTCAACAATGCACGACCTGAGAGGCTGGTCACAATGCTGGAAGACCTGGTGGGTGACATTTCTGATCGGAGGATTACAGTCCTAGGACTTGCCTTCAAGCCGGGGACAGATGACACAAGATATTCACCTGCACTCAAAGTTGTTGACATCCTCTTGACTAAGGGAGCAGACGTAATTGTTCATGATCCCCTTGCTGAGAGGATTGTTCAAGATATCACCTTACCCAACAAGGTGAAGGCATCAAGCAGTCTAGAAGAGTGCCTGACTGGCTCAGAGGGCGCAATTCTTGTCACCGACTGGCCTATGTATAAGGACACCGGCCTTGAGGAACTAACCAGAACCATGAAAAAACCAATTCTTGTGGATGGAAGAAGGGTTTTCTCGGATCAGGAACCCCCAAGGGCAATCAAGTATGTAACCATCGGCACAAGCCGAGAGATGGTAGCCAAAGAAACTGATGAGTAAGGATAGTAGAAGGTAAGGTCGGCAAGGAGGATATGTTATACCCAGAGCCCGCAATAGCTATTCCGCTGGAAGATCGTAACATTATACTCAACTCAGCGGATTCGTTGGGGGAATACTCGCTTAGTTGGAGCATAGGATCATGAATTGTTCTGCAGAGAACGCTGGCAAGTAGTTCTAACCGCTTCTCTCGGTCGTGGTTTTGCTGCGACCACAGGACTTCGCAGCGCAATCCTGCTGCACCTGTTATCTTGTGGTACGTTACGTGCGTGATAATGATATTTGATTATACCGATTGCGTGGGTGTACAGAAGATTGGATGCAGAGATATCGCGGTGGATGCCCTTGACAGGGCTCTCTAACCGTGGTGCGGGGAACCGTAGCTACTTGGTCGGTTGTGCGTTCCAACTGGACACGAGTGATGTGCACGTTCAGTCCTCATTCAGGAGAGGCTAGACATGTTCTGGATCCTCTTCCTCGTGGGGCTGAGCTGTGGCTTTGTCGACACCGCCCTCGCGATGGGCTACGGCGTCACCAGTGCAACAGTGCTGCTTATGTTTGGTATGGCCCCAGCCCTTGTCAGTGCCTCCGTTCATGCAGCCGAGGCCATCGTGGACTCAGGTTCTGCCTACTTCCATCACAGGCTAGACAACGTGGACAGACACCTCCTTCCGACCCTGCTGATTCCAGGCATAGCCGCATCGGCCCTTGGAGCACTCGTTCTCAGCTGGCTTGCGCTCGAGTTCGCCAAGAGCTACATCAGGGTAGTCCTGATCGGAATGGGTATCATCGTTGTCGCACGCCACATCCGAAAGAGCAAGGAGATTGAATATGCTCTCTCAAAGAAGAGAGCAGGAGTAGCGGCGTTCATCGCAGCATTCCTCGACATCACAGGCGGTGGCGGATGGGGGCCGGTCATGACGCCGACGTTGATCCTGAACGGGGCCGAGCCAAGGAAGGCCATCGGGACGGTTGAGTTCACTGAGCCGTTTGTCTCCCTCACGGCAGTGCTCGTGTTTGTGTTCACCCTCAGCCTCGATGCTACGTTCCTGTGGACGTTTCTGCCGTTGTTGATTGGTGGCCTGATCCTGACGCCTGTGGGAGCTTAGATTGCCGGCAAGATTCCCACACGGACGCTCGGTCTGCTTGTTGGGGCGTGGCTCATCATTCTGAACATCTACGGGCTGCTGGCCTAGTCGATAGACTCAATCATGAATCAATCTGCGAGAGGCCTTCAGCAGAGATCTAGTCATCCTGTCCCGTGGCTATCTTGCTCCCACATCTGGGACATCTAATCCAACCGGAAGAAATCCATGCCACAGTGTCATTCTGCAAAGATTGGCCGCATCTATAGCACTTCTCAGGAATCGACAGTGTCGAATTCAGCTCCATTTCAACTGATGTTTCCTCCTGTTCTACGGATTCAGTCTGTGGAAAACAGTCTGTCTTCTCTGAAGCCTCAGATGAAGAAGAAGCGGGAGTTGCTTCAGGACTCCTCTCGTTTGAAGAGGAATGCACCTTCCTCGAAATAGACTGTTCTCGTTGATCTTGAATGGGAGTTTCTCTGCTCTTCGCACGACTTCGGCTGATTCTATCTTGAGTTTCGTCAAGCAGTTTCTTCGTGGCACGGGTTGTGACATCGCCGACTTTCTGCCCCAGTTTATCTGACATTTTCCTACCCAGCATTCCTCCCGCTTCTGCGCCAAGTCGAGATATCTGTCCTTTCGCCTCTTCTGAAAGAGCCTCAGGTGCCCCTTCCAGAGCGCGTCCAACGAGATCTGAAGCAGTGGATTTCATAGCGTCTTCTGTAAGCGTCCTTGCATGATCAGACACCATGCCAGCAACTCTGGAACCGGCTTCAGAGGAAAAGCGGCTCTTGAATGAGTCAAGTGCTCTGGACAGAAGGCCAGGCCCTCCACCCTGGTCCTTGACGCTCACTTCTTGCGGGGCCTCAGAGTGACTCTTTGATGCTCTCTTCATATAGAGCTTGATGAGGATCAGAATCGCGAATGCAGCCATGATGGGCAGAAGAAACACAAGTACCATCAACATGGATTCTGGAATAGGAATCTGGAACAATAAATGCCTCCTGTACGAAACTGACAGAAACGGAATTGGGTTGCTTGGTAAAGAGTAACAGAAGCCACAGAGCACCACAAGACGTAACATTGTCCTTTCACCCTCTTCTAGGGTAGTGAATGTAGTCTGCTATTAATCCTGTCTCGGTGGACTGAGGTCGGGTCCATTGGGTGGCGAACATGAGCATGTCACCAAGTTTCTACATAAGTCCCCATAATGAATCATCCCTCTCAGGCCAGGTATGCACGTTGTCTTTCGCAAACTTGGGAATGCTAAGTGTCGCGAAATAGTTGGCGCCCAACCATACTACTCGAGCATACTGGAGGGATCATGTTGCTCGAAAAAGCGGTCTCTGGCTGTATGGTTGGCAAAGGCCAGAAACCACGGTACACGGTTCCACTCTTTATCATAGGACACTGGGTCGCCGTGGAGGTCTGTGCAGATGCCGCCCGCCTCCTCCACGATGACCTACGGGATGCCAAAGTCGTGGGGGCTTGCCCTGTGATACAGGAGGACCTGAGCCTCGCCTTTCGCGATGGCGACCATCCCGTGATGTGCTCCAATGGTTTCGAGGGGCTGTAGACCGAGCTCTTCGATGAGGGGTATGAACTGCTCCGCAAGTCGCTGGATGTAGTGGTCCGCAGGAGGGTGCTGTCTCGTGAAAGGTACCTCTTCTCCAAGTGCGGTCTCGACCTTAACCCCTTTGCCCCTCTGAGCAAGATAGAGCCGGTCCTGGGAGGGGAAGTAGACTGCTGAGGCCTCGAATCGCAAATCTTTTGAGAAGGCTGCACCGATAGCAAAGCCATCCCTGCCGTTCAGGTATGAGAATGTACCATCGAGGGGGTCAAGATGGTAGCAGTAGGAGGTTGCATCTCCAGTGAATATCTGAGTGCGCGGTGTGGCCTCCTCGGCGTTGATGCGGAAATCCCGACCGTGGATCTGGAGAATCTGAAGGGCGACCTCCTGCACGAGTCGTCGGCAACGGTGTGAGCAGTGGACTTCGAGTCGGCCAGGTTGTCCGGGAGATCTGACTGCTTCGGGCGATTGTCGATGGGGCCTTGCAGGGCGTTCAGAATGATTCCGCCCGGGACGATAATTTCACGGAGTGTTACTAGTAGCTGTTCCTTGTGTTTCATTTGTAGTGACACGTTAGCTCACTCCGGTTACTCAAAAACTGTGTCCATTAAGAATCGATTGGCAAGGGACTACATTCAGTCTAGGTCAGCATATCGAGAAACAAAATCCAGAGGTTCTCAGTTGCGGGCCAAGAAAGCACTACGGCGAAAAGCACTATGCCTAGAGCCATAAGACACAACGAAATCAGTCTCAGATTCCTAGTTAAACGGCGATAGGGTGTGGAACGAATTGAATCGTTGAGGACTGTTGCGATTGTCTGACTGACACCTATGATAACCAGAACCCCGTACTGCTCAAAATCGATCTGTAGACAGAGGCTTGAAAGCAGCACGAGTATCAGTCCAAGCCATAGTAGGGCATGCCAGACAGACATGGCGATGGTGATATGCCGTTCCACGCCGAGTGTGATTCTGAGTATGTGTTCCTCCGGACAAGGTTCGCTGATGTCCACATCTTCGTCAGTTGGCCGTTTTGCATATATCGCGAGTAAGTTCTCATCCAACCGTGCTCGGGGTGTAAATGAAACCCGTTTCCTTCCACTGTCCATATCTTGAGAGAAACCCGATTGGGTAAGCAGTTCTTTGCAGTTTTCCTCATCCTCTTCGCCAGGGTGGATGATATTGAAGTATCGAGTGGATATTGGGGAGCATTTCTCTTTTCCAAGTACCCGGAGTGCCCGGTCCTGCTTCACGAACACTCGATGCTTCTCATGATAGAGGAGTTTTAGCTCTCTTGGAGGAAGAATCTGGGAATGAAAAGAATAGTTGGTTCCGAACATGGGCAAATACGAGGGGAAGTCAACTTCATTCTCTACTGTCATATTCCACCAGTGCAAGTTACTTGATTTCTTAGGTATGAAATGAGTACTACATACCTGCAATCGGCGCATATCTCTTGATTGGATTGGCGCACTTAGATAAAGCAGCGGCACAAATCTCTCGTTTACAAGTTGCAGGTTTCTTACAATGTAGTCCGCGAGCAATGATGGCAGCTTAGCATCCAGCAAACACTGACACCTTTCCTTGGACTTCGTAGTGTCAAAATCTGGATAGGCTCTTTTGATTACGGATTGACACTTATCCTCGACATTCTGGTCTTCCCCTTCGAACTCATACTCGGACTTGAGCTTCAAGAACTCCCGAAGTGTCATTTCCTCGAAATCTCCCTCAGTGCTGAGACCGATTCCTGCGAGATAACGAATTTTATTTGCCATAATCCCATTCATAGTAAAAGATTTCACCACATTCATGATATCAGAATGTGGATGACTCCGATTCCGTCTATATTCGCACTTGGAGGATGTGCAGAGTTTTTCAATGAGTGAGTGTAGGGTTGTCTCCGTATTCAGGCCTCCTTCGGAGGAGCCGAAGAGATAAGGCAGAACATTGATGCAAAACTCGTGATATTCAGTGGACTCCTTTGGGTCGTCGGCTGCTATTTTCTCCATATGATATTCCAGTGAACGATATAGAGATAGATAGGTCAATAGGAGATTCCGGATGGGAGAGGGGATTGAGGTCGCAGATCCTCCACCTGAATCTTTGCATTGGAAATTCACAATACAACCTTTCTCAAAGGTTTCGGAGGGCACGATGTGACACGCCTTGGGACCACGGTTCACCACAGTTAGGACAGTGGTCAGTTCGTACATTCTCAGGTCAAGAAAGTCATATGTACGGCGGATTCTACGAACCCGGATACCGACGAGCTCGTCGAGCAGGTCTCGGGCGAACTCATGCTCCTCTTGCATATGCCTCATCAAACTCAAACAGGATTCGCTTTGGTGATATGTATATTTTTCGCAAAGGCGGGTATCTAATAGATGCAATATTATTTTGATAGGGATAAGACTTACATATCTGAAGCACAATCTTTCAAAGGAAGTGGCTTCAATTGACGGAGGGTTTTGTGGTAGAACCAGTTCATGGAGCAATATCAATCCCCGCGTGGCTCGATGAGATAAAAGACCGTCCCATCGTGAGAAGAATGATCAACATCCGTCAATTAGGGCTGAAGGCATACATAAATTTCCCTGGAGCCATTCATACGCGATACCTGCATTCGCTTGGTGTCATGCACCTTGCAAGACAGTTGGTAGATTTGCTCTTAGACTCCGATGTCAACACAAATGCAAAGGACTACCTCAAATCGAATAGACTTGCCATAGAGATTGCGGGATTCTTGCACGATGTCGGCCACGGCCCGTATTCGCATCTGCTAGACTATCCAATGCAGACTGTTCTTGACAAAAGCCACGAAGACGTGACAATTGAAGTCATAGAGAGCATGGATTCCGTGATTGAGGACACCGGATGCAGCAAAGAGCAAGTCAAGAAAATAGTGAAAGCCGAGTCCTCTTATCCTTACATCCACGAGATTGTGAACGGGCAAATCGATGTTGACAAGCTTGACTATATGCTAAGAGATGCATATCACACCGGTCTCAGGTATGGATTTGATCTCAGATTCTTCCTAAAGGAGATGACCATTGTCGGAAAAGGGAGCTTGGAGAATCTGCACTTGGGAATGAGGAAAACCGACGAGGGCATAGCTTGGACTGAAACGTTCCTCCTGAATTGGCGCACCCTCTACACCGTACTCTACTACGCGCGACCTGCCCGGATTGCGGAGAAGATGCTAGAAAAGGCAATCCTAAAAGCACTGGAAGACAAAGAATTCAGACAAGACCTTGATGATGTTGAAAGGTTTTCGAAAATCGATGAAGCCGGACTAAGAACAAAGCTTGAGGATCAAGGGGGAATACCTGAAGAACTAGCCAATCGAGTCTGGTTGAACAAGATATACGAAGACCGAATTGATGATAATTTGTTGAAATGGCTACTCGATGAACAAGAGTTTGATTTGGACGAGCCATTTCTGAGTCACGTTATTAAGAGCTCAGAGAACGTATCAGAAACCCTGACGAAGATACTCAGCGATGAGGTTGGAGAAGAGTACTCAGTGATATGCGATATTGTTTCCAGCCGAATCCCGAAGAAAGTTCGTGTGGAAGATAAAAGCAATAAGGAGGGGTATGTAAGTGTGGATGATGTATCCCCGGTGGTCAGGGCAATACAGTCACAACAACGTACGATAATGATTTATTACAATCCCGATATCACATTGCCCTCAGCATTCCATAGGAAAGGGGAAATCAAGAAAAGGATACAGGAGGAGATTACCGATTGGCAGAACTAGAGAGAGCAACTGATTCACAGTATGTTCTTGCGGCACTTGATGCTTATGCTCAGCCCGTGGAGGAACATGCTTTTCAGCAACTTATGTCGATGTTTAAGGACAGATGTGCCGATTTGGGATTCGAGTTCGCATCCCGCCGCAATCAACCTTATTCAGAGCATCTATCAAGAGCGCTTGATGCGCTGAAGGGGTTCTTGCTTGTTCATGAAAACTGGGAACGTAACAATGGACGGTATGTTTATCATATTCGAATCACGCCAGAAGGCAAGGAATTCTTGGATCGGTCATTGAGACATGTGAAGGACCGTAGGCAAATAGAAGTATGCAAGAAACTCGCTACGGGCTTCAAGAAAGCGAAGTCATGAAACCGTTTCAGCTTAGTGAGTAGTTTATTGGCTGCTAACTCGTGCTGTTCGTTCTGTTTCTCGCTCACGCCATCGTTTCAAACTATCAGACCGATATACCGAACCACCTTTGATGCAATAATTGGCACTAGATTCTTGGGACAATAAGCACCTTCTTACTCGGTAATGTTTCTCAGTTTCTTCTAGAATTACATTCCAGCCTAGCGCCATTACCACTATCTCGGAGGGCTCAATTAATCTAGCTCTTCAATCGTCTTTCTGGGAACCAAGGTTTCTCTGAACAAGAGCGTTGTAGAAGCTCGTCTTGAAGCCACCCGGAGAGAGAAGCAGAAGCGTCTATACTCTCACACTACTTCTCGGTTCGGTCACATTTGTTCTATTAGCCACCCAAGAGCCGCCTTCTACAAGTCTATGGCAAATACCTCGGCATGCCGCTGGATGTAAAAGTCCGCCAGAGGGTTCTGCCTGGTGAAGGGTACCTCTTCTCCCAGTGCGGTCTCGACCTTCATTCCTCTGCCCCTCTGAGCGAGATAGACCCGGTCCTGTGCGGGGAAGTAGACTGCTGAGGCCTCAAACCGTAGATCTCTGGAGAAGGCTGCGCCGATAGCAAAGCCATCCCTGCCGTTCAGGTATGAGAATGTGCCATCGAGGGGGTCAAGATGGTAGCAGTAGGAGGTTGTATCTCCAGTGAATATTTGAGTGCGCGGCGTTGTCTCCTCGGCATTGATGCGGAAATCGCGACCGTGGGACTGCAGAATGAACCTAGATATGCATTAACTTAGCGCCTTAATATCAAGAAAATGTAGACGAGCAAGGCATTGTCTGATGATTGATCTTCAATGCATCAAGGATTCTTTCTCAGGATTCCGTAGAGGATTTCGCACTGCGGGGGAACGAGAGATGTGATTACCAATGCTTTGGATTAATCTTCAGGATTATAGTAAAGAGTACAAGCTTCAGCAGGCATGATTCGGAAAGAAGGCTCTGAGCCAAGCATCAAGGGAAACTATCCGTGCTAGGTCGCGACTTACTTCCGACCCAAGAGCATCAGCAGATCCCAATAGTTGATCTACTGCCTCGATGTTGATGTATCGGCCCAAGAGAGGGTGAGGATTGTTTACTATCGCCTCGACTGGATGAGATCTGGCATCGTTTATCCATTTGGTTTCGGGAGCGGCAAAGCCAATTTTATCTGTTCTCTCAAGAATCTCTTTCGGCAGAGTATTAGACATGGCTTTTCTGAAAATCCATTTTGTGATTCCATTATGAATTTTGAAATCAGCCGGCAAAGCCAGCAAATACTCGACAAGTCGAAAATCCAGAAACGGCAATCTGGTTTCAATAGAGAATGCCATAGCGCTACGATCCTCCCATCTCAACAAGTGCACTAGTGAACATTGCGCGGTATCTTATGGTGCCTAGGCCGATATTTGCTTCCACATGCAGTGTGTATGGATTCAAGACCCACAAGGTTTCGGAGGACGAACCACCAAGCCCATTGTCCCTCTATGCTGAAACCAAACTCATGTCCGAGAGAGCAGTCCTTGCCGACGGCTCAACAGGATTCTGCCCCACTGTACTGAGATTTGCCACGGTCTATCGGACCTCGCCGCGAATGAGATTCGACCTATTTGCGAACCTGCTGGTTGCAAAAGCAGCACTTGACGGAGAAATCACTGTCTACGGCAAGGGTAAACAGAAGCGACCCTTTGTACATGTGCGAAACATTGCCAGAGCTATAATTGCCATACTAGAAGCGCCCACAGCGGCAGTCTGCAATGAGGTATTTAACGTGGGCTCGGAAGAGCAGAACATGTCGATAATGGAACTAGCCAAGGCGATCAAGACAGAAATTCCGGATTCAGCCATCAGAACCATAGAAGAGAAGGAAGATGACAGAAGATATTTGGTTTCTTTTGACAAACTGAAAAGAACCCTTGGATTCGAACCTGAAGAGGACTTTGCGGAGTCTGTGAGAGAGATTCACAAATTCATTGAGGATCAGAGAATCACAGACTACACAGAGAAGGAGTATAGCAACTACAAGAGCTTGCAAGAGTCCTGATAGAAACCGTTTTTGAAGACCGTTCTCCTTCTGATTTCTTATGCACAACCTACATGAATTCTTCTATGGCATTTACCATGTACTTGAGCTCTTCGTCCGTCAAGTCGGGATATACCGGAAGAGTTAGAACCTGGGATGAGAGTTCTTCAGTTACCGGCAGATCAACATCTGAATACCCTTGATTTCGGAATACGGAATAACTATGGACAGGATCGAAGTAGACCTTGTTGGAGATGCCTCTCTCTCGAAGGTACTCCATCAGTTCGTTCCGTTTCTGTTCTCCTTCCAGTATACGGAGGGTGTACATCTGATACACACAGAAGTAGTCATCATTGGGCGGGGTAAAGACCTCTATTCCTTCAATCCTGCCTAGATTTTGATTCAGGTATCTGGCATTCTCTCTCCGTTTCTGAATGTTTTCGTCCACTCTCTTCAGTTGAGACAGGCCTAGTGAAGCTAGGATGGTCGACATACGGAGGTTATGGCCGACTGATACGTAGTCCAGACCTATTGAGTGGGAGAAGTAGTCGCCAGACATTACACGTCCGTAGGACCGAAAGAGAGCCAGTTTCTCAACGAGGGCCTCATCATTAGTCACTACACATCCACCCTCGCTTGTGGTGAACACCTTGTTGTGGCAGAAGCTGAACATCCCCGACTCTCCGAGTGTTCCGACCTTTACGCCTTTGATCTCTGCACCGAAGGATTCAGCTGCATCTTCAATCAGAATCAAGTCACGTTCATCAGTGATCTCCTTCAGTTCGTTAATCCTGCATGGCATGCCACCATAATGGATTGGCATGACTGCCTTCGTCTTTCCAGTTATCTTTCTCTCGACCGCAGTAGGATCAAGCCCAAAGGAATCCTCTTCAATGTCAGCAAATATGGGTCTTGCTCCAACATAGAGGGGAGCATACGGGGTGGCAATGAAGGTGAATGAGGGGACGATAATCTCGTCACCAGGGCCAAAGCCATGTGCGTGCATGAGCGCCAATAGAGCGGAGCCCCCTGAGTTGAACACCATACAGTGGCGAACACCAAGGTAGTCTGCAATTGCCTCCTCAAACTCCTCAATTTCAGCCCCCGTACACCAGTAAGCACCAGATCTGATGACCTCGGCCACTGCCTCAATATCTTTCTCGTCCCATTCTATTCTGAAGAGAGGTATCTCCATCGTATGTTCATCTTCCTTTCCTTTCAGATTCTGGTCATCTGGCATGATTATTCAAGCTCTCTTTGAACTTTTGCTGGAACACCGTAGGCAAGCACGTTTGCAGGCAAGTCATCAGTCACGAAACTGAAGGCGCCCACGATTGTGTTATCCCCAATTGTCACGCCAGGCATAATAACGCTGTGAGTACCTATTCTGACATCCTTGCCTATCACAATCATGCCCTCTCGGTTGTCAATGGTCGAATGGGAATAGATTGAACAATGAGAACCTATCTGTGTCCCGGTTCCAATCTTTACACCAAAGCGGGAATTGATGTATGTGAAAGCGCCAATGTCTGTGTTCTCACCCAACTCAAGATTCTGGTGATGCTGACACATCCAGTTCCATTTTGTCATGTTTTGTTCGTCGAACTCAGGATACTGCCAATCTTCAAACTCTCGACCCATTCTAACACCATCGCATCTCTAGTATGTTATTCTCTTCTGAAGGAGCTTCTTACTGAGTTTAATCTTGCTGAGCACATCAACAATTCTCTCGGCCGCCGTTCCATCTCCATATGGTAATTTGCGTTAGTCTACCAAGGAAGTCCTCATCTGTCAACGATTTCCTGATCCCCCTGACTATATCTTTCTTGTCATAGTCAACGTCGATTACGTTCGAGGCTCGCTCCTATCCTTCTGTCGAGTGCCGACGCAGACATAAGGAACTCCCAGCGAGGGAGCCTCTATGATTCCACTGCTTGAGTTACCGACTAACGCAGAAGAATGGCTCATTAGCGAGATGTAGTCCAGGTGAGAGAGATTACAAAAGATGTGCACGCGTACATCGCTGTCAAAGGTTTCTATCACATCCACTATCTTGGTTCCTCTAGGATAGTCATTTGGATAAATCACGACTATGTCCAGTCCTCTCTCACGACCTACTTCAAGACTCGACTCGAGGACAAGTGCAATCTGCTCTTCAGCATCTTGCCATTCAGTGGAAGTTGGATGGTAGACGAGAAGGAGATACGGTCTTCTCGGCAGGTCAAGTCTCTCGGAGAGCTCTTCACGAGGGCGAGGCTCAACCGAGAGAATTGTGTCGAGTGTCAATGAACCCACGTTGTGCGTCCTCCACTCCTCTTCTCCAATTCCAAGGACGCGCTCCTTGCTTTGCTGAGTCTGGACGATGTGAAGGTGTGATAACTTCGTGATCGCATGTCGGACAACGTGATCAAGGTCCCCAAAGCCCATCTCTCCTCCTGCGACATGCGCAACTGGGATGTTCATTGCAGTAGATGCAATGGCTGCAGCAAAGGGTTCAAACCGGTCACCGAACACAACAACTATGTCGGGCTTGTCCCGCCTGAATACGTCTGCAAAGCCAATGACCCTCTGGCCTATCGAAACGGCCATATCATATTCACTCTGCATGGCCTTCAAACCCATATCAACGACAGCAACAATCTTGTAGCCATCCTGCTTAATCTCTTCGATAGAATTACCGTATTCCTTCAGAAGGTGCATACCTGTTGCATAGACCAGCAGTTCTAAATCTTCATGTGCCTTAATCGCACTCATAAGCGGACGAAGATAGCCGTATTCCGCTCTCGTCCCAGTTATTACTGCGATTCTCCGCTTCATATAGCCTGCTCCTAATTCAATCTCACTCGAACATTTCCCAAGTAAGCACGGTATCTTCTTCGAGGTCCACCAAAGTGGTCTTGCCAACTACCGAGTCCAATTCCTTTGGTGCAATACCACTGCCCGGTCGCTTTATGGAGACCATATCTCCGGAAATCGTCGCGCCTTTAGGTATCGACACAGCAGCTGCCAGACTCTTCCCAGCAATACGTTTCATTCTCTCTTCCTCGGCCGTAGGCTGTTTCACTCCATTACCCAGCGCTGCTTCGGTATTACGGATGACAGCCACCAGCTGAGCAAGCTCCTCCGGTTCTAATGATGCTTTGTGGACTGGCCCGGGCAGCTCGTTATCGAGTGTAAAATGCTTCTCTATCACGCTAGCGCCACAGCTGCAATCGAAGCAAGAAGGCCCATTGTGTGGTCGGAGAATCCTACCGGTAAGTCAAGAGCCTCATGCATGGTTCTCATTGCTCTCAGATTAAGGTCCTCAATATCTGCCGGGTAGCTCGTCACGCAATGTAACAATATGATCTGATCATTTCCCTCTTTGCGTATCGCATTGACTGCATCCCGAACCTCCTGTAGATCTCCCATGCCCGTCGAAAGGATAATGGGCTTTCCGTATCTGGCAACCATTCTCAAGAAAGGAATATTTGTGAGATCTCCTGAGCCTATCTTGTGGGCTGGAACCAGAGGGTTGAGGAACTCAGCCGCATCAGATGTGTGCGGTGTCGAAAGGAATAGGATACCATTCTTATGACAGTAGTTCTTCAGCTCAAGAAAGCAGCTGTAATCAAGCTCAAGACCTTCTACCATATCATACTGACTCTTCGGTCCCTTTCCCTGCCCCTTCTGATATTCCGCCATATCAGCCCCCTTCGTGACCAAGTCAGCAGCCTTGAAGGTCTGAAACTTCACCGCATCCACCCCAGCACCTGTTGCGACATCAACGAGCTGCTTGGCAAGTCCCAGGTCACCATTATGATTGACACCTGCCTCAGCAATGATAAGCCCTGGTTTCCCGTTTCCAACGGTCCTATCGCCTATCTCCAGCTTCAACATTTCGTCCAAACACCCTATCCATTCTATTCGAATGCGAATCGACCCGTTTTCAACAGGAACTCAACGAAGGCGAAGTCTATCGCTCTATCGATGTCAACCGATGAAACCTCATCCATCACATAGACCCGCTCCGGGTCACAGTGCAGTCCAGTTGTCCTTAGCAAGTGGTCGCGGTCATAGACGTAGATTGATCCATTGATTTCATACACTTTTGGAGCAGCCTATCTGCTGAAGACTTCTGCATCCAGTCGCTCCGAGATATGAGCATTGCCGTCCTGGTCAAGTTCAACCATATTGAATTAGGGGTTCTTCTTCGCTTCCGTGACACTGTAGAGAACTTGAGCGTCCTCCTCCATGAACTGAGCGAGAGCATTGTCTAAGTCCTTCGTTGTTCCTAGAGGGGATGTCGGACCCAAGTCAACAACTGCATCATATCTCTGTCCTTCCTCATTCTCGCAGAACCTTATTGCGTGCTGAATCACTGGTATTTTTTTGGAGCGGCATCGGTGGCGAGAGCAGAAGGTCGCAAGAAGGGAACATCGGCCCCCGCTTGGGCTGCAATCCGTGCTATTCCACCTTCACCCGTCGTCAAGACCTTGTTTCCACAGAAGTTAAAGACTGCAGCGTCCCCGAAACTACCGACTTTCTTCCCCCCAGTGATACAGCCCAGAGATTCAGCTGCATCCTCAATCAGAGATAGATTCTCGTCTCTGGCGATTTCAGTTAGCTCTCGGATCTGGCAAGCCCCACCCCCGTAGTGAATCGGGACTAGTGCCTTTGTCCGAGGAGTAATTCTTTCCATAACGTCATTAGGATCGAGGCTGTAGGTCCCATCTTCTATTTCAGCGAAGACCGGTTTAGCGCCCACATTGACAACCGAGTTGCAGGTCGCGATAAAAGTGAAGGACGGAACGATTACTTCATCGCCCGGAGATATCCCCAGCGCCTTGATAGCAGCAAACAATCCCGAGGTACCAGAGTTGAAGGCAATTCCATAGTTGCGATTTGAATACTCGGAAACCTTTTTCTCGAAGTCCGGCACAGAGGGGCCTCCCGTCCAAAACATTCCTCGGCGGATGACTCTACTCACGGCTTCTTCATCCCAGTACACTTTGTAAAGAGGGACCCGCCATTCACTCAATCATCTGCACATCCTGCAGACTGGAGTGTGAGATATCTTTATGAAACTTGTTTATGACTACTGATACGTCACATGGAAAAAGGGACAGAGAAGGGTAGCAGGGAGAAACCGTTTTTAGTCGAAGACTGGAGATTCGGACCAGCAAATACATATTGAAGCCCTTGAGATTCAATGTACAGTATAGGAGACGCTACATCTTTGACATCAATAGATAAGAATGATATCGTATCGGGCAAAACGAGCATACTAATCACTGGAGGGGCAGGATATATCGGATCCGTTCTGACTCGAATCTTGCTTGAAGAGGGACATCATGTGACTGTCTATGACAAGATGCTATTCGGTAATGATTCAGTGGAAATTCTAAAACATTTTTATCCGCATTCCTTTGAGTTGGTCAAAGAAGATATAAGAAATCAAAAGGCCATCGAAGAGAGCATGGAGGAAAAGGACGCGATCGTTCATCTGGCAGCAATTGTGGGCGACCCAGCTTGCTCTGTGAGAGTACAAGAGGCAGTGGAAACAAACTATGAAGCAACGAAGGCCGTTGCGAGTCAGGCGAATGAACTAGGCGTGCCACGACTGCTATTCGCATCAACATGCAGCGTCTACGGTGCAAGCGAAGATTGGCTTGATGAGGAAAGCGAAACGAATCCACTCTCGGTCTATGGCAGAACGAAAGTCAACGCAGAGCGTTTTCTCTTGGACAACCATATGAAAAACACGGACTCGATTGTCTTGCGACTCGGTACGATTTTTGGCCTATCACCCAGAATGCGATTCGATCTCGTCGTCAATCATCTGGCGAGAAAAGCTGTCTTTGATGGCAAGATCAAGATATTTGGAGGCGGGCAATGGAGACCTTTCGTTCATGTAAGAGATGTCGCGCAAGTATTCTTTGAGCTACTTAGTAGACCCACTTGGAGCGATATTTCGGCTCAGGTATACAATGTCGGGTTTAATGAAAGCAATTACATGCTATCCGGCGTGGCTCGTAGCTTCCAGAAGGTATTTCCAGACCTAGAAGTTGCCTATGTGCCTGAAGCAGAGGACAAGAGGTCATATAGAGTCAGATTTGATAAGATTCATGATGCACTTGACATCGAAGGGCCGAAAAGCTTGGAAGAAGGTGTTGCCGAGATAAAGAATGCCTTCTTGAACTGCTGCATAGTGGACCCCACCATGCCTAAGTACTATAACTATAGGGCGTGGAGTTGATTATACGAAGTTCCCAAATACAGAGTGTGGGTGTATTGGAACAATGAAAGAGAAACGCATAGTGATTGTTGGAACAGGACGTTTCGGTGCAGAAACTCTGGAACTGGCAAGACAGATTGCTCGATATCGGAAGAACATCAAGATTCTTGGATTCCTAGATGACTACACTGAATCCAGAATGGTTTCAGCCTATCCCGTTCTTGGTGGCGTAGATGAAGCAAAGGAGTTGAGTGACGAAGAAGATGATGTGAGAGCAGTAGTAGCTATTGGAAACACAAGAAGAAAAAAGGGGGTTGTTGAAAGATATCAATCTGCAGGGCTTTCCTTCACGAACCTAATCCATCCCACTGCGATAATCCCCGAATCCGTAAGGATCGGAGAGGGGTGTATTGTCACTGCGGGATGCATATTCACTGTGGACATCGAAATTGGAAACCACGTAATCTTAAACCTTGGAACAACTGTGGGGCACGATGCAAGAATAGGAAGCTACTGGACATTCAATCCACAAGTTGCCATAAATGGAAAAGACAGAATCGGGGAAGGGGTCTATCTTGGAACAGGCGCCAAACTAATTCATGAAGTTTCTATAGGTGAATGGAGCCTAATAGGAGCAGGAGCTGTGGTCGTCAGTAATATCCCAAAAGGGGTTCTAGCGGTAGGTGTCCCTGCCAAGCCAATAAAGGAGAGGGCATATATCTAACGATGCCAGTTGTACCAAAAATGCTCAATTGGACCCATGTGGATGACTACATCCGTTTGGTGGCGCACGAGGAGAATTGGGAGGGCAGAATGACTGAACGCTGAAAGGGCTGTGTTGTTAGTTTTAGGGAGAGGCCCTCTTGTATATTCGGTAGGATAATATAGATGAATAGAAGACACAATCATAGTGTATCTCACAAGATAGATTGTAACCTGGCAACTAGCAGCGGAAATGGGAGGCTAATCATGAGATGAGAGTGCTTCTAACAATGAATGCGGAGAGCTATTTCGCACCATTCTGGATTCGTGAATATCTTGACCACGGCGTTTCTGTAGATTTGGCTTCAACCTATTCATTGGAGAGAAATAAATGGATGAATCAGCAACATCTACAAGATGTGAATACAGACCTTACAGAGATTAATGCAAAGGTACCTCTCCTGAACTGGAAAAGACTTGATTATCTGCTGTTAGGTGCGAAATTGGTTACAAGAAGTAGGAGGGAGAACTACGATGCTTTACATGTTCATTCACTTGATATTCGAGGGGTTCTCGCCAATTTTTCATCATTCAAAAAGCTCATACTATCACCCTATGGTTCAGATGTTTTTCAAACGAATAAATGGAGAATAGCACCATTATTAGATAATGTTACTGTTTCGCTTATGAGAAGAATACTCAACAAAGCGAACCTGATTCTACCCACATCAGACCATATGTCGGAAACACTCCAAAATGAGTATGGGGTGAATCCGTCAAGAATATATACCAAATCATGGGGGGTCAACATTCAAGAATGGAAAAGTGCAATCCCACCCCCGGATTTCATAGAGAACATAACACAAGGAATTGAGCCAGCAAGAGTGGTCTTTTTCTCATACCGGACGGCAAGAGAGCATTATCGGCTACACTGGTTGCCCATGATTCACAAGGCTTTGGAATCGAGGGGCGTTAAATCTCATTTCATATATGTTCTACGAGGAGAAACATCAAGAGAGTACCTCGACAGGTTGGTTTCAGAAATACGAGATTTCAGTTTAGATTGCCATTCAACGTTGATTTTCAATTCTATCCATCTAAATCAACTAAAAGGTTTGCTTGAATTATCAGATTACTTCTTCTCTATACCAACTTGGGATCAGCTATCTGCAACACTACTTGAGGGGATGTACTGTGGTTCTATTCCGATTGTGTCACCAATGCCAGCATATGCTGAAGTGTTAGACAGAAGCCGTGCAGTGGTGGCGGACACTATCAAGGGCTTCATACAGGGAATAGGCACTGCTGTAAAACAGGGAATGCACAAGGACCGTCAGACAATTGCGTCGAACCGACTTGTAGTCCAAATAGACCATGACCGGGAGAAAAACATGAACATGATTATGGATAGAATAGTGGATACAATTCGCAATTGATAGGCAGGCTGATTCTCACCGGTTCGAACCCGGAATGGAAGGGCACTCATTGACGTGGATTTGAATGGAGTGTTTCTAACTCAGAATAGCTTAAGGAGAACAACTTCATTTTGTCGTTGCTAGTGGTGCATTGCTAGAGAGAAACACCTGTGCCGACAGCCAATCTGAATATAAGCCAGTCAGTGGAACAGCCGGGAGGACCAGCTCCCTTTCTGGGGATTCGATAGATATCAGATAATCTTGAAATCCAAGTATCTTGAGTTCCTACGCCAGACTTGAATCCTGCAAGCTTGACAATTGCAGCTTCTCTTGCGGTGAAGCGGCCGAGTGGATATGCAAAATGGTCTACAGGGAGCTCGAGTAGATCTTCTAACTCCTCTTTTGAGCCCTCAATCTCTGCCCTGCACGCTTCCAAGGGCAGCATAGTGAGATCGGAATGGTGTACAGAGTGGGCTCCGAGAGTCATCATTGAGCATTCTCCAACTTCCCTCAGCTGATCCAGAGTCATTCCGACACTGATTTCATATCCCATTCTCAATGCCTGTCTTCTATTCTCGGGAATAACAGACTGGCGGCTCCCGACAGGATGTCTACCCCTCTTGTTACGAATAACTCGCAAATCGGTTTTTCGCGAATACCACATCTCAGCATCAACTAATGCTGAAGGAACATAGCATATTGCGGGTATGCCCAACTCCCGGAGAATAGGATATGCATCATGATAGAATGAGCTTAAGCCATCGTCAAAGGTGATTGCAACACAGGGATGAGAGGGATATGAGCCAGTCCTGATAATGTCCACCACTTCTTCAATGGACAAGAAAGAGAAATTGTGAAACAAGAAGTCCATGTGCTTCCTGAAGCTTTCGCGCTGCACATCGTGATACATCAGTACTACAACATGCGATTCACTGCATCTCAAGCGTCCCCCGAAGGCTGCCTTGAGAACTCCAGTGTGATTTGCCAAGCCAAGTATATGTTCAAATGCGCGTCGCCACATGGCCTCTGCATGTATGGATTCGCCTTTTATTTCCTGTTGAAAGCATAGAAAAACGGGCCAAGAGGAGGAAATCAAACACGCTAAATAGGCAACTCGTGAGTATGGGCTCTGTACGAAAAGTCACCCTCCTGCACACTCCAAGAAGGTGAGTCGCTCTATATTATGAAGCACGACCTTGATTAATAACTCGCGACGTTGTTCTCTGAATCCTCGTGACCTTAGACTCTCCGTGAACCTCACCTTCAGCATCCCGAACACAGTTTCGGCTAGACTCCTCTTTCCATACTCATGAACCCGCTTCCACTCATCAGGGTCTGCTCGATAGGCACTGATCAACTCCCTGTATCCTCGATGGCCTCGGGATCGAGCTCGCAACCTCTTCTTCGGTTCAATGGAGGGGTATGCTCCAAGGTCATGGATGCACTGGACGTTCTGTAGTGAGATGTAGGCCCTGTCACCATAGACGGTCTCAAGTCTCCTGCAATCCACCCTTCTCACAAGTGAAACCAGACGTTTGGATCACCACCTGGTCGTGCACTTACTCTAGCTGCGGTGATTATCAGGGTGTCGGTGTCAACCGCGTTCTGGAGGGCATGGAACCGGCGTCTACGCGTCCTCTTGAACCGGAGGGTCATCCTCTCTCCACCAGAGGAGTGAGAGAACCCTGAATAGTCCACAGCAATCGTCTCTGGAGGAGAGCGCCTGCTGGCAAGGAGCTGGCACATCTGATGGAAACGCTGGGGGTCCAACCGCTTCACTGCCTTCTGGAGGAGAGAGAAGTGAAGGGCTCGCTCCAGTCCAAGTCGCTGAAGCAGGGCAGTGTTGAAGGTGAGAGTCGCAATAAAGTCACGATAGCCAAGACCGGTGTCAAACTTGAGTCCGAGGAGGACAAAGAGCATGGGAAGAGGGAACTCAACAGGACGTCCATGCCGGAATCTCGTATCGGGAACAGTATTGCAAAGGCTCATAAGCTCAGCAAGAAGAAAGTGATAGCGGCGAGCTTTGGCCGCGTTGTATGAGACATCGTAGCACATGAATCATGTGACGGGGTCAGTTCGCCTCTTAATTCGTGTATTATTCTACAGAGCCGTAAGTATGTGACGGTTCATATATCGCTGAAAGGACTTCTGACCTATCGACGCACTAGCTTCATAAGAAAATCTGGTTCCATATCATCGTGAGAAAGATAATGACAACTGGAATGAAGGAAGTGCCCGAAGCAACAATAGTTGTGGGATGTCACCGGAGCGGTACAACAATCTTCTTCAGACTTCTCGGCTTTCATCCATCATTTGGATGGCCATCCCAGTATACGGACAAGCTTCCAAGCGTTCCCGCACTTGCCCTTTTGTCACGCATCTATGACTTGCCTTTCGTAGGACCTATTCTCCGAAGAAGACAGGAATATTTCAGGTTTCTTCCGAAACCTGTTGAGCCAGGAAAGACTTGGTCTAATATCGACCCACAATTCCACATTCTTAGAGTCCAAGGCGGCGGAAGGACTGTCAAACCGTACCAACCCAAGGATGACGTAGTCTGCAAGTCCAAGGGCTATACAGCATCTCTAGCGAAGTGGCAAGGAAAAAGGAAAGTGGCTCTCAAGTTCACAACTCGACCAGATGTGGGCCATCTGAGATTGCTTTTCGAGGAACCTCAATTCATTCATGTTAGACGAAATCCTTTGGCCGTTGTCAATTCCTTGCTGAACAAAGTCAATTCTGGCGAATGGTTCGCAGAAGAAGCAAGACTAAGAATCATGAAATTGTTCCCAGAGGAGTACGTTAGTTATATAGAAACCTCGGAAGATTATATACTGGCATTCCTGTCTTGCTACTACTGCTATGTTGTCAACTCCCTTGAAGAGAAACTAGAACCACTTTACGGTAGTACATCCATGAAAGTGCTATATGAAGATTTCATAACAAAAACTGCAAGTGTGTTTCAGGAGGTCACGGAGTTTTTGCAAATCGAGTGGATGAAAGAATATCGTCAGTTCCTGTCTTCTAGAATCCTAGAGAACCGCAACTACAAGTGCCACGACCTTGACCATGAAACGCGTAGGTTCATCGCCGATACAGTTGACCGGTTCCTAAGGTACTAGAATTATCCTTGCAGGCGTCATGATATGGGAAAGAATGGGAACAAAGCGGCATTTCAACTGAGATTTTGCTGGAAGACACAGTTGAGTTTTCGACTGTAAGAAAGCTCAAGAATCCATCGTGAACAAGAGAGAGGATTATCCTAGACGCACAGTCCTACTCTAGAAAGGTCCTCTCAACAAACAGCCAGAAGGAGGAGATGGGACTCAGAGAGCAGTAATCTTCGGAGAGAGCCGGCTAACCCTTCATCATGGAAGCCTGAAGAGACTCATCTGTTCACCCTCAAAGACCAACTCGCATGCTGCAGGAGCTGAATAGAGGATATTGGAAAACCAAGAGAGGTACTGGTTTCTGTAGTTGGGGTTGTATCCAATGGGTGTCTTCTCCACAACGACATGGGTCAACCTTAAGGTTCTTGCCTCCTGAAGTTGGCTCAGGTTTTGAAGATCAAGGTCCGTCAGTTTGCGGAAGAGATCAATTTCAGGTGAAACACCCGAATAATCGAATGGTATGCCCTTGTATGGCACCCTTGAAAGGTTTATTGTGATTCGGCTCAGCATCGCTTCGGGGGAAGCCCAACCGAAATAGAAGATTGCATCTTCGTTATCTGATCGCAGTGCGGCATATCCAAATGCTTGAAGGCGTCTCCCGACGACCGGTGTGAACACAAATACAATATTCACATTCTCTTCTGAAAGATGGCTTGCGACAGCTTGTTCATCGCTTGTTAGGTATCCATAGTCCTTTTGCAGCATCAATCCATTATAAGAAACTAGGGAGAATGAAACAATGACAAGAATAACACCCACAATTGCCTCCCTTCCAGCATTAACAGATGGTTTCTCTAGAGGAGTCGAAACAATTTTGTACACATGCTGAAGTACTAGGCCAATCAAAACTGCCATCGAGAAAATCACTGCCCAATCATAACCCTCTAGGATGACTGTAATGTAACTGACTGATAGAATGGAGGCAAAAATGCCCAACACCAGTCCAAGATAACACGAACTGATTCTACTCTCTAAATATGAGAAGCCTTCCACGGAATAATATGCCGTTACAGGTAGAAAGAGCACAGATGAATATACGCTCACCGGCATAAAGAGAAAGACGGTTGGAATGAGTATGAGTTGAAGGGCTCGTCGTCTTGATGCTTGCTGCTTGACTCCAACAAGGATGCCAATTGGAAAGAAGATGCTGAAGATTCCCAATCTGAAACCGTAGTCAATAATCAGGTTGACTGTAGCCCCAAGAAACGTGTCATTCGTAAGGAAAAGCTCCGTAGTTCTGTATGGTGACACTGGAAGCAGTATTAGTCCAAGGAGGTATGCAGCGGCACAACTCCCGAGGAGCAAAAGTAGATATGCGCCTTGGAACGCAGATTCTTCGTCAAACTGAATTCTATGGAATGATGTAGAAGTACTGGTCCTAACTTGAGTTTGAAGGGCGTATTTCGAAGCAATACTATGCATGTAATTCAGAATCTTATCAAGGACCCCATATTCCAACAGAAGAGCATAAGCAGTGTACACAAGAAAATAGATTAGGACGAAAAAGGCAAGCGTATGGAACAAGAGCATAAGAACGAACAAGAGGAATATTTTGAATAGGAGGCGCCTTTCTCTCTTTCTAGTGTACTCTATTGACGTTGATAGCAACCAAGGTAATAAAGCTAGTATTGGTGCTCTGGCGGAAACTGTGAATGTCGTTGTGAAAGTGAACATCCGACTGAAAACATAGACAGCAGTGAAGAGAACAGACTCTTCTTTTCTGGAGAAAAGAGAGGTGCCTAGATGATATGCCCCGACAATCCCAATACAGGTCCATGCAATTGAGATAAGAAGAGCAATCTGTGCGAATTCCAGGCCGATGCGTATCAGGAATCCCATCAGTACCGCCGTTCCGAGCGGATATTTAGCAAACGGAAAGAATCCAAAGGGTGACAAAGGGGAAAGCAACCAGTTGATATAGTAACCCTCACTAGCTATGTGGCCCATCCATAAAACGACAAACCCATCATTGCCTACAATCCCCGGAAAACGAGGAATCCTAAGAACCATAATGATGATGAAGACTAGAAGAAATAGTTTGTTCTCCATAATCCAAGATCCAAGACGATCTAGATAATCCACTGTTCTCGTTCTCCGTGTCGTCTGTGTTGATATGTGTTTCTCGGCAGTCAAGTTATAAGAATATTGAATCCAAGGGCTTTCTAGAAAAAGTCACTTCCTCCTACACTCCATATGGTCAGTTGTTCGATGTTGTGGGGAATCCGTTTATCAACAATTCTTGTCGCTGGTGTCCATAACCTCTCGCACTCAACCTCTCCCCGAATCGCTGCTTCAGCACCCCAAAGACCGTTTCCGCAAGGCTCCTCGACCCATACTCATGAACATGCTTACATTCCTCAGCTTTGGTCTGATACTCCCCAATCAGCTCCTTGTAGCGGCGGTACCCTCATGACTGGGCTCTTAGTCGCGTCTTTGGTTCGATGGCTGGATATGCCCCCGGTCACGGGTGTATTGGATATTCTCTCGTGAGATGTAGGCCTTCTCGCCGTAGACCACATCAAGAGCTGTAGGTGTGACTCTTCTCGCAAGAGCTCTCATGTGTTTTGCATCTCCTCCAAGTCGTGCAGTGTCCCTAGTGGCAAGGACCTCAAGGGTATCAGTGTCCACCGAGTTGTGAAGGGCATGGAAACGGCGTTTCCGCGTCGTTTTGCATCTGAAGCTGATCCACTGGATTACTGGAGTGAGAGAACCCTGAGGACTTCACTGCGATCTTGTTGGGAGGGGGACGTTTGCAGGCAAGAAGTTGGTACATCTGTTGGAACGAGTGTGTGTCCAGTCGTGTTACTGTCTCTTGGAGAAAAGAGAAGCGGCGGGCTCGCGAGAATTCCGGTTTCGCCAGGAGGGTGAGCTCGAACTCAAGATGAGCGATGAAGTCACGATACCCAAGACCCAGATCAACTTCGAGTCCTAGGAGGACAAAGAGGAGGGGGAGGGAAAGCTCAACTGGGCGACCACGATGATGCCTGTGGTCTGGGGTCGTGTTGCAAAGTCTGATAAGCTCCTTGAGGAGAAAGTGATAACGGCGAGTCTTGGCCGCATCATGTAATGCATAGTAGTTCATGACTCATGTGACACGGTCAATTCGCCTCTGAATTCTCGTGTTATTCCACATAGCCAGATTCAAGCATGCTCCCTAGAAGAAACTAGCAGAAAGAATAATGATTGACATTCTCCATTGATGACTGATTCGTGTGATCTGTTGGATTCTCACAGACTCATCAGAAAGAGCATAGGCTATTATTAGTACCTAGTTGCTCCTTTGGTTGCTTTTCTTCTCGCCTTGAACAATTCCAAGTCCCATTTTGATCAAGCGAATAATTCGTTTCTGCGTCAGAATATCCATTTGATTCACAATGAATATGTATACGAACAAGGACAACACATGAGGTATCAAGGAAGGTAGACCAACGGTTATAAGAACCTGATAGAGAACGAGTCCCGCCATAAACGCCAGAATGGGAATCATGAAGGAACGGGTACGAACCGCTATTGGGTGAGCCCGGTTCCCATAGGAATAATTTGAAGCCATTACCACTAGAGAATGAACAACCATTGCGACACCCGCGCCTATTATTCCGATTAGTGGAATTGCGAAATAGCAGATGGTCATAAGTGGCAGAAGAGAGAACACATAGATGAACGCGATGGTTTTCGTTCGCTTTGCCAGATTGAGCTGAAGCTTCCAAAACTGTGAGAACTCTGAAATCAAAGCGGCAACAACTGTCAAGGGTAGGACTAGAGCTGCAGCAATGTAGTCCGAAGTGGATATCACTAGCACTAGCTCACGAGAGAAAGCAATTGCAGTCAAAGCCCCCAACATCGAGATGGAAAGGAAGAGTGGTACAAGTTTCGTTGTTAGATCCCGTCCTTTGTCGAAGTCGCCTAATTCGAAATTCTTAACCTGATAAGCTTGGTATGCAGTGAAAAATGGATTCAAAACTGATGAAAAGAGACTCGCTACCGAAATAGCTACTGCCCAAGTGGCGGCATAATCGAGTCCATTCCAGAGGGATACGCTGAAAGTTGTGAGAAATGGAACTGCTAAACGAGCTGAATCGCCGACTGTTTCTGGGATCCCATAGGAGGCGACTTTCTTGAAACAACCACTACTTGGGCTAGTCAAGCCATACTGACGAACCTTGATGAGCAGAGTAAGAATCACAGGAAAGCCATAACCCAATACTACTCCAAGTAAAACTGCAAGAAGGGACTGATAGAAGTACGCAAATGCTATTGTAGTCAGAACTGAGGATAGGCCATAAGCAACATTGAATGTCAGAATCTCCTTTGAATTCTGTTCGGAACCAGATGTTGCCAAGACAATTCGCATCAAAGCGAAACTACCTGCTATCAGCAGAGATATAGATGCAGCAGGAAGATAGAGATTGCTGTCCAAAAACCCAACGCTTCCAATCAAGTGGAGCGCCAGGACTGGTAGCCCAATCAAACAGAGCACAAGGCAACTACCAATGATTGCCGTCGACAGGAGTGTTGGACTCTCCCTTGAATCAGAATAACGTAGCTTCTGCAGAAATCTCCAAATTGAAGCAACAAACGTGCCATAAGAGAGAGCGGCCAGTAGAGTGGCCAGTGAAATCCATAGAGAGAACTCACCATAGACGGCTTGGGGCAGAAGAATTGTGAGAATCTTCATCTGAACCAAGCTCGTCCCTTTGAGAGATATTTTCGCGATTGTATTCGCGGAGGCGTGAAGGCCAAACTTGTTCCTTAGCGATTCCTCTTTGAAACGGGCGTTCGACATCTCATTTCGTACTCCTTGTCGAAGCTTAGTTCTTGATGTCGTTATTCAGCATTTCCATGTGGTCCCAATGTTCCGAATCAAACCACACAATCGATTCTCTTTTCTGAAACAAGCAGTGAGTGCCCGGAGGACATTTCGGACGTGAGTTGAAATCTCATTTGACTAGGTCATTCCACTTGTATCGTAGAAACCTGAGTTTCCCTGTTTGGCGATAGAAACGGGAACTATTACAAAAGAGTTCCCTTGGTCGCAGACTATCGAGCAAGCTTTATTACATGATGGCGTTTTGACTCGACATGAGTGAACATGGTTTCTGAGAAGAAATCGAAGTGCGCTTTCTTGGGCGTTTCGGTCATCCTTGCCTCATCCTATGCGATTGTCCTATTTTCGGGTCCAGATCTCTTTTCTGCAGTATCGATTCTAGGGCTTTCGTGTTTGTATTTAGCTGTCTTAGCAATGGGGATTCTTGTTCCGAGGATAGCAATTTCATCCCGAAGAGAAACCGCCGCCCTTTTGTTTGTGTTTGATGGGATGCTTTTGCTTGGTTTCCTCGGATCTGCAGTACTCATACCAACACTAAACACGATTGTTCCGCGAGTCTTCTATCAATCATATGTAGTCAAGTATCTTTCAGTAACAGGAAGCTGCGGCTTGCTTGGGCTTTATGGAAGGGACATCATGTTGAACTGTGAATGTGATTGCCGGAGTTAGTAGCAGTGGCGCGATATGTTCTTTCCGCCTGTTCCATCTTCCTTCTGATACTCTTGTGTTTTTCATCGGGCGTTCCTCTTGGGAAGCATATAGAGCAGTCACTTCCTCCTCCCAAGAGCAATGCGAACCCGTTAAACAATCATGAGGCAATGCAGAATGATATTCGTGACTTCCTCGAGCTCTTTTCGTGGATAAGAGAAGAATCCTCCGCGACGGATGGATCGCTGTATGCGGTGTCTTTTTCCCCACAGGATTCAGATGTGCTTATCAACCATGTATTGGAAATCACTCTCTCTATCCTAGATCCAAAGGGTGGACTTGCCATAGTAGAAGCTCCGGGACAGGTTTCGGCCAATTCTACTCCCAATGTGTGGAACCTTTTTTTCGGAGTCACTAACGACACAAAACTATTGATATCTACGGATGCTGATTTTCGAGATTCGCATATCTATTCTGTTGGACAAGAGATTGTATTATATCGTAAGGATTACTATCTATCTAATCTGAACACAACACTAGTCACCATTTCTTATGCTGGGTGGCAGACCAACTATCCTGCATTGATATCACTTCTGCGCATCTATCACGCAACTGGAAATACAACTTTCTTGGAGCAATGTGTTCCCTATGTCAACCACTTTTTGGAACACAGAGACAGCGAAGGCTTATGGAGTAGACGGTACGTACCGGAAGAGGACTTAGTCTATCAAGGGATGTTCAGTGCCATTCCAATGCACGGACTGTACAAATACTACTTAGCCACCGCGAACGAAACAGTCTATTCTGTGCTACAAAAAGCAGCAAACAACTATATACATACGACCGAGGGCACAACCAATCATGCAGCAAACTCCGTAATGGGACTCGTCCTTTCCAATATCGTTCTAGGCAAATCCGATTTCTCCTGGGCTCATAGGAATCTTGACTACCTTCTAGGGCTCTATGAGGAGGATGGTAAGATATCATATACAATGAATCCCGGACCATCCTTTCCAATGTATAAACCCTCATACTGGTCCTATGATCTCAAAGTGTTCATGCGGATTGCGGAGATGAGATTTCATAGCAAGATAGAAGAAGCATTATTTCCAGTTCCATATAAGAAGGCGCTCAATGCGAGCTCAGGTATTCAACAGAGGGTTCATCTCTTAAATGCGATTTCTGTAGCCATCGAACATGGCCATGACGAGCTTATGCAAAACTTCACTCATGTTAGCGACGAGGTCTGCTCTGTCAACAGAAGTGATTTTTCCAGTATATTCGATGCTCTCGCCCAACTTGAGTCCTATTCTCTGAAAATCGCACTTCGTAATTCGAAACCACAAATAGCATACATCTCGGAAACTGGTGCCACGTTTGATGGTGGCCAACATACTAGAACTATTAAGATAAGGTTCTCTCGCCAATTGTCACATGACTGTATCGCTGTGGCAATCATCTCTTGTTCGGGGCATGAGAGTCAATATGCTTTCAGGGCGATGGATGAGTTCACATTCAGCACGGTCATCATAACGCCGGCACAGTCATCTCCCGAACTTGCAATTCTATTAATTAGCAATGGAACGAGTTCATTCTTAGGTCCGAAGTTCACTATTTACCTAGTACCAATCGAATCAACAGGTTTGACAGTCATGGTAATTGCTAGTTTCATTCTTCTTTCACCAATCCCCATACTTCTCCTGCTCATTGCGGAGATTAGGTCTAATTCAGAATGTAGATCGTGAACTGACGAAAATCCGAGTGATTGGGAGCTGGTAAGAGTAACAGAGTAGCATCTTCGACTACTAATATACGTCTTCCCGAAACGAGGTTTTTGGTCTTCTCTGAAGGTTTCGACACGCAATCTCAAGTAAATTCTGTCAAGACTGCAGATGATAGAAGCCGAAATGCCGAGAACTGGGGTGAACACCAATAGATTTTGTGTTCTTTCACGAACCCTAGTTCCGTTTTTCAAAGAATTTGCGACAGAAATAGGACAGATTCACGTTGGAACCAATGAGAAACCACGGGTCTACTATCAGGCAGTCTGGCGTCCCGATATCAGAGAGGTCGATTCTCTCATAGACGCTGTGATCTGTGGCATCAAATATCACATCTGCCTGAGGAATCTTCATCTCAAGCCGTTCTGGTTCTACGAAAGGATTGTGTGTTTCTACTCTCTCCACAAACTCGCTCTCAAGTAGGGAGATAATCTTCGTGGACATGCTGTCTCTTACATCATCACTGTCACGCTTGAAGGTCAATCCTAGTACTAGGACCTTCTTTCCTCCGAGATTGCCGAGCTTCTTTGCCACGTCCACGACGATTTCAAGTAGAGATACGTTGACCAAATAGGAACACTCATAGCAGTCCGCCTTGTAGCTTTCATCTATTTTGCTCGTGAGAACACGATCATCCGCAGAACGGCTATAATCATGATTCTAACTCTTGCTGTGACAGGTTTTTCATGGCATTGAGCATCTTCAACTTGGATCCTGAAAGATATGGCCTCCGTTTTTTGACAATTCAGTTCTGCTCGGTATATTGGTGAATCTGACCTATACGAACTTCTTCAAATCGGGGTGATCTTAGTCTTCTTCCCTATAGGAGTAATTACAATACTCCATAAAGAGTTCAGGCTCTTGTCAGATACTACAGAAAATGAAGAGAACGGACAAGGTCGACCTCGTACTCAGGTGGTTCGGAACAAGAATCTCTACCTGCTGCTATTCATCCCGCCGTTCTCGTCCATGGTCCCCACCTTCTACTCTACCACGATTTTTCTGCCAATCCAAATCATATTCTCAGTCCATGGACTTGTATACTGCAAGAATTACTTTTCAGATATGCTTCCCATTATGTTTCGTAGGATATTGCCCTTAGCTGTTCTGCTCTTATCAACCATGTATTCTCTTGCATATTTCTTCCTTATCTTTGAGATTAATCTCTGGTATTTACAGGTGTTTCTCTCAATCGCAATCTCTGCCTATCTAGCCCAGTTCATAATATGTCAGATCCATAGACGAAGTTCGAGCGTTCGTTTTAAAAACTCGTTCTTTGCCAGCCATAAATCAGAAGGAAAACTGAAAATCCTCGTCCTAATTCTTGCCATATTAATTTTCTCAACGACAAGGCTCTGTAAAATAATTCTCATATTGTTCACGAAATGAATTCTGTGAGCAACGAAATGGGTCTCTTCTGATAGTTTTGAGTTGCTCCATACAAGTTTTCCTTCATCTAAGCCATGTGAACTCGATTTATTTTACAGGGCCCAACGACAACCGTCACAGGAAGAATGAGAGATATTGACAGCAGTCAATATCCTTGGGAGAACCGGTATCTTACATCGGACGAACAAGAAGTTATTGCTTTCTTTGAGACTCAATCTTTATCTGATTTAATCTATGCCAATGTGCCCCGAATAGCAAACAGAATCTCTGGAGTTGGCTTCTTGCCAGTTCTTAGCGAAAGAGTATCAATTGGAACTGCCCTCTACTACGGTCTTATTACACTAGATCAAGTCCATGAGCGTACAGTGTTCTCGTTGTCGGGGTTCACAGGTTTGCAGTTCTACCGATTCAAAGACACCGATCCGACTCGGTCTTTGAAAAACAGCATAATCGGATTGAATATGTCCTTAGAAGAGGACCTTCATGCACTAAAAGCAGGCTCTGTGTGAAAAGTCACCTCCCGGCACACTCCAGGTAGTTGAGTCGATCCACGTTATGCAGGATCACCCTGAGGAGCAGTTCTCATCGTTGTTCCAGGTGCTTTCGTGACTGCAGGCTCCCACCGAGTCGCAGCTTCATCATGCTGAACACGGTCTCCACCAGACTCCGCTGGCCATACTCGTGCACCCGCTTCCACTCAGCAGGGTCTGCTCGATAGTCCCTGATCACCTCCTTGTAGCCTCGATAGCCCCGTGACTGCGCCTTCAACCTCTTCTTCGGTTCAATGGCCGGGTATGCTCCAAGGTCATGGACGTACTGCACGTTCTGTCGGGAGATGTAGGCCCTGTCACCATAGACGGTCGCAAGCTGGGAACCATCGACCCGTCCCAGCAGAGCCACCAGATGTCTCGCATCACCCCCGGGTCGTGCCTTGACTCTGACCGCATGGACCCTGAGAGAGTCCGTGTCCACCGCTGCGTGGAGGGCCGTGAACCGCCGTCTCCGCGTCCTCTTGAACCGGACAGTCTGCCACTCGCCTCCGGTGGTGTGAGAGAACCCGGTGGCATCCACAGCAATCGTCTTTGGAGGAGGGCGCCTGCTGGCAAGGAGCTGGTACATCTGATGGAGACGCTGGGTGTCAAGGCGTCTGAGTGCCTGTTGGAGGATGGAGTAACTTGGCGCTCGTTCAAGACCGAGGCGCTGCAGGAGCTGCGGGTTGGAGGAGAGCTGGGCCACAAAGCTCCTGTAGCTGAGGCCAGCGTCGAACTTGAGGCCCAGGAGGACAAAGAGCGCAGGGAGGGGAAAGTCAGGAGGTCGTCCCAGGGTGTTGGGTCGGGTGGGGATCATAGTACTAAGATTCATAAGCTCATGGAGCAAGAACTGAGGATGACGAGACCTGGCTGTGTCATATGATGCGTAGTAGTTCATGAATCATGTGAACCAGCCAGTCTGGTCACATATCCTTGTATTACTCTCCTCGACTTTTCACACAGAGCCCTAAAAGCAGATTATAATATTCGGTACATAATCACTGGAAACCCTTCTGTTCTGTCAACTGGAGCTCAATAGACTCTGATTCAGTCCTTACAGAAGATTTTCTCGCCGGTCTTCTCTGCGGAGAACCTGCTCCTTTGAAGATTATGTTAGACTTTCAACAATTGCGGGCCGCTAAATCACAATCCTCTTGAGAGGTTGCTCCTTTCTTGTTCTTCATTAGGTGTACGATTAAAGATAGAGAATATCAATCCAACTTGACAATACAATGTCAAGGAGTATAGAAGATGAGCCCATGATGTAAATCCTTGTCGATTGAATTCTCTAGTTCCGCTACCCCCCTCAACACCGTGACCACGTTTCATCTTCCTAAGTGGTCTAGCGTCGAGAGCTCGCGATAATGGGGTTAGAAATGCAGTTCCTCAAACCCGAGAACATCGCGACTTCCCGCAATCAGGCTTACAAATCCTGCAACAATTCGGCAAAATCATCTTCAGCAGAAACGGAGGAAGAGTACTAACACGCCCAATCTAGGCAGATATTCAACGAGCTTCGTCAGGTGAACTCCAATGGGCTACACACCAACAATGGCCCCAATGTCTTTTGGTTTGATGTCATCAACAATGCCAGATGGTTACTCATGACCAGTGCGGAGTCTCTATGATATATTCAAAGGCCATATACTCGCCATGCCCTCAGACAGAGAAATTGGGATGATGCTATCGGGGTTGTCATCTAATAACCAATAACGCCAGTGTATCTTCATAGGAATCATGAGAATCCTCCATCTAATAACGGAGTAGGAAGAGCATGGCAATCATCAGTCTTCAACGCCAGTGGTGTGGTAATATTCACATTGGATTTGGTCAAGGAGAATTTTCAAAGTATGTGTTGTAGAGGTACGATGAAATTCATTGGTTACCAGCAATATGTTCGAATATTCGGAATTGAGGAACATTGATTTGAAAACTTCGCTTTCAGACCAGGGATGATGAAACCAAGAAGATAAGAGAATATGTTTCTTGAGGGGACTACCACAATTTGGGGATGGTTCGGAGTGTACCGTGTCCAGCAATGCATTCATCTGCTGTAACAGCTAGCATGATTCAGGTATAGAAAGTAAGCGATATCAAACCTGTACGGGAACCGGCTAGGAAAAGGCGTTATTCACTTTATATCTCGGCAAAAGTATCCATGTCCCATTTGGGGGTTGAGTTGATACCATATGTCCACTATCAAACAGTCGGGACGCGCGGACATCGATATGTCAATCTGGTCATAGGCACTATGGTTCGTGGCAACGAAGATGATATCCGCCCTTGAAATCTTCCCCTGAAGGTCTTCAGGTTGTACGAGAGGATCATGCGTTTCTATCTCACTGACAAACTCGCTCTCAAGCAAGGAAATGAGCTTCGGAGACATGCTGTTTCTGGTGTCATCACTATCGCGCTTGAATGCTAAGCCCAAAACCAGAACTCTCTTTCCACTAAGCCCCCCCAGTTTCCTTTTCGCGATTCCCACAGCGATTTCTGGTAATGACTCGTTCACCAAATATGCAGACATAAGGAGTCTGGATTGAAGAGGATGGCCATTTCCGGCCCTCATCAACAACCAAGAATCTTTGCCAAGGCAGGGACCTCGAGCAAAACCAGATTTTGCTATGTCTGCGCGGGCATAATTGTGGTTGGTAATCCTCCGGACATTCTCGAAATTCACCCCCAGATTTTCACAGATCGCGAAGAATTCATTTGCTATGGCAAACTGAGTGTAGCGATAGTTATTCGCGAACAATTTGGCCAGCTCAGCCTCAATTGGCTGAGCTCTGAGAGTCTCAATTCCAAGTCTGGAGAATATCCTTGATACTCTCTCATATGCTCTCTTGGAATATGTGCCAATTATCTGAGGCAACTCATGAAGTTCAGCAATTGCCTTTCCTTCAACAAGCCGTTCAGGTGCAAATGCAAAATCAATATCACCGAACAGCTCAGGCTTGATACTTCTCTGGAAATACTGTCTTACTGCTTCAGTTGTGCCTGGTGCTACTGTGCTTCTGAGAATAATAGTGTGTCCCGGCCGGAGATGAATCTTAAGACTCTCAATAACACTTCTAAGCTGGCTCACATCTGGTGACCCTTCATCCGTCAATGGTGTTCCTGGTACCACAATCAGACATTCACTCTTGGATGAGAAACCATAATCGGCAGTGAAGAATAGTCTCCCATTAAGAGAATCAATCTGTTGTGAGAGTATCTCTTGACATCCAGATTCATCGAAAGGCATCTTTCCAGACATCAAAAGAGCAACCTTCTCTTTGTCTATCTCAATGCCAACCACTCTGAGCCCTGAATCCGCAAGTGCAAGTGATAGTGGAAGACCAACTCTCCCACCCGCACCTATAACTGCAACGTCATATTTCCAAGTTATCAGATGTTCCCTCCAGTTCTTGTATTCGGTTAGTCTTTCGCTAAATCTTCATTCTCAAGGAAACTGTAGAGCCTTAGCAATTTCCTGCTCGTTGTCGCCCAATTGAATCGGGATTCCACCAGTTCACGCCCCTCTAGCGACATCTTTCGGCGCGGACGTTTCATAAGGGTTTCGATGGCGTTTCTTATTGAGGCTGGATTCAGAGGGTTGAAGTCAGGCAAATCCAAAGCGATTAATATGTCAGATATTCCGCTATAATGGGGACATATAAATGGAACTCCTAGCGCCGCATACTCGTAGCTCCTGTTTGTCGAAGTCATCAAGTAATTCCTTGATGGATGATTTGCGATGACAGCATAATCAAATTTGGAAATCAGGTGCCACATCTCTTGTCGGGACTTTATGTAACCGAAGAATCTAGTTTGGTAAGACATTTCATCGGCCTTCGTTTTCAGCACTGACATTTGGGGGCCATCACCCACAATCCAGAACTCGACATCGGTTCCGTTTCGTGCCAGAATCTCAAGAGCGTCCATCACTTCTGAATGGCCGCGTGTTTTGTAGAGATAACCGGACATTCCGACTATCATAGGTCCAGTCGATTGTTCATGATATAAATAGTCTATCTCCTCAAGAGACGGATAATTGTTTAGATAGATAGAGGGACAGGGGCATCTTCTTTGTAGAAACTCAACCTGTGGTTCTGATACACCGACAAGAGCATTTACCTTGATACAGCATAGAATTTCTAGAAAACAAAAGAGCAAATACGCAATGAAGTGTACTCTTTCCCAAGCCGATTCAGGGAAAAGCTCATGCGAATCGTAGATTAGATGTAACCGATTCAGTGTTGCTATTACAAAGCCAGCCGGTAGTGCAGACAAATCATGACAGTGAATTGTCGTCATACCATTTCTCCTTGTCCATACCCTAATGACGGCAATCCAGAACAGAAGCATCCTAATTGGGTCAATCCGCGACTCCTCAGTCGTATCAAACACTCTGACGACTTCAATTCCGTTTGAGCAGAATTCCCGCTTCTTCTCACCGGCCTCACGAAGGCAGAAAACTCTGACAGAGTGTCCTTCACGTCTTAGAACTTCTGCCTCCTTTCGCGGACGTACATCATTTGGAAAATACTTGTAGAGAATGACGTCAATATTCATTTGCACTCACCAATGCACAGAAACCGAAGGACATCGTTCTTGCGTTCCTTTTATATCTTCAGCAGGCAAAGTGAAACAGTTCGTCCAGCTTGTGAATGGAATGAATGAGTCGGCAGTCTGTCTTCAGAGGAGTCGGTGACTGCAAGAGGAACTAATTGCTCGACGTGAGGATTAGACTGGCTCTACTGTTATCGATGGCCACAATCTCTGCCCTTCTTCATCTAGATAGGATGCCAATATTCATTGTCGCAACGTTCTTATTAGCTCGGTTAAGCCACATTTCATGCCGACGAAGGGGCGCTGTGACTAGTGAAGCTAGTAGTGACAATTCCAACCATGAATGAGGAAGAAACCATTGCTGAAGTTATCAAAGAGATTCCAGATGAGATTGAGGGTATTGATGAGATTGAAATCATCATCATAGATGGATCTTCGGACGACCGAACCGTTGCTAGGGCCCTACAAGCAGGTGCAAGCGAAGCATATGTTGACCACGTGAATCGAGGACTCGCTTCCGCTTTCGGTATGGGTCTCACAATCGCGCTCAGACGTGGCGCAGATATTATTGTAAATACCGATGCAGACATGCAATATGATCAGACACAGATACCGGACCTTGTTGCTCCGATTGTAAACAGGGAGGCGGACATGGTCGTCGGTTCGCGGTTTGAAGGAGAGATTGAGGAGATGCCTTTGGGCAAGAAACTCGGAAATCAACTTGCCACCTTCGTCACGAGAAAGTTGGCTGGTCAGAAACTGACAGATGCTCAGAGTGGTTTTAGGGCAGTCCATCGAGAACTTGCACAGAAACTAATCGTGGAGTCAAAGAAGACCTACGTTCAGGAAACGCTCATTCGTGCCTCACGAATGGGGTACAAGATTGTCGAAGTGCCGATTCGATTCAGAAAAAGGGAGGGGGAGTCGCGTTTGATTAGTAGTATCTGGACATATGCATTTCGGGTCTTCCCGGATCTGATGATAACCTATGCTCAGGTAGCGCCGCTGAGACTCTTTGGAATTCTTACATTTCTAGGTATTGCAGTATGTATACCTGCATTCGCTGTTTCATTCATCTATCTGCTAGCAGGCGATTTCATCGGTGCATTCTCACTACTGGCCCCCGTCCTGACATTGCTGATTCCAACTAGTGCTATTCTGTTGGGATCCGCCCTCCTAATGGATCACATCAACAAGACGAGAATATGGATGCTAGAGAATAGATTTCTAAGGAAGGTTGAAGACCATACCGTAGATCTCAGAAAGCTCGATTCACGCGGTGAGAGATGATTCTCGTCCCGAATCAGGAAGGGGCACCACAACGACGCCCCTTTGCTACATCGAGATTGCTATGCGGGTTGGTCTTCAGCAGGACAAATTATAAGTAGGCGGTATCTAGGAACACAGGTGGAGGATATCATTGCGAGTTGTAGTAATTGGAGCTGGCTATGTTGGACTGACAACGGCTGTCGTCATGTCGACCGCTCACGAGGTAACAGTCGTCGATATAGAATTGGAGAAAATCAGATCCATCAACGAGGGCAAGGCACCATTCAAAGAAGAAGGAATGGACATTCTCCTAAGAGAGGCTATTAAAAATGGAAATCTGAAGGCCGTTTCACCTGAAGAACTTCCGGAGAAGCAGGCTCTAGTTGCACTATGTGTGGGAACTCCGCCCACTCAACATGGAACGGTCGATCTGTCACATCTTGAGGCCGCGACCAAAAATGTGCTTGAGTTTCTTCCGTCGCTCATAGATGAGTATTTAGTGATAGCAGTCAGAAGTACAGCGCCGCCCGGGACTACCCGTTCGCTGGTTCTAGAACCCGTTCGAAAGTCGTTCTCAGAAGAACAGGTAGGCGTTGTGTTTAACCCCGAGTTTATGAGACAGGGCTATGCAGTAGAGGATGTACGCAATCCCGACAGGACAGTAATCGGTTCGGCAGATTCAAAATCTGGGAAGACATACGAAGACATGTTGAAGCCTGTCCTCACAGACAAGAACGGTCAGGTCCTACATATGTCCCTTGAATCAGCAGAGCTGTGCAAGTATGCCAGCAATACGTTCTTGGCGACCAAGATTTCCTTCGCCAATGAAATGTCCCGTATCGCGGAGAGACTGCCTACAGTTGATGTTGATGATGTGATGGATGCAGTAGTTGCAGATAGTCGCATCTCCCCAAGTCATTTGAGACCGGGTCTTGGCTTCGGAGGGACTTGCCTGCCAAAGGACCTGAAAGGTTTGATCGCATTCGCTCAGAAACTGGGCGTTCCGACGAGTCTCTTGGAAGGAGTCAAGACTGTGAACGCCTCTACATCGATGAGACTCATGAATATCCTCGACTGTGAGAAACTGGACATAAAGGGAAAGAAGGTAGCAGTTCTCGGTCTCACTTTCAAAGCAGGTACCGACGATACGAGAGAATCACATAGTCTACACCTTATAGAGGAGCTTGAGAAATCCGGCTGCGATATATGGGCACATGATCCGATGGTCAATGAGAAGTCTATTAGTCCGAGAATAAGGGCGATGTTCAAGAGATGTCATGATGTTACGGAGTGTACGAAGGATGCATATGCGGTCTTCCTGATGACGGATTGGCCGGTCTATGCAGAATTTGGACTCGATAGAATCATGGCCAATACAAATGGGAAGCTGTTTATAGATGCGAGAAGACTCTTCTCGAACTCCAGTATTCCGGAAGGGATTCAATACAGATGCCTTGGCTCATTCGTGAACACAGAAGCGGGCGAATGATTCTCTCTCGATGATTCGAGGGTGAATCTACCGGAACTAAAGCAAACTGGGTACATGTGTTCTGTAGAAGAGTCCATTATATGACAGTAATGACTCAACTCGATTTAGATGCCTGAAACATCTACAAAACAGCTATTGCAAACCATACAAACGAGGGCGATGGATTCTTATAATGTGGCTTGCAGCCAGAGTTCTTGATGTGTTAGGTATGTTTGAGTGGATTGCCATTGTCGAGGAAAGAGTAGTCGGCTCGAAGGCAATCCAATGGTGGAGGAACATCAACCCGTCAGCAAGAATTCTCATTGTATACGCTGCTTCCACTCTGTCATTTCTCTTCATTTCGCATATCACCGGGATTGCATATCTC
The DNA here is from genome assembly GCA_964473825.1 of uncultured archaeon. GTDB lineage: Archaea > Asgardarchaeota > Thorarchaeia > Thorarchaeales > Thorarchaeaceae > TEKIR-12S. The sequence continues at coordinate 108,213 of CAYYQL010000005.1, forward strand.
AGCCTTTTCGGGATCATACCGGGTTTTCTTTCGTTTGTAGTTATCCCGGGACTGCTTCTTTCCAACATCCTGATTCCTGATGGCCACGGGAAGCTTTGGCTCACCGTTCTCTTGGGTTTGTTATTCAACTGCGGAGTCATCCACGGCCTCTTTTTTCTGAGGCTCTTCTTTTCCGTGACAGTTCCATTGGTTGGCTGGTTACTAGCGGCTAACTCCATTCTCACGGTGTCCGTGGGACTTCTTGGAGTGACCCAAAGGATTGAACTGAGAGATATCGAGCATCTGACGCATGGGGGAGGAATGCGCCTAACATTCCTGCTCCTAGTAGGTCTTGTCATACGATTCATTCTTGCAGCAGCGTCTACCGACTCGATTGGCCCGGACGCGTCACTCTACTCCGACTATGCTCGATTCGTGCTTGATGGGCAATTCAATACGAATGTGCTCACAGACGGTCGATTATACAACCTCGGAAATGGAGTGCAATACTGCTTCCGTCAAGGATTCATATATCTCTCATCAATCTCGTTTCTATTGTCCGAGCCGACTGTGGCGGGACCAGTACTGATTCTCATCGTCATTGGTTCTTGCTTGGTCCTCATATCTTACGACATCTCTTCTCATTTCTTTGGTGAAAGAGCGGCTATCGTGACAGCAGGATTAGTGTCTATACATCCTCTTCTGGTTTATCACTCTGTTGTAGCATACGGACCTGAGATATGTAGTCTAACCTTCTTCTTGGCCGGGATGACTCTATTGACAGGACATTCAGATAGCTCAGCGACCAGACTCTTGTTATCCGGATTGATGATTGGTTTCGTCGACATTATTTGGTCACCTAATTTCCTGTTCCTATCCATGGCATTGCCCGCTCTTCTTCTGATTGCGAAGCCTATGGCCGATAGGTCCAATGAGTTGATATCCGTCGGATTTATTGCTGTGGGAATTGCACGAGTGTTCTTCTTGGATCTTCAGATGTTTGCCATAGCCATATCGTCCGTAGTAGTGATCTATGTTCTGATTGCAGCGAAGGGGCACAGGTCTGCGGTGAGGAACGCCTCTATATCAGTCGGAGGAGTGGTCGGTATGCTTCTGCTGTGGAAATTCCCGATACAAGAAGAATACGCCTCCGGCATATTAACCGGTTTAAACCTGCACGCGAACGAAATAATTGCTATTCTACAGCTTTCAGATCCTCCCATAAACATCTTCTTCAGAGAAGTCGCTCCAAATGTAATAACGGGAATCATGTCCTTCTTCATCTATCATTCCACACCACTTCTCGTCTGCGTTGTTTGCGTTTCGGTTTTCTTGGGGATTAATCGCCGAGTTGCTTTGGGGCTTCTAGCGATGTGCCTAGTTGGGCTCGTAGGCACTGCATTCGTTATGAATTCGTTGGGCGGTTTCAAGGAGGTCCTGACTCTCCGTTACTTCTACTCCGATTCGCGCTTCTTCGTGTCAATTGTAACACTTGTTTTGATAGCAACCGGGGGAGCTTTCCAACGGATAACGAGTGACTCGCTCTTCAAAGTGACTCGGAAGGGATTCAATGCGCCTTTGTTTTCTCATAAGAGATTAGCGGGCGCCCTCATTTCAATAGCGATAGTAGTAAGTTTCGTTCCGGCTTACTCGATGATGCCGGCCGGCCTAGAGCTGATAGACTGTGAGGCAAGATACGGCTGGGTCAACCTCGGGCCCGCAGTCGTTTCTTTAACTGATGATGATGCAGTATTCATCGTAGATCGGGCCACAGAATTCTCATGGTTGACTGCAAGGAGAAGCGCAAAGCCAGCCCTCTCAAGAGGAGGGCTCTCGATGCACCGAGCGTTGACATCCCTTGGGGTGCGTGCTGCAGCATTTGGAGCGACATACTTCGTCCTCGATAGCTATACGGTTGCATATTATAGGACCCTTGACAATCTCCTCAACCTGCCCCTAGCAGTGATGGGTGCAGTTCCCCTCAATCCCAAGGAGAACAACTATACCAAAGACAGATTCGAAGTTTCGTCGCTGATCCTCCAGTATCAGACACCTCCAAATCAAGATGGTAACTATGCACGGCTCTTTACTTTCGGAACATCCAACTTCACCCGAACTTCTGAAGTGAACTTCCTTGACGACGGATGGGCAGCAGGAAATGACGGGTCAATCAATAATGAGAGTGGTCTTGCTCGAATCGAGGTCGGAGAAGGCAGCAACTACACCTTTACTCTCCGCACACACCCTTTTGACCTGAATCTCTCCAGCACATCTGGCTTCATTCATATGAGATTCCATGAGCATTCAGCGACAGTTGCCAGAGTGGAATTCTACGACGAGAATGGCAATTTCGCGGGATATAGTTCAGATATGGGAAGCAGTGGTCATTTCCACTTCACTGGCGACTTGGTGCTAGGCGACATCAGGGTGGTTGTCGAGGGCGAATCGGGCGGATACGTCACTGTGACCGATATGGCACTCTGGCAGAAGACATAGTCATGGTTGACGGATAACCACTGCTTCAGGTATCCCGATTAGAAGTTGAGCTTGCATTTCGATTCCTCAGTTTCTGACCAAACCCATATTTCATCAGTAGAGCAGTCGCTAAGGCAACGAGGCCGAATAGCGGATAGCCCCAGAAGTCCGACCAGAAGAAGCCAAAATCAATGGGAAGTCTCAAAGGGTAGAAGAGATAGAGGCCGCGCTCAGACCATGGATTCATCGTCATATCCAACAGGAGGTGGCTTGCACACCCTACAAGGACGAGCCGAAACCTCTCTAGTAGAGGCATTTGTTCTAGGTGAAAACAAGAGGCCGTAGCGTAAGAAAGCACCAGAGCTCCCAGTATTGAATGAAACCCTGAGGTCAGACCAATCCAGTAGAAGTCCGTTGTAGCGAGCAACCATGTGACAGGCCGCTCGATATCAATGATGACAGCTCCAACTACAATCAGCATCTGTTCCATCCTGCAATCATCTCTCCGGACAAGGAGTGCGAGCGAGATACCGAATAGAACGTGGGTGAGTACATCGGGCATTGGCTCAGCTCCGCCCCACAAATGCTAGTTCATCCAAGTCGATAGTGTAAACCCCAAAGAAGAGCATCACGAACAAGACAATGCCAGGAATGGATCGGAGTGTAGAGCTATTGGCTTGGTGTATATAGAACTCCTGGACGATAATTGAATTGTTTGAGGCGACCCATGATACTCCGCGGAAAACTACATGGTCACCCACTGAGAGGTCCCCTGTTGGCTCAGCAAACACCAGCAGAACTCCGTAGGTAGTGTTTCCTATCAGAATGAAGCCCTGACTGGCAATCGAAGTGATGGTCGTACTTGAGGATATCTTGTGTCCCTCGAGTGGGGATGGTGCTTCTATGATCCTCCTGATGTCAATGAGCGTATAGCCTGACTGAGAAGTGGAATAGGGAGGCACCAAGCTCACTGTCACTATCAGGCCAAAGAAGGCGACGAGCAGAATCATGCCCTTCACAAGTTCGCTGCGAGGTCGCTTCATGGTTGACTCCAGATAACACCATCCAATTAACCGTTTCCAAAGAACGGATTGGCACAAGCATGACTTCCGATATCACAGGAATGATGCCGGAGTGAAATACTCTCTGCAGTGATATGGACCAATATGCTAAATAGCACGGGAGGAACCACACATCCTCGGGGTCAGCCGTGGGCCAGAAGAAACGTGTTCTGATGTTGGTCGAGAGGTACATGCCTGCTGTTGGAGGGGTAGAGAAGCATCTAGCGAATGTCTTAGAAACCCTCAACGACCAATCCTATGAATTCGTTGTCCTCACAGCCAGTCATAAGAGGGGACTTCCACTCGTCGAAAAGGCACCTCATGCAGAGATCATTCGTATACCCCACGGTAAAGAGAGAAATCCCCTTGCAGTCTGTCGTTACATCCAGTCGATAAGACATCGGATTGCGCCATACCATGTCCTCCATATCCACGATGTCATGCCGCTCCTCTTCTGGTGGATTCCCGTTCTATCCCTCGGTATCAGCCGGCCATACATGACCTTTCATGGTTACGAACAAGACCCAGTGCCAATCTTTTGGAGACTAGTCAGACACGTTTCCGCGAAGATAGCGAAGGAATCATTGTGTATTGGGAGGTTTATCGAGGATATCTATGGAATCGAATGCGACCACTTGTCGATTGGAGCAGTCCGAAGTATTGAGAGAGAGTCGCATGAATCAAGTGGGCTCATCTATGTGGGAAGACTGGAACCTGATACCGGGATTATGAGCTACATCGAAGCATTGAAGATTCTCAGACGGCAATACAATCTTGAGATTCCACTGACAGTCTGTGGAGCTGGCAGTCTTGCAGATGCAATACGGCGACTTGCTCGACAAGAGGACCTTGATGTGACACTCAAGGGTGTGGTTAACAATCCAGCAGAGAATATTAACGGAAGACTTGCATCTCTCTCTGCGGGATACCTCTCAATTCTTGAATCGATGATGATGGGAGTTCCGGTCATCGGAATGGCAAAGACCTACTTGCGACATCGCTACCTTCTGGCTGTACGCAAGGCCGGAGGACCTATCTCGATCCAGACAAATGCTTCCGGGATTGCGGATGAAATAGTCCGGTTGTACCAAAACAAGAATCTGAGAAAAACCCTCTCACGAAGAGCAGAGAGATTCGCGGAAAAACACAGCTGGGAGAAGCTGGCAGACATATACCGTACGATGTGGGCTAGTTGATGCTCCGGGTCTTGCTACAAAAGCCGCCGCTCCAGCCAATCTATGGCAGGATGAAGTCTTGAAGGCGCAACCGAGCGGGCGACTCTGAAATCAAGGGAGTTCGGCTCACGAAGGACAAGCAGGAGCAGAATGTATACTGCAAGAGAGATGATGCCCCAGATTGCCATTTCGATAAGTCCATCGAATCCCACGAACCGAAGTAATAACCCCGCAGCAGAAGAGGCAAATACAACTCGTAGCACTGTGTGTCCCTTGGGAGTCACATTCCTGATATCCAACTGACGCAGTCGGATGAGAGATGCAGCAAACAGAGCAAGGACGTACACAGAGCGGATGAGCGCCGCACCGAAGACCCCGAACCATGCGGTCAGGTACCAGCAACCAATGATCTCGAACACGATGATGCTTGACCCAACCATGATAAAGAACCTAGACTCCCCAACGGACCTCAGAACAGTGTGCAGGCTATAGGTGAGTCCCCAAAGACAGTAGGCAAAGACCAGGAGGGAGAGAGTGACAGGAGCATCGGGAAAGGTTGCGTAGGAAACTCCATAGACTTCGCGTAGAATACCATAAGAGTTCAGTGACGCAATGACGGCTACAGGAAAGAGAAGGATGAACACATATCGGAGAAGCGCAGCTGTGGCTCCGCCCATGGCAGTAGAGGCGCGCCCCTCCCTTTGGCTGTCAACCCTGAAGCGAGTGAGAACAGGATACAGCGAAGTTGAAATCGACAGCGAAACAAAGCTCATGAGAAAGAGCATCCCGAGGATGACATCGTAGACCCCGAGGCTGGTTAGGTCTGTCTGGTGGAGTAGGATGATCCGGTCGGTGTTCTGCATAGTCACATCGACAGCCTGAAAGACCAGATTCGGAAGGGCGAATGCTAGTACAGGACGCATCGCAATGGACTCGCTGTCGGCAGGAAGATCTCTGAAGGCGGGAAGTATGAAGGCAATGCAGGCCACCAGTTCCCCGACAAGCCACCCCACAACCACTCCGAAGACGCTGAAGTCCACCAGGACTAGGCCGACCGTTGCAGCCACCCGCGCAAAGTCGAATACAATACGGCCCCCGGCCAAGAAACGGACTTTGTATCGTGCAAGCAGAAATGAATCCAGAAATGCCTCTAGTGATGAGAACGGAGCGACAATCAGTGCAAAGAGTAGTATATCGCCACTTAAGACACCTGATGATACCAGCCATGGGGACATCAGTCCGACAACCACGACAAGCGCAAGCGATGTCACTATGACGATTCCCAGAGAGTGCTTGAGAAAGCCCCTCACTCGACCCAAGTGTCCCTTTCGTACATCCTCGCTGACAACGAGGGGTGCAGCATGGTTGAGTCCTGCAGTTCCCAAGAACTGAAGAAACCCGTAGATTATGGACAGTACCGCCACCTGCCCCATCTCGGCCTGCAACAAGAGGCGGGTCAGAATCATGATGTTGACCACTCTGAAGAGGCCCGAAAGGACCGATTGACCCAGTAGTGCAGTGGTTCCACGTGCTGAGTCAACTGGTGCCTCCATCATGTTATCAGACCTGTTTTCTGGTTATGGGCAATTCTTTTGAATGTGTTCAGTGCCATGATAGCACAATCATGTTGCGTGTGGTCATCATATCTACCTTGCCGCCAATCCAAGCGGGAGAATCACCCTATACGGAGAACTTAATCCAAGAGCTCGAACAATATGAGGATATCGAGATTCACGCGGTCAGTTTCAACGAAGCCGATGACCTAGAGTGCGAGTCGGACCGTGTCCACACCCACAGTATATGGAATCCGAGGAGCCCATTCTATCCATGCATCCTTTCGCAAAAGATCAGAGAGCTGAAACCACACATCGTACATGTTCAGTTTGGTCCCCACGGGGAGGTCTTTGGAGGGCTGTTCGGAGAGCCAATGCTCCTGCTGCTGCTGCTGCTTCGTTTGGCTGGCATACGGACAACCGTGACACTGCACAGTACATGGATGCCCGATCAGGTGGAAGAACGTATCCGCTCCTACGGCATCATGGGAAGGCTCTCATTGTTTGCCCGACCGATGTTCAGGCTGTATAACAGGTTCCTTGATCTGGGAACAACGACCATACAACTGAGCACAACCACCCTGGAGTCTTCGCTGAGAAGTCACTTCCTGAAAGAATACAACATCAACCCCGAGAAAGTCCTTGAGATTCCACATCCCTGCAAACCTGTTGCTCAAGTCCCGGATACAAGAGTCGCACAAGCACAACTGGGCCTTGAGAACAAGAAAATCACCCTGTCGTTCGGATTCATACGTAGAGGAAAGGGGATTGAAACAGCTATTGAGGCTATGGACAATGTGCGCTCCGAGGTAGATGATGCGCTTTTGTTGATCGCAGGAAGGCCACTCGATTCTGACGGTGCGAGGTACTTGAAGGAACTGAAGAACCTTCGGAGAAGACTGGGTCTTGAGGAGTGGGTGCAGTTCAGAAGCAAGTATATCGAAGACGAACTGGTCCCCCACTACTTCGCAGCGGCATCAGTCATTGTTCTACCATACGGGGAGAGTGTGGGTGCAAGTGGTCCGGCCCACAATTATGCAGGATACGGAATCCCAATCGTTGCATCGGACGCTGGGCTCCATATGAGAGATACGCTGGGCGGAAGTCTCACCCTCTTCGAGAGAGGTAACGCCACCGAGCTGGCGCAGAAACTCGTTTCTCTTCTTGGTAATCCAGAACGAAGAGAAAGGATAGGAGAAGAGATGAAGGAATATGCATCAGAAGAAACTTGGAGTGTGGCCGCCCGGAGAACGCTTCAGAACTACGTGAAGACACTCAGGATCAAGTGACGTGAAAATCTTCGCCTAGTCGAACTGGATTCCTGTAGCCATCAGTACCTGGATTTGTGAGAAAATCTGGGTCGGAGAATGCTGGACGGAACTACTGGCCCCCGCGAAAGCTTCTCACACTCGGACAAGAAATGCCGGGCCAGAACATCCCACGAGTAGTTTCGTTCTATGCACTCTCTTGCTCGTGTTCCAAGTGTTCGCCGCCTCTGCGGATCCCGGCAAAGGTCCACCACTGCATCGCACAATTCATCAACTGCTCCGGGTTTGACAAGAACCCCCGTAGACTCATCAAGAGCCTCTTTCGTGCCTGCCACACTTGTTGCAACTACAGCGTTCCCCGCAGCCATATACTCGAACAGTTTCAGGGGAGAGGCAGCATGCGAGACCGGGCTATCCGGAAAGATGCAGAGTGAGATATCTGCAGCTGCAGTGAACTTGGGCATGTCTTCAAAGGGATGCAGTCCTGCATGGACAAACATATGCCCCAGGTTGTCACGAATCAGCCTCTTGAGAAGACCAGTAGATGGATCACCAGCCCCTACCAACAGAATGAGCGAACCGGGAAAGTCCCGATTCAACCGCTTTGCCAGGTCGTAGATTGCTGACACTCCGGCCCACTCCTCAAGGTGGCCCGTGAAGAGAATGATAGACCTATCACTTAGCCTGTACTTCTCAACAATATCACCGGTCGGCACATCAGGACGGAAGGTGTCAAGATCTGCTCCATTGGGAATCACTGCTATCTTCTCTTCAGAGATTCCGTACCCGACGAGTAGTCGTTTCAAGAAATTAGTTGCCGCAAAGACACGGTTCGAGAGCCGATAGAGGAGATTCTCGGCAAGCTGAAGCAGTACAGGCCCCAGACTGGAGATACTCTCGTCGACAAGACTCGCAGCATATGCCGCCATCCAATCGGGACAACCCATCATGAGTGGACGTAAAGACATCTTGGCAGAGAGAAGCGAGACCACTCCCACAATAGGGGAAGCATGAGCGGCCACAACAACATCAGCTTGATGTTTCAATACTGAATGTATCCCTCTCAGAATGAAGAGAGCCAAAGTGATGAAATAAGCAATGGGCGGAAATTTTCGCCACAGCGCTACAAGATATCTGTTCAGAAGGAGGTATTCTGCCGTGATATTCTCCCCGACATTCGGAGGACCGTTCTTCCAGTTCTCTTTATAGGCCCAATCATCAGGTCGATGGCCAACAAGATACCGTAGCGGCTGCGTCGCTATGAAATGGACCTTGACTCCTCTCTTCGCAGTTCGTGTGGCAAACTCGAACACCGAACGGTCAGAACCAAGATATGGCGGGAAATGTTCCACAAAGACCGCTATCCGTTCGACCTTAGGCACTGATTCTGTCCTCTCCTGAGCAGTATCCAGAGTCTACACCTGCCTCCACATATAACTTATGTTGAGCTGATTCTTGTGTGAAGAGCATGTTCCTGTCGCAATTCTCGGTCTAGGATGACATACGAGAACAGAGCAAGGGCGACCAGAACTGGAGCGATGGCGAAGTAGAGGGGGTTGAGTGGCCCGCCATAGGTGGTGTAGAAGTATTCAACGTAGTACGCAGACTTGACTGCTCTCTGTGGATAGACGGTCAATGTCATGTTGTAGATCACACCGTTGTCGAACCCCTCGTGCCAGAGAGACAATGCGTGACGCCATAACACAGAGGTCAGATTTGTGAAGATGCTGGTCCGATGGATGATTGTGCCACTGATGAAAGTGTGGTTGTCGTTGACGCCCACGTATGCGAGCGAGAGGTCAGCATGCCTGCCAAATGTTGGGTCCCACGTGGCCTCAATCCGCGTGACGAACTCGGTGGTATCAGTGAAGAACACGTAGATGCTCTTCGAGTACTGTACAGTGACATTCTCCAAGAGGCTCTCATCTGCGACCTTTGTCGTGTCAAACCAGAAACGGCCCGTTTCACCATCAGTGTCAACTCCCGCATCTATCGAGGCACTAGAGATCCCCGTGCCAGATGTATTCACATGGACACTCCAGCCGCGGACATCCTGCAGCTCATCGCTCCAGATGCGCTCCTCGTGATAGCCGAGAGTTCTGAAATTGTCGTGGGTGTACGAGGGATAGATGAGAAGAATACACAGAAGTAGAGTGAGTCCCAGCTTCCTGTTCTTGAGGAGAAAGACAAAGGGAACAGCCCACAGCAGGTACCACCCGTAGAAGACATCACGGGACAGTGATGCGAAGAGCAGAATCGTGGCCGCAACCAGCATGAAGAGAGACTGCACCGTCACAGGGCGGGGTTTTTTGTCCTTCAGCCCGGTGTACCCCAGTCGGACGATAGAGAGTCCTATTGCTCCCGCCGTTACACCTCTCACAATGCCGACATCCACAGGATAACGCCAGTAGAGCATCCTTGCAGCAGGTAAGAGCGGATAGATGCCAGCAATCAGGCCCATTGCGATAAGCACAACGCCCAGAGTAATGACGACCAGATTGTAAGATGTGTCGCGGGTCTCCTCTTGAGAAGATAGGAGCTCCCTGATGACGATGAAGGAACCGATCGCAATCCCAAGCAGAACGAAGGCGGTGACAGGTTGGTTCTCAAGACGGATACTGAACAACGAACCAACAAGAGACAGAAGTGGACCTGCGGCATCACCCTGCACCGGCATCCCGAGAGTATCAGTCTGCCCAATCAAGCGGGGGAGGAAGAGAGGAATGAAGGTCACGGCTGCCGTCAAGACGGTCACCACAGTGAGGCGTAGTCTCTCATACCATCCTCTGAAGTAGAAGAACACGATCGGAAACAGGAGGAGGGGATAGACCTTGGTGGCCGCAGCCAATCCGAGAAAAATGCCCGTGGGTGCAGCTCTTCGCTGGAGCATGAACCAGATGGCCAGCAGCAGGAAGAGATTGGTCAACGGTTCGAAGTGCCCGTTCCAGCCGGACTCGATGATCGAAATAGGGAGAAAGGCATAGGCGAGGGCAACAAGGGAGGCGGCTTTCGGTCCATTCAGACGGTCAGCTATCTTCCACATGACTACAAGCACAGCCCCATCCACCACACTCGCAAGGACTCTGAAGCTGTCAACGGTAGGTGCAACCCACGAGAGTGCGCCAATGAAGTATGCAAAGACCGGGGGATACGGGAAGTAGAACCCTGTGTATGGTATCTCACCCATCTGCATGAATCGGCCAAAATCTAGGTACCAGAGGGCATCAAGTGAGATGTGTTCGCCCATACCTAAGAACATGAGTCGAATCGAGACTGCCATTATGGTGCAGATGGCTAAGGCGGATCTGGTGTTCAGAAGAGGTCTATCTGATATCCTCTGCGTCTGGAGTACTATTGCCAGATACAGTGCGTAGACTGCAATCCAAGAGTACATGATTATGAAGAACGGATACATCTGGCTGCCCAGACTCCGCAGAGCCACCACCATGAAGGCATTCAGTGCCACCGACACGATGAACAAGACATCCATCTTGGAGGTCCCGCCTAGGGCTCTCATCGCCTGTCGGTTCCCCCTCGTGCGAAGAAGGCAGCACTTCTCTCGATACCGATACCAAAGAAAAGCCGTACGACAAGCAGCAAGTATTGCACGATAGTGCCGCTGCCCAGTTTGCTCTCACCGTAAGCCCGGTCACGAAAGACCACGGGAAACTCAGTCACACGAAGCCGGCGATTCCTTGCAACGAGTTCGAGCACGAACTTGTAATCAGCGTAGTCGAAGCCATGGACAAGAATCTCGGGCGATCTAACGCATACGAAGCCGCTCATGGGATCCTTCAGAGGCACTCCGAGAGAGAGTCGCGCAATCATCGTTGCGCCCTTGCTTACTGCCTCGCGACTGCCCGGCCATCCCACAATCTTCCCACCGGGAACATATCGCGACCCCACGACAACATCGTATCCTGCCTCCACCAGTTCAATCATGCCCGAAATGAATCGAGGATGATGGGAGAAGTCGGCATCCATCACAATCGTAATCCCCTCGTCTGCAGCCTCGGCACCGCATCTGACTGCACTTCCCAGACCGCGCTCGTTGGTTCTCACAATCAGCCCAACATGAGGAAACTCCTCAGCCTTCTGCTGGACCACCTGTTGGGTGCCATCCGAGCTATTGTCATCAACCACAATGATTGCGGTGTCAGAAGGGTCAAGGAAAGAGTAGATGGCGTCAATCAAGCGCCCAATATTATCCTCTTCGTTGAGTGTGGGTATAATCACGTTCTTCATCATTGCTCATCACTCCGAGGTCTCTGTTGCTTCATGTGAGTCGTCGATTCTTCAGGGATATGGCCCAGTCCGACTAGCTCGACTGCAGTTCAGACCTTGCCTTCTCAAGGCCCTTAAGGTTGTTCACCGGGATCCATGTACCTGCAGGGATATTGACTGCGAACAGCCGTCCCTCTCTTGCCATGACCGGAGCAACCACGTTCTCAAAGGAGGACTCCACCTCCAGCGAGACCAGGTCTCTGAAATACTCATAGACCTCAGGATCGAAGACCGTTATCCCTGTATGAGCAGGAATGGCCACTGGGGGGTACTTCGTGATGTCCCGAACCTTACCCTTCTCGATGATCAGGCCAGAGTACTGGAACGGGGTCTCAGGGACCACGACAAAGGTGGCTATACAGCCGTTCTTGCGGGCCTTCGCCTGTCCCTCGAGAAATACCTCGCCGTAGGGGCGCTCGATGCCCACAATGACATCGTCGGGATTGTGGATGATTGAGGTCATCGAGTCGTCTATGCTCCCGTTGTTCAAGGCATTGAGGATAGCACCCGCGTTCCCGACCTTTCTCCCATCGGGGTCCTCCGAGTATCGTATGTCCACACCCCATCGCGACCCGTCGCCAAGGTGTTCCTCAACCACATCGGCAAGAAAGCCGGTCAGCACAACGAACCTCTTGATGCCAATCCCTGCATATTCGCGTATGCACTTCTCAATCATGCTCTCTTTCCCATCAAGACTGATCATGACCTTGTTGATCTCATCGCTCTGGGTCTCAGCACGGATCCTCGTGCCCTTCCCTCCGGCTGGCATGACCACCACCGTGTTAGAGATGAGTTCCTTCACCTCTTCCTCTGAGACCTCGGTCTCGGTGTCAGGTGTGTTCACGCGCTCTCGCAGCTCGGCCATGATGCTCTCTAAGGTATCGGTCATGGAATATCAAGAGAAAGAGGCGGGTGTGTTGTTGAAAAATCTGTTTACTGCACAGCTATTGCTTCATGTTAGAGGCCAGCTCGGCCATCTCCTCGAACAGTGCCAGGGTCTTCTTGGCCTCCTCGGGCTTGAGTTTCTCGATGGCGTAGCCTGTGTGGACGATGACGTACTCTCCCTCCTTGATATCGGGGAGCAGACTGATGCAGACCTGTTTCTTCACTCCTCCGAAGTCAACAGAGGCGTAATCGCCGTCGATGCTCAGGATAAGACCCGGTACTGCAAGACACATAGCTGTTCAGGTTGAGCTTCGCATTTCTGCTTTAGAACCTTATGACATGGCACACGCCATGAACTCGGTCAATCCTGAGAGCATTGGATGTGCAGAATCTCAGCTGACCGGCTCGTACACAACACCAAGTTCATCCGCTTTCTCAAAGGCCCGCTTGAGTTCACTCTGATTGACTCGTCGACTGATATCAGGATACTCCTGTGGACGCCGACGAACCTTGTGCTCGGGTCGGTACTGCCCCATGATGTTCACCATGCAGAGAGGCATGTTCTCAGCAATCCATTCGAGGATCGGTATCGTGCAGCACTCCACATGGTTCGGCATGACCAGGTGACGAACGATGACTTCGCCATGCTCATAGGCAATCTTGTGGTTCCGCGACACAATGTCGAAGTACTCCGTCACGCCCGAGAGCCGACGACCGCACTCGTTGTTACCATACTTGAAGTCGGGCAGCCAGACATCGATCAGATCAGAGAGTAACTTCATGGTCTCCATGGAGCAATAGAGATTCGAATTCCAGAGCTGGGTCACGTTCGAGCTCTGATAGAGCATTGACTCGACAATCGTATGGGTGTTGGGGATGGGGTCTCCCCCGACGTAGTTGATGTTCAGAGCCCCGTCCTGATAGAGGTGTTCAGCGATGTCAGCGAGTTCCTGAGCGCTCACAACCCGCCCGGCATTGGGATTGGTAGAGATATCCTCGTTCTGACAAAACACACAACCAAAGCAGCAAGAAGCAAAGAAGATGGTTCCGCTCGGCACAAGGGGTGCCTCCTCCCCGCTGTGCAGGAAGTACGATGATACCCACGAGTCCGCATCTAGCTTGCACCAACCTTTCTCATCCTTTGTTCTGTTAACACCACACTTCCGTTCACAGAAGTGACACGACTGCAGGATCCGATGCGCCAGCTCGGCCTTGATGCTGAGGAGGCTTACCCCGTCCACCTCATCCCGTCTGAATTCGATGCCCTCCTTATCCACAGTACGCACATAATCCTCATGTTCCAGTGAGAGAGCCTTGTGCCGCTCCCACAGCTCATCTGATGAGGCTTCAAGGTCGGTATCGCAGCAGACATCCTTCGCCAGCAGATACTTGGCCCAGCGTTTGTTGTCGATAATGTCACGATAGCGAGACAGCCTGCGCACTACCTCAGGATTTTTCCACACTCCGGACGCATCAGGTCGCAGATATCGCCACATAGGGGATAGTAAGGACAGGGTAGTGATAAAAGGTATATGAACGGTGAAACCCACTGCTGACAGAAAGAGATGGTGGCGGGGCCGCAGACATCTACAAGAGTCTTGGACAAAGAATGACCTCCATGTTCTGTGCAGTTACTTCCAAGTACCCATCGGGATGTCCGAACAATGCTTATTGGTCACGGAAGCACCCTGACTATGTCGGACCAATGCAACCTGCAGGTATGACCCACCTGTAGGAATAGGGGACGTTTTCTTTGAACGGCATCGATAGACCAGAAAAGACAAACATTAGCAACCTCTCGAAGACGCTCATCGAGACCATGCCCGGAGGACTGAGTATCGACGACACAGAGGGACGACTTGTATACGCAAACCCCGCCCTGTGTCAGATGCTTGGATACAGCCTAGATGAACTCGTTGGGCATCCAATCCTGAATATTCTCGCTGGGTGGTCAGATGATACCGTCCATGAGAAGATACGCAAACGGCAAAGGGGAGAAGTTGAGTACTATGATGCCCAGCTCATTCACCGATCCGGTAGGCTCATTCCCGTTCAGGTCACGGCGGCTCCTCTGTTCGACTCTGCGGACAACCTTACCAGAACCTTTGCCATCTTCTTGGACCAGAGCGAGCTTGCATCCAGCAGACAGGTAGCCGAACGAAGCCGGCGGATGTACCGCCAGCTCTTCCACCAGTCTAAGGATGCCATCGTCATCCACGACCCTGACGGTGCCATCATCGATGTCAATCAACGAGCCATGGACCTGTGGGGCTATACTAGAGCAGAACTTCTCAGCCTTGATGCCCGCACCCTGGTCCATCCCGACTCACTCGAGAGGACCACAGCAGAGTTGGAACACCTTGCAGAGGAGGGACTCCTCGACACGGAGGTGCAGCTGGTCAGGGCATCAGGAGAGGTCTTCCCCGCAGAGGTGTCCGCAACCCTCATCGAGACAGGAACCGAGCCAGTTGTGCAGACCATCGTGAGAGACCTCTCTGAGGAGAAGCATACACAGAACATACTTCAAGCTATGAGCAACCGCGCCCTTCTGTATCTCGACATTTTAAGCCACGATATCTCAAACCAGCTGCAGATTGCCGAGAGTTCAACCGAACTCCTAGGGCTCTGTTGTACTGAGGAGTACCCGAAGGATCTCTTGGATAGCCTGAGAGGTGCCTTACGTAGGATGGCAGCCATCGTCATCAAGACCAAGGCCACGGGACGGCTCATGTCAGCTACGGTCACCACCAGAGACCTAATCGAGGCTGTAGAGAAGACAGTTGAACGAGCGGCTGTGGCCTATCCTGAGCTCACCATCACCACTTCCATTCAGGTAGAGGAGGCCTTGATCCGCGGCGACGACCTGCTTGAACATCTCATATCGAACCTATTGGAGAACGCATACGAGCACAATCCCTCGGATGACAAGAGAGTCTGGGCGACCGTCACACCGAGCTCTGCAGGGTATGATGTTCGGATTGCAGACAACGGCCCAGGTATCCCGGATGAGGTCAAAATGGAACTGCTCCAGCCATCACAACGAAAAGGCGGGCTAGGACTACACATGTCGCGGCACATAGCTCAGAAGTACGGAGGGAAGCTAAGCATTAGTGACCGTGTGCCCGGTCACCCGGAACAGGGTGCAGAGGTCCGGGTATGGCTTCCTGCAGCGGCTCATAGTATCTAAGATCCATTTACAGCGGGGCGGAGCTGGAATGCCGATAGCCCAAGCGTCCCACGTAGGTCTTGCCCATACTGCTGTAGCTCTGGACCAGCTGACCCATCACTGCACACCTCGAAGGGAATGCCAAGCTCGGGAGGGCCCTCTCCCCTTGTTTCACTTTCCGTGGGATGAGGGAGATGTCGCAGAGCTATCATGAAACAGCCCCCTTATCTACCCAATGCAGTGTCAGTGTCCTCATTCGCTCAGACATGGAGAACAGCAGGCACAATGCCTATGCAAATTCAGATAACATCTCACATGTATCATGTTGCACGAGGAATGTCGAATGAAAGTAGTCCGGACAGAGGTGAGTTCTGAAGAACATGCCCTCCTCGTTCAACGGGCCAAGGAGTCACAGAAGAGCCTGAAGGAGCTCCTCCGAGCCATAATCCGTTCCTATCTCTCATCCGAGGGCGTAGATGCAGATAATCCCTTCTTTGCGCTGAAGTTCAAGGGGGAGAAAGGTGAGCGCGGGTCGGTTGATCATGATGCAACGCTGTATGGAGAGGGGGATTCTCACTGATGCCATCCAGTCTGCCAAGTTTCCTCAATCTCGCGTTCTATCCTCGATGTGACGTCTTCTGAGAAGGGCCACTCGCCTGCCATGTCCAGCAGACTTGTCTTCTCGTAGTTAAGCAATCGGCGAATCAGGTCGCTGAACGATTCACCATCTCTCTTCAGAGACTTCAGGTGCTTGTAGACCTCGTCGCTTATCATGATGTTCTTCGCCACTGGAGGCACCTCGTACACAGTAACACAGAATCTCTAATTATACATAGCTGTACTAGGCCAAGGCTGCTTCTTCTCTGAACATCGTGCTCCCATTGAACTGGAGTGACACACGCGCGTGTGCAGAACCAAAGAATGTGCATCTGGTCTGAATGCGTAGTAGCCCATTGAGGGCCATGCGCCAGTCTAGGTTGCGTTTACATTAGCCGCTGCTATCGAAGATCATGACCGACTTTACCGTGGGTTTGTGATAAGACAGATTGGTATTTTCCGTCGAAATCGCTCGTTTCCCTTTGCTCCTCGCTGGGCACAGGCACGTTCCGTGTTCAAGGTTGCGGAGATTGACGTCGCAGACCACGTTGATGTCATGGATGCGCATGTCCACCAGATCATAGTCCCCTCTGTTCTTGAGATAGAAGATACACCTGAAGTAGCCCTTTGTACTCCCGACCTCGGAGTTGGTCTAGTGGTTCAATAACGCGCATTGCCTTTTCTCGTAAAAGAAGGTGGTGTCACACGGAGCTCTTTTCAACGGACGCGCGAACTCGTTCAAGCAAGGGTCTCAGTGCCGGGATGTCTTCTTTTGTCACTAGCCATACCGCCTCGAAATCCACATTGAAGTAACTGTGGATGATCTTATCTCTCATTCCGGCCATCGCGCGCCACGGTATTGACGGGTGCCTAGCACGCACACCCTCAGGTATCTGCTTGGTAGCCTCTCCAATGACCTCAAGGCACCGGATCACCGCATCTGAGGTCCGCAGGTCATCTGAGAATGCCTCGAATGACATATCTCTGACATAGTCCTCGGCTCGCTCCATGTACTCAAAGAATGTCATTCAGATAAATCGTTGCGGTTTGCGTCACAGAGGGACTGCCTCCCTCAGAATGGCACTCCTCAACTCCTCTCTGATGTTCTTTCTGGGAATTACATCGACTTGAACACCCAGGATGTCGTTGAGATGGTTCTCAAGACTGACTATATGAAGCAGACTAACTGGACTGGAAAACTCCACAAGGACATCCAAGTCGCTCCCCTCGTTCTGTTCACCACGAACGTATGATCCAAAGAGGGCGATGCTCTCCACTTTGTACCGCTGTTCAAGCTCGCGCTTATGAGAATGGAGGATAGTCCTGAGCTCATCTACAGTCCGCAATGGATTCACCGATTTCAGCTAGCTTCTTGTTCTGATAAATCGTTCCTTGAAAGGGCCGTAGTGCAGCCTCGGCAGCAAGAGCAAATCAGTCCAGAATCCCATTTCGATTACCGAGATTCACCAGTAAGAACTGCCCCCTGAAGACCTTCTCAACCAAGTCATCTCTCTGGATTATGCGAGATCTAATCTCGGCTTCTTGCCGACCGAGTTCGTCTGAATCAAGGTCAAAACGGGCTTCGATTCTTCAGAAACTCTCGGAGGCTACTCTCCGAATGAGCAATACAAGACCACGTGACATAGCATGAGTAAAGGATTGTGCACCACCAGTCATTAGTCAGCATGAGTGTCTTTACCTGCGGTCTTGGACAGCGATTTGCTGAGCCGCACCACCTTCTTGACTTCTCGGATGTTCGCGACAACCACAAGGATTCCCAAGACTATGGAAAATACGAGGGCGGGCCAGTACCAGTTGATTAGGCCCGGGTCTACTTGGACAGCTGCAAAGAACCCAAAATGGAACCCTATTACGACCAACACACACCCGACCGCGACCAAGCCAACTCCAGCAAGGTACCACGCGGCTCTGCTGGTAAGATAGAAGGAGTACATCATACGTCCGATGTTTTCACTATGCCCGCGGAGCCTCGGTGTGGTTTTCAAGAGAAAGACTTGGAGATACTCGCTAGCTTGATCTATCACTTGACTTCCGACGAAGGCGGTAATCATACCCGTGAACATGAACAAGACCGTAAACAACATGATTCATCTAGCCTCCAGAGGACATAAAATGCACATACTAGACTATAAACAGTAGTGCCATAATCAGAAAGACGATTACCGACCATACGGATAGCTGGACTGCAGCCTTTACAGCGGATGTGCTTGTTCCTAAGAACCACGCTAGTAATCCAAGAAGCAGATTCGCCGATATACCCCCAATTCCCTTCACACCGATGGGAATGGCAAAATAGACAAGTGCAAGGATTAGAAAGAGTACATAGTAGAACCCCTTCAGGTGTGACCCTGTCAAAGCCTCGCAGGTCTCAAGAATGGCCTAGGCACTAATCCATCCTGAGAATAGCCCAGCTGTCACTCCAATGAATATATGTCCCATGACCTCTCTGAAGGCGGCCATTAGGCATGTAGCACCAAGCACCTGTAGATCAGACCAGAACACGATTTCCTGCTATAGTCACTCTTCCTAGCCCTGTTCTCCTCCTTCGATGTCATCGCGAGTGACCAGTTCTTGCACGACTATTGGCTGTCTTCGCATATCCGTCAGCCAGCAGCAGTTTCATCCTCTTCGGGATGGGACAGGGAACCACTTAGTACTGAAACCTTCTTGATATCTTGTATCTTCCATATGACAACCAGCACTGCAAGGGACATAACAAACACGAAGCTCGGCCACTGCCAGGTAACCAAGCTAGGATCCACTTCAACAATGGCCATAAAGCCAAAATGATATCCTATGACGAGCAGCACCCAGCCGAACACAACGAGTCCGATTCCCGTAATGTACCAGTAGGTTCTCTTGTTGCGATAGAACGTATACATCATGTGGCCCGTGGATTCGCTATGTCCACGAACTCTCGGCGTGGTCTTCAGGAGAAAGACCTCTAGATACTCAAGAGTCTGCTCTATCACTTCATTGCCAGCAAATGAAGCAATGATACCACCAATCAAAAGCAGGAGTAACAGCCACATATTCATTCTAACCTCCATATGTCAGGAAATGAGCCGTATAAACAATGAACAGCACCCCCATGATTATGAAGACGATTCTTGACCATACGGAAAAGACCACAGCCGCCTTCATGGCCTCTACGCTTACTCCCAAAAGCCATCCCAGAAAGCCGAGAAGCACATTGGCAGAGATGCCGCCAACCTTCTTCAGACCGGCTGCGATAAAGAAGTAAGCAAGTGCGAGGGTAAAGAAGAATAGTGCTGCACCACCTGCAGTCCATTGACCGTTGTCGACCAATCCATGAGAGACCCACCACGCATAGCCTCCTATTGCAAGCATTCCGAGGACGACCGCCCCTATGCCCCAGAATCCCGTTGCCGGGTTTTGCGCTACTACACACGTAATCATGAGTGCGTATGTCATAAGCCCAATAGCCAATGAGAATCCAGCAACGGCAAGGGCATTATTGAAATCTTCCGCAGTTGCCCCCATCGAGTCAGAATGATATACGGTCGTTACTTGAAGGAGGTCCACTGCCATGTGCAGGATTAGGGCGAGTGTATCAGGTCTGAATGCGTAATAGTGCAATAAGGGCCATGGGCCAGTCCAATTCGCGTGTACGCTAGCTGCTGCAATCTGAAGGTCACTATCAACCTTGCTGAGGGTCTGTGGTGAGATAGATTGGTCTGTTCCATCAAGGTCATTCGTTTCCTCTGGGTCCTCGCTGGGTGGCGGGTCATCCGGGTAGCTTGGATTGGGCCTGCTGAGGTCGCAGACCACGTTGATGTCGTGGATGCGCATGTCCACCAACCCATAGCTGGAGTGACGGTAGCCAAGGATGCCCACGTACTGGATCACCCTGCTGGCGTTGTCCACCTCGACGATGGGATACGCACTCCCCTGACCATCGATGGAGGTATAGATGGCACCCTGTCCGCCGAAGCCCTCGTCCCACCAGAGCTTCCCGGTCTTGGTGAGGGAGGATCAGGCCGTAGACGACTCCAATGAACAATGGGATGAGCCAGGCCTACCAAATAAGGAGCATTGCCACAAAAGCTGTAGTCAGCTCT
>CAYYQL010000006.1:0-111366 GCA_964473825.1 uncultured archaeon
TCTTCCTTTCTTCTCCTTACGCTCAGCGCGAGCCCTGTCAGCCGCATCGATCTCCGCCCATTCCTTCATTCTCTCACGAATACGTTCGGATTGCGATTTCATGACGACCTTGAACTCTGGTGTCTTGGATGCCTCATCCACGAGTTCGTAATACGCGATGGTTTCACTATCAGTGAATTCGTAGGAAGTCGCGACTACCCCATCTATGTGCATGTGCTCTGTGCCCTCCGTGAACCCCTTCTCTTCTAACAGCTCCATTGCCTCATCCACTCTCATCCTCCCAAGGTCTTCGGGGTCTGTCTTCTCTCGCAGGGTTCTTATCAATGCCTTTTCTTGCTCCTTGAAGCTCCGATAGCGTTCTGATTCCTCAACAGAGAGAATCCTGAGATGCCACACCAGCATTCCCGGATTAATACCAAACTCCACTGCGTCTTCTGGAGAGACATGATCTAAGGTCTTGTCAATGACCCAACCATCCAGCAGTCTATCAACCACTCTGCGAATGTCGTTCTCTGTACAGTCCATGCCTTCATCCTCAGAGAATCCAAGTAGCAGAGCGACGGCCTTGTCCAAGGGAAATCCATATTCTTCAGGATGAGATTCAATGATGTCCATGAGGTTTTCTTTCACGATTTGCGTATCGCATTTCATGGTTCCTCACCTACAAAGTCATCATAATAGCATGGGTACACTGTGCTTTTTAGCTCCTCTGCAACGGGTTTGGCTAGATCCGGTCTGCTTCTAACCCACTCCTTCATCTTCTCACGAACGCGTTCAGCCTGAAGTTCGGCGTTCCGCTTGTACTCCACGGTCTTCATGAACTCGGAAACGATGCCATGGCGTGTCTATCCTCGTGGTCCCAATAGCTGAAGAAGTCTGAGTGAAGGCTCTTGAGGCGAGGTTCGACATGGACCACCCGGAATGCAGAAGTCAGACCCATCCATGACCGGGTGCCCGTGATTCTGGAATCTTGAAAACGACTTGATTTCCTAGTCATTTTGTCAGAAAAAGTGTCAGATATATGTAAGATTTCCTCCTTGCCGACATGTAGTCTTGAACACTCGCAGGGGGGATTGAACACAGAAGTCTCTTGCAGGTGACGTTCACTCACCAAATTGTAAGAAACGGATTATCTGGAGCCCGATGAAAAGAGTATCTGGTTAGATCCTGAGTCACCAGAGAAGACACTCATGGGCCTGCTAAATCACTTCCCCGATGGTCGGCTGGAGGTCATCGAGGTCGCAAGAGAAGTCAATGATCCAGAGAACAAGGGACCACAACTCATCCTTCCGGTTTAGGATAGACCTCATCATCATAGACATTCTGCCACTGAGCCAGATATCCAGAGCAGATGCATTCAAATCCACGAAGACCAGTGCATTCAGAGGTGAGCGGTAGTGAATGCTGAGAGAGTATCACCCCAAAATCGGCGATTTGTCCCTCCCATGACAGGCCTATGGCCCGGGGAGAGGATAGTCTGGACCCGAAGAGCAGGAACCGGGTTCTGGATCACCTGCTGTGGAGTTCTGTTGATATCGAGCAGTATTTGGCTCCTCTTCGAGATTGTTTCCGATTTCGGTTTCTCAGACTTAGCTCCCCTGCTCTTTGCGACAGTGGGTGGTATTGTCATCTTGATGTACTTCTATATCGTGAGAAGACGTACCAGATACTACCTGACAGATGAGCGAATCATCGAGGTCCATGGCGACCGTATAGTCAAGGAGATTCCACTGGAGCGTTTCGCGGGAAGACCCATGGGACAGTTCTTGGAGTCACGCGTCACACATACTGTCAACAATATGCCAATCTATGACATTCGGATATATGATCCTCTCTCAGAAGAGACCATGGTGCTCAGGAGTCTGGATGGTTTCTCTGCATCATCACTAGAAGAGATCGGGAAGATACGGGAGTGTCGGTATTGTGGCCTTGACAATATGGCAATAGCGGGCAGGTGCAAGAACTGCGGAGCTGTGTTATAGCGGCGACGAGTAGCTGATGCTTCAGGGAAGTACTCAATCGTTGTACGAGAAGACAACCGTTTCTCCATCACAGCCAACAAGAATCTGAAATACAGAGTTCGTTCTTCTCGCGGCCAACCCTCCCAGATACGGTTCTCGATCATCGGGCACCACAGAACGTTGAAAGATGGCTCGTTTCATACACATCATTGCCAGGTCATGGGTGATATGAAGGTGAATCTCTGGTGCCTCCGTTTCGGCCAATCGACTGAAAGTATCTCCAAGTAGACGGGGAATATACTCCTCGAACGGCTCCATTCTCTCTCCGAACTCACCATCAGCCCAATGATTCACGAACTCGGTGACATTCTCTCCATCGGGATGAAGATTGGTCCAGACCTCCTTCTCACTGACATGAGGGCCCATCAGGACAGAGAGAGCTTCGATGTCACCCACAGTCCCGCCATTCGCAGTAATCCCCCCAGCTATGGCCTCGGCAGTCTGGAAACTCCGGGGGACTATACTCGTGAAGACGTGATAGGGTCTATCCGTGGGTAGCCGTCGTCCTATCTCCATGGAGAGGTGTTTTCCGATCTCGGTCAACTCGCCAGTGACCATAGTTTCTACATCATCAATCTGTTCACGATGAGAGTGCCTCAAGAAGAGCAACAGAGAGGAGTCAGACGAGGAGTTTCTCGCCCACTCAACGAGTCTTTTCCCACTGTACAACCACTCAACTTCTGTCCAGTCATTCATGATTGCAGTCCACGAGGGGCGCACTCTCTCAGCACGGATAAACCTAGCTACTCAGGATGAGAGGGCTGGTTTCACAGCAGAAGATGCTCCAGATGGCATTGTGTCGTCAGTGGAAGATACTTTATTCATCTTTTGTGTGTTCACTGAAAAGAGTTGGTGGGATTCTTGGAAGAGAAGGATGAATATCGAGAGCTCAGGGAGTGCCCGTTCAGAAAGGTGAGATGTATTGCCAATGCTTGCATGTTCTGGACCGCCGTTGATGAACGGTCCGGGTTCTGCAACTTCAATGCAATGGAAGGCTCAACCAAGACAATCTCCACTGCGACAGCTTGCATTGCGGTCATGGTCATCATCCTGATTCTCATGATATTGAGCAGACCATGGTGAGTAGCCGTCCAGCTGACAATTGCCCTAGCGTATATCCTCGACGGGATTCCCTCCTCTCGCAATCTCAGATTCGTCTGGCATACTCCACTGATTCTGCTGCCTCGGATTCAGAAGGCTCTGAAGGATTACGCACCAGAGTCATTGTTCGTGATTGGTACGAAAGACCCGCACTACGATGAGAACATACTTTCTAGACTTGTGAAAGAAGTAGACGGCATGATGGTGGTTATCGAAGGCGCAAACCACGGATTGGAGGTCTCAACTGATCCTGAGGAACTCTTGCAGGTCATAGAACAGGTGCTCCGAGGCCTGGAGCAGTACTTTGGTGCTTGACGCAAGGCATCAAGTTGTTGAAATGTGAATTTGGCTACTGTTTCCCCTTTATCGCCAAGAGATCCTCTAGGAAGAGCAGGCCAAATATCAGGTCACCGGTGACAACTCCCAAGACCAGAAGCGATGCCTCCGCAAGGAGGAAATAGTACAGTCCGATCACGAAGACCCAACATTTCTCGAAGATGGCTATCTGGACGAGGCCATGGTTCTCAGCAGTACTTCTGCTGATAAGGTAGAATCCAATACCGAAACCAAAGACTAGCCCCATGAAACAATCAAACCACAGCATGGTTGGTGGGATTGTATCCCCTGCCAACATGAAGTAGCTCATATCTATGCGAGGCAAGGTGAGGAAGACAATAGCGAGAATCCAGTTCCAGACCGCTGCGGCGAGGTACATGTACTTGTGATATCTCTCTCGATCCATGTGAATCCCTTCGGAGGGAACAATAGCATATCCTAGATATAACTCCAGTGCCTCTACAAGGGGATTGGGGAGTGAAGGATTCTTCTCTGAATCAAGTGACGGACTCAATATCTCTCCTTTCGAGGGAACATCCAAACATCGATGGGCCATAGATTTTACAGAATCGTGTTCGATCTACAGAGGTTCACAGAAGAACAGGAGATTAGAGAGTCCCAAAACGCCGACTGTGTGATGAGCGGATTCTGAAGAGCTTCAGAGAAGTATCTGCATGTGCTTTGCAGTTGAAAGGTTCTTTTCAGGTGCTTCAAGGTTCGGATCCAGTTTCAGGGCACGATTGAAGCACTCTATGGCACGCTTGACCTCGCCCTTTTCTCGTAGTAACACGCCCAAGTTATTCCATCCTCGAGGGTCATCAGGAACGGACGCGGTATACTCCTCCATAAAGGGAAGTGCAGCAGACCAGCGCTCCATGAACCAAAGGCTGTTTGCCAGACGTAGAAGAACAAGAGGGCGATCCCAATCAATGGTAAGGCACAGTCTGTAGAACTCGATTGCGCGTTCGTAGTTCTCGGCTTCGTAGCAGATATCCCCAACCTTCACTGCGGCGTCGCAAGAGTCAGAATCGAGTTCCATGGCCACATTCAGACTGATACAAGCCGCATTATATCGCGACTTTCGCGCCTGACAGATACCTCTCATCTCCCATACCTCAGCGACATCATCGTCTAGTTCAATGATTAGGGAAGTTATATTCAGAACCTTACTGCATAAATTCAACCTAAAAGCAGCTCGCGCCAGAGTAAGAAGAGTATCAAGATCATCTCCACCCTTCTTGGTATAGTCCTCGAGAACGGAGAGGGCTTCCTCAAGACGACTCTCCGAGTACTCCAGATTACCGAGATATGCAAGAGAGGATATCCTTTCAGAGTTCAAGGAAAAAGCTCTTTGCAGGCATTCTCGAGCACGATCGACATCCCCTGTTCTAGTCGAGAGAACGCCGAGTTGTTCCCAGGCCTCATCATAGGAGGGAGATAGTCTCACTGCTTCTTGGAGTGAATCGATGGCTGCATGTATCTGGCCGAACTGGTGGAATTGCATCGCTCGTTGATAGTGAGCTGCTGCCTCTTCCCTTTGTTCTTCATGCACGTCCATCCAACATCCATCCCGGGAACTATGCACGGGATTCCCGTGCCCGAGAGCCTCGTCGGTATCTTCTTTGCCTAGGTTTCTTATAACTGACCAGCATAGTCATATTCTTTACTAGTACAATTCGAGTTCGACAGAGGAAAGTTTACGCTAGCAGGAGCACACTCTTTGGCCTCATGTTCCAGCCGATATCTCACGACATCAACTGTTGGTCCCCCACACTCCACGTAGATGTGCACGATAGATTTACATAATATTTTATCTCAGCTCCTATTAGAACGGGTCTGAACCGAGAATCCTCGTTGATGCTGGGATAAGGCATTGCCGCCACAAAGACCCATTCTGGGTCCTACCGAATGGAGTGTTCTTGCCAGATGAAATCACAAGTAGCCGGGAGCTTGGATGAAGTGCAATCATGCAAATGCGGTAGATGTGGATGTGTCGTTGTATACTCCGGAAGCCATTGTATATTCTGTGAAATGACAATCGAGATGATATGCGATCTTCTCAGGGAGTTCTCTATGGGGGTTGAGGGCGTGGTGATTGTTGATATTGAAAAGGAATGCAGTTGTGGGTGCTCGGCAGAAGTGTCAGCTCTGCCTGCAGTGAGAGTCTGTGACGAAACAGTCGTCGGACTCCCGGACAGGACAGAACTCAGGGACCTGCTGATTAATGCGATGATGAGCGAGTGCTTCCATCAGACTTGGGACTTGATGGCACTCCATTGTTCTCCCCAAGTGTAGGAGTGACCAGCTAGACTGGCCAGGTTTCATTAGAAATCGAGTCTCAGAGTTTCCCACTTCACCCTGCCTGCCTCTACAGCCTCCTTAATCCGTCTCTCAGTCTTGTTCAGAGAAGCTTTACCAGTCTTTATGTCGGCAAGAACTACCGTTATTGGCCTGTCAAGGTTACCATCCTTCACGGCAGTATACCCGTCGAAGATGAGATAGTCGATGGGAGCGCCTATGAACCGTGCATCAGAGGGATCATAGCGGAATATGTCGCTCAATAGTGGAACCATGTGTTCAGCAATCTTTCCCTTCAACACGTAGCGACTTCTGTTCGCGGCGTCTTTTCTTATGGAGGACTCCTGCTCCGCCCATAGCTGTCTGAACTCAGCCTCTACAACATCGATTCGTTGACGGAGGCGCATTTTCATGGCAAAATAAACGACCATTGCAACTAGCAGTCCAGCGACGAGTCCAAGAATCATATCCTCAATAGGCATGACTCTATGTCATGCTGCGAGAATATAATCCCCCGTAATTGTCAGGTATTCGCTGGGCATTATGTGGACCAAGAAAGGACCAAGATTCCATCTACTTAGTCGGGGGAATTGGCGATGGCTCCGAACTTCTGACTGTGAAATACCAGAGTTCTCACATTCATGGACCTTGACCCGAAACTCTCGATTCGGAGAGCTGGGAGAGAGTTCTGCCTGAAGGAACCACTTCAAAGGATTGAGATAGAGATATGAAGAGCACGACTTAAGAGCATTAGAACACTGAATCACTGATGATTTCCGATGCCCAGTGATGTATTTAGAACTCTGAAGCTACTGTCAGAAACACCTAGTCCCGTAGGACGTGAGGAAGAGGTCCAGAAGAAGTTCATCTCTCATATTGAACCATATTGTGGAAAGATGAAACAGGATAAGATCGGGAACGTAGTCGCAACACTGGCGGGTTCAGAGAAGCATTTTGCCATTGTGGCTCATGCTGATGAGGTGGGATTTCTTATTTCAGCGATTGATTCGAACGGGTTCATGAAAACAAAGTGGAACACGCAGGGATATATGCCAGACCTTAGATTGCTGCCGGGCCAGCGAGTTCTCATCATGACTGATCAGGGGCACGTGCCTGGCTGTTTCTGTGTCAAGACTGCCCACATTGCAGGAGCAAAGGGAAAGAAGAAGATTCCTGACTATGATGAGATTTTTCTCGATGTAGGAGAAGGCTCAGATGCGGACGTAGCAGAGAGGGGGATTAGAATCGGAGACCCTGCAATCTATGACACTAGACTACAGCAGATTGGAAAGAACTGGGTGGGTAAGGCAATAGATGATCGTGTGGGGCTCACAGTCATGATAGAGCTTGCAGGAAGACTCTCAGGACTGGAAACTAGTCAACGGCCCACTGTGACGTTCGTGAGCACTGTCATGGAAGAACTCGGGGCCAAAGGCGCTGCCGCTGTAGCCGACGGGCTGGATGTGGACGGAGTCATCGTCCTTGACATAGGTCTCGCAGACGACTACCCGGGAACCTCTGGGGAGGCGAATGTAGCGCTGGGAGAAGGACCTGTCATTGTTGTTAAAGACAATCAGATGCACTACTCACACCACCTCAACAAACTAGTTTACCAAGCCGCACAGAACCGGAATATCCCCGTGCAACGCGCAGTCTATCACAACTACGCAACGGACGGTCAGAAGATTGCAAGTAGGGGACAGCGAGTATCTGCGATTGGTGTTCCCTGCAGGTACTCTCACAGTAGCTTTGAGACCATCAATCCAAATGACCTTGACTGGACAATTCAGCTGGTAGAAGAGTTCCTTATGAGCAGAACGTAGATTCAATACGCTAGTCACACCATACCTGATATAAAGCAGACATCGCAGCACACTGTCTGAGGACTTATCGTGAAGACCGAAACCATTCAGGTTATGGCCGGAGCAGCGAGTCTTGCTGCATTCACATATGTCCCAATACTAGCTCGCGATGTGCTGGGTGTCAACGAGTTCTACGTTACTCTCCTAGTGGGATCGTATGGGGCAGCGGGATTCGTTTCAAGCTATATCTTCGGGAGAGCGGGAGATATCTACGGGCGAAGAATCATACTGCGATTGGGACTTCTCATGGGGACGGTGAGTTTCGGACTCTTGTGCTTAGCTTCAAGTCCGGAATCTCTCTTCATTGTAAGAACATTGAACGGATTCGCCATAGGGATGTATCCAGGAGCGCTAGCTGCGTATGCATACGATTCCAAGATAAGGATGGGGAGGTTTGCGTCCTTTGGCGCCTTTGGATGGGGATTTGGAACTGCGTTTGCCGGTTATGCAGCCGGTTTCAATATCTACTACGCATTCCTGATTTCGTCACTATTCTTCATGGTTGCATTTGCCAGCGCCCTGACGCTCCCAACGGTGCAAGAGATACATATTGATGTCCCCCGATTTCCCATTGAGACCATCAGACAAAACGCACCAGTCTATCTCGCAGTACTGATACGCCACAGTAGTGCCTTTGCCCTCTGGACACTCTGGCCACTCTTCCTGCTAGACCTTGGAGGAGATCTCTTCACAATTGGGCTTGTTCAAGCAACGAACTCCATCGCCCAAGTCGTGTTCATGGTTGGGATAACTGATAGAATGGAGAAGCGACACCTCTTACCGTTGGGGCTCCTCAGCACCGGAGCCACATTTGCATGGTTTGCATTGGTGACAGATATATACCAGATATTCCCAGCTCAGGTCTTGCTTGGATTCTCCTGGGCATGTCTGTATGTTGGAGCGCTCAAGTACGTGACCGAAGACAATGAAGAACGTGCAACCGCATCGGGTATACTCACCTCCGTTATGTCCATGGCACAGATCATTGGCCCAGCCATTGCTACAGTTCTCTATACAATCTGGCCGGGATACACGGCAATTTTGCTCTTTGGCGTTGGAATGTCGGTGATCGCAACGCTTGTCTTCATGATAACCAACAGAAGAAGAAACCAGAAACCGGGACATCAGCTTGCAGACCACAAGGTCGTCACTTCACGGTAGCTTTCACAAACCAGTAGTCCTGTTCTCGGCCACCTGTACCTGAAACAGTGGGGGTGATGTCTATCATCACAAACTCTGAACTCAATAACTCTTGAATCTCTCTCGCGGAGAAAGCATAAGGCTGGGAATCAGGCTTCGGATGTCTCGGCCCTCGTACAATCGCGAGATACATCCCACTGGGATTCAGATAACTAGCAACAGAGTGAATGTATTTCTTCCTGAGACTCGAAGGTAGTGTCTGTAGAAAGGATCTCTCGAAGACATAGTCGTATTTGGAATAAGGTAATTCAACATCATCCATGAAATCGCCGACTATGGTATGAATCGAGATGTTCATCTTCTCGGCGTTCTCTCGGATCTTGCTGATAGCTGCTGAGGAGATGTCTACTGCAGTAACATCGAAACCCCTTGCAGCCAGAAAGAGAGCATTCTCCCCGTTACCTGCCCCGGGCTCTAGCAACGTACCCGGAGTGATCGCTTCATTCTTCGTGAGGCTCACTACTACCGGATGAGGGAGACCTGTTGACCAGGGTAGTTTTTCTCGTTCGTAGGCGATTGCGTTTGCCATGAATGCCATGCATGAATAGTGGGCAAGCCCTTCTTCTCCAGTCATGTCCGCCACCCAGCCCCTGACGGATACCGGCGGATCCTCCCCTGTGAAGGGGGCATCACAGAGAACACATCGCCCTTTGTTTTCGTGGTTCATCTTAGCTCTTTCCAAGTCACGGGTTGCTGTAGACATTTGAACAAGAACGCGGCGCCCTTATAGATACATGGGCGAGTTACGGAAAATAGTGAGGTTCGGCCTTTTTTCTTCCAACCTTTCCAAATCGCTTCCCTGGTATTGAACACTCTCCTGACAGACTATCATGGTAGTACACGGGGCACGGTCATATAGATGAGCTCATGGAGTTTCAAAAGATTCTGGCGCGGATCAGGAGGGTCTAGAATCATAATGACAGGTATCCACACAAGGAAAACCATTTGTAACTTCGTGTGCAACACACCCGGGATTATCTGCTGAACGATGAGGGTGTCATTTGAGCCGTAGAGTACTAATCAGTTACGCAATCAGAGCAATCGGGCTGTTCTTATTCGTCTACATAGTCATGAGTATAGACATTCAGCAAATGGTTGCAGTGGCACTTGATTTGGACTTGGTTGTGATCCTCGTGGTGATGTCGATTGTCGCCACTATAGTTATTCTGAGAGGCATAAGGTGGCAGGTTCTTGGTGAAGAGATGGGATTGAGTTTCACAAGAAGAGAGGCTGTTGATGCGCTCTGTGTGTCTCAAGTGACTGGTCTGGTCCTGCCCGGAGCCCTTGGGGATCTGATTCGCGTTCCCTATCTTACTTCAAGGGGAAATTCCACGGATGTCGCAACTCTCAGCATTCTTGTAGACGCAATCACAGCATCCGTCATTCCCTATTCCGTGGCCATACTTGCCCTCATGCAGATCTTTGAAATCCCTGTCACTGTGAGTTCGCTTCTGATTCCTGTTCTCTGGATTGCAGGACTTTATCTAGTGTACAGGATTCTGAAGGCAACATTGTGGCCATGGATAGTAACGGCACGGCTCAGGAAACTGATGACATCCGGAATCACTGGCAACGTTCTCTTCGATATACCTACCACAATCCGGTCTATCGGACTGAAGAAGACAGGACTTGCGATAATCCTGGCAGCAAGCTCGTGGTTTCTGTATACGGTACAAGGATACCTCCTCGCAACTGCCATGGGGTTG
The DNA here is from genome assembly GCA_964473825.1 of uncultured archaeon. Classification (GTDB taxonomy): domain Archaea; phylum Asgardarchaeota; class Thorarchaeia; order Thorarchaeales; family Thorarchaeaceae; genus TEKIR-12S. Next base: position 10,525 of record CAYYQL010000006.1, read on the forward strand.
AATATAACATGGGACTATCTTGCAATCTCTCTTAGTGTTTCAATAATGCTCACAGCAATTCCCGTTTCGATAGTTGGTCTGGGAATTCGAGAGGGGACTCTGCTGTTTATGTTTGGACTTGTGGGCATTGAGGCGGTGACCACGGTTGCATTCTCACTTACTCTTCTCGTGACATCTCTGATTCCTTCCATCGCAGGTATCATCAGCTGGATGAGAGACCCGTTCCTAGATGCGGAGACCCATCCCATGAATCTCTCACTAGGAGCAAGTCCTCCAGTCAATTGCGAACAAGAGTAAGAGCTGTCATGGCGATAGAGATTGCGAGAAAGCACCTATTTGCTAACGAAGACAGGGCTTCCATAGACAGGAGGTTTCGCCTTCACGAGATTTCCCGGGAGGTTACTGGAGCAGATGGAAATCCGACCGATGAAGAAGAACGACATTCCTTTCGCGATGAGGCTGACAATCTCAGAGGGCTGGTCAAGCATTCCACTGGATTTTGGGGGCCTCTTGAGATACGATTCCACTGCAGCATTTGTGCCTGAGAAAAGAAATGAGAGACTTGGCATGGTGAGCGCAGTCTCATACGGCTCCTTTGGATTCATGGGGAATCTGATTGTGGAGAAGGAGCAAACGGAACAGATGCTTGGGATGTGTCAAATCAAAGCAGTGAGCTATAGCGGTAAACATTCTAGATGAAACTGAAAGGCAGCGAGATATGAACAGATTTGTGGTTTCCGAGATTCGTTTAGATGCCTTCGTTGCAGAAGTATCAGGCCTCTATCAAATTGGCCAGCATACAGCGAACGGGGACACAATTTCAGTATAGGTGTTTGTGAGAATTAGCAGGAAATAATTGATAGAAGTACTCATGTGGCTTCCCACGCGAGTACTTCTTCTCGGGTGATTACGTCTTCATGACGTTCTGAAGATGAGTCGCGCGCTTCTGTGGCAGATGCTCTTAGTTGATCAATGTCGTTATTCAAGGTCATCTACCTGTACAGATACGAGTAGGCAAGCGCCTGTGTTGACACTTCCTTCTTGTCCTTCTTTGGTCCGATTACACAGTCATTGTTGGTGGTCAACTCGTCTACCTCCGGTATGCAAATGCATAGCCAACAGCCTCAGTTGAAACAGCTATGGCCCTGTTCAGTTTTGCGTCGGACTCGTTTCTTGTGAAATGTGCCAACTGCTACTACCTCCGGTATACATAGGCGTAGGCAACAGCCTCGACCTTCATCATTCGCGAGTCCAGATTCTTTCCAAGTGATTCCTTTCGGGTGTTCTTTGCTAGTGCCATTGTTTTTCACCATTTTTAGTTTGTTAAACAAACTATTCTTACGGTATTAGTTGTATACCTTTACCAATATAAAGGTTTGCCTACCAAACTATCTATGCCCATATTGGTACATATGATGCACCTTAAACAGATTATACATTTATACATTGAACTGAAACTTGAACTGTCTGCAACCACACAATCAGTTAGATGATCCAAGCACTCTGTGAGTCATCAGCACTCGTCGTGTGCCAGACTTGAGAGGGACAGAGGTCTCGAATCGCCACGAAATTAAGATACTCCAATCAGAACTGTCTAGATCTGCAAAGGAAAGCGGAATCCATTTGGTCTATGGATCATCTTTTTCGCAGAGTGGTTTGTAATTGAGAACCGACACCACCTAGGACATGCCGCCTTCCTCGATGCAAGTGAGGAGAGTATTCATACATAGCCGTTCAAGACATGGTTTATCGAATCAACTGCTTGCCGCTATATAGTTTGATACGCAAACGTTTATATTTGGAGCTGCAGACCTATACAGCTGTACAGAAGACTGTTCTGTAGTAGTTCCAGCGGTGAGATGCGAATGAATGAAGAAGAAATCACCGACTCGTTGAAGAGCGCGGATGAGATTGAGTTCTACGACAGGGGAAAGATCCAGAACGAGCTCATATTTATCACGCAGGATGATAAGATGCAGGCTCTAGACGACCCTGTTCGGTTAGCCATAGTCACCGTTCTTCGCAAAGGCGTCCCTGACACCCTTACCACGAAGAGAGTAGATGAGGAAACAGGAGATATAATCATACGACAACGCGAAGTGCAGCGTCATGCACTATCAGTAGTTGAAATAGTCAAGATGTCACAGGAGCATCGCGATGTGGAAGAGATAACAAAGAACCAAGTCTATCACCATCTCCCAAAGCTTGAAGACGCCGGTCTGGTTGTGAAATATTGCACGGCGAGAACTGGGAAACGGACTACGGACTATTATCGGCGCACGGCCAAGGGCTTTGTGATTGCTGCCGGCTTTCTATCAGCCGACAAGAAACAGCGAGAAAAGAAGTTGGACTTGCTTGTTGAGAGACTGGACAAGGTTTTCGGGGTAGAACTCTCCGAGGAGGAGGCCGGCGAAGTGGAGCGCCTCATAAGAGAGGAATGGGAGATTGAAACCAAGGGACGATCCAAAGTGGCAAACATGATTTGCGGGGACGTTGTGGACAGCGACGTTCTGGATCTGTACAATTACCTGGTCGACTTGTGGTCCTTAAAGAATGAGCGGCTTCTTGAAATCAAGGAGAAGCTACGAAGTATAGTCTTCTCTGAAAGCGAGTGATGTCAGTAGTCTATGAGAGCAGATATCGACTGTCTGCTGATTCTCTCAATCAGCATTCGGCGCATATGTTTGTTTCCGTTTCGAGTACTCCCTCAATGGTTCTCAGTTTATCTACGACAAAGTTGCCCATGGCCTCATTACTCTTGAATTCTCCTTTAACAATCAAATCATAGGCCCCAAAGAGGATGAAGGCCTCCAAAATTTCATCAAGACTCTTAATCTCATCAAGTATCTCCTTGTTTCGATCAGGCCTGACCTTAAGCATGATGTAGGCATGTAGAGACATCTGGTCACACTCTTCTCAAGAATTGGAACAGCATGAGAGGTTCCTCTTTATTACTGTTGCAGTGTCAAGACCGATCTCACATAGAGCCCTTGAGTCCAATGGCGGTCATCTCAAGATCTACGATGGTCAAATCAGGAACCGCGCTTTTATCAACCCACGCGATGACCCATGTGTCACCGATGACCCGCGCCATCATCAGGTGCCCGTTCTTATCACCTGCAGTTCCGACATAAAGATGTTCATCGTTTATCACGGCACTGTATTCGGTGTCACCAAGTGTGATGTTGGATCCGGTTCTCAAGGAGTCATGAATCCGTTCAATCTCGCCTACTAGATTCCAATTGGATGTCTGCCAGATTACCTTTGAGTCGGTACTGACTGCAAACGCTTGGAACTTCGGGTTGTTATGGTAGAGAGAGTTCCAAGCCTTGTCGATAGCTGACTCCAAGTTTCATCCCCAGTTTCTATTATGTGCAGTATTGAAGGGAATCGGAAACGAGTTCAACGAGAAGAAATCCAGCCCGAGAATCCCTCGAGACTAGATCTTCCCTTTGAGGGACTTGGCTGCACGATCCACGTCGACGTAAATCCCATCAGGTGATGCATTGGGGTCAGCCCATGCAACCACAAACTTCTCGCCCTCAATCTTCGCCAACACAAGGATACCATTCCCAGAGACGCTTCGAGCAACCAGGCTGTCTGGCGTTGTCCTGAGTGTGCTATACTTGACTTGGTTCTGAACTACTGATGTGGCATTGTTCTTGACAGCCGAACCTAGGGCTGTGGCGTCTTCTGCTAGGTCCCAATTGTCACTCTGCCATAACACGTTACCTGATGTCGTTATTACACCGAAGGCCTGAACCATCTCTTTCGAGTCGTTGTACGCTTGCGTATATGCTTCCATAACTGGATCTGCCATTCTGCATTCACCCCGATTCAGTCTAACTGTCGGTCTATGGGCAAGAAGAACATTGATTCCATTTTAACTTAATCGCGATAGCCTCCTCCGACTTCCGATAGCATAATAGTGGAGTGTCATCTCAATCAGAAAGAGTAAGAATGAATGACGAAGCTATCTGGGAAGGTGAGGCCGGCACCTTTGTCAGGGTTGTTGTGAAGACGCAGTCAAGAGAGGAGGAATTCGTGGCTGACATTTCACCAGGCTTCATTGAAGTGAATCTCCGTAGTGCGCCCCGAAAGGGAAAGGCAAACAGGGAGCTCTTGAAGCAGTTCTCTGATCTTTTTGACTGCTCCACATCAGAAATCGTGATTGCATCAGGTCATAGGTCGCGGGAGAAGGTACTTCTTCTTTTAGGACAGCACGCTGAAGAAGTCAGAAAGACCCTGGTCGAAAACGTATAAATGACACAGTCACTGTGCCAGAGCAACCTCGACATGCTTCGGTACAATCTCGTAACTTCCACCTTGGCCATCGAACCCGGAGGCTTCATCGACTGACCGAGAGAACTCAATCTACGCTAAGACTGCTTGCAGGACTATATGGAGCCTGCCTCTTCTATGTAGTTCTGGTGATGTTTGAGGGGAGATGGCAAGATCCCGCGATACTCGTGGCACTGATGATCAATGTTTTGCTTCTTCTCTCCTCCATTGCTGGACGACATGTCACCAAGAGGAGACTGGCGGCCATCATTGCAGTGATGGGGGGCTATACGGTCGTTTCTGTAGCAATCGGCAATCTCTCTGAGGTTGTTATCATGACCTCGGGGGGGCTGGCATTGTACGGTGGTATGATGAGTGAGCCGCGGTTCCCCTTGACAAGGCGGGCCATGACAACAGGTATTGCTGTCGCAGTCATAATGACGTTTCTGGGGATATACCTAGCCCTAAAAATTGGAGTAGTCTACTTCGTTGGTGCCGAGATGCTGGGCGCGATAATCCTCAGCGCCAATGGTCGATATACCAAAGAAGAGAATACGGTGGTGGTTGCGATAGCTAATACCTCGGCTATGGTCGCGGTTGGCGTTCTCATCACGTTTCCAGTAATAGCAATATTCCAGCCCACGATAGCTCCCATACTCATAACCTATCCATTCATTGCGTTTGTCACTGGAACAAGTGCAACATTCGGTCTCATTCTTCTTCTGCCCTTCCGCGATCGGTTCGAAAATGAAAGATGGCCCCAGGTCAGACCACAAGCTCAGTGTATAATCTCTCTTGGTGAAGATGCTGAAGCAAGAAAGAACGTGGGAAAAGGGCTAGTCGCTTCAGCCGGTTGGGTAGGGGCAACGAGAGTGGCCGAATATGCAACAGGAGCAAGTCTGAGCTCACTGCCTCACGCTCTTGGACCAATAGTTCCTGACGCGGCCACAATACCTGATTGGATAGGTGTGTCAAATTCGCCTCTAATTGGAGCCATCGGGTTCTTTGTGGGCTGGAAAAGAGCAATTGTTCTCGCCCTCGGAAGCCTCGTTTCGTTCTTGATATGGATGATTCTCGAAGGAGCCGCCCTCATTACATTCGGGGCACACTTGAGTAGACCGGAGATTCTGTATCTAGCCCTTGGTGTATTTGCCAGTGTCATTCTAAGTGACGTTCTCGTACGAGGAAGAAAAAGAAAATCAAGGCAATCAGACAGCGACCAGCTGGCTGAGGAGATGTGTCATGCAGAGCCCATGGGTGATGAAGAGGATAGGCCCTCCCAACTGGCAAGGATTGGTAGAGTCAGGGAGGAGATGTTCTCGTTAGAGGCCTTCAAGTATGAGATTCGTCAAATGATTCAGAACCCGAAAGAGTATCTGAGAACGCGACGTGGGCAGCTGCCGCCTTGGATTGCATTTATCTCTCTGGCGCTCTATGCGATAACTGGCATCATGGTGTTTTCTTTACTGAGACCGTTTCCAGCAATCGAGATTCACTGGCTGCTGTTCATTCTCGGAACTCCACTAGCAATGATTTCAGCCTACTTCACTGCACGAGCAATCAGTGAGACTGGCATGCTCGCGGGATATATTTCAGATGCCGTGGCAATTCCGGCCGTCTTGTTCTTCAGGGCCTCATTTCAAGCGATCACCACCTTCATGTCCATGCTTGGAGCACTCCAAGATGCAGCGATTGCATTGCTTGCTCAGTTGAAACTGGGTAGAATGACTGGGGTCAGAGGAAGAGACATATTCAAAGCAGTTGCCATCGGCGTGACAGTGGGGACGTTTGTAGGATCGCTGATAACCTACATGATATACATCACATATGGTTTCGGTACAGCTGATTTTCCAAGTCCTGCAGCCCAGCTATTCGGTTTCTTGATAATTGGTCTAAGGGGAATAGGAGAATTCCAGATGCCCGGACTCGATGAATTCCCAACATTACACCCTGCAATTGGACTTGCATATCTCCTGGGCTTCGGTGTGTTGGGTTTTCTCTTGGGACGCGAAGTGAACAAGCGAGAGATGAGTGCAATGAGTCTTGCAGTGGGCTTACTCATTCCGCCAGCAACATCAGTCACAATATTGATTGGTGGTCTTATAGATTACCGCCTCAAGAAAATGAGGGACAGAATCCCCGAAAGTGATCAGGATAGACAATCCCGTCATGAGGGGACACGAGAGAGAGATAGCAGACTCCTCAGTGGTGTTCTCGCAGGAGAAGCAATTGTAACAGTTATCTGGGTCTTCTGGAGTGCCATTGCTCTATTGTTCTAGCCTTGTTCTTCCACATACTCAGTGAGAGCTTGGAGAAAAACAGGGAAATCATTCGCTTTCATGCCAGCACCGGCGGCTTGGGGATGACCACCCCCGTGAGCATTCGGAATATCAGAAACAACCTCCCTCAGGGCCCTATTTAGGTTGATGGGAGAATTCCTTAGTCGTATTGACAAATCAATCTCGGCGTTGTAAGAACGCGCACTTATCCCAATCTGAGAATCTGTCGCATATGCTGCGAACTTAGCGCTCTTTCCTCGGTATCCACTAATAGGCATATCAAGTACATAGCCGACCTGTCCAAGCTTTCGAGCGTTGTTATTGACATAACGCAACACCTCATGCTCTATTCGCGTTGCTTTCATAGCTAGTGTCACAATATCATCCATTGAGCTTGGACTCATCCCGAGTGTCAAGAACCGTACTAGATCCTTTGCCGCTCGTTGATAGTCAATCTCCTGGAGTGCCTGAACAAGGATTCCCGATTCCAAGTAGAGAGTCCTCTTGTCAAAATCCTCGAAGTGTTCTCGGGCAAAGGGCGTATTATCACAGAAATCTCCTATTGCGCCATAGAGAGCGAGATGTAAGGCATGCTCTGGTAGTCGCTCAGAGAACTTGCGATAGGTCATCTCTGCAGCACTGGGGCCTCGCTCATGAAAGAAATCAACTCTCTGCCGGAGTTTGTTCTTCAGTCTGCTTGGTATTGGATGATGATCGATCCAATGGATTGTGGTAGTCTCAGGGAACCGTGCAATCGCCTGAAGAATCCTGTCAAATCGGGATATGTTGACTGCTATGTCGCTTATTGAAACCACTTTGGGATCATCTTTTGCAATCCGAAACAGATCATGGTGAATCTGGGAAGGTCTGGTGAAATAGAAGTCGGCTCCAGGAAACGCCAGCAATGCTATTGCGCCAGAAGTGATTCCGTCAAGGTCTCCATGTGAAAGAACAACGGACTTCATTTTCAACCAACTCTCAATCCATCAACGCTTGTATGTTTCTTCCAAAACCCGATCCCATTCGTCCTCCCCATCCTTCGGTCTGCTCTTGCGTGCTTCAGCACGTTCCCTTCTAGACTTGGCAGCTTCTTTTCTCCTCTTCTTGATCTCCCCTTCGCGCTTCTTGCTGAGAGATTTTTCTTCTTCAGACACAATGCGTTTTGCCTCCGCTCTCCTGGTCATCCAGCTGATGACCATCGCAGCAAAGACGAAAGTGAGTGTTGTGGGTACCAGAAACAGGAGCACAATCTCTGGTTGGAGAAGCTCGGCACTGTTCTCAATTCCCGGGGGCAATGACAGGATTTGCACAAAGATGTTAGGACTCATCAAGAGAAATGAGAGTGCAACTACCGCCAAGAAACGAATCGCCGAACCCATCACGGTGGATGATAAAACATATCCCAGGGAGGGGGCTGCAGCTCTCGCAGTCAATTCGTTCTTGGCATTCGGGTCCTCATTCAGTAACTCATCTACGAATATCTGCAGACGGCGTACATCGCTGATGGCATCTAGGTTCTCCAAGGCACTTGTACTACCCGCAACCTTTCTCTCGATTGCCTCTCTCAGGAAAGAAAAGGCCGTTGCCCCTGTGGTCCGGCTCATGGCAGAATGAGAAGCGATATCCCCGCGCTCAACAGCGCTCTGTTTCTTGGTGGCAGTCCTCAGAGCGAGCAATTGTTTCTTGAGGGTTTCCTCTCGGTCTTCCACCGGTTTCCCCACAGAATGGCTGTAGACCATCTGATAGCTGATCTCAAGATATGCGAATGAAACAAGAACAAGAATCTGAAGCTCGGAAGTGACGAAGACAACAAAATCCGTGGGGAATAGAGCATAATCATAGATCGGTAAATCTCTGAATGCGGCCACAATCAAGATGGCTTGAATGGATACAAAGGCGGCACCAACAAACTTGTGCTCCATTCTGACCAGTGACTGAAGGAAGAACGCAATACCCAAGGCTGCAAATAGGAAGTACAGAAAAGTGAATGTGCTATCGTAGAGCTCGAGGGCCATTGACATGATGTTGCCAACAAATGAGATGAACACTTCATTCACATTCGTGACTGGATCTGTTATCGCATATGGCTGGAGATACCACATTCGAAGAATTATGGTGTTATACAGACCGCTGAGAAGAGTGTTTAGGCTCTGACCTCCTGTGAATATAGCACCCAATCCATTTACAATCAATACAGCAACGAAGAAGACGATAAAGGAGAGCAGTCGAAATACAGTTACTATGAAGATGTAAGGAGCATCCCAGTCCCAATAGCCTGACAGAAGTGAATAGACTGTATACGCCATAATTGAGAACGTGATTAGAGACAGGATTCGAAGAACCCAAGTAACAACCTTCAAAACAGAGCAACCCCCCGCTGTTTGGCAAGATTATACTGTCGGATAATTGTGGGTAGAAAATCTTCGGGGCCGACGTTCACAACCTCTATTCCAAACCTCGCCAGAGCTCTGGCAATCTTCCTCCTCCGTTCCCACAACTCCTCGGAAACAGCCTCAGCCAAAACCTTCTCGACTGGACCAAACTGACCCACCGGAGCCTCAAACCACGGTCCGAAGGGACTGATGACCTGAGCCTTATGACCATTGGCAACAACAGTCTTCATGGCATTCAAGAGGGGAGCCGGACTCTCCTCGAGATCTGTAAGAAATATGAAGAGGCTGCGCTTCCTCGTGTTCTCAACTACATGTGCTACTGCATTCTCATAGTCGCTCCATCCAGTCGGCTCAGCCATTGCAAGCGCCTCAAGTACGTCATACATGTGATTGGGCTTCAAGCTAGGCTTCACATAGGAGTGGACGATGTCAGAGAATACACAGGTCCCAATGAGGTCTTTGCGCTCCAGACCCATGTAGGTGAGAAGTACAGTGGCCCGGATTGCATACTCCAGTTTTGTATTATCGGGATAGCCATTTCCCATGCTACCCGAGGTATCAATCATGCAGACAACCTGAACATTCTTCTCCATCTCGTACTGCTTCACCATGAGATTGCCACGCTTGGCGCTGGTCTTCCAGTCAATTTTGCGGAAGGCGTCACCCGGGCTATACGGTCTGAAGCCAGCAAAGTCGGTCCCCATTCCAATGACCCTTGTTCGGTGGGCACCAAACATCAGTCCAAGCTGTCTCTGTTTTCCCAGAGACTCCATACGCCTTACGTCTTTCCAAGTGGGATAGACCAGAATCTCAGTTTCGGCCTCAAGAGTCCTGGTATAATAGTGAAACCCAAGACGGTCACGCATCACGACCTCGGTGGGTCCCAAGTAGTATCTGCCGCGGTTCTTTGCCTGTAGAATATACGAAAAGGTCATGCTGCTTCCCGGTTCTATTCTAGACGCCATGAAATTCTCACCAATTGCCAGAATCCATGTTTCGGGATATCTATCCCATACCTCAATGAAGTCGAAGTGTCGTCTTGACTTGTTCCGAATGGTGACCCTCACTCTCAGAAAATCACCTGAGAATACCTTCACTTTGTCAACCTTTCGATCCACTTCAATACCAGAGATGTTCGCAGTAGTCGCGAATAGAGGCAAGGTAACAACCAAGCCTACAATAAGATATACTCCCAGGGTGGTCAAATAGAAGTTCGAAAACGCAAATCCACTTGTGAGGAGTAGAACTCCTGCAAAGACAACCACGAAACCTCTCTCTGTAATCACTTTGGACCTTCTCCAGATCAACCCACACAGACTATCTTGGACAATCTACTTCTCCCAGAATCTTTGAAACTATGCGTTCAACCGTCAGCCCCTCAAGTTCAGCCTCAGGCTTCAGCATTAGGCGATGATTCATTGTCTGCACACAGAGCCTGCGCACATCTTCGGGGATGACGTAGTTCCTGCCTCGCATAGCAGCCCGAGCCTTAGAGGCGTTCATGAGAACTAGTGAGGCCCGCGGAGAGGCTCCAAGCAGTATCTGAGGGTCATTTCGCGTTCTAACTACAATGTCACGAATGTACGCTATGATATCCTCGTCGATGAAGACCGTCTTACATGCATTCTGCATCTTTATGATGGTCTCCGGATTCGCCAGAGTCCTCAGATTCTCAGCTTCGCCAAGATGTTTTCGACGGATGACTTCAGCCTCTTCTATTCCTGTCGGATAGTCTAGTACAAGTCTGAACATGAACCGGTCCAACTGGGCCTCTGGGAGAGGATAAGTACCCTCCTGCTCCACCGGATTCTGGGTGGCGATGATGAGGAAGGGCTTTGGTAGTGGGCGTGTGACCCCTTCTATGGATACTTGGCGCTCCTCCATCACTTCGAGTAGAGCACTCTGCGATTTTGGTGGGCAGCGATTGATCTCGTCTGCCAACACCAGATTTGCAAACACAGGGCCCTTTCGGAACCAGAACTCGCCCGTACTCTGATTGAAGACGTTGCTGCCAAGTAAGTCTGCAGGCAGCGTGTCAACAGTGAGCTGAATCCGTCTAAACTCACATCCCAAAATAGATGCAAATGTGCGGGCCATGTATGTCTTAGCCAACCCCGGAACACCCTCCAGTACAACATGGCCATTGGACATCATTGCAATCAGGCAATCTGTCAGTATGTCGGTCTTGCCAACAATGATCCGCTGCGCTTCTCGTATTATCTCAGTAGTCAGATTGTGTACCTCTTCGATACTCAGTATCTCCGACGTTCCACCTATCTGTCCACTCGTTTCGTCAACTGTCATTTCGTGTTACCTCACCTTTTTGCATTGATAAGTTTAGATTCGATGTTTCTCACAAAGAAGAAGATCTCCATCATCTCATTCTCACCAATCTTCATACCTGGATTGGAGGAGATTTCTTCGATTCGCTCAATCTTCTCGAAGAAGCGTTCTTGCTTCAGTGTAGGATCTTTATGTTTCATCATCTCCCAGACTCGATGTGGGTCGTACTTTGTCCACATATTCGTCTTTATGATGTCCCGACGCAGTTTCCGGTATATCATCTTCACAACTCGGGCATAGTTACCCTCACGTCTGTAATAGGACATCCTCTCACTGAAATATGTCTGACCCTTGCGCATGAATACTTCCGATACGGCCTTGACCTCAGGTTTCTTCATATCAGGGAGATACTTCCGGATCCCCACAGCTGTGACAAAGGGGTACAGGGCCGAGAAATATGGCATTGTTGAAAGCCAGAAGGCTCGTGCTAGATAAAGACCGTAGAAGAACTCCGCAGAGGTTGGCGGTACTTCTAACAGATGCTCACAGAAGACTACGGGAATGCTGGAATTACCCTGAGTCAACCATCGAATAGCATTGCTTGCAAAACGTGCATTATCCGGCCATAGCTCAATCATGTCGTTTGTGAAAATGCTTGGATCGCTCGCAGCGACAATTCTACCTGTCACCGATGACGCACCGCCAAATCCAAGGTCTATCGCTCCAACAACAGGAAGAGAGCCATTCCATTCTCCCTCACTGGGCCAGGGGTCCTCCTTCTCAATATCAGTCTCACACCACGCACGTTCGGTGGTCCATGCTATACCTGCCAGCCCCAAGGCTGAGCGTGGACTGAGTGCTGTAGCCCAGTTTAGATGCAAGCTATTCACCCCTTGAGTCAGAGCGCCTCCATCAAGTCCTGGCCGCAAGTCAGTTATTATGGGGAGCTTCGGGCTCTTGTCATAGGAATCAAGATCGAGAAGAACACCGCCGGTGAATGACAAGATGCCACTGACAGGTAACGGACTCGATCCACCCCATGCATTGGAAATTAGAGTATTTAGCAGGAAGAATGAGTTGTTTGCAGTACCAAAGTCGTCTGCAATAAGCACACTACCGCCTGCCATCAGATGATCGAATAGAACGAGTACTGCGTCAACACTGAAGTCACGGACTGGCCCCATAATCACGAGAAGCGCATCACCCTCGTATCGAGTAATCACACTCATAGAAGACTGAATCGCGTGGGTCTCATACCCTTGTGCCTCTATCTGTTCTCTGAAGCTGCTCAGGCCATTCCAGTCTTCGTTGTAAATCCCGAAATCCTGGGGATATGTTTCCGTAACGTTGAATGCGGTAGTCGCAACTAACATGCCTACTGGAAACCAGGCAAATACGAACAGTATCATCCAGAGTCCGTCTTTCCAGCCCATTAGTATTCACATCATTGGTTGACTCATCTTCATCTACTCGGACATTGCTCCGACATCTATTCGTGGATAGATATCAGTGAATATGCGGACTGCCTCCTCATACGTTTCCCTGGAGATCTCGGATCCCGAGAACCGCGCCTCTTCGTAGATATACATGAACCTCTCCGCATCGGTGCTCTCCAAGGGGAGCGATTTGAGAACCCTGTCGAGGTATTCTCGAGCAGTTTCGGAAGCAAGTCGTTCCGAACCTATTTTCATTCCGCACATCTGTTCGAAGGTTCTGTACGCAAGTGTGATAGATTGGGCGTACTTGCCCGCACCTGCGAGTTTCTTGATATTGCGGAGCTTACTCGGTATGTCCATTCCCGTTCTCTTTGTGGGACTTCTGAACATTCCCTTCACATAGTATAGGTACAAAAGCACAACAATCACTGCTCCAGCAAGTGCTATACTTGGTACCAAAATGTCAATGAAACTTTGCATGAAACCACCTGTATTAGTTTGAATTTGAAGTGTATAAGACCCAACGGTCATGTTATTGGCATCGGAAAGAATCGTGATTGTGTAAGTGATAGATCCATTTCCCAGTTGCCCTAACCATTTGTGACTGAAATTCCCGTCGCTATCGGTGATGACAGTCTCCTCCTGACCCCCGATGGAAATCACCAACGTACGCCCAGCAATCGGCAATCTCGTGCTGCTGCCATCATTGTACAAGGTGCCGCTGATTATCAAGTCGTCTCCGAATTGGATGCGTTCAGGGGTTGTGTTATCAAGGTCTGCGCCTATGAAGACATGAACCGCCTCGGTAGACTGTACCTCATCACCGTTGATGAGGCCTCCACCATTATATGCAAGATTCACAAAATATCGCCCGCTGGCTCGTGACCAGTCAAGAGGAATAGTGATAGTAATGGTCGTCCAGCTCAGGGAATTGATGCGCCGGCTCTCCACTTCGGTGTCATTCAGAAACAAAAGCACAGTTCCATCGATTGCGTTACCATCTTCGTCGAGAAGACGAATATCAATCTGGATCGTTTCTCCAGCCATGACATCTTCATTGGTCAACAGGTCTACAGACAGCTCAGAACGTAGATGTATCTCAACAGTCCAAATATCAGGATTACTCTCAACATCAACATATGAGGATTCGGCAGCCACAGTAATCTCGTAGATAGCCGCCTGCGCATCTTGCGGAATCAGAATGTCAATTGAGAACTCGCCAGCTGTGTCAGTCACGGCGCTCTGACCCGTGGATGATCCATTTGCATAGACCGAGATGGTTACGTCGACGGCGGCGCCACCTTCATTGGAGGCCGTTCCAGTGATAGTCAGGGTATCACCGCGCTCCAATGTGAAGACTGATTGTTCATCGAGAACAATCACAACGAGGTCGCGGACCTGCAAGATCTGAGGAGAGGTCTGGGCATCTTCATAGGCAACTGAGGGAGAAACAAACCTGACAACAAAGGGCACATCCCCCAACCAGTGATCCCATGGAATTTCATATGAAAGGGTGAAACCCCCACTACTATTTGTAGGTGATGCAGCCTCCACAGACCCATCCCAGACCAGTTCGACAGTGTAGCCAGCCATGGCGGTTCCGTTTCCAAAGGACAATGTGCCCGTTACAATCACATCTTCTCCCCGGTAGAGTGAAGACGAGATAGAATCGGCTGCGATTGCCACCGGAATGAGCTGGATATCGATAGATATGGAGTCAGACTGGCTCGGGCTCACGAAAGAATCAGGAGGTAAACAATACGCCCAAACGACAGTTGTGCCCAGTGGTGTGGTGCTATCCAGTGTGAAGACATACTGGAAGACTCCATTGATATCTGTCTGCACGGTCCCGAGGAGAATCTGACCTTCTGTATCGGACGAATGATCCCAGTAGATATCTACATCAACGAAGCTATAAGGTGTCCCGTTGTCCAGAACCATTGTGCCGGTAATATTGAGGGAATGCTCCCGATATACAACAGAGGGTGTTGCCCCAATCGTCCAGACAATGGTCATAGCACTGATATTGAGAGTGCTCACATCGGACACGGTACCCGCAATCCAGTTCTCCGTTGGTTGGAGTTCGATCCATATGTCATATCTTCCCGGGCTCGTTGATTGTGGAATCTGCCACAGGATGTAGAAGTAGCCATCAGAATCTGTTGAGACCGTGCCGACATTATTGCCATCGAAGATGATTTGGAGAGTCACATATGCATATGGGACGTCCGGGCCAGATAGGTCGTAGAAGAGTGTACCATTCAGTGGGACGTAATCGCTGATGTAGTAGTCCGTAGAACCTCCTGTCATGAATCCGCTGATCAGGGTCTGCCACTGCTCAAGTTGGAGAGGTTCATGAACCGACTCGTTGGTAGACAAGAGTAGCGTACCTGCAAAGGTTGCGTAAATCTCGATTCCGACCCATTGTGTATGCTCCTGAAAGCCCGTGTGGACGAACGTGCTCTCGCCATTCGCATCGGTCAGGACCCAGTCTATCACATAGTCGGTTCCGTTATACCACCATATAGTCACATTCTCGCCCGAGATATCTGTTCCATTGGAGAAGTAGAGATGGACATAGATTGACAGAGACTCATTGAGCTTGACAGAGCTGGAGCTGATGCTGATGTCCAGATTCACCAAGTATCTCTGAGCGTTCACTGTAAGTAGAGAGGTCGTGGCATTGGCATCGAGAGGGCTAGTGCTTGTGTAGTTGCACTTGAAGTCATACGACCCCTCACTCTGGACACCAAGCGTGAAATTGTAGAGATAGCGAAAACCTCCCGAAGAGTTTGTCTGAACCGTACCAAGAAGAACCCAAGAATCGCCCTCAAAGAGATAAATTCGAACATCTGCGTCTGTCAGCGGTGGAGTACCGCTGCTGTAGGTCAGATTCCCTTGGATGACGAGAGTTTCATCTAGGTAGACTGCTGCGGGAACGTCCATGCTGAAAGTGGGTTGATACAGAACAAGATCGAAACCAGCACCGGGCGCGGACGATGCATTGCCCCAGAGCGCTTCGGTCGAGGTATACTCCGCCCAGACCGTGACAGCACCAGGAGAGTTCGTGGTGGGAGAGCAGGTGTAGGAGAAATTGAAGAACCCGGATGAGTTAGTCGTCAGTGCAGGATACGAGTCGATTGTACCATCTCCCCAGTCCCAGTAGAGTGTCACATCCTCCCCGGCTATTCCAGTACCGTCCAGAAAGGCAAGTTGACCGTATACCCAGATTGTTTCATTCAAATGATAGGATGTCGAGTTTGTGCTGGTGGTCAGTGTCAGCTCATAGGGAATGAGATCCACGTCCCGATTCGCGGACTGAGCATCAGCCCATAGATCAGGTTTGCTGCTGTTATAGGATGCCCAGAGGCGCACGGTCTCGAAACTATCACTTCCGACACTTAGATTATAGAAAAAGGTGAAAGCGCCGGCACTTTCTGTCAGTCTTGTGTATTGATATGTGGATGTGGAGTTCTGGTAGTATATGGTGACTGTTGCACCAGAGATAGGAGCACCGTTCTCATCGAAGGTCAGAGTGCCGGAGAACGTTATTGTCTCATCAAGATGATACTCGGTATTATCGGTGTTAGCATTCAGGTTCAGCTGATACAGCTGAAGCGTAATATCAGGCGTAAGAGTGTTGCTGGAATTGCCATACAGTCGACTCCAAGAAGTGAAAGCAACAGTGAGATTCACAGTACTGGGGCCATCAGAAGTGTCAAGCTCGTACGTGAAGTTGTACCAGCCAGTTGAGTTTGTGAGGCGCTGAAATGTCTGTTGAAGGGTGCCGTTGTCCCAGTAGATATCGATTGTGGCACCGGAGATTGGAGTCCCGTTTGTGAACTGAAGTTGCCCCCAGACATATACGGTTTCATTGAGATGATAATAGGTGCTGTTTGAGAAGACAGAGACTGCCGTTGGATAGTAAGTGACCGTGATAGTGACATTATCTGATATGTCATTGGCGAAGACATCAGAGTCAGGGGCAAATTCTGCCCAGATACTGAAGGTTTCATATCCATGGTTGAGGGGAACCTGATGGGTGAACTGATATTGACCATTTCCACCGTCCGTCAACACAACTGTCAGATTATGCGGACCCGTGCTATTGCCCCACCAGATTGTGACAGGTGCCCCTCCCAAGAGGGCGCCCATCTCAGGAACTGAAACATTCCCTGTGATATTCACATATTCAAGCGGGTGAAGCGTCGTTTCATCAACGTCTATCAACACTTCGGTGATCCATTTCTCAACTGAGATTGTCATATTAGATGAACGACTGCCGTCGTATTCTGGGTCTGTCGAGATAAACTCAGACCAGTAGGTGACAGGACCGAGGTAACCTACCGGCACCGTGTAATTCAGTTCGTAATAGCCGCCACCTGTTGTATCCACTGTCCCAATCAACTGAGGGGTGGTTCCATTGTCCCAGTAGATATCAACTTCCTGACCAACAAGGCCAGAGCCGTTGAGAACGTCTGTGAGATAGCCAAAGATTGTGATATTCTGGTAGGGATGGACTACTTCTGGTGCTCTTGGAGTTGAATCTATCGTGAGACTGCTTGCGCGAATAGTGACTTCAATCTGAACGGTATTACTCCAGTTTCCAAGAATGCCCGACAGGGTTGTTGTCCAGTTGGCAACAGCATCGTAGGTGCCTGTCTCTTGTCCAGCTGGGATGGTATAAGAACCACTGAAGCCGCCAGTAGAATTGGTCGAGTCGGAGTCTACTAGCACCCCATCAAAGAACATGTTGATGGTCTCGGAACTCAGAGGGGTGCCATTGAGCATCTCAGCAATTCCATCGTAGAGAAGTTCAGCACCGGGATATGCACTTGTGGGCGTCACGGTGAGAGCAATCTCTATTTTCCCAGAGAGGGTGATTGTGGAGTTTTCTGCTGAACGCGCTGGAAGGAGAATCGGGATTCCCTCGTCGTTGTATTCTCCCGCGTAACTGGACCATACTTCATGTGTACCCGGCGCCATACGAGAGTCAGCAGGATCGACGAATATGTCAAGCTCATACGTGCCGTCTGCTTGGATTGTGGCGTTGCCCATCCATGTCTCGTCCCACATGATCTGCATCTGGTCGTTGTTCAGAGTTGTCCCATCTACCGGTTCTCCTCCCACCGTCATGAGTCCATGGGCATATACTGTGTCGTCCCAAGCTCCAGTGTAATTGTCTGAACCCAGTTTGAGATTCATGTCTATTGTTTCGGCAGGCGAAAAGACAGAATCGAAAGATGAAGGGAGGGGTTGCAGAGGATCTGGTTGAGCAACAACATAAAGCAGAGTGAAGTTTTGAACATCATAGGTTGAGGCGTGGTATGTAGCAGTGATGTTGTGGAGACCAGGAGTTGCTCCCGGTTCATAGGAATAGGTGATGTTTGCCAGAGGCAACTCTGAGCCCTGTTCAATCATCGTACTGCCCAGCAGCATGTTATCAGTCAGATCACGAAAGACAATGAACTCTGATGTGGAAACAGGGACATAGTTAACCATGAGGAGGGCACTCAGAGTAAATTCATCACCAATCTCTATCCACCCTTCTGGAACATTCGCCCAGACCCATAGCTGAACATCGCCTTGTTCTACATTCTCGGGTATCTCATCTCCACCCATGTCAGGAGGGAGGGGGATTGGAAGTATCTGTCGCCATTCTCCACCTTCTGATGATTCAGACATAGGGATGAAGACCTCAGCCCAGAACATCATGTGCTTCACCTTGAGAACACGATAGCCGTCCTGCGCATCACCGATTGCATAGCCCTTTGCAATCCGTGCAGGAATGTCCAAGTATCGCATGAAGACGCAATATGCGGTGGCAAAGTCCATGGGCAAACCACCACCTCGTTCCAAGAACCAATCCGTGACTTCTTGGCCAGAATCTGGACGTTCAAAGACCTCTGGTTCCTCAATCATGAGTTCAAATGTGCTCCGGAAATAGCTTTCGACAACGGATGCGGTCTGAAAGGCATTATCACCAACGTCCTCGAACTGAGTGATATTGTCAATAACCCTTGTTGTCAATGATAGGTCAGCAAGAGTGGGAAGACCATATGTGTTGCGAATAGAAACCGGTGCTAGACTGCCCTCTAGAGCGCTTGCGGCCATATTGGCCAGATCTTGCTGCTCAAAGGTAATCTCAAAGCTGATGAGAACATGTTCACCCGTGGGCGCCTCCAAGAGTGGGCTGAAGAGCAGAGTGCCATAATCATCCGTTTCTAGATCGTACCGCACCAGCCTAGATTCTGCATCTGGCTGATAGCTTCCGGTTTCAACATGCCCCGTTGTGAACGAGTCTTCGATGACCAAGATAACGGGAAAGAGGGTGGGTAGTTCTATCTCACCAACATTGGGGCCTGCCGTCACATTGATGACGATGGTGTATATCTCATTACCAAGTAATTCTGCCTGAGCTCGAGTGATGATCTCAGGCCCCACGTCACGGATTGAGTCCCCCAGGGTTTTCCCCCAGCTCGAACCGTCGTATTCGTCATATGCTCCAGTCCGCCATAACTGAGGGGGTTGGTCGGGATACGCGTAGAAGACCACGTCATCTAAGTGATCAAGAATGTCGGGGGGGAGCTCTTGGTCCATGGGAATATCTGTGTAGTTGACATTCTCAAACCAGTTTGACTGCCCTCCAGCCCAGCTTATGTCATAGGGCCAAGGAGCGACATCATCATACTCTTCATGTGGAGTGTTCGTCCGAACTGCCCCCATCTGTATCACAATGAAGGTGTTTGCAGCCCATACGATTGTCAAGAGAAGAAAGATAGAGCTGAGAATGGTTGTGATACCCATCTTACGTTTGGGCTTGACTTCGGCGGCACTCACCAGGCTTTCACTCTCATAGACTCAGCGTGCACATTCTCGTTGTGGGAGATGGCGGTCTCTGACTAGTCCGGTTCGATGTATCTTCCTGAGGATTAAAGGATTTCTTGTCCAGTCTCAATACGATCGTCAAAGAGGACGCCTCAAGAGCGAAAGAGCCAAGAAACCGAGATCTTGCTAGAAGATAGGACGGTGAATGGCCTTGAACGATTATATTGAAATGATTCATGAGAGAGTCAAAGCTGCATTACAGGGTAATGAGCTAGGAGCACATACCTATGACCATTCATTACGCGTTCTCGAGATTGCTCTCAGAATAGGTCATGAAGAAGGTGCTAATCTGAGGGTTTTATCTGCAGCTGCACTGCTCCACGACATCGGTCGAGTAAGAGAGGGGGAGACTGGTACATCCCACGCCGTCCTGTCAGGACAGATGGCACGACCAGTCCTAGAAGAAGCAGGTTATGCAGATGAGGAGGTTTCTCTTGTCGTTGACGCAATCAGAACACATCGCTTCAGCGAAGGACTGAGTCCAAACACTCTGGAGGGGGAGATATTGAGTGATGCGGATAAGCTGGATGCTATGGGGGCCATAGGAGCATATCGTGCAATTGCTCAATCGGCAGTCACTGGTGTTGGCATGGAGGGCTTCTTGAAACACGCAGATGAGAAACTGCTTCGCCTCTATGAACTCCTCTATACTCAGACAGCGAAGCAGCTAGGCAAACAGCGACATCGCATCCTAGAGCTGCTTGTTGAAGAGATGAGAAGAGAAGTCGCTTCCGCAGAACAGACTATGATTCACGACTGAGTAGCAGTTCCAGATAAGACAGTCGGATTGAACGCTCGGGATCCAATCCCAAGATCTCTGCCAGTTCAAGCAGATGGTCTCGTTTCTCTTCAATCTGAGACTTGTACTCGGTCTCGGTCTCGAGTTCTATGAAATGGCCGAGAGAGTCCACTCTATCCACTGAAACATGAGCGTCCTTCAAGAGGTAGTCGTGCCGCTCCTTGCGCACTGTATAGACCTTGGTGAATCCCAATGCGAGCAGTAATGACTCAGCACACTCTCGGCTGTCAACAGGCACCGAAAGCTCAGCTCTTGTCTTGGACTTGTCATCAACCTTGGGACCCTTATAGGTCAACTCGATATGAGGGGGTGAGTTCGTCCTTGCATCGTTTTCCGGACGCTGATATCTGATTCGTAGAGCCTCATCAGTCTCGGCAAAGGTCCGACAGGGATGATCATAGTAGGTATCCTCCTGAAAGACTGATTCAGTCCTTTTCCCGCCTGCATCCATTAACCGTTCTATCACGTCTTCTACCTGATTTTCGAACACTCTGAACTTGGTTTCGACTTCGAACACATTCATGTAGGTCACCTTGTTCTCAAGACTCATGTGCGCCGTATCCGTCGTTGCACCGAGGCCGTAACTCACTTAACCATGCATATATGTCGTCCATATGTTGGTGACGGTTTGGTCAAATACAAGCAAATACAGTGTGCGGGATGTGGAAAGACCTATGACTTCAATGAAGTGCCCCCCAATGATGGGTGCGGAGGAAGGATAGACTTCCATCTCGACATCGACACACTCCGGAATGTCATCGAGAAAGAACGAAACAAAACGACTGGCGGTATATGGAAGTACTTTGATTTCTTGCCGCTCCGTCACAGAGACAGCGGGTTGACTCTGGGAGAAGGTAACACGCCATTGGTGAGGAGTCAAAGACTTGCCGAGTATCTCGGAGTGAAGAATCTACACTTGAAAATCGAAACAATGAATCCCTCCGGATCATTCAAGGACAGACCAATCTGTGTCGGCGTGAGCCGTGCTGCAGAAGATGGGGTGAAGACTGTAGCTGCGGCATCGTCAGGAAATGCCGCTGCTTCCATGGCAACTTATGCCGCTCGAGCAGGGCTTGATGCCGTTGTTCTTGTACCCGAAAAGACACCAGCTGGCAAGACAGTACATCTGCAGACACTGGGAGCCCACGTCTTTAGGGTCAGGAAAGAAGACGAGGGCGTGGATCCAACAACCACGCTCCTGAAAAAAGCGTGCAATGAGTTTGGCTGGGTACCGATTCCGTCCTTCGGACCTTTCAATTGCTTTCAGTTCGAGGGAAACAAGACGATAGGATATGAAGTGTCAGAGCAGATGGAGTGGGAACCCCCAGAGTGGGTGCTCTTTCCCACAGGTAGTGGGGGGCTGATGGCAGGTACTATGAAGGGGTTCGTCGAATACGAACAGCTTGGCTTCATAGAAGATATACCACGACCTGTTGTGGTTCAACCAGAGGGCTGTTCACCCATAGTGCGTGCCTTTCAAGACCAGGTTGAGCCAGATAATATTATACCCTGGGACTCGAATGAAACTGTTGCGGGAGGCCTCGCAGACCCCTTCCCCTGGGATGGGGACGCAGCGCTCAAGTACCTAGATGAACTGGAGGGGCAGGCGGTTTCAGTCACTGATGAGAAGATAAAGGAGTATATGCTTCGTCTTGCCACCCTTGAGGGAATATTCGCGGAACCAAGCGGAGTCGCAGCACTGGCAGGTCTTGAGATTCTGCTGTCTGATGGCGTCATCAATTCAAGAGATTCAATATTGGTGCCAATAACGGGTTCAGGATTCAAAGATCTCGCCCTCGCTCAGACCCTTACTACTGAGGCTCCTGTAATCAGACCAAGAACAGAAGATCTCAACAAGCATCTTGGAGTGGACTAGCATGAATGCTGAGATGAAGCAATTCATGGATGAGGCAATCCGAGAAGCAGAGAGGAGCCTAGAAGAGGGCGGAATTCCTATTGGCTCGGTTCTAGTGATTGATGGAGATATAGTTGGAAAGGGACACAACAGACGCATACAGAAAGGAAGCGCCATTCTTCATGCAGAGATGGACTGTCTTGAAAATGCGGGCAGATTGTCTGCCTCCAAGTATAGACGCTCTACTCTCTATTCCACATTATCGCCTTGCGATATGTGTAGCGGAGCGGTATTGCTGTACAGAATACCCAAGGTTGTAATCGGTGAGAACAAGAATTTCAGCGGGCCCGAAGACTATCTGAGAGAGCGAGGCGTCAACGTGGTCGTCCTCGACGATAGAGAGTGTGTTACGCTGATGGAGAGCTTCATCAAATCCAGACCGGATGTCTGGAGAGAGGACATTGGAGAGTGAGGCTCTCCGAATTGCGCTCGGTGGTAGTGGTTCATGAAGACAAGAGATAGGAAACAGAAAGCGAGGGAGTTGGCTCAGAGATTCGGATATCTTCCCTACATGACCGAGAGATACCTGGCTCTATGGGGAGAGAACGAAACAATCGAATTCCTACAGGCATGTGAGAAGCCCCCTAGAACATCAATTCGAGTCAACACTCTGAAGACTGGAAAGAAGGAGCTCATGGAAGCACTCGACAAAAAGGATGTGGCTCTGGAGGAGATTTCATGGCTCGAAGAGGGCCTATATGCCGACTTCCAAGGATTCTCCCCAGGTTCACTCACAGAGTACATGCTAGGACACTACTATGTCCAAGGAGTCCCTTCGATGGCTGTGGTGAAGGCGCTTGACCCTAGACCAGACGAAACTGTCTTCGACCTGGCAGCTGCACCGGGAGGGAAGACAACTCATATTGCTCAGCTGATGGATAACTCAGGGAAGGTCGTTGCCATCGAACAGGACCGTGAGAGAATCAGGAGCCTTGAAAGCAACATTCTCCGTTGCGGAGTGAAGAATTCGATTGTTCTAAGAGGAGATGCCCGCAAACTAGATGAGCTTGAAATAGAACCGGACAGGATTCTGTTGGATGCTCCCTGTTCCGGGGAGGGGCTCCTAGCAGTTGACCCCGAACGTAAGACCAGCAAGAGCATGGCGGATATCAGATTCTGCGCTACTATCGAGGATCAACTCCTTGACGCAGCAGTCCAATCTCTCCGTTCAGGAGGGGTTATTCTCTACTCAACATGTTCGATTGCTCCTGAGGAGGGCGAGTATATTGTGGATGGAATGCTGCGTAAGCATCCAAATCTCAAACTCATTGACATTGAACCGAAGATGGGTGTGCCTGCGTTCACATCTCCATATGGTGTACAGATGGACGAGTCATTAGAGAAGGCAAGACGGTTGCTACCGCACCTACACGGAACTGAGGGGTTTTTCATTTGCAAGATGATGAAGGATTGAAATGATCATGAAATGGATCTCAACAACTCCGCAACCAGATCAGAAAAGAAAGACGGGTGAGATGCATGGTTAGTCTTATTGAACCCCACTTCTGGGATGACATTAAGAGCCAGGTTGATAGAGACTTCGGAGAAGGAGTGACACAGAGACTACTGGGAAAGAGAGCCCCAGTGGTCATCGATCGTGGAAAGAAGCAGTCGGTCTATTTCATCCCAATGGATTGGGTTCATCTCGTTGACTCTGATTTTGGGAGATTCAGGCTTCGATGCCTTGGGACTTGGCTCGGCGAAATGTCGGGAGATACGTTAATGCTCAGCATCGGCATACTTGCAGAACTAGACCCTCTAACTGAGAGCAAGATAACAGTACATAGAAGGGGTGCAGAGGCCTTCACCTACGGAAGAAGCATTCTAAAGGAGTCTGTGTTCTCTCTTCCGAGTCATCTAAGCCGCGGACAACGTGTCCTTGTCATCGATGAACATGGTGCCTGTATTGGAATGGCTGCTCTGGCCATTGACGCAACACTTCTTGACCGTTTGGGACAGGAGAAGCTTGTGGCCAAGAATCTCGTTGATATCGGCTGGTATCTAAGACGCTATAGTTAGACGAACATGTCCGTGGAACGGTCTTCGGACTCTATGGACTTTCGCATCTTTTCCAAGCGTTCAATCTCTTTGCTCTCCTCGAGGAGCTGGTCTACGTCTGCATCCAACCCGTATACTTCATTGATCTTGCCGAGCATGGTAGCTGCTGAGCGTGGATCGGGCCTACCGCGAGTGGCATAGGTCAAGAGGCCAAGCGCTGGTGCGTTGCGCATTTCAAGTTCGGCCAGAAGGAGAGCCAAGGGTCCGGCCACGAATAGACCTTCCTCCAAGACTGGAACGTTCCACTTTTCCAGCTGGGGAGCATAGGCGGATGTGGGAACGCATCGCATATCCTCATCATCTTCTTGGAAACTGGCATCCAGCCCTCCCAGAAGAAGTATGTCCGCGAATTGATGTGTGCTGATCCATTCAGCAAGACGGCCGACAAAATTCCATTGTTCTGACTGATGAGGCTGGAAACGCGGGACTAGGAATACAATCTTCTCGTGGATATATATCTCGAAGGGTAGAACTAGTTTCTCATCTTCTATGGAAACAAAGAGGGGTAGCATATCGCTACGTATGAAGCCAATTTGTTGAGCATCGAGTGTCCGAGCCAGATGTGCAGTGCTCAAGAATCCGACTTCGCCAAGTCCGTGAAATCCACATACAAATGTAGCATTCTTGGGTATCTTGACCCCATCCTTCAGAATTATCTCGAAATGTGAATCCCTTGTTGATACGAATGCCATTACGGTCAAACCTCATGTCTTCAAATGGACAGTCTCACGTAGACTATCAGTGTTCATTAAGGAGCCACTGAGGACGTCCTTTTGTATCTGTGTATAATGCAGTTCTTGCAAGTATCATTGAGAATCGCCCGTCAGAAACTTCTCTATTCCGCCAGTACCCATCAGCATTCGCAGACCGAATCGCTCACTTTCTTCATTCATTGGAGACCCGGACTTTTTGTCGAGAGAGTATGCGAAAAACTAATAGCACTTGATAACCTCTACTATATAGTAGATATGCTATCAGGGGGGCGAAACCACCTTGAGTACGCTAAGAGAATTGGAACTTGAACGGATATCTCCACATCTGCTAGAGATACTAAGAAGACAGGGATACGCATCACTCAGTGAGTTCCAGAAGAGTGCATTAAGGGAGGGATTGATGCGTGACGAAAACATCATCATGCAGACGCATGACTTCGATGAGGCGTACAGGATAGGCGAGATTGCGCTACTAAACCAGGTGGCATCAAACTTCCGAGCAAGAGGCATCATCCTCTGTCAGAACCCTCATCAGGCGGAGAAACGGCTCTCCTCACTGAGCAAGAAGTGCAGCAGGCTTGGAATTAGGGTGACTCCGATAATAAGGAGAAGAGAAGCCACCGGCATCCTACCAACACGCGAAAGAGTCATTGTGGCCACAATTCGCTCACTAGGTATTGCCATTCAGTCGCAACCTGGCCTGCTAGATGATGTTAAGTCGATACTAGTGGAGAGGATAGATAGGATAGGACAACCGAATTATGGTGCAACTCTCGAGGGGATTCTGGTCAACCTCATGGGTGTTTCTGAGAGGGTTCAGTATATTGCCACATGTCCTCCTGTGGCAGACATAGACGATCTAAGTAGATGGTTGAAGGCGGAGGTCGTTGAAGATCCAGAGCCAGAGATTAAGCGAATCTTCAGTGTGAAGGCCTTCCCTAGTATGGCCGAGTCACTCGCGGATCTTGCAGAATTTGTCCACTACAAAGAGGGACAGATCATGATACTCTGCTCAGACATCGATTCCGCGGAAGAGCTTGCGTATCAACTCACTGGCATTGATGATGTTCACGAAGACGCAGTACTAGACCTGCGACTCCTGCCTGAGAACCGCGACGAGTTAATTCGGCTTGCACAACAGATTGGAAGGCATTTCTTCGATTGCGAGTTGACTGACAGACTTCAGGATGTTGTTTCTAGGGGGGTTGCATTCTTTCATGAGGGAGTGCCCAGAATCCAAAGACGGATGATATCAGAGGCGTGGGAGGAACAGGTTCTCCCCGTCCTTGTAATGCCAACTCGTTTTGCGATTGCGAGCGGCCTCCGCGCCACGGTTGTCTTCCTCCTTGGCGCATACATGAGGGACGTGTATTCGGACTTATCTGGTCAAGAGGATCTCACAGTCTTATCAGAACTTCAGCTGTCCGATGTTCTCGAAAGGGCCGGCAGACCAACATTGGATAAAGAGGGGTTTGGAATAGTAGTAGTGGGCAGCGACGCGGAAAGGAGGCGCGTACTTGAGAGGTATTTCATCAAAGATGAGGACCGAAATATATCGCCAAGGCTCGGAGAGGTTGACAGCTCCATGGACGACCCGGAGAACTTTCAGGATCTCCTCCTGAATCAGCTTTGTGCGGATTCAGACAGCTCCGATAATCCCTTCTCAATTCTTGACCGAACATACTGGGCCGCCTCGAAACGCAAAGTCGGTATCACAGCCGACTTGATGTCTCCAGTTGAGAACGCCAATGCTGAAACACTGATAGACCTCAGGACCAACAAGTCCACCCGCACCCGAGCGGCAGACATTCCAGATTCAAGTGTCAGAATAGTATCAGTGACTCCATCCAAGATCGAAGGCCTGGTCCATAGTGGCTCACGGGAGCTCTGGCACTTTGTGGCCCTAAGAGCTGCCGAGGGCGTATCTTGTTCGTGCGAAGCATGGAAGTATCAGGGTATAAGCAGGCATCGCCTTTGCAAACACCTTGTGAAGTTCTCGAAGTTTGCTTTGGAAGACAATGATACGCGGCCTTATGCAGCTTCAGTCATCGAACAGGCACTTCGAGGGCTCAGCCTAATCGACGAATTGGAACAGGAAGGTCTGGTTGTGAGAGAAGATAACAGAATCAAGTGTACGGTGCTCGGAGGTAGCGTCGCAAGACTAGGAGTTCCGGTCGGCGATGCGAGACAGGCCCTGAAGGCGCTCTCCGATAAGAAGGGGGATCTCTACTCCATCCTACAGAGACTCTTGGTGAGTCGAACAGGTCTATCGGAAGACCTCATCCATGAAGTGCTCTCGTCCCTTCCCGCAGATTCCATTGAGCAGATAGGAAAGTGTGCAGAGCATATGCCCGGTGTTGTTGAGAACCTGCTCGAAGAGTCTCAGTATGTGAATTCCATTCTCCTTAGCCTCATGGCTAAAGATAAACGGAATGAACTCGGTCGAAGAAGCCTAGAGTTGCAAGACTCACTTATGACTCTCCTAGAAGACCATTCTTAGTTGCCGGCACTCAAGCTTTTTATGGTAGCTCCTTTTGGCCCCGACTAGAAGCAATGTTCATTTTCTCATTGGTGAAAGGTAATGAAACTGTTCGAACATGAGGCAAAAGATATCTTTCGGGAGTTCAAGATGCCAACACCTCCCGGAGGTGTAGCAAAGACACCCGGAGAAGCGAAAAAGAGGGCCAAAGAGATTGGCAAACCGGTTGTTGTGAAGGCTCAGGTTCTCTCAGGTAAGAGAGGGAAGGCAGGCGGAGTGAAATTTGCAGATACTCCTGAAGAAGCTGAGAAACTCGCGGCAGAAATCTTGGAAATGCGAATTAACGACCTTCCTGTGGAAGCAGTTCTGGTCGAAGAAAAACTGAATGTCGCTCAAGAAATCTATGCAGGAATAACTATCGACCGGAATACACGACAGTATGTCGTGATCGGCAGTTCTTCGGGGGGAATGTCGATCGAAGAGCTTGCTGAAAGGAGTCCCGAGAAGATAATCAAGAAACCTGTTGACCCATTTCTCGGGTTCCAAGCGTACGAGGCCCAAGAGATGGCTGTGGCAATGGGCTTTGAGGGCAAGGATATTCTCAAACTTGCTGGCTTTT
This sequence comes from uncultured archaeon, assembly GCA_964473825.1. Taxonomy (GTDB): domain Archaea; phylum Asgardarchaeota; class Thorarchaeia; order Thorarchaeales; family Thorarchaeaceae; genus TEKIR-12S. Next base: position 38,668 of record CAYYQL010000006.1, read on the forward strand.
TCCTGAAACTCTGGAAGATAGTCGAGAAGTACGATGTCGAACTGACAGAGATCAACCCCCTGATACTGACGGATGAAGGAGAGTTTCTTGCAGCAGATGCGAGGCTCAATATTGACAACAATGCACTCTACAGACATCAAGACCTGATGAAGAGTCTCGAAAGAAAGCCTCACGAACAGAATAAGAGGGAGCGCTTGGCTACTGAGGAGGGGATGGCATACGTTGAGTTAGACGGCAACATAGCCTGTATCTGTAATGGTGCAGGACTCACTATGGCCACGCTCGATGCGGTTGAACTCTATGGAGGCAAGGCGAGTACGTTTCTCGACCTCGGTGGAGGAGCAGATGCTAAACGGGTGGAACGCGGTGTAGAGATAGCACTGATGTATCCGAAGGTCAAGGCCATACTGGTCAACATCATGGCCGGTATTACTCGTTGTGATGAGGTGGCCCAAGGTCTGATATCTGCTAGAGATGATGGAGATATTACAGTCCCCCTAGTTGTCAGAATGGTCGGTACCAATGAAGAGAAGGGACAGAAGATGTTGGATGAAGCAGGAATACCTTTCCTGGAAACCATGGAAGAGGCGGCTAGAAGGGTCGTTGATATCGTACAGGAGGAGAAGTAGATGGCGGTATTGGTAGACAAGGGCACAAGAGTGATCATCCAAGGAATAACGGGCGCTCAGGGAACATTTCATTCTCAAGCCATGAAGGAGTACGGTACCAGAGTCGTCGCAGGGGTCACCCCAGGCAAAGGGGGGCAAGAGATTGCAGGGATACCGGTCTATGATACTGTTGCACAGGCAAAAGAGGAGGAGAACGCAACAGCCTCAGTCATCTTCGTTCCCGCCCGTTTCGCAACCGACGCTGCACTGGAAGCGATCGCAGCAGACCTGAATCCCGTCGTCATAATAACGGAGCACGTACCTGTACGTGACGAGATTCGCGTGATACATGCTGCAGCAAGAAAGGGCATCACCATAATCGGCCCGAACACACCGGGTATTATCACTCCAGGAGCCAAACAGAAACTTGGGATCATGCCAGGTCATGTCTTCTCGGCTGGCGATATAGGACTGATGTCTAGAAGCGGTACACTGACCTATGAGATTGCAGCAGGTATGACTGACGCGGGCATTGGTATAACCACGGCAATCGGACTGGGCGGCGACCCCTGTGTTGGCCTCACCACGCTCGAGGCTGTCAAACTCTTCGAGAAGGATAAGGACACCAAGGGGATGGTTCTCGTTGGTGAGATTGGTGGCGATGCCGAAGAACGGGCTGCTACGTACATCAAAGAGCACATCAATGTCCCTGTTGTTGGCTTCATCGCAGGGCGAACGGCACCTCCAGGCAAGAGAATGGGTCATGCAGGAGCAATAATCAGTGGCGGATCAGGAACAGCAGCCTCCAAGATTGAGGCGTTGAACTCAGCGGGTGTGAAAGTCGCTAAAAAGCCAAGCGACATCGCTCGGCTGCTCGAAGAGGCTATGTAGGACGTCTGTTCTTCAGCTGAGTCGATGTTAGAACGATAGTTTTTTAACACGACTCGGCTGGGAAGCCTGAGGCGGCTCACGAGACCATCAACCGCCTTTACGCAAAGAGGTCTACAAAATGCCAGTTGCAGATATTGAAAAGCGCAGGTTAGCTCAACACTACTTGCTCTACAAGTCGGTGTGTCGCGAGTGCGGAGCAACAAATCCGTATAAGGCTAAGAAGTGCAGAAAGTGCAAGGGTAAAGACCTCCGACCGAAGAGGCGCTCCAGAAGATAGTAACCATCTTGCGTGGCCAGTCTTATGATGGGCCGGTGGTCTAGGGGTTATGACATCGCTCTCACACAGCGAGAATCAGGAGTTCGAATCTCCTCCGGCCCACCACAATCAAACTCAGCACACTTGAAAGAGGCTTAACACATGCCAAAGCAAATCCACGATGTCGAGAAATTCCTCGAGATGACCGAGGATGCAACTGAATGTCGCGTCAAGAGGGGTTCAGACCAGGTCAAGCTTAAACTACGAACCACCAAGTATCTCTATACACTCATTTTGGAGCCACAAGAGGCCGAGGCAGTTATCGAACAGGTCAAGTGTCAGGTTGTTGAGGCACGGCCAGAACCAGAGGAGATCTAGCTCTAGATCTCCACGGTTTCGTCAGTCTCGGGTACATGTGCAGTTTTGCCTTTCTTTGTGAGCTTCTCTTGAAGTGCATCAGCTGACTCTGACTCACCGTGTACAATGTGGAACTCAGGCTCACCGGGGATCTTCATGAGCAAGTCCAGAAGACCCTCTGAGTCAGAATGGCTACTCAGATGATGATACATAATCTGAGCCTTCACGTCGTACTCTCTATTGCGGATGGTCACCTTTTTCTTCTCGAGCAGTTCTGCACCGGGTGTACCGGGAATCTGATAGCTCACCAGCACAATGGCATTGTTGGGATTATCATGCACATCCAGGAAATACCTGTGTGATGCACCACCCTTGAGCATGCCTGCAGGTGAGATGATGATGCCGTTAGACTGTGCAGCCATCTTCCGGTCCTTGTTGGTCCGAATGGTCCGAATTCTCTGCATCGCCTGTTTGAATGCCTTTGGCGAGCCTATGTAGTTCGGATGCTTCAAGATTATCTCGTTCACTTTACGGGCCATTCCATCAACATAGATTGGATACTCTTTCGGAATGTTATACTGCTCAAGAATACACATGATTTCTTGGCTACGGCCCACAGCAAACGCCGGGATCAAAACTGTACCACCGCGTTCTAGGGTTTCGAGAACTGTATCAACGAGAGCATGTTCGATTTCTTCTCGGTCAGGGTTTCGTCTTCTGGCATATGTGCTCTCAGTGACGACTACGTCGTGCTTTGGCAGGTTCTTCCTCGCACCAGAGCAGAGTCTTGATTCATCTCCGTTGAAGTCGCCAGTGAATAGCACTCTCTTTCCATTCACTCTAACCGATACCATAGCGCTTCCAGGAATGTGGCCTGCATTGAAGAGTGTGATCTCAAAACTCCGGCCTAGTGGAAAAGTCTCTTCGTATGGTGTATGATTGTACTGCCGCCTCAGGCGGGTTATGTCTTTTCGGGTGAATGGTAGACGCCCTTTAGAGATATGATACATGTCACGAAGAAGGAGCATCGTAAGATCACGAGTTGCAGGAGTGCAAAACAGTTGAATGTCAGGATTCTTCAGGATGATTGGGACGCCGCCCGAATGATCAAGATGTGCGTGAGTGATTGCAACGCCCTGTAGGTCATGAGTTGGTACAGTGGCTGGAAAGGCTGGAGGGTTCTGGAATTTGACGCCGTAATCTACGAGCATGGATTCGCCGTTTTCTTTGATAAGGAATCCTGAGCGTCCAATCTCTCTACAAGAACCCAGAAACGTTAATTGTGTCATCTATTCTACTTCCAAGGATAAGGCCGATGGATTCTCAAGAAAAGGTTTGCGAAACAGTACATTGTGCATCTATCGAAAACTGTGCTAGTCTTTCTCTTTCATATTTGTCAATGTAATCGAAATCAATATTAGAACCACAACGCTTTATCAATGAGTCATATATAGCAACGACTGCGGAGAGAGCTTGGGTGACGGAGGAAGAATCCGGGAGCAGACCAAGAAAGAAACACAGCGAATCTACGATTCTCGTCGGGTCCAAGAACGTGATGTCCTACGTACTGGCGTGCAAGACGCTATTCGACAAGGGTGCATCTGAAGTCTCAATCAAAGCGAGGGGACGACTGGTCAGTAGAGCAGTAGATGTGGCAGAAATCACACGGCACAGATTCATGCCTGACCTTGAGGTGAAGGACATCATAATCGGTACTACTACAGTGCAGACAGACAAAGGTAGCGACCTGAACGTTTCGACCATCAACATCATTCTTGCAAAGTAGTAAACAGAACGTTCATATGGCACTCGACACGAACTAGTTGTGTCCAGAGCTTGGGCGAGGTTTCATTTCATGCGTTTACCTGTCTGTATATTTGATTTAGAGTCTGATATGCTATGCCCAAACTGTCAGAACAGGCTGGACACTGGACAGATAACTCAATTTGATGTAGATTTTTCAAAATGGCTTCTGAGCGAGTCGGATGAGCATCCATCTCTAAGAGATCTGAGTTTGCGAAGAGCTGTTAAGGCGGGACCACGAGTCGTACTGGTTGTCAAGAAGGAGAGGGACAAGGCCATTCTAGAATCAGCAGAGGGTCTACTGGATCAGATAGCTGACCTCTACGGGAAACCTCTGATACTTACTGGACCAGTCAAGCTGCGTCGCGTGATAAGAACGCTCATAGATCCCATCATCGAGGTGGGTGTGAACAGCCTCTATCTGCCTGATGGCACTCGAGAGAGCATCGTGATGCTCAGACCAGAAGACCGGATGAGGATAGAGTACACTCCAGATGAATTGAGAATCATTGCATCGGCAGTCATAGGGGAAAGCGTCCTCTTCGAGTTCCAAGAGAAAGAGCAAGACGAAGAAGAGCAAGAAGACGCCTTTGACGAGAAGATGAGAGAGTTCAGTTCCCGGAGGAGAACCCGATAGGAGAGCTCACACCCTCTCTATGGGATGATTCTTCATTATCTCCCTGAGTACTACGGTGGCATAGCACCCTTTCCGCAGCCTGAACCTCAGCTGGAGACCCCTGTCCATACACTTGGATTCCAGATCTGGAACGGAGATTGATATCAGATGAAGACCTCCTGCAGAATCGATTGCTCTGGAATTCTCGTTCCTGAAGTCAAGAAGAGTGATACCCTCATCATCCAGAATTGAACGGAGTGCGTTCGTCTGAGAGGTGGGGGGCATCTTCGTGGCATAGCCCGGCACGGGAGCTGCAATGCCAAATCGGCCCTTCTCCACTAATTTGGCCCTTTCCTCTAGATTCTTCTCAGTAACATACAGCCATGAATCGCGACCAGAGTGAGGTTCATCCAGTTGTATCAGGAAGTCTCCAGGAACAGGAGAGTCAAGGGGTAGTCTGTCTTCATGTCGTCTGCTAATAAGGCGATTGAAGAGATAGGATTGATAGGCATGTACAAAGAGAGTGCGAATTCGTGGAGATATCTGTCTGAAGGCTCGTTCATAATCGCCGGGATTCTTCGTGAGAAAGCGTGCGATGTTCTTCTCATATCTCAATCCATCAGGGAGGGCTTCAACGACCGACTCGTCAAAGACAAGCTCTTCGGCAAGCTGTTTCCGAATTGAAGTAATCTTCTCATCTTCGTATTGACTCAAAGTGGTAAGCATGATGCGGACTGCCCCTTCAAAATCACCTTTGATAGCAGCCTTTCCGACTAGGTGAGTATAGGGCCGGACTACACCGAATCGCTGTTCACCGAAGTAGTTGAGGAGAGGGGTCGTCTGCACTGCCTCTGCTGCCTCTAGAGCAGCCTCCTCAGATTCTATGTTCCGGAGATATATTGAGAAACGATTACCCCAAAGATCCCCAACACGCACCGGCTCGGGATTGTAGCATATATCCCTCAGGCATATATTGTACAGCTGTAACTGGTTGAGTTCAGCAGCAGACTTTGCAGGTACTGACATTGCCTGTGTAGTTATTGCCCTCTTGTCCTTAAGCCCGGCATATGAAACCAGATGCCGTGAAATGCCAAGTTCTGCGGCGATTATGTTTGCCACATCGAGGGTGGTGAGACCCATCTTCTGTACAACGAATCGCGCATACTTCGCTGGTTCCCCTGAAATGGGAAGCGTTTCTTCTATCGATTGTTCATTGCTGTCTGACCACGCTTCCATGTGAAGAACTCGACCTGCAGGAGTGATCTCTTCGACCAGAAAGTCGTCGAAACGTGCTTTCAGGCGGCCTCCCACACCTTCTACATCTGTAGAGTAATACTCCATGCCAAGACTGCGTTCTAGAGGATAGGTGGTACGCATCAGGATCACTTCAGAGCAGCTTCAGGTCACCTGTGATTTTATCGACTTCGTTTGACCTCGCAGGACCTATGCCAATCACAGTGGTAGTGCCAGGTGCAAGTTCGGTCATCCCTGCATCTCTAATCACAGCCCGAGGAAGTCCCTCAGCAATGGCCCTTCGTTCGAGGTCTAATATGGCCTCCTCAGAGTCGACTTTAACAACCACTTTCTTTTGACCCTCGCCCATCCATGCACGCCAGACCTCTTGCCGACCTGATCTAGCCTTCTCTGCAGCGCTCACTGCACCATGAGCTACCTGTACCGCGATCTTACCTCGCGTCATGTCAAGATCAGTCCTGACAGCTATCACTTGTTTGAAGGCAAAGGATCTATTGGTCAACCATAATCAACTCCACAGGTTCCTCACGAAATCCAACCTGGGCCACAGATAAAAAGGATGGTATGTGTGTGTGGAGAGGAGCTGGTTTCGTTGAAGTATGACGCTGTTGTTGTTGGTGCCGGTCCTGCCGGGCTTCTCTCAGCCGGTACCATTGCACACAGAGGATTCGACGTTGCCGTCCTTGAAGAGCATGCAACTGTCGGAAAGCCTGTCCATTGCGCGGGTCTGTTGAGTACTTCAGGACTCAAGGCCTTGGGATTGAATCCACCTGATCATGTCATTCAGAATCAGGTGAAGGGGGCAAGAATATACTCGCCTTCATGTGATAGTATCGAGATTCAACGCGGAAAGAGTGAAGCTCTTGTGGTTGACAGAGGAGCCTTTGACAGATGGTTGGCCGAGAGAGCAAGAGATGAAGGAGCTAGGATTATAACTGACTCCAAGGTCGAAACCGCGTCTATCACCGAAACAGGAGTTGAGTTGCATTTTCAACAGGAGAGACCGATTGTGAGGGGGGAAGTGGTAGTGAATGCAGAAGGGAGCCGATGTCAGATTTCGCGGAGTCTTGGGCTTCCAGTGGTCCCTCGTACATCAAAACTTCCTGCATATCAATACGAGATGAAAAATGTCGATGTAGATGAGGAACAAGTTGAGATGTTCTATGGGAGACAACTTGCACTAGGCTTCTTTGCATGGATTATTCCAATTGGTAACCGACGTGCACGAGTTGGACTTGCATCGTACGATAGAACTATGACTCGTTTGCGAGGGGCCATGAAACACCACCGAGTCTTGTCAAGAAGACTAGAGAAGGCATCAATTGAGAAGGGATTCGGAGGAATTGTTCTGGTGGGAACCCCCATAGAGAGGACCTATACCACAAAAGCAGTTGTAGTGGGAGATGCAGCAGGTCATGTAAAGGCAACCACCGGGGGAGGAGTGATTCTTGGTGGTAAGGCTGCGAAGATAGCAGGTGAAACGGTTGCAGACTCCCTTGAAAATGAGGATTATTCAGATGAGTCTCTTGCACGGTATGAAGACCTCTGGAAAGAGGAGCTAGGCTCAGAGTTTCGGACTATGTGGCTTGCGCAGAAGACTCTTACCGCGCTATCCGACAAAGGCCTAGATAGACTCGTTTCAGGGGCAAAAAACATGCACCTGGAGGATACCATCAGGAAGAAGGGGGACATGGATAGACAGGCAAGAGTAATTCGTTCCTTGCTACGGGAACCTCGGATGATTCTTCTTGGGTTTGATGTCATCCGTTTCTTAAGCCCTCTATTCTGATGCGATAGAACACTATTTTTAGGAACACGATGATGACAGTATCCCCGAAGAGTGCCCCCATGTCGAATGATCATAAGTATATACTACTAGAGAAGGCAATCAGTGTTCTAGAAGACCACATGCTTTGTGACCGCTGTTTGGGGCGGCTCTTCGCCTGGTTGAGTACCGCCACAACGAATCCCGAACGGGGGGCCTCAATCAAACTCGTTCTCTCCATGATTGCGAACCGTGAGATGAAAGCAGGAAACCGTGAGGTGGGAACCAGACTGCTTCGACACCTAGCCGAGAATGGGCTCTCAGAACAGGCAAGGGCACTTGCATTGAAAGAGGGCATCCCTGTTAGTGCATCTGGTGAGTGCGAAGTCTGCAACACCGATGGAAATAGTGTCTTCCAGAAGATTCCTGCCATCGCCGACAGGATTTTGGAATTGGTCGCCGGGGTGGAGTACGATACTCTGCTGGTTGGAAGTGTACCAATAGCAAGAATGGCAGAGAGAGAAGAAGAGATTCGAGGAAAATTCAATCTGCTCTATGGAGAACCGTTGAAATCTGAATTCAACCGGGTGCTGGGTAAAGAGATACTCGACAGAACTGGTAAGAAGACGGACTTTGAAACACCTGATATTGTCTTCATATATGATATGGAAAAAGATGATGTTTCCCTTCAGATCAATCCAGTCTTCATCTATGGACGATACCGGAAACTGCAGCGAGGAATACCGCAGAGTAGGTGGGACTGCAGCGAGTGCAGAGGAAAGGGCTGTGAGGTCTGCAACGGAACCGGCCGTAGATATCAGGACTCGGTTTCCGAATATATTGGCGAACCCCTCCAAGAGATGGCAAAGGGCACGAGGTTCAAGTTCCATGCAGCGGGAAGGGAGGATATCGATGCGCTGATGATAGGGGCAGGCAGGCCATTTGTGTTGGAGATCTCAGAGCCGAAGGTGCGACAGCTTGACCTAGATGAGGCAACACGGAGAGTCAATGAGCTGAGCAAGGGAAAGGTGGAGGTGCAAGGTTTGGAGATGACTGAGAAGAGTCGAGCTCAGAAGTTGAAGGCGGAATCGTCGAAAAACATCAAGGAGTATCGAGCACTCATCACCATTGATGGCAGTGTATCGAAGGAAGATTTGAAGCGGGCTGCGGATGCACTCTCAGATATGACTATTCAGCAAAGGACCCCAAGGCGCGTTGCACATAGAAGAAGTGATAGAGTCAGGGAGAAACAAGTCTACGAAGTCAGACTGCTTCAGGTCGATAAAGAGACTGTGGAAGGGTACTTCCGTGTTCAGGGAGGGACCTACATAAAGGAACTCATATCAGGTGATGAGGGCAGAACGAAGCCTTCAATAGCAGAGGTTCTTGGAGTCAATGCAGTCTGTAAGGAACTCAATGTGACAGCCATCCATTCATTGGATGCACACCATAATGCTTAAGTGGCGACTCCGGAGGTTTTGCTGGACCTCAGATATGCCACTCTATATTGCATCTTGCAGTACGATGAAGAAAGTTCGAGGTTGATGCCCCATGGTCAAGAAAAGTCACGGATACAGAGCACGAACACGTAGTCTTATGACTAAGAAGGTACGGAAGCGTGGGTTACGTCCACTTAGTCAAGTGCTTGTTGACTATAAAGTGGGAGACAAAGTAGATATCATCATCGACCCCGGTTTCCACAAGGGAATGCCTCACAGACGCTATCATGGAAGAACCGGTACTGTATCCGGTATCCGTGGACGCGCAGTACAAGTCCAAGTGTCTCTTGGCAAAGCTATGAAGAATCTTATAATCCGGCCTGAGCATCTCAGACCAAGCAGAGGTTGAGTGGTAGAATATGCCGAAGAAGGTCATCAGTGAAGAAGAGGTTTCATTGCCTCAGGTTAAGAAAATCCTGAGTAAACGCTCCAAAGATGGAGAGTTGTCCTTTCAGCAGACAATAACACTGGAACATGCGAATATGTTCTCAAGGATGGCTCCATCTGTATCCATAAAGACCGTGGAGCGTTTGATGAAGAACTATGCTCTCTCCAGAGCACAAGCAGTTCAGCTCGTGAACATCGCTCCCAATACAGAAGAGGAGATGAAGACTGTACTGGATACCCGCAAGACAGACCTCACAGATGACCAGATAGCAGAGATTGTTGAGATTATACAGAAGGCACGTTCGTAAAGGAGGAGAACACAGAAACGTTCTGGGTCTTCTTCTTGCCCGATTCATTTTTATCATAAGGCTGTCCATTCAAATCTAATGCGGTTATATAATGCCAGGAGAACAACAGGATGGAAAATCATCAGGGTAGAATGTACGAGAGTCACGCATATATCCTGGCAGTGATACCACCGAAGATGTACCTCAGAGATTCTCGACCTCACAGCGGAACTGTTGTCCAAGCTATAGGCGAGAGCTATTTTACACTCCTCGAGCTCGTCCCACAGAAGAACGTGACTCTGAACCCGCAGGAGAGGGTATCAATCGAAAAGGGTGCTCGTGGCAAGATTGATCATGTTCAAAGACGAATCGCCTATGAGGATTTAGCTGCAGAGAGTGAGGCTGAACTCCCTCTTATTGTGGAGATTATTGTCACGAAACGTGAACAAAACTTCGTTCGCTTCTTCAACGAGGCCAAGCCAATTACAACCAGGATGCACTCACTTCAACTTCTTCCCGGAATAGGCCAGACCATCATGTGGGCGATTCTGGAAGAGAGAAAGAAAGAACCTTTCAAGAGCTTTGACGATATCGCCGAGAGAACAAAGCTGCAGAACCCAAAGAGAGTTGTCACTGGACGAATCATTGAAGAGCTTCAGGGCGATGTAAAGCGTTGGCTTTTCGTACGCCCTCCACCAGAAGACAGCGACAGAAGCCGTTCTAGGTGAGACTTCTGAGTAGGCACAGTATCAGGTCTGAATTGAGCAAGTATGGAGTAAGGCCTAAGAAGAGCTTAGGGCAGAGTTTCCTTGTTGACAGCCGAATCGCCCAACAGATTGTCGATGCAGCAGAGATAACTGATGATGAATCTGTACTGGAGATAGGAGGCGGTCTAGGAATTCTCACTGAGTTACTGGTTTCTAGAGCTAAGAAGGTCTACGTGGTTGAGATTGACAGGGATCTAGTACTGGCCCTTACAGAGAAACTGGGAGATGCTGACGGGCTCTCTATCATACATGGCGACATTCTGAAGATTGACTTGCCCGATGTATCCAAAGTGGTTTCGAACCTTCCATTCAGTGTTTCCTCCCCCATCACTTTCAGACTACTGAGAGAACTGAAGCCCAAAGTCTCTATTCTCACATATCAGAAGGAATTCGCACAGCGACTAATAGCAGAACCAGGTTCGAGAGAGTATTCGCGTCTCACAGTCACAGTAAACTATCTTGCCGAAGTGGAACCTCTTTTTGAGGTGCCATCAGAGTCTTTCTATCCGAAACCTGCGGTTGACTCACTTGTCGTCAGGATGACCCCTCGAGAGAGTGGTGCGTGGGCGAAAGACAACAGGGTCTTCTATTGGATGATACGAGGCCTCTATTCATACCCAAACAAACAGCTGAGACGAGCATTACGAATCTGGTTGAAGAATATAGATATGAAAAGAGATATGGCCGATGATATTCTTGATTCAGTAGAACAGGTTGATAGTAAGGCACGACTAAGAAGTCTCACTATCAATGAACTGGTGTGCTTGTCAGACCGAATCACCTCTCTGATTGAAGAGGGGATAATCCCTCACCCTGAGGAAGCAAAGACATGAAAGACAGCAATCACAGGATTGCGGTCCAAGACCACGTGTATCCTCCATCGGAAGACACGTTCCTTCTGCTAGATGCAATAGAAGTTGCTCCCGACGAGTCATTTCTTGAGGTGGGATGTGGAAGTGGCTACATCCTTGTCAATGCAGCCACAATCTCATATCGGATAATTGGGCTGGATTGCTCCTTTGAGGCCGTGAAGAACACAAAGCAGAACCTCTTACACAATGACCTATACGAAAAGGCGGAGGTGTTTGTTTCGGATCTCTTGAAGGCCATCGCGCCAGATTCTCGTTTCGACGTGATTGCATTCAACCCACCCTATCTCCCTTCGGATGAAGATAGGACAGAACTCGACCATGCATTGGTTGGGGGGATTAGGGGGACAGAAGTAACTGAGAGATTCTTACAGCAGGCAATGCAGCATGTTTCGCCAGAGGGAAGAATCTACACCATGGTCTCCTCACTCTCCGACTACGGTCGCTTCGAGAGATTAGTGGAGAATGAAGGTTTTGAGATGACAACCGTCCAGACTGGTGTATTCTTCTTTGAAAGACTGTCTGTGATTGGAGTAGCATCCTCAAGGAAATCATTTTATAAGACCTAGAGTGAGGGCCGCTGAGTGTAACAAGGCCGCAGGAGTAGTATCCCTTTGTCAGAAAAGAAGCCTAAGAAATCATCCAAGAAGAATAAGAAGACCAAGACAGAGAAGACTGTCAAGGACAACAGCCTCATCTATGTGGACTACGTAGCTAGGACTAAGGAAGAAGGGCAGATTTTCGATCTGACAAATGAGGATGTGGCAAAGAACGAGGGGCTCTACAATGAAGACACTCGGTATGAACCGATGCTTGTAGCGGTCGGACAGAACTGGTTGCTTGAAACCGTAGAAAAGGAACTTGTAGGCATGAAGGTCGGAGAGAGTAAGACGATCGAAGTTCCGGCTGAGAAAGGAGCAGGAGCAAGAGACCCTAAGAAAATCAAATCCATACCACTCCTCAAACTCAAGAAACAGGGAGTTGTCAGCCCCATGAAAGGAGATAGGGTCAAGTTCGGCAATGAAGAGGGAATCGTGACCCTTGTTACGGGAAGAAAGGCGCGCATCGACTTCAACAGCCCACTTGCAGGCAAGACTCTGGTTTTCGAGGTCACCATAAGGGAGATCCTCACCAGAATGAAGGACAAGATAGCAGCTGTAATCAAGCGTCGAGTCCCAGCTCTCCCAGAGGACAAGTATGATGTTGCCATCAAGGCCGGGACCATAACCATCGAGCTTCCAAAGGAGAGCCGTTACATCGAGGGTATACAATACGCAGAGATTGGAATAGCCGCAGATGCTCTCAAAGTGAATGAGAAAGCACAAGAAGTGAAGTTTGTCATCACTTACGAGCGCCCAGAGAAACCAAAGGAAGAATAGCCATCGGTGAACATAGTAATGTCCGCTGCAAAAACCTTTTAATAGGTTCGAAAATGCCCTTCTATTGTCACTAGTTCTCCAAGGCACAACTTCGTTGATAGGGAGTTACTTGATATGGAACAGCAAACGAAGCCACCGGAAGAATTGAAGACCGGAACAACAACAGTTGGTCTCATTGCGAAGGACTGCGTGGTTCTTGCCAGCGATCAGAGAGCCACAATGGGCTACCTGGTAGCTAGCAAGACTGCCAAGAAGATCTACAAGATCACCGACAGGATCGGTGCAACCATTGCCGGTTCTGTTGCCGACGCACAAACAATCATGGATCTCCTGAAGGCCGAGGCAAAACTCTTCGAGATTCAGAGAGAACGACCAATGAAAGTCAAAGCATTGACTAGGCTTTTGAGCAATATCATGTTTCAGGCGCGCGGCGCCTACATCCTTCAGTGCCTTGTGGGAGGCTTTGACGACGAGGGACCACAGGTCTACTTCAATGACTTCATCGGATCCGTCTTGTCAGACAAGTACACATCGACAGGCTCTGGTTCGCCGGTTGCCTTTGGTGTGCTTGAGGCTGGCTATGAAGATGATCTTCCAAAGGATAAGGCGATTGAGCTGGCCGTCTCCGCTATTGCCTCAGCCATCGAAAGAGATGCTGCAACAGGAAATGCAATCCTTGTCAGCGTCATTGACAAAGATGGATACCAAGAGTTGGACAGGGAAACCATAGACAGAATCTGGAAGAAATAGAGATCCGGACTTTCTCGTTCCTCGGGACAGATTGATTCATAATCTGTCTGAACTCAGCCCCGTGGTGGGGAGCCTTTAGTGAACCAAGGGGATACTATAAGCCCACAACAAAGAAGTGACTCTAGATGGGTTCTAACAACAATAACCACGTAGATATAAGAGAGGCAGTGCTGAAAGCACTACCTCGCTCTGCAGCCATAAGCTCAGTTGAATACGAGGGGCCAGAGATAGCAATCTACTCCAAAGCACCTAAGATTCTACTTGACGATGGTAATATGATCAAATCACTTGCTCGCAAGATGAGGAAGAGATTGGTTGTCCGGTCAGCCCCTGAGGTGAGACTAGGGCATGAAGAAGCCGAAAAGACGGTGCGGGAGCTGGTTCCGGATGATGCAGAAATCACATCAATTGACTTTGACGAGTCACGTGGTGAAGTGATTATTGAAGCACAGAAACCGGGTCTTGTCATAGGGAGAGGAGGATCTACTCTACGCGAGATTACTCGGCAGACATTCTGGCGTCCGAATGTTATGAGGACTCCACCCATTGAGAGCAAGCTCATCAAACAGATACGATACATAAACCAATCTGAGGCTGCCACCCGTAACAAGTCATTCAGAGAGATAGGTAGAAGGATACACCGAGCTCCATTGTTTGACAATAGCTGGATTCGGTTGACAGCCCTAGGTGGCTTTAGGGAGGTTGGGAGGCAATGTATGTTCTTGCAGACCTCAGAGAGCAATATACTGATTGACTGTGGTGTTAATGTCGGTACACCTAGTAAGGCATTTCCAAGGCTTGACATGCCCGAGCTAAGCGTTGACAAACTGGATGCCGTAGTCATCAGCCATGCGCACCTAGACCATTGTGGCATGGTGCCCTTCCTATTCAAGTATGGGTATAGAGGCCCGGTGTACATGACCGCTCCTACACTCAACCTCTCAACGCTCCTACAACTCGACTATCTAGACGTTGCAGAGAGAGAAGGAAAACTTCGCCCCTATCGTGATAGAGACGTGAAAGAGGCCATTCTGCATACAATACCCCTCAGCTATGGAGAGGTCACAGACATCGCGCCAGACGTGAGACTCACTCTGCATAATGCGGGCCATATTCTCGGCTCGTCAATCATCCATCTCCACATAGGCGACGGGCAGTATAACCTGGCCTACACGGGTGACTTCAAGTTTGGAAGGTCGCGGCTTCTTGAGCCAGCAACATTCACATTTCCAAGACTCGAAACACTGATTGTGGAGAGCACATACGGCCATCCAACCGACAAGATGCCACCGAGACAGGAGGTAGAACGAAGGTTTGCATCTCTGATCAAGAAGACCATCGGCCGTGGCGGAAAGGTCCTCATTCCTGTACTTGCAGTAGGAAGAGCCCAAGAGATTATGCTGGTACTAGAGGACCTAGCATCAAAGAATAGGATTCCTCGTGTGCCCGTATATATAGAAGGGATGATTGCACAAGCAACAGCAATTCATACCACTCATCCTGAGGCTTTGAGCAAGAAGATACGTGAGATGATTTTCCATCAGGGCGTGAACCCGTTCCTTAATGATATATTTGTGCAAGTAGACAATCCGGATCAGAGAGAAGAGATAGTTGAGGGTGAGCCCTGTGTGATTATGGCTACTTCAGGCATGCTTGCCGGAGGACCCAGTGTTGACTATTTCAGGCTCCTAGCCCCAGAGGAGAAGAATATGATGATGTTTGTGAGCTATCAGGGTGAAGGCACTCTTGGTCGTCGAATTCAGAAGGGGTGGAAAGAGATACAGATGAGGAATCGAGAGGGAAATACCACCATGGTTCCGGTCAACCTTCAAGTTGAAACTGTTGAGGGTTTCTCAGGTCACTCGGATAGGAAACAGATTCTCAACTTCGTGAAGCGCGTTCAACCCCACCCAGAGAGGGTTCTGACATGTCATGGTGAAGCGTCGAAGTGTCTGAACCTGGCGTCTACAATACACAAGGCTCTCAAAGTAGACACAAAGGCCTTGATGGTCACAGAAAGCGTGAAACTGCGATAGTGGGGTTGAGATTGTAGCAGACGGTTGGGCACAGACGAACACATCTGAAGATCAGATCTCGACAAATGAGGGAGCAACAATTACACAGTCATCGTTTACGAGGGCAAGATCTGCCTGAATGCCTCTCGTTTCCCCCCGTATGCGTTCGATTATACGTTTCAATTCAAGGTGGCTCTGTTCGCCACCATTGTTCAAACGCGAGATGTCCAACAACATTATGCGTCCTTCTTTAACCTCATTAACAACGCAAGGAACATCTTCAAGCGATTTGATTCTCTTTGATCGGATGTATATCCTATCAAGCTCAGCCAATCGCTTGCACTCCTGTAGAGGGTCATCTTGAGAGATTCTGTGGGCTGGAGAGAAGATACCTAAGCCGCCCGTCTTCTTCTCTTCTTCATCTGACTCATCATTCTTATCCTTTCGCCCGAACGGGAAACGCAAATCGTGCCACCTCTTGCTACACTCAGAGAGTGCTTTGAGGTCTGAAAAGACCGTGTATTACTAAGTTGATGAAAACTCTTTCCAGAAGACTGTATCCAGTGATGAGTGAAATGACCTATATAGATGCCACAATCATAGAAGTGAGTGGTTCTGATGCCGAGTGATGAATTATCGGACTCGGAGATGTCTGATCTCAAGTCGCGCTTGAAGGCCCTTGGCAACCGTTATGCCCTACAGAGCCTTGAGGTCCTCAGTCCAAAAACGGGCGAGATCATCCCAGAACTTGGTTGGGATGAGATTGTGGAAGGGATTCTGGCTCTTGAAGGATATGACAAACCAGAGAGGCAAGAGAGGAGAGAACGGACGCACGAGCAGGTCATCTATGAAGAAGAGAAGGGGAGGTTGGCATCAGGAGGTACCCTCTATGAGAGCATGAATAAGCTGGTCAAGATAGGATTTGTCCAGGCCAGGGGAGAGAGGGGCAGAAAGAATAGACGTTTCAGGATAACTCATGATGGGCGACTCGCACTCTCAGCCATAAAGACGATGCAGGGCCTAATCGGAGGAGATACCGAAGTCAGTAAGACCGCAAGAGTTCTCCTTCGACACAAGAACTTTGTGAGCCTGCTTCCAGGACAGGAGAAGTTCCTCCGAGAGATTGACAAAGTTGAGAAGAATTTAGTAATCCAGATGCCACCTGGTTCGGGCAAGACCTTCCTGGCGATGATTATGATCGTCATCCATCTCCAAGCGGGAGAGAAGTGCATCTATCTCACACCCTATACATCATTGAACAGACAGATTATTGACGAGTACGGTGAGCTGTTTGAGCAACTGGACTATTCTGTGGTGAAGTATGATGCGCAGTCCCGAGTCACGGAACGTGACCTAGAAGAGGCAGACCTCGTGGTGGGCATCTACGAGTCAGTCCTCTTTTCTCTGATGCATCAGAGGGATTGGACGCGAAGGATTGGGCTGGCAGTCATTGATGAATTGACTGAACTCGATTCTCTCACAAAACGTGTGCAGCCACAGAATCTTGGGACTGATAGGAGTTCTCGGCTGGATTTCCTGATTACTCTGTTGAAAGAGAAGGCACAAATCATCACGCTCTCGTCACGATTCGGGGAAACGGAGGAGGTCCTTGCATGGCTGAATGCAGATATCTTCCGCCCGACCTTTAGACTGCAGCCAGATGAGTTCCTTGTGACACAGGGACAAGATGGTGCAATCATTGTAAGCAGTGACGGAGTACAGAGATGCAGATGTAACGAGAAGAATCTGATAGATGCAGTGCATGAACATATAGACGATTACAAGACGAAGTCCATGCTATTCGTGGTTGGAACCCGACTGGGAGCGGAAGAACTCGCCAAGTGGTTGGCGAAGTCCCATCCCAGAGAAACATACAAGGGGGTCATCGAGAGGGTAGTAGGTCCCGCAGAGCGGACTTCACTAACTTCTTCTCTGTCTGAAACCTTAGAAAAGGGGATTGCATTCCACCATGCCGGGCTGCAGATCTCTCTCCGAGGGCGACTAGAGCAAGAAATCAAGAATGGCAGAATCAAGTGTGTAGTTTCGACCACGGGAATAACTGCGGGAACCAGTTTTCCTTTCGACTCTGTAGTACTGGTCTTTGATGGTTCGCTTGAATTCCTCAGAACGCGCTCAAGATACCTACAAGTTTCCGGGCGAATAGGAGAATACCATCTTCATCGTCATGGAGGCAGTGTTTACTTGGTCTTTCTCCAACCCTCTCGGAGGTTCAGAACGGTTGATGACTTGCGTGACAGGCTTCTTCACTCACAGCTTGGACCTCTTACTCCAAATGCAGTAGATCCAATCTCCTTTACAGACCTCGTATCAAGAGAGATGTCGGAAAGCACCAGATTCAAACCTGACAGCCTGAAAGAGAGGGTGCTGAGACTCCTCAGAGGAAGTTTCAACGCCTTCATAGATGACGACTATATCAACAAGTCTGAAAGAGATGTGGAAGCTCTGATCAAGTGGATGAAAGGCAGACGGTTGGTTGAGTCAACTGGTCAGTTCCTGAAACCAGCCACAGAAACAAGAGCCGCAATTCAGGCAGGACTCAGCATAATCGATTATGAACGAGTCCGAAGCACCCTTGCTTCACTCGATGAAACGGCTGAGCAGGAAGCCCTCATAGACATACTTCTGGAATTCAGACTTGTACAGTCAGCAAGACCTCGAACTGTAATGCCATCAGAGATCGAACTCTACTTGGCAGAACTAGCGAAGCCAGAGGGGTGGCTCCTAGAATTGACCGATGGTCGAAGGACTGTGAAGAGGCAGGCTCTCTTAGATTGGATATCGGAGATGACCATGGCAGAAGTGATAGGCCATGCAGAACAAACAGCAGAGAACCTTAAGGTGGGCGACAGACCAGTTTGGGGATCCAGCTTGGACGATGGGGACTTGGTCAGCCTTGTGAACTGGTCCAGTGCCATTGCATTTACGATATCAGACTATCTTGGTAGAACTGGTGCAGACACGCTGTCCCAACGTTTCGAAACTCTAGGAAACCAGCTGAAGTACGGAGTGAAGCAGGACTTGGCCGAATCGGACTTGTTGAGGCTGGGGTTAAGAGATGATACAGGAGCATTATCGAGATCGGTTTCCCGTGCCGAGGCACGGACACTCTATGAACATGGATACCATTCGATTGAGCAAGTGGTGAAGAAAGATGTGGATGCCTCAAAAGAGGGCTTGGCTAGAGAGCGCTTTGCGGCAAAATCTGGGCTGGACAAAGGTCTAGCATTGCGCATCTACAAATCCGCTCTAAGAGTAGTCCGACAAAGGCTTTCGGAGTAGGCATTCATTCTTTACCGAATTCCCAGAGCTCGTCACCCACATGGTGCTTCGAAAGGATGGCTTTTCCTTTCTTTGAGGAACGGATTTCGTCGGCATCCATCGTGGCAATACCTACGGCAAGAGGTTTGCTATGGCGTTCATCAACAATGGACACCAATGCCCCCTTCTGCACCTCGTCGTCAACCGCGGTGATGCCTGGTCGCATGATGTCCGCACCGTTTGCGACGAATCGTATAGCACCCATATCCACAGTGACTTCAGGTAACGAAACAAAATCATCCAGAAGCGCCCGAAGAGACGGAATCATCTTGCCCTCGGATTCGAAGAAGAGGATCTCTCCCTCATATAGAATGACGCGGCTCCCATCATCCGTGATCGCCTCCTCAAGCCTGCTGCCTTCTGGGAGGGTAATCTCTGTGCCCAGCTCGCTCTCGAAGGATGCAACCATCTGACCTTGGTCGCGCTCTTTCATGAGGTGTCGTTTCTTTATGCGTTCAATACGTGGCATCATGAAATCGACCCCCGTCCACCTTTTGAAAGCTCCGCAAGAGGATCAGTAAATGAGAAATCTCCACTTACTCATCGTCATCTTTAAAAGCCGAGTCCAGAGCTTTGCGCCAGCGTCGGGAGCTCAAAGGCTATACGACGAGGGTTCTGTACTGGTGATATCAGTGAACGCAGGTAGACCGATGGATTTGCTTCAGAAGTCGATTGGCGCGCAGGTGCTTGTCGAACTGAAGGGTAAGAAGAAACTGAGAGGGAAACTGCGGGGATATGACCAACATCTGAACCTGATCCTCGAGGATGCTGATGAGATATCCTTTGACGACGAAGCAGGACAAGAGATAATCGAGGTCATCAAGACCGTGATTGTCAGAGGCGATAATGTCGTGCTGGTATCGCCACCCCCAAAATCAGCTAGGGAGTAGAACAATAATGGGAAAGGGAACTCCGTCAAAAGGCAAGAAGAACAATCCTCACCATATCAGATGCAGGCGATGTGGTAGAAGATCATATCATGTGAGAAATAAGCGATGTGCTGCCTGTGGATTCGGAGTCTCCAGCAAGATTCGGAGCTACAGCTGGGCTCATAAGAAGGTCAACGGGACACGAATTCGCGGTTAGATTTCATCCCTCATTGTCATTACTTCATTTTATATTATCCAAGCGAATACAATGAGTATGAGCTCTCAGAAACTGGTCTTTGTATACAATGCTGACAGTGGCATCACGAACGTGATGAAGGACTTCTTTCACAGATTTGTATCACCTGCAACGTATCCATGTAATCTGTGCGCAGTCACCTATGGCAACTTCGGAATGAAGGGCTCGTGGAAATCGTTTGTGGAGAGTCTTGAGGTGCCAGTGGCGTTCCTGCACAAGGATGAGTTTAGCGAAGAATACGCGATTCAGAGCGCAGAACTTCCGTCAGCATTCATCGAAGAAGAGGGGAAGCTGGAATACTTCATCACAGCGGAGGAGATGAACGCCGTCGTGTCAGTGGATGAGCTCAAGACTCTAGTCAGACGAAAGCTGGATGAGCAATTCTAAGGATTGGTCATAAGTCGAAAATTTATTGGGTTCTTTAAGCGCCATCACAATCAGACTATGATTTGAGAATGTCTGAAGATGGGAAAAGATTCCTATATGGCATTGAGATAGCTGACATCCGACGAACCAGTTTTGAGCAGCTTACCGACCCGATTCAAGGGAAATCGCCAAGAGAATCTAGGTTTCTGCATAGATATGCGGATTCACTAGAAATAAGGAATAACCCAGCAGTTGATTCGAATCGCCTGGGTGAGAAGCCGATAAGTGACCTCTCGAGAGAGATGGGGGACTGGTTCTCCAAGGAATCAGGTGATAGACACAGTCTGCATTCCAAACTCGCTTTGAAGAATAGAATTCGGGATACACAGGAAATTCAGAATCGGAGGAACGAAGCAGACAGAGAGGAAAGTCTGGAAGGCGACGGATTTCGAGTCGCCGTCAAACGAGGTGGCTCTATTCGGGATATCGAGAAACTCGCAGGCATTATATGCGGCGAAACTGAGAGAGATGGTAGGCGGGTTTCTTTCTACGAACTCAATCTTGACGGTCTAGACGATGAGAGTCTACGCAGATTCAAACAAGCAGCTGATGATAACAAAAGAGTTCTTGAAGCGAATCTCAGAGAACGGATTCGGTTGAAGGGTCGCTATGAAGAACTCAGGGTTGGTCTAGCCGGTCTTCGTGTGTATGTCTGGAAGATCAATCGAACGCCAGACGATATGCTCAACGTCTGGGGCGACCGATATTTCTACTTCAAAAAAGGCGAATATGCCACGATCATCGATAGGCTAAGCTCAGAATTGCAGCTACCGGAGGAGAAGTCGGAGAGAGCTAAGCATCTCAACGAGCTTATTCGAAACATGATTTCAGAGGATGCCACAAGCAAGATTCTGCATCGAAAGGCCAGACCGCGTCTAATCGGAGATTTCCTCCACTTTATTCGTGACACAATAGGTGTGGACAATGCCTACTTCGAGGGGAAGATGACCAAGGTGACTTCACGATTCAATAGAGGTGCGATAGATAATCCCAAGCTCCCTACTGGACAAACACTTGAGATACTACGCGCAAAACTTGGAGCGGTTGTCAATAGTGATTGTTGGATCGGCGGAAACGGAATAATGTGGTACTATGAAGGCAATGTTGATCGCATAAGAATCGTGGAGAAGCTGTTTCAGCAACTTGGTGACATCAAGATGAAGATGGCAGAGGCGGAAAACAACACAAGCTACAGAATGCTTATGCCGCGCCACATCGGGAGAGCATTCATCTATTGGGGGTTTACAACCGATGACAAATCGATACGAAACCAGAGGCTAGTTGAGAGCATTCGAGAAGGCGCCCGTGAGGTGTGGAGTCACTATCTCAGAGAACTAATACCGGAAGATGGATCGTTCAATAACATGAGCGGTTTTCAATGGAGCCGCTCGATTGTATTGAATCCCGGCCGGCAGGATGAAAAATACGGCGTGGCTCCCAAATTGAATGCTAGTCAGGTTTCATTCATCAAGGAGAATGGACGTCATGACAAGAAGAGAGGATATATTCACCTCCAGCTTACTGACTACCTCAAGGCCGAAGAAGAATCAAAGACTGAAGTCGTCAAGAGCTTCAAAGAGGTAGTTTCAGAGAACAGATGCAAGGTGTTAGACGATGAGGCAGGTCTTGCAGAGAATCTAGGGATAGGGGTGAGAATCTATCCAGAATGCATAACGCTATACGAAGGAACCGGAAGGGTTTCAATCAAATGGGTCGCTACTACGCAGGACGCGGAGAATACCATCAGATGGTGTCTCATCGCGATGCCAGATGACATCCGAAAACGTGGGCTTGTGCAAGACTGGCTGGCTGAAAGGCCGGACGATGTTGAGAGAGTCAGAAGACAACTCGAACATCGTGGGCTTCTGGAGAAGGAATGAATGGTGGACCGGACGTGATTTGAACACGTGACCTCTTCCAGTTTGGAAGTCAGGCTAGTCCTTGACAGCTGCCAAGGAAGCGATCTATATCCCTGTGGCCTCAAGAATGAGGCTACAACCGGGCTAATCTACCGGCCCACGTGTTGATTTCGAGTTCGTGAACAGATGGTTAAAAGAATTGTGGAGTGTATTGTGAGGGAATCAACGAATGCTCAGCTGCATTTCGCATAGTTCTCAACTGGGGCCACAACAGGTTTGTCATCTGATTTGAACTTCATCTCTATTGGAGGACCAAGGGGGAGAGAAGCCGATCCGATTCTGACAACTGAAGCCGAGTGACAAGTACTGCAACCTGTGAAAGGAAGTGGTACAGTGCCAATCCCTCGTAATCATCTGGAGTGATCTCAGTCAAGTAGAGCAGCCTGTACCGATGGTCACAGGCTCTGACCAAGAATCGGTTTCTTTCGAATCTATAGACCCAGGCAAGAGTGACCTCGTCCTATTGGACATATGGAGGGTCGAAGAAGCAGGCGGGAATGATTCGTCCATTCTTGATTATGCTTCTAACTGACTCTTTGACTGGCTCTGTATTGGTCCATGCGGCCCTGAAAGCAAAGATGAATGCTGAGAGGTTCCCATCGCTATGATTTCTGAGATAGAAGAGAAGGGAAATCACTCTGCGTGTGATGTAATGGTGGCCTGGGTGATCCGGCGGATTCTTCGGAATCAGGCTGAACAAGTCAGATGCCGTGTCACTATCTCCATGGTAGATGCAAACTGTTTCAGGAAAATCATGATGGAAGCAACGGCGTAGATTCCATCCCATTCATCATCCACGCTAGAACAACGTATTGAAAAAGCCTGAAGGTGCGGAGAGATACTATGAGCCACGAGTCGGACATCTTCACGACACCTGTTCAGAGGATTCCTCTAAGATACCTACCGGAGGAGGGGCTAGTTCTAGACATCGGCGGAGGCGGTGAGGGTTTAGTTTCAAGGCTGGAGGGAGAACGGGTCTGCGCGGTGGACATTCTTTTGAACAAAATCAGGGAGGTCCGAATCTACGGTGTCAGGTCCCAGTGGATACAGGGCGACGCACGGAACCTGGGAATCAGAGATAGAACCTTCGATATCGTGGCCTGTTGGTTCTCGTTGGGCTACCTGTCTGAAGTAGATGCTAAGAGGCAAGTGCTTGTGGAGGGCCATCGCGTGCTCAGGACGGAGGGACTGTTATCGATTATTGGCATGAGCATACCGGGGGATGTGGTCAAGCATGTATTTGATGCTGAGTTTATCTTTCCAGACGGCTATATCTCAAAGATGAGTTATGCGGTATCAGGAACTCAATACCAAACGATGGAGTCACTCATCGCTCTAGGGCAAGAGATAGGATTCACTCTTCAGTGTGCATTGGACCATGAACACTGGTTCGAAATCACTATGAGGAAAACATGAGTTTCTATGTTCCAAAAGCTTAAAGTGCGGACCAAAAACCTAGCGGGTAGACTGACGATTCAAGTTGAGTATTATGAGCCTTGCAGTTTGGTGGAGACGCGGTAGCAAGCCAGGACTGATTATCATGTTCCTAGGAATTGCTGGATTTGTGCAGGTTCCCGTGCTGTGGCATGCACAGACCTACGTGAAAGTTCTGAGTGCAGAGTTGCAGCTTATCGTTGCACTTGGTGCCATGGTTGTGCTTGGCGGTGCCTTCGTCATCATGGCTGAAGCGATGTACCGGTGGTCGCATATCGTTTCCAAGCGCAAGGTCAGAAGAAGGCAGAGGTCTCAAGCAGGATTCATCACCAGACTCTCAGAAGCAGTCAGGTCCTATACGGACTTGCCGGCATTCGTCGGCCTTGCCCTCTTGAGCTGCGTGTTCCTGATGCTCTACTTCGTTCCCTTTGGAATTGCAGACTTCACACAGCAACCATCATGGTTCGCCCCATTAGTGTTCGTGGATTCGCTCTATGTATACCCACTTGCCGTGAACATCTCAGCCATCCTCAGCGCACTTGTTGCAAGTTACATGAATCACAAGATCAAGTAGATTCTCTCTTCTGATTCTGCAGAGGGCGCTCCAAACAAAATGTTTAAGACACATAAGCGTTAACTATAGTTCATGTGATGTAGATGAGCGACGGTCTAGAAATAGGAACAGAAGCACCAGACTTTACGCTCTTGGAGGCGCCTGGTGAATCAGTGACCCTGAGTGATGAACTCAAGAAGGGGCCTGTGGTACTTGCATTCTATCCAGCAGATTTCTCCTCAACCTGCCAAGAAGAACTCTGTAGACTCAGAGATGCACTTGCGGACTTCAACGAGCTCGGAGCAAATGTCCTAGGAGTGTCAGTGGACGGCATCTTCAGCCATATAGCCTTCAAGAAAGCAAACGATATACAATTCCCGTTATTGTCAGACTGGGAGAAGGAAACCATCCACAAGTATGATGTGGTCTATCCAGACTTGGCAGGAATGAAAGATGTAGCGAAGCGATCCGTATTCGTCATCGATACGGACGGTACTGTTTTCTACAAGTGGGTAAGCGACGATCCGAGCAAACTGCCACCCATTGATGAAATCGAAGAGGCAGTACGCGACCTACAGTAGGTAGGTAATGTCCACTACCTCTATATCAGACTTAGAGCCGAAACGGGGATGCGGCCTCTCTCAGGCTCAGATTTGCCGTGATAGATTAGCCCGGGAGATCGCGCGGCTGAAGACTGCGTTATCGAGTGTTCAAATCGACCAGGATTTTCCCCCCTATCGTGGATAGATATCGTCCTGGTTTTGCATCAATGCCGAGAATGGTTGTGTTGACTACGCTATCTTTATATTTCGACAACCTCGGTAGTAGTTCTGAGCCGAGATAGATTAGCCCGGGAGATCGCGCGGCTGAAGACCGCGTTGTCGAGTGTTCAAATCGACCGGGGAATCCCCCCATCGTGAAACTCACTCTCTCGGCACCACCTCCCTTTTCCTCGATACCGGGCCGAGGAGCATCTATCGAAGCTAGTTTCCGACCAAATGTCAACGACATATCCCTAGATGCTACCATGGCTCTGTGGGAGTGGTTGGCAACGGCGAAGCAACTCGAGCAGGTCAACATCCTCAGAGCCCTGCTCTTCCCAGAAGAAGCCGTGCAATCGGCTGCTTTCTGGATAAGGAAGCCAACAGATGAATCCAGCCAAGTTAGGCCAACAGTAGCGGTCAAAGAGAAAGGAGAGAGAATCTACAAGCGCAGGATTGAGTCAGTACTCGTGCCAGCCAATCAGACAGTTGGCAGTCCATCGACTAGTGATCAATTCTTGAAGTATTCTGAAAAGAAGAGGAAGGGAGGAAGATGCCCCCCAATCTTGTTGTTCTATTGGTTCTCACCCACGTCATCAGAAACGCTCACGTAGAGGTGCTCCTCTTGCTGTGAGTCACGCCTAATCTTCAGGCGCCTGTCTGAGATCCTTTTGCGCTCACCCCAGCGACCATGCCACCAGATACCCTTTTCCTCTTGAAGATAGATAGGGACCTTCACTGCAGCTGAGATGATCTTCCAGGTGTTGCTAATCACGAGGATGAAGATGATGATGAACCAGCCAACATCAAAGGGAGTGATGGGCAGGTCCATAATGGTCTCGAGATAGGCTAGGCTGATGAGTTGCCAATGAGTTCCATCAAAGACCCAGACATAGTCCAGTGGCCAGCCGATGTTGATGAGAGCCATTGCAAGGACAATCCACACCGCACCGAGTACTGCCTCGAACACTAGGTTGAGATTGTTCTCTCCAGCATAGAAGAACATCGCTCCTTTGAGGGCGCCTACAAGCATTAGCATGGCTACAATGCTCACAACCGTACGGAACGGATCCGAGTAGAGGATGTATGTCTGAGGCAACAGCAGAATGACACCAAAGATGATGCCAAATATCACTTCACCCAGAGCGTCGGTCCTAGGTTTTATCTTGAAACCCTCGACACCAAGAGAGAGAACCTCTTCGAGAAAGGTCTTCTCGGTCACCGACTTGTCTTCGAATACCGTTATGACGACGACAATTACCACAACAATGGTGAAATTGACCACAATTATGGATAGGAGAGTAGACAGCGAGATTGGACTGAACAGAGAGGGGGTGAATACTCCCACAACATAGGCACCTGCGGCGAACGTAATGATGATGCCCACAAATGCTACAATGAGGCGCATTACCGGCAGGAAGTATTCCCTAGGAATTGGACCCCTCTTGGCACCTGTTCCGGTGTACTCATTTGCAACCGTCTTCGGGCCACCTAGACGTTCGATGGCCATCAGGGCAGAACCCTCTGTCATCGTGCCTTCGCCAATGTTCTCCGCTTCCTCAATGAGGTGCGTCCGTATCTCCATCAGGGTTTCCTCACTGTTCAGTGGGAGGTAGACCTTGACGCGCTCCAGATATTGATCTATAATCTTCAATGGGCCTCTAGTCATTAGGTTGGAACCTCCGTGATTATCTCGTTCATCTCGTCGGTCAAGAGGGACCATATCTCGCTCATCTGTTTCAGAGCGCTTGCGCCCTGGTTACTGAGCACATAGTATTTCTTTGGCTTAGCAGGGTCCTCATGGTCCCACTCTGAGGTCAACAGGTCCCGCTTCTCCATTCTCCGGAGAAGAGGATACACTGTTCCCTGCTCAAGGGACAGGAATTCAGTTCTGTCCTCGAGTTCCTTCACAATCTCGTAACCATAGGCGCGCCTCTTGCTGAGAAGAGCCAGAATGGCTAGAGATGCTGCACCGCGCCTGACTTCCTTGGCCCAGCGCTCAAGTTCTTTTTCGACGTTTTTTGATTGTTCGCTCATTTTGTGTTCACAGCCTCCTATATTAGCTGGCACCTAGTGGTGTGTATAACTTGGTACTGTGTACCACATAGTGCTATGTGATAGATGTATATAAATATTACTGAGTGAGCCGTCATACCTAGCGTATACGTTATGTTGAAGGAGAGGTTGGCAGAAATAGCAGAACAGAGCCGAGCGTGAAAGAAGTGGATGAGAGAGTAACGATCAAGGTGAAAAAACTCCACAAGGACGCACAAGTTCCAAAGGCTGCAAAGAGCGGCGATGTGGCTTTTGATCTCTATGCTGTTGAAGAGTATGAGTTGCAGCCTGGAGATCGAGGAGCAGTCCGCACGGGCCTTGCATTGGAGATTCCTCGAGGATACGAAGGCCAAGTACGACCACGAAGTGGGCTTGCTCTCAAGCATGGAATCACAGTGCTCAACAGCCCGGGAACCATCGACTCAGGCTATCGGGGAGAAGTCAAGACCATCATGATCAATCATGGTACTGAATCCTTCAAGGTGGAGAAGGGTATGAGAATAAGCCAACTTGCCATTCGGCCTGTTCCGAGGGTGGAGATTGCGCTTGTGGATGAGCTGTCAGATTCAGAACGAGGGGACGGCGGATTCGGCAGTACGGGAGTCTAGCCGGTCGTCTTTCAGGACCCAGTTCGCGAAGATGGTTGTCATCACCGCAGCGGGAGGTACTATCAGAAGCATCTTCCGAGAGCCGCGCGTTATCCACAGACGCAGCTCATTCTCGCGGCAGGTCTCAATGAGGGCCACCACTGCAGGAAGTGTCCAGTCAGTTATGTCGAGTCGATTTGAGGCGAGTTCAGACTCAATAAGCTGTTTGAAGCGAAGAGCTGATCGGCAACTGACGCTTCGACCGAGCTTCTCAATCCGGGATATTGTATCGTAGTCTTCTGCTTCCAATACAGGGGCAGTTGTCATGTCTTCCAATCTTGGTTATCAGTAATAAGGAACCCATTTTTCCGTTGAGCCATAAAATAATAGATAGGTCAAAACGTTTTTAATCGGCAGACGGCAGCAGGGAGAATTGTCTGGGACAACTTCCAGAACTGGGCCGATAGTCTAGCCCGGCTATGATACCGCATTGACATAAGTCATTGATTTCCAATTTCTTTCAAAGGTGCGGTGGTCGCTGGTTCAAATCCGGCTCGGCCCACCATCATTCTTCTTCATTGCATCTTCTTGCTTAGTCGGGACTCGGCTTGTTCAATAGGAAACACGTTCTCCTGGTTCTCACAGTCTCTGCAATCCGGATTCTTCCCGCAATTCCTCTCTGCCAGCCCCCTATTCACCAACACCTTTGCGAAGTCTGAGGATACTGTGTCCAAGTCTTTCTCAGCGAGATTCTGGATGCCTGAGTTGTGTTGCTCCACGAATGTGTTCACAATCCGCTGGGCTGTTGGAATGTGTTCCTCCACATTGTCGTCATCCACTGCTACTGCAAAGATAAGCCCCTCTCGGAGTAACAGAATGAAGGTCAATGCGCCAAGATCAATCTGGTCTACGGATGAGGTGCTCAGCATCTGTGCAAACGTGTGAATGGCCCTGATCAGGCTGCTCACCATTCCTCCATCTTCACCCAGAGAGTGGCACTCACCGAAGTTGGCCGCGATTAGAGCCTGTCCCGAGTCATCGATGACAAACACGTTTCGAATCATATCTGACACTTCTTGATCTGAGAGGAGAGAACAGCATCTCGCTAGAACCTATAATCTCATTCGGTCAGAAGAACATTCCTGATCTCATGGGGTACTTCTCTCGAAAGACCTTCTCAGCCTTCAACTCAAGATTACGTCGAATGCTTGCGATATCTGGGCTGAGCGATGTCAGGTCAGGTCTAGTGAGGACTGGCCCACTAAGATAGTGTTTCGCCTTCTGTCGTCCCAAGTCTGAGGGATGGATTGGAGCTCTCTTGATGATCTCATCTATCTTCGGGCGACTGATTTCGGGATTCTCTATCCCTCTAATTAGGTCTTCTAGATCGTTGTTCGTGAGTGATCTCAGTCCATATTCGGGAGTTGCCTTCATACGCTCAATAGAGGGGCTCTCGCCATCAAGTTCCACGCCGGCTCCTGTGAATCGGCCAGGACCCAGGGGGATGAGGCGAAGCTGATAGGCAGATGTCGGTCCAACAACAAGCATATCGCCTACAGGGGTATGAAGCACGCGCCATCCTCTCGGGCGCTCGCTGTACTGCTCTAGGATACGAGGAATAACATCCTCCACGGGCTCCGCATCGGGCAATCTCATTCAAGGATTCCTTTTCAGTGTATACTCATATTGGTATTGGTTCAGGTGAAGAATCGAACTGACTGGTGAAGCATCTCATGTGTCAGGGCGAATCAAGACGTTTTGCATTGCATGTGCTAGGACTATGGACGCATGGACAATGCTTTCCCGATGGGGGTATGTGTTTCTAGACTTCCCCGCATGAGCCTTACAGACCTGTGCAAGGTTTGGATTCCATCACGCATGAATGA
The DNA here is from genome assembly GCA_964473825.1 of uncultured archaeon. GTDB lineage: Archaea > Asgardarchaeota > Thorarchaeia > Thorarchaeales > Thorarchaeaceae > TEKIR-12S. Next base: position 68,256 of record CAYYQL010000006.1, read on the forward strand.
GTCGATGTCGCATACAACATCCTCCCATGACCTCGATGGATCATTTAGATCCTGATGATCGATGATGTACTTGAAGGTGAGAGGCAGGCCATTCACTTCTACGCCAATGGCCATGAGTGTCACACGCCGGATTCGTTGTTGATCATCTAGGAAGGGACTCTGGAAATATTCCGGGTCATAGAGAACTACCGCAGCTCGATTGGCTGCCTCCATAAAGTCATCATAGTCTTCTAAGACAAGCGGAGGTACGTAAACAGTTTCGCTGTTGCTCATTTTCTTCACCAGTCTGCTGTTCTGCCACTCCCCCCTACCCCTTCATTTCCGATGGAGGGGGAGGAGTAGGACCAGCCTTATCTGGGCCTCCCGGCCCGCTACTAACCATATAAACACAAATACATATAAACATATCTATTTAGTTTATAAATTAGCCGTTTATTTGATATTAACGTTGCTTGGAACACGTGTTCTAAGTACTATTTGGCGCGGAATGGAAAGTGAATAGAATGCCGATATGGGGCCTTCAGAGGGTCTCGCATACTCGCCGGATTTTGCGGATTTGTTCATGCTTGACATGCGCGAAGTACTGGAACAGACGGCTGATGACTTCAGACTTTGCACGGGCAGCGATTGATAAGAAGAAGGTATAGCCCTTGATCTCCTGCTTTAGAGCCTTGTTGCAGATGAATATCCTTGGGTCGGTCTCAACCCGCTTCAAATCGAAAGGGGTCTCATCAGGAGAACTCTCCTCATCGAACTGGACGGCTTTCTCCACTGCATCCAGTATTCCGGTCATGATCATGTCCTCAATCTCTTCTGCCAGGTTCTCCTCCGACTCTGCAAGCACCATCAACAGGGCCTTTGTCTTTGGGTTTTCGACAGCATCTGCAGCATCCATATAGAACTTGTAATGATTGAGAGATGTTGCCAATGCAAGATTTAGCATGTGTTCAGCCTGACTCTTCGTACGACTCATCCTACGTTCACGCATCCATAGAATTCCATGGAGAAATGGGTTTCGGACAGACACCTTGGACTTGGAAAGAGTTCAGAATCACCCAATGAACGGCTTTGCCTCAAGAGTTCTGAAAACTCTCGGGGCTCTCGAGGTACTGCATCAACAGAGCATACTCGTCTCTATCCATGCTGTCCTCAAGGAGAGGTAGACCCTCATCAACAAAATCTATCACGGAATGGAGTCTGAGACCCTCTGACTCGGCGCGCTCTCTGGCCCCTTGTTGTCGGTCAATGAGAACAACAATGTCGTCACACCTGACATCGCTCAACCCTCGTCGTTCCACCTCTCTGAGAACCTGCGAACGAGCAATCAGTTTGCTATTCATTCCCGTCACCAAGTCGTCGACAAGGCAGAGTATGTCGCCATCTTCCAGTCGGCCCTCGAGAAGTCTGTGCTGACCATACTCGGATAACGCCGCTGCTAAATCAGCCTCACTCCTGACACCGGTCAGTTTCCGCGTATGACATGCAGGAAGCCCTGACTGTAAGGAGATTGCTGTTGCAATGGGGACACCTGCAAAGGCAATGCCCACAAGCCTGTTGGCATGTGATACCTTTTCTTCTACCAAGAGCGCCATGGCCTCCGCAGCCTTCCTGAGCACACGGGGATAGGAGCTTATCAGTCGAAGTTGGATATAGAATGGGCTCCAGAGTCCTGATATCAAGGTCCAGCCACTTGATTGATCGCGTTTCGAGGTGAGAAGCATTCCATTATCGTAGAGTCCTGTCATGATCTCGCGCTTCAGCGATAGGGGGATAGTGGTATCAGCAACCATGAGTTCCACCTCGGAGGATATCATCTAGCCATCTCTTAACTGTGCTCCTACCAGTGCGAGTTCGAAGACTCATATATGCAGATGCGAACAAAGATGTATGGAAGATGCAGAGATAGTCGACTGGTTGCTAGAGGAGGGAGGGGCATCAGTACATTTCAGAACACTGGTCGATTTGGTCAGACATAACGACATGCTGAAAGTGAGCTGTGCTCTTGATGACCTCATCAACAGCCCACTGGTTAAGCTTTGGTTGAGTAGGCTCGGAGAGGGCCTGTCATTCAAATCCCTCCATTCTGGCAGACCTGATGCTTTTGAGAATACAGTCGGGAAGCTAGTGCAGCTTGGAATGAGAGCCGGCCTTCAGCCGTTTGACAATCTGACCTTGAAGTATCGGGCCTGGCTCACTGATAACCTGTCTGGCAATGAAAGGAGAGTTGGACCCTTCAAGCGCCTTATCCTAGCCTCATTCCTCAGTTACGCGGGATATCATGACACGACCACAGTGAATGGTCTACTCCAATGCAGACTGAACACCGTTCACAGGTTCGCGACACAAGGAGACCTGTCGAACATCTATGCGTCACCGGAGAGGCAGAGACAGGTACCTGGCAGTTACTCTTCCCATAGATTGATCCGAGCAGGATTGAGGGGGAAACACGGGCTAGCGCTACCTTACGTCCACGACCTTCTTGGTTTCGGTAGTTCACAGCAGTTGCTTAGAAACCCTGTTCAAAGAGTGAAGCTGGGACAGATTCTTGACATGATCATGAGTGACGAATATCAGTCGCTCCCACGTGGTTACGGAGTCATGGAGACAGCAGGGATATATCGCGTCATTGGATGGAGCATTCATCTACCGGAGCTGGTTGCAGAGAGGGGAGCAGAAATGCTGATGATGATGGAGCTCCTTGCGCCTTTTGAACGAGGCAGAGAAAGCGTATGGTTCAAGGATGCCTGGCATATACTCGAAATGCAAAAAACGGAACGGGACACCTACCGATTCCCAACGCATTGGTTGAGAGATCAATCTAGTGGCTATTGGATAAACGGTGCATACATGGCCTTGGGGCGTAGACGAACGAATCCGATAATCGAACAAGAGTCAACCTTCAGGGTTCTGTGGTTGAAACACTTGATGACTCGTTAGCAAGACCGTCCTCTCCCTGTTCCGGCTCGTTCGTTTTGCGCCCCTTGAAGATGAACTGGGTCACAGAGAATCGGTTCACAACGAAGACCACACCGGGAACGGAAACGAGCACTGCAACAGCAAACCTCAGGACCCACAGAAGCAAAGTAGGTTCAAGGGGGAGACCCAACAGAACAAAGGCAACTGCGGGAATGAAGAAAGTCATCGGATGGAGCTCGTATATCTCCTGAGAGTTTCTACCAAGAATCAGACCGATGGACCTTGGTCTCTCAGGGAGGTCTGTCAAGTAACCTGAAACAACAAAGACTATGATGGAACCAAGTGTCCCAGTCGCAAGATACAGCAACACTGATTCACCAATCCTATCCACTGCAAGGTCGGTGAATCCGTTCATCTGCGATGCGAGGATGAGGCACACGCCCAGAAGAATCACAATCAAAAAGTCAACAGAGGGAGTTTCACTCCGCCACGATTTGAGACCTCGCAAATGCCGGATCTCGTTTCCAATCAAGACGAAAGTAGCAGAGATTAAGATGGCGTTCAAGTGCCACGGAACCAAGGCAGGTGAAAAGAGAGATTGAAGCCATACGGCCAGGACGGGTAACACTGCAAATAGAGGATATCGGGCCCAGTGCGGTTGTTTCCTCAACGTATGGTCCAGAACGACAAACAGAAAGAAACCAAAAAAGAGGACGGGAAGAAACCAGAGATGTGTGACTGAGTCAGGAGGACCGCTACCATACAAGAACCAGAACAAAAGCTGGTCAGGGGTGAGATAGGTATCGACATACGGCGACAGCAGTGCGAAGAGCAGCATCATGATCCCGTACAGTATGAAATAGGGAATCATGAACTGCCGGCCGCGTGTGCGAAGGAGGGCTATAAAATCATCCCGATGTTTCTCGTTGTTATATGTGAGCCCTGTTAGAACAAAGAAGAGGGGGATTGTAAAGCTGCTCAGGTGAACTGTGATGGCATTGATTGTAGGTATTATTGAATGAACCAGCATGACAAAGAATATCCCCACACCCTTGGCCATATCAATCCAATCAAAGCGCCGGTGGGGAACGAATACCCCGTTTTTCATAATCGTTCACTTGTCTTCAAACAGAAGGCTTTGGCAAACTTTTTAACACTGACCTTCGGGGATTTCGGGAAAAGGGGGAGAAAGGTTGGACTTGCGGGATAGTGTGTCCCTCTCCAAGAATCTCTCTTTTCACTCGCTCAACATCTCGGGGGGATTGCTTGGAAATCCAAGAATTTAGCATGTCATTGGGTGATCGGCTGCATTTCCAGAAGTAAACCCGATCTTCCAGAGAGATCCATATGATTGCTTCGCTCCTCGCTCGGTTGTTCAGATCTGCTGATGGCTTGTACAAGATTCAATCAGATTGTCGGGCAGATGAATTCTGGGTTACGCCTTCGAATTGGTCCGGATGTATCTCGTAGAAGTAGAATCTGTCGGAAGTATGTGTGAGATTCGCCTTTCTTATAGGATTGCCCAGGGATGCCAAGTAAGAGCCTGAAACATCATTCATCAGGAATCGTAATCCAATCTTTCCCGCCGCTAATGAACTCCACACTGTCTCACCCCGATATAGGATGGCAATAATGAATTGACATTCATAGAACTGCAGAAAGATGGTGCGCTCGCCGGGACTCGAATTCCCGACCACATTCGAGACTGAATGCAGTTCCCGGCTCCCGATTGCATTCGGAGTGAATGCAATTGCCGGATCCGTGGCAGGGATCCATCATAGCCCCTTAGTCAATACCCCAAAAATTGGAGTATTATAGACAACGAGCGCTCGAGAAACAGTCGAGGCAGTATCGGTTTTAAAGGTTACCAATAGGTTCCAATTCTCCACTGGCTATCAGTCTTTAAACATGTCCCCACTTCAGGAAATCAGTCCAAATTTGAGTCCCGGCGGATGCATCATTCTTAATTTGATTTAATATCTTTTTAATCAGGGGATCAGTGTGACGACCCAGAGAGTATCATGGCCGGGACATCTTGTTCAAGGCTCTGGAGATACCCATTAGCGTCTTCTTGATGTCATTATCAGTGTGAGCAAAGGAGAGCGCCCCCAAGCCATGGTAACCAAAGATGCCCTCTTGCATGAGTAGACCCTGAAAGATATCTTGTTGCTTATGATCGAAGAGCTCGCCAATCTGTCCGGGAGTTGTGATGTCGTCTGATGGCAGATTGGTGAGACAAGTGATGAAGTTGATCGAGCCATATCCCGTACCAATGATACTGACCTTTTCCTCCTCAAGCATATCATTTAGTCGTTCTCGGAACACGTCACCCATTTTGTTCAAGCCAGAGTATTCATCCTTCTTGGCTCTAAGCTGCTCCAAGACCGCCAAGCCCGCGACCATTGTGAGAGGATGGCTTGAGAAAGTGCCTCCACCCACCCAGCGGCCGCCCTTTGTCCCAGGTACCGCCAGAGCCATAATGTCCTCACGACCGCCATATGCACCAAGGGGCATACCTCCCGCGGCTGCCTTGCCGAGGGTAAGAAGGTCGGGCATTACGCCGAAGATTCCATCCCCGGTTGTTCCGTACCTTAGGCGGAAGCCCGTCACAATCTCGTCAAAGATGAGCAGAATATCCCGTGACTCGGTCTCCTCACGGAGATATGAAAGAAAATCATCCGCAGGCGGTAGTCCGCCACCGGCTCCTACTATCGGCTCAACGATGATTGCCGCCAGATCCTTGCCGTGTTGCTTTAGCATCTGGTCCAGACTCTCACGGCTGTTGAAATCGAAAGAAACACCATTGTAGAATGGTTCATCGGAATAGGGATACTTGAGGTGAAATGATAGTGTATCGTTACCACCATGCCAGCCACTCAGTGCCTTTCCCACAAGTGATCGGCCAGTGAACAGGCGGGCCAAGCGTACGGCGTACATGGTAGACTCGCTTCCGGTGGCTGTGAAGCGCATCTTCTCAAGAATGGGCACTGTCTTCTGGATTGCCTCACCATACTTCACTTGGGGTTCTGTTGGCGCACCGAAGTGGTACCCGTCGTCCAGTCGCTTCCAAATCGCCTCTGCAACATGATGGTTGCCATGGCCCAGTATCATGGAATAGTGGGTCATCCACCAGTCGATGTACTCGTTGCCGTCAATGTCCCATATGTGTCCACCCTTGCCACGCTCGATGTAGGGCGGATATGAACCGGTTGCCGGCATACCAAACGTACGGATGTTATGACTCACACCGCTCGGGAATACCCTCGTTGCCCGTTCATAGAGATCTCTTGACGTTCCGGTCCGTGAATGATAGTCTTCAAGCACCTGCTGTCACCTCAGCTCTGAGTCTTTGTAGAACCTTGACGTGTTCCGTGGTACTGGTATGTCCTTCATGGTCTTCAGACCCGGTGAAGAACTGACAACCATGGGAATAAGATTGAGAATCATTCCGACTGTACCGAAGTCGCCCTGAACACCACCTTCAATGCGCTGATAGATTCGGGGATGCCCGTCAATCAGCACCTCATCGTATTCGGGCGTTGCCTCTGCAAATGCCAGAAAGTCGAGCTGTACTATCGTGTGGCCATCGCGGCGCCCTAGGCCGGTGCTCTTCAGACCCAGCACATCTCCCTTCTCTATCTTCGTGAAAGGATTAGTGATGGTCGTTTCCGCGAGAACAGCCTCAGGTGGCAGTTCCTCGACGGTGTCCAACCCAAGATTGAGGGCGGCATCAATCATGCGGATTGACTCCACTAAGCCCACATGACCAGTGATGATGGCTTCGTCAATTCTTTTTCTGAACTCCTCCACCGTCATCCCAGTACCTATCTTCTTCTGGAATGAGGGCCGTCTCCGGCTGGAGTTCATATGTCGAGTCACATGGATTTTGTCAACTCTCTGGCAAGGTGCTGTCAATACAATCGGCAGTAAATCCATCAGATAGCCAGGATTGATTCCTGTGCCCAAGACTGTCTTCCCTGCCTGTCTTGCAGCCTCATCCATCCCGGAGGACAGTTCTGGATATCGAGTGTAGGGATAGGATAGCTCCTCACAGATCGAGAGTACTTCCATGTCATGGGCAAGACATACTTCTATGAGAGGGGCGACCGACTCAAGTGATGATGATGTGGCAATGACAGCTACATCAGCAAGCTTCTCTTCAGATTCCTCCAGAGCTCTCTGGAGATTCTCCTTGATTCTAAGTTCAGTATCGGTCCTCTCGGGGAGTAGGTCGCTCAGTTTCCTTCCCGCAATGTCAGGAGCTGCATCCACCAGTGCTGTAAGCTTGAGATTCTCTCGCTGCAAAATGGAGACTGCAACATGTCGCCCCAGGGATCCGAATCCAATCTGTAAGACTTCAAAAGGATCTGGCATGGCCCTCACACATTCATCCCTGCATATATGGCATTCTGTGGACGTTTGCCTACTCCAAGAACGCCCTTATTTTTTCCATGTACATCCCGGCAATCGATCACGACGACGTGAGCTACGCAGGGCCAGCAGCTTTCTTGATGGGAGAAACTATCACAGTACTCCCCCCGTGGCAGCTGCAGCAGTTTGGGAACGGTACTCTGACGCTGTCTCGTGAGAATCTTTGACTTAACTTCTACTACTCTCCACTGATTATTAGAGCAAGTCGAAACTATGAGAGAGATGAGTCACACTAATCCGTAACGAAGCTGTTTTCAGGAGGACGATACTCTACGGGCGCAATGATGGACGAGATGACGTGAGAGTATGGACCGAATACAGCTGAGCGCTCTATCCGTGGCTATTGCAGCCTCATTTCTGACACCGTTTATGTCGTCATCCATAAACATAGCATTGCCCTCGATTGGCGAGGAGTTCACAGCTGACGCGGTCATCCTGAGCTGGGTTGCGACTTCCTATCTGCTCGCTGCAGCGATTTTCTTGGTGCCCTTTGGCCGAATTGCAGACATTCGGGGGAGAAAGAAGATATTCGTGGCAGGACTTGTGGTCTATACAGTCGCCTCGGGTCTCTGTGCGTTGGTCAATACCATCGAGCTTCTTATTGTAATGAGAATACTCCAAGGAGTTGGCGGCAGTATGATTTTTGGAACGGGAACGGCAATACTGGTGTCGGTGTTTCCACCCGAGAAGAGGGGAAAGGTGCTCGGAATGAATGTCGCGGCAGTCTATACTGGACTGAGTCTAGGTCCGACAATCGGAGGAGTCATGATCAAGAGTCTCGGATGGAGAAGCATCTTCCTTGTCAACCTCCCTATTGGACTCGTTACTCTCATACTTGCTCTTACGATGCTTGACCGCGAATGGGCCGATGCGAGGGGAGAACGGTTTGACTTGATAGGATCAGTCCTGTATGGGGGGATGCTTCTCCTCACAATGTATGGACTCTCTGTGTTTCCCAACGGAACCCTGTTCATTGTAGGTGGTCTTGGATTGCTGATTGTATTCATCCTATGGGAGGCGAGAGTCGAGTGCCCGGTTCTTGAGGTGGGAGTCTTCACCCGTAATCGGACGTATGCGCTTTCTAACCTTGCTGCCCTCTTGAGTTACACCGCCACATTCGGAGTCGGATTCTTGATTAGCCTCTTCATGCAATACATCATGGGGATGGATTCACAGGAAACCGGACTTGTTCTCGTATTCCAGCCCGTATTTCAGGCATTGTTCTCGCCGCTTGCCGGAAGGCTATCGGATAGGATACAACCGGCCATTATTACATCGACTGGAATGGCCCTGACATCGCTCTCCTTGTTCCTCCTCTCACTTCTTAACACCCAAGCAACTCGTCTGACAATCATGGTGAACTTGGCCCTGCTTGGATTCAGTCTCGCATTGTTCAGCTCACCCAATGTGAACGCAGTGATGAGCAGTGTATCAAACAGACTCTTCGGTGTTGCCAGCGCAACAGTGTCTACCATGCGACTTGTTGGTCAGACGACCAGTATGGCTATCATCACACTCGTCTTTGCACTCCTTATAGGCAGGATTCAGATCACACCTGCAGTGACTCCAGCACTCATCTATAGCACCCAGACCATATTTCTCGTGTTCTCAGTACTGTGCCTCGTTGGGACAGTCATCTCGGCAGTAAGAGGCAGAGTCGTTCGAGGAGAGGTACAATAGTTAGGATGAGTCTGATGCTATGTCAGAACACTCCCGTATTATGAAACATATGAGAACACTTCATATGCACCAGAGAAAGAGGGTAAGTCCATGAAGAGAGTGTTGTTCCTCTGCACCGGTAATTCGGCACGCAGTCAGATGGCTGAGGCGCTTCTGCGCGAGCTGGGAAAGGAAGAGTACGAGGCATTCAGTGCCGGAACAGACATTCAGACAGAGGTCAATCCGTTCGCCATCCAGGTACTCAAAGAGATAGGCCTTAACACCGAGGGACTCCATCCAAAGAAACTGGATCGCTTCAAGGGTGAAACATTCGACTTCGTCATTACTGTGTGCGATAATGCAAGACAGCAATGCCCCTTCTTTCCAGGAGCAAGAGAGATGCTCCACTGGTCACTTGAGGACCCCGCAGCATTCGAGGGGAGCCATGAAGAGATTCTCTTGATCTTTAGGGAGACCAGAGATGAGATTGAGAAGAGAATCAAGGGCACATTGCTCTAGTCTTCGACCCAATCAAACTTCCGCTGCAGGAGTTTGGTGTATATGTTTCTCCAGTCATAGTCGACCTTCTGACACCAGTTGTAGACAATCTTCGGATGGATGTATGATTTGAGAGAAGTGCCAAGATTCCACGTTCGAGAATCTCGAGCCAGTGCCCAGTCAACCTCTATCTTCTTCTTGGCCAGTTCAGCCTTCTTGACACGTTCCTTCGCCCGTTCAACCATTTCCTTCCGTCGCTCGATTCGTTCGTTGCCATCTTCACGTGTGTCGATCAGAGACTGTTTCTTCTTCTCCAGTATCTCCTGACTTCTGCGATAGGTCTCTGTGTAGTCCTGCACACGCTTCTTTGCCTTTTCCCAACGCTCTCGCGTCCGGTCAATCTTGGCCTGTGCCTCTTCTAGGCGTTCTTGTTTGGTTCTCTTGCTCTTTCTTCGGCTCTCACGGATTGCGCGCTTCTCGGCACGGGCATTATCCCATGTCTCTTTTGCCTTGTCACGCTTCTCGCGATATTCCGCCATCTTCTCTTTGCGTTTCTCAACGACATCCTTTTGCTTCTCGATCAGCTCTCTCTTCTTCTTGAGTCGGTCCCGTTCTGTCTTACGCCGTTTCTTGAGGCGCTTCTTTTTGTCCGCAAGTGCTCTCTCTGCCTTGGCAATACGTTTGTCGGCCTTCTTCAGTCGTTCTTCAAAGCGTTTGTCGCGCCTTGGCCAACTCTTCGGCGCCTGTTTTGTATGATTCATAATGCGGGCTACTTCCAGATTGGCTCGTTTGGCTGCCGCCTTCTTGATGAAATCCGGGTCCTTCTTTGATACTTTGCTCTCCTTGAGCTCCTCTCTCATAGTGACAGACGCATGGTACGTCCGGAACATCTTCGCGGTGAGATCTGGATACACCTCACTGAGGAACTGGTTCACATCGTGACTCCGGACCTTGGGAAAGATCTGGGCCATCTTCTTTGGGTCGGCCTTCGTCTTCTGGCGCTTTCGGGATTTGAATGAGGCCACCCAATCCTTGGCGTTATCGTACAGCTCACGAAAGACATTGTAGACATCATCAGGCGTTTTCAGTTCCTTATGCCAAGGAACACTGTCTTTCCCCAAGAAGTCGAATATTATCAACCCGTTCTTGAAGGTGAGATGTTCCACACGTAAGGTTGTCGCGCCCACTGTGTCTGCCTCGTCCTTGTCCTTCTCATCTCCGACTCGCAGATTCAGACGATCAATCAGATAGCATGCAGCTGCGATCTCACGGACCTTTGCATCATCTGAGTGAAGGCCCCTCATGATGTGCTCACGAACGTCTTCAATATGCTTCTCTAGCCTCAGAGCACTATCGAACTTCTCGGCCTCGCGTTCCTGTTTGATGGGCGTAGCATCATGGAGCCAGATATACTTGTTCTTGCCGGTCAGCTCACTCTTCCATTTTGCGATCCAGAGACATTCAGGCTTCCAGACAATCTTCTTCCAGTTCCCCTCCGGACGAGGAGCATCGGGAGAGAGATTGAGTGTGATGTCCTCACATGTCGCAGCCTGCTTCCATCGGCCCCGAAGAGGATGCTCGCCTCTTCCCATGAATATCCCTGATGGCTCCGTCATGTAACTGGCTAGTTCCATCGTTTCTCCGTCAACCTCAGCATATCCGTACTCCTTCTTGAGGCGTTCCCGTTCAGCCTTTCGCTCCTCTCGCGCCCTCTTCTTCTCCTCTTTGGTCATGGCCTCCTTTGCTGCTCGCTCTTCTTCCACAAACTGTATCACTTGGGAGAAATCAACCTCGTCAAGAGAGAGCGGAGAGTTGAATCCGAGGACTTCACTTAAGTCAGTCATGAAGTTCTCAATGAACACGGGGTCTTCAACATAGGGCGTGCCCAGCTTCTTTACCCATGCCACAGCCAACTCTTGCTGCCCCCTGGTCAGAACTATCTTTTCTCCTCGCACTTCAATTTCAAGACCTTCTGGCTCTGGTGCCTCTAAGATTAGTACTCCGTTGTGTTTCAGGCTGTCCATTAGTACATGAAACCTCATTCGATTCATTTCCAAGCTCAAGAATAGACGGGTGTAGTTCGCTTGTTCTTCTCGGCGAGAAGAGTGTGCCAAAAAAAAGATTGTGTTTAATTCATTGCAGAACTCGGATTCTTTGGCTAGAAGAAAAGCACAAAAAGGAGAGGAAGCCGAGTCTCGTGCAAGACTCGGCGGGGTTTTATTGGGCCTTTTGAGAAAAGGCGCTATTAGAACCAAGGCTCTATTAGATTCACCAAGGCTCTATCAGGACGGGGATTTCATCATCTGGACCTGTCAAGTCATTTCACCTGAATATCATTCAGGGATGAGGGGTAGTGTACTGCACGTTCTGCTATCGAACGATTCGGAGAGAAAGGATAGGTTTATTCCAGAGAGAGCGGGGAGAGGGAGGCAAAGAGAGGGAGGAGATTATATCCGAACGCCCGGTACAGATTTGCCAAAAACAGCTAAGCAGACATAAGGAAAACCATACGAGAGGAGAACTTCCGTGACATTGGAAGGAAATCAACCGAACTTCTCAGTGAAAGAAACCATCCAGAACCTCGAAGAACTCTTCCATGTTCACTATGTGAAATCTAGTCCAGTTTCCCTCCTCCAATAGCTGCAGAATGCTATCTACTACCTCATCACCACTGACACCTCGTGGAAGCTCCCATGAAAGAGAGTCAAGAATCTCATCTGCCTCTCCAGCTCGTCTCACCTCCAAAGTGAGCGTCCTCCTCTGCAAGTCAGCCTCCAGTCGGGCGGGCATTTCTCCATCCCTCAGGCCCCGCTTCTCAAGTGCGCTTCTGATTCGAGTGCGCTGAGCTTCTGGATCATAGATCGATTCTTCCGGAATCTCTGACGTGATATTCCTCCAGAGATCATCTAAGACATCTGAGAGCTCTCGGACTACTTCCAATTCATAGGTGAATGAGCGGTTCTTCCAGTATTCACCCGTCAGACTAGATAGAGCTGTCCACTTGAGCCAGTCATCTCTGATGGTCAAAGATATCTCCCACCTCTGCTGCTCAGCTCGAAGATAGGTCCCAGTTTTCAGAGATGAAACCTTGAGTCCACTCTTCCGCAGAATCTTTCTAATGAGTGGGCTCTCGCGGAAGACCAAGCTCTCTCGCTGAAGGTCTGATGGAAGAATCACATTGACCGGGTGTATCTTGGAATCAAAGACTATGCTCTCGGATCCGAGTCGGAGGATGATCTCTCTATCAGTGAAAAGGCCGCAGAAGACGTCCAACATTTCCTCATTCTCTCCCTCAAGAGTTGACTGCCAGCATCTGCCATGTTCCTTCCCCTCTCCCGAAGCCAGTGGACACTCGTTCTCGTTGTGGGATAGTCGAAAGCTGAGCTCCTTACCACAGGGGAGGGCGTGTAGGTCCGCTACTCTGGCCGGTAATCGGATATCGGCTGTTTCGGGAATGAAGGTTTCACTGACATTCGCCATGAGTGAGAGATCTCCATATTCGATGCCACTAAACCGATCCCAGAAGACCATTTGCCCAGACGATAGTCTCACAGGTAGGCCCTTGCGAGTAAGGGTCAATGTATCGATGAGATTTGGCGTGAAGTGATGCTCTATCATCTGCAGGGACTCATCATCTTCGTTCTTGATGTCCACTCTGCATCCCTCATCTGTCCATGACAGCTCCACTGACACATGTGTCTGCCCTTGAATCCGACTGAGGACACGTTCAATAGCCTTTTCGAGTCGATGAGATAGACTGGCTGGAACCAGGATATCAGTAGATCTTCGTGAGATTGGTTCTGAGATAGGATCTTGTCTAGTGGCCCGGAGCATCGCGATTGAGCCCGTTGGTCTACCAGGGATGAAGTCGAACGAGCTCCTTAGAATCCAGTCTGACTCCTCTGTTTCTCTTGTCCAGAACAACCAATTCTCACTGTTTTGCTGGAGAGCCAGAGAGATGCGAGACCCTGTATCTATGAGTTCGCGGACACTGTCAGTGTGCTCTGAGATATCACTCTCAGCCCATTGCATCCCATCAGGACGGGTAGCCAGCCTTTTGTTGAAGAAGCCCACAAGGACTCTAGCAGGATTCCTCGGGTCTTCCAGTGCAACAATGCTGATTGGTTGATCAGGGTCCTCTGAGTAGACTATCTGACCAAAGCTGGCAATCCTGGGTTTGGGAGATTCAACAGTCTTAGGATAGGAGTCCCTCGCCTTGGACTTGTTCTGCTTGGGGCCACGATAGAGTCGGTGAGCATTAATCTGGCCGAGGAAGATATCGGCAAATGCCTTCTGCCTTTTTGTGCGAGGAGGACGATACATGAGCCTATGCAGTAGAGTGGGTACATCTGTCGGCTCACGGGAAAGAGAACGTCTTGTTATTGTCAGACCTTCCATAGACTCATGAAACTCATTGAAGAAGTCACGGAGAGCATCTGAGAAACTCACACCGGGTGAAACCTCTGTGTTGGGCCACAGGTCAGCCAACCAAGGAAGCAGGCTCATGGCCAGCGACCTGATCCGGTCTCGAACCCACGCCTTCGGTACAGCCTGTTCCTGTGGTTCAGGTATCTCTGTCTTGGCCCGATCATATTCTTCGGTTCTGAACTTGGCAGTCCAGTGTCTGAGAACCGGGATGTGCAAAAGTGAGCTCTCAAACCCGAAGGACGACTGGGCCACCACGACTCTTATGTCATCAAACATGGGACTTCGAGGAGCAGACTGACGGTGCCACGAGTCCGGGTCGATGACTCGTTCAGGCGCACATGGGAGGTTCCATATGATCTCATCCAGTTCACCCACAAGGGGAGAGGTATCACGCACAGGAATCAGGCAGTTGGTCGAGTAGATTGGAGTTCTTCTCTCATACTTCACCGGCCTGGAGAACCAGAGGATGGTTGTCTGTTCGTCATCGGATAATCGGTCTACCAGCTCCGCCAGCAAGCGGTTCATGCGGTCTCGATACAGTGAGGGCGTTGAGCTTTCAATCGCGTCCCACCCTGACACAACTAGCAGACGGGGCTGTTTCACCTTGTCTTCCAACACCCGCGACAGGTCAATCATCGGGCCGCCATTGTAGAGATATGCCTGAATCTCAGCGAAGAGTGGTTTGAAATCTATGGAATGGAGGGTTTCCTGCACTGCATCTGACAGACCATTCTCGCCCGACCGCAGACGCGCCCTCAACCGAACCTCAGCAAGGGAGGTTGTGGAAAACTCGTCAGCCAAGTCAAGCCAGACAACACGGAGGTCAGGAGCGCCCTCTCGAAAGTCATGGATCATCTGCAGACCGTGATGATGTGCTGCAATCCAAGCAGCTGAGAGCCCTGCTGAGGTTGGAGATGCGGCGGCGATATAGAGAATGAAGCGTCGAGCACTGATGCCAGCACCGATCAGTGGGTCATAGGGCGGTTTCCATTCCGGTGGCACCGGCAACTCTCTGTAGTCTGGAGTGTGTTCTTGGTTGTGGACCACGAGGGCCATGCGCGGTCTCAGCCCATCCCTCGAAACCTCAAAGGCTATTCGTCGTCCAGACAGGTCTTCTGTCAGACATGACTCGAGCGCACTCAAGAGAAGCCCCCGTATCATTCGTCTGCTCTCTCTGCTCTCGTCGCTGGGGTCCATGACGAGTGTGGCACGAATCACCCTCGGAGGGCTCTCAAGATGAGCAATCGACCCAAAGACCTCAGACAGGGCCTCCGCATAAGCATCCAGCTGGGTAACGGTGTTCGGTTCAGGGGTGCCATCAACGACCTGTACCCACTCCTTAGGGCTGAGGGGCCGGAGAGAGAGCCTGAACCGTGGGACCACCCGCTGGACCATCCCGTGCCGCTTCCGAGATGACGAAGGCCTTCGTTCAGGCTCCATATACCACTTGAACCCACAGCGGGTCTTGACCTCCACCACCATCAGCGGACGCCAGAGGGTACGGAGACCTGTTGGTGCGGTCTCCCTTCTGAACACGACCAGGTCTGCCCTCCCCTTGCCCAGCGAGGTCCCCAGAGGTAGCTCTGCGACAATCCTGAGACCTCCTCCGGCCCCATCACGGTCATCGTCGCGGATGGCTCTCCGTACATCCAGAAACCGGTCGAATCTGTCCGTGATGCGCCTGTGGGCCTGGGCCCCCACCCTCTTCGTCCGTCGAACGGCACTCTGCCACAGGTGTTTCACATCATCACTGGTCAGGCGTGGTGCCTTCTTCTCGTGCTCGTCCGTCAGGACCTCGGACCCGCCTGACAGGATTCGGGCAAACTCCCCGGTCAGTACCGAATCCACCCCGGCCGCCTCCGCCTGCGCCAGCTGCTCCTCGAAGAAGTCCATGCTGAAACGGGGACGGGAATACGCCGCATGGGAGGACACGGTCTCAGGCTCACCCACCCGAACACCGTGGTGTGCCGCGATGTCATCACGGATCTCCCGCAGCAGCCTGACCGTCCCATCCCTAAAGCCCGACGACCCATGCTCATGCTCGGTGTACAGGTGGTCGAGGTAGGTCCGTGCCCGCAGGATGAAGAGGTTGCTGTACCTCCGTGTGTCCCGCACCGACACATCGTGGATGTAGGCATCCGTGTTCAGGACCTGGATGTGCTGGCGCAGGGCGTCCATGAAGTCCAGCTCGGTGAGGAAGCGGTGGACAGGGGGATAGGCGGGGCAGCGTGCGTCGCCGGGATACCCCTGACCGATGTGCTCCCCGTTCTCGTTGAAGAGGGGCTGCGGCTGCCCCATGGGGTAGTAGATCGCCCCAGACTCCCGCAGAGCCGCGCCCCCAACGTTGAAGCGCTGGTTCAGGGGGCCCACATCCTCGTACCACCGTCGCGCCCGCACGGTCTCGGTGCAGCCATAGAGGGCTGCGTTCTCCTCTAGCATGTCCAGACCATTCTTCCTGATGTTGTGCTCGGCCTTCATCACGTGGCTGAAGTCCGGGGCACCCACCGCCCTCGAGATCTGGTAGGCCTCCGTGTACCGGTGCAGGATGTCACGGGAACTCTCGTACAGGTGGCGCGTGGTCGCGTTCCGAATCGTGCGCTGCAGGTACACAGCCGTGGACAGACCTGTCCTCATCGCCCGTGCCAGCACCCTGTTCGGATGCCTCGGGTACGGCCTCGCCCGCGGGCCACGGCTCCCTCTCATTCGCGCCACTCTCTCTTCGTGCAGAAAACTATCGTATATGCTGTGACCATATCAAATGTTGGCTTAATATTTTTCGATTGATATTTTCAGGCTTAGAGAACGAATAGACTAATTCAACTAGTTGTTTATTCAAATTGCTTCATAACTTTATATGCTTTCATACTTACTCATTGTAGGAGTTCAAAACGGCCCTGCAAGCACAAGGAGGCGAGTGAACTCCACTTAGTGGACTATCAGAACTTTATATGCGAAGATGATGGCGATGGTCAAGTCCCAGGAACCAGTAATCACGGTCAAGATTCCCATCAACTGGGAGGAGATGACCGCGAGGGCACAGCAGCGACTGCGCCAGATGGTGGGACGTGACACCAGAGTCATCCGAGCGTTCTTCGGGATCATCGAAGAGAACGAGGAACAGCTCTTGAGGGGGAGAAACAGGGACCGGATCGATGAGAACAAGCTGCATGCTATGACCATGACTGCCCTGAAGGTGAGCAAGGGACAAGAAGAACGTCCTGAGGTAGAGCACGACCTGAAGGAGCAGTTCCCGAGAATATCAGCAAACGAGCTGAGTGAGTGCCGCAAGGTGGCTGTTGCGAATTACGAGAGTTACCTGGCCTTGAAGAGGAAGCGATGGCGGAAGGCGTCACGACCCAGTGAGGTGAATCGGAGCCAGCGGATACCGAGAAGAATCTTCATTCCGTATCGGGCTGAGCTGGTTCATCATAAGAGCACTGTGGCAACGTGGTGGCTGGAGCTGCGTGACTCCCTGGACTCGGTCCCTGAACGACGGCGGGTACATGATAGACTGACGGTGCCGCTGAAGACCTCCCCCTTTCACCTTGAGCAGCTGGACAGGGGAGATAAGAAGTCTGTGCAGGTGTTCACGGACAGACGGGGGAAGTGGTGGGCAGCGGTTGCTGTGCGATTGCCCGGGGTCGAGGCTGAGTCAGAATTGCCACCTGCAGTGTTGGGAATCGATCTGGGAATCAACCGTGCGGTCTGTACGACGTTGGTGACGCCCTCAAAGGTCTCGGAGACCCGGTATTTTGTCCAAGAACATAAGGTCAGACTCATGAAGAAGTATGATGACCGATTTGCCGACCTGCAGCGGGAACTTCAATTCTGTAAGGCTGACACGGAGCGGCACGATAACGTGGCTGCTAAACTCCGGAGCCTTCGCTCCAAGCGAGAACAGGTCTCCAAGGAGTACGACAGGCTAACCGTTAGCAGACTCATCTCGTATATCGAGGAGCTGTCACAGAAGTGGATGGTCTACGTGGCAATAGGCCGCGTCAAGGGCATCCGCAACACTGCTCGAAAGGGGAACTACAAGGGAAAGAAATTCAGAGGGATGGTGCATCGCTGGAGCTTCGGGCGGGTGACGCGCACGCTAAAACACGGGCTCGAGCAGCGAGGCTGGAGAACCGAGGGAAGGAAGAGCCGGTTTCATGTTGTCCCTGAGAACTGGACCTCCATCACCTGCTGGAAGTGCGGCCATCGAGGTGTTCGTCCCAAGCAGTCTCTGTTCATCTGCCATACTTGTGGGTTCAGAACGAACGCTGACAGAAACGGTTCCCTGAATATCGCGCGTCGATTGATCACGCTCATTCCGTCACTTACGAATGAGAACGGACTAGGGCGGTGGGCCACTCCTCAGCGGGAGCTCGGCTCAGCCCCGAAGGCTGTGAGGAAGACCCGTTCTTCTAAGCAGAAGTCCGAACTTGCTCGCAATGGCCCGGCATCAGGCCAGAGCAAGTCCGCGGTGGTTCGCCCCACTCAGATGAGTATCCTTGACTTTGGTGACGAAGTTGCGGGTGGCGATGATGATAGTGCCGTGGGAAGAGCTGTGGAAACACTCTCTGCTTCCAGCAATGATGCGGCTGAGTTAAAGCAGGAGAAGGAAGCTCGGGTTACAGGAGGGACCGTGTCCCAATGACGGTGGCCGAAGCTCTTGCTTGCTCTGGGGTGGCTCCCAGAAGTAGCGGTGACGCTGGGCAAGAGAAGAGCGGAACACAGAAGTCCAACCAGCGGAGTTCACTCAACCCCAGCCATGGGAGTACACTTTGTCTTCTGAAGAGCAAAGCCATGCTTTTTCTCTTGCTGCAGTTGATCGATTCCGCAACTGGACTGTTAGTAAATAGGCTGAGGCGACGACGATGGCGGCTGCTACGAACCCTAGAATCGCGGTAAAGATACCGATTGCATGGGAGAGCATGTCGTCTTCTTCTCAGCAACACTTGGAACAGATAGTGGGTAGGGACTCCCGAGCAATCAAGAGGCTCCTGGGCATCATTGAACACAATGAGGATGATCTACTCTGTGGTAAGAGAAGGAACAAGGTGAGCCTGGGGCAACTCAACAGAATCACCATGACTGCGACGAGGGGAAAGGCCAACCGGACCAAGGTCCCGCATGACCTGAAGGTTGACTTCCCGCGGGCCTGTGCCAGCGACCTCGCTGAGTGCGTCAAGACAGCTGTCAGTCTGTACAACAGCTACCTTGCCCTCAGGCAGAAGAGGGGGTGGAGAGCGTCCCGACCCTGTAAGTCGAACTCCTCAGGACGTATCCCTCGATGGATGTTTCATCCCAAGTCCTTCCGATTGGTTCAGCATGAGAACACGACTGCGCGGTGGTGGATGTCCCTGAGGGACTCGATGGACTCGAACCTTGAGGACAGGTTGCGCCATGACAGGCTCATGATTCCCCTGAAGATGTCCCCCTTCCATGAGAACCAGCTCCAGCGCGGCGAGGTCAAGGCTGCACAGGTCTTCACTGACCGGCTGGGAAAGTGGTGGGTCACGATATCCGTTCGTCTGGCTGAGACTCCAGAGGTCAGCGACGAGAACCCACCTGCTGTGCTAGGAATAGACCTGGGGATTGAGAAGGCTGTCTGTACCACTCTTGTCACCCCTGAGAAGGTGCGCGAAACGCGCTACTTCACACAGCAGAAGAAGGTCCGTCTTCTGAAGCAGTATGATGACAGAGTCGCAAGTCTGCAGAGCGAGATGGACCTGAAAAAGGCTCGCGGCCAACGCTATGATGGTGTTGCAGAGAGACTGCGCTCTCTCAGAACCAAGAGAGAGTCCGTGTCCAAGGAACACGATCGCGTCCTGCTCCGGGAACTGATCGACTACATCCTGGAGCTGAGTGAGAGGTATACACTCTTTGTCGCGATTGGCAGGCTCAAGAACATCCGAAATAGTGCCAAACGCGGTGACTGGAAGGGCCGAAGGTTCAGGGGCATGGTCCATTCATGGGCCTTCGCTCGGATAACCGAGGGACTTCGACGACAGCTCGGTCAGCTGGGTTGGCCTGTTCTGGGTAAGAAGTCGCGGGTCCACGCAGTCCCTGAGGCATGGACATCCATCATCTGTTGGAAGTGCGGGCAGAGAGGAACCAGACCCAGACAGAACCTCTTTGTCTGCTCCTGTGGAAACAAGTGCAATGCCGACAAGAACGGAGCCATCAACATCGCCGGACGCCTCATTACGCTCACAGAGTCACTCAATTCTGTGAGAGGACTAGGGAAGTGGGCTAGTGCAGCCTCTGCACGACGCACGCAACTGAAAGCCCGGAGGAAGACATCTTCCAAGGGGAGGTCCTCACTCTCAGGGCGCGATGCCTCATCTCATCGCGGAGAGTCCGCGGCTGTTCACTACGCTCAACCGAGCCTCCTCGACTTCGGTGACGAGGCTGAGGTGAGTGATGACGGTCCAGCCGTGGGAAGAAACGTGGAAAGACTCTCTACCGCTGGAACAGATGAACCAGCAGAAAAGGTAGGAGAAGGAAGCCAAGACAGGAAGAGAAGTGCCACTTCTATGATGCCTGACAAAGACTCCATCCCTCCCCGTCGCCAGACAGGGAATGGTGGCAACACCGGGTGGAGAAAGGGTGGAACACGTAAGTCAACTAGAGAAGCCCACTCACTCATCAAGGGAGCCGCAACACCACTTCGAATGAATAGGAGAAGAGAAGCATGGATGGTGCGGCCACCGGGAATCGAACCCGGGCCCCATGCTTGGAAGGCATGGATCCTGACCACTAGACTATGGCCGCTTCACAGAGAGCTGACAGCCCATAGTCGATTTAAGGCTATTGCAGTGGCGCCGCGAGTTGACAGTCCGGGGAGTGGAAGGTGGATCCTTGCCTTGGAGGTCCGACACTCTTTCAGACCATGCATCTGGCTGAAGGTCATACGAAGACCAGTTCATCATGTCGAGCAGAACAACAGATATCTGGAGGAGAAGCAGACAAGAGGAGCGCGCTGAGTACAGCCGCAGGTACCGAACCACGAGATGATGGAGATGGGACGAGTATTCGAGTTTGACGAGGTGACAGATGCCGACTTGATTGTTGATGAATCTGGTCTTTCCCAAGTGGCAGAAAAGCGCCACTAGGAAGATTGAATATCTGGAACGGGATAGAGGGAGAGTAAGAACCGGTTTGGTAGAGGAGACAGCGGAGAGCTGAACATGGTCAACATAGATGTCCCTTATGTGCCTCAGAAGGGGAGCACAGACTGCGTAATTGCGTGTACCATGATGTTCCTGCGGTGGGGAAAAGACACATATGATGACTTTGTGGAGTTCAAATAGGGAGAGCTCGAAACAATCATAGGAGTTGGAAAGGACGGGTCACGCCTATGTGACGTGCAGAAGCTGAACCGTGAAAAGCGGATAACAAAGCACCGCTGGAAGCCTCGGTTCTACTGCGGCCCGCCGACTTCCATACAATTCCTATGGGATGAACTACAGGATGGACGACCATTGATAGCATTCCTACTGGTCGAGAAGCCAGACGGAGTGGATGAAGCATGCAGTCGTTCTCACAGGTCGCTCCAAAGACAGAACGCAGGTCACATACTTGGACCCACTGAATGAGAGTCCTGTGACAGAGACCACTGGCGGCTTCCTAGAGAAGTGGGAGAGCCTCTACAGATACTGTGTACATCTTGATATCACCGAGGAATATGTATTGACTGACTTCATGGAGGAGTAACGAAGATGAGTATAGAACGTACTGTGGATGACTATGTCATTCGAAACTATGGACATCTCGTCCTGAACACACCTCCAGAGTTTAACGAAGATTCGGGCCTGTGGATATCCAAGCTTCACTCGGACTACCCTATTCTTATCCAAGACGACCGAGAGAAGAAGAGACGAATTCAGTTCCTGAAGGTCAATGTTCTTGGTTACGTCACATTCACAGAGAAGCTACAGCTGGTGCCAGAGAAGACCACCACCGAAGAGGACCTTCAAGGGAAGTTGACAACTTTTCTGGATATGTGGAGGTCATATGCAGAGAGAGTTGTGATATCGGCTACAGCTGATCGTGTTGCGGAGCTATGGGAAGTGTCCAGCGCATTGAATCCAATCTACGAGATTGTGAACTTCGTCTGGGACAATGAGTATGTGACCCTTGACTGCTTCGAGGGAGATAGGTCAAGAAGCAAACGCAAGGTGAAGCACTATCTTTCATTGTTGGAAGATTTGAACCTCCTTCGGAAATATGAGGGTCGATATGTTGCTGGGAATCTCTTCGTGACTCTGAGAGCGCAGACGGGTCACTTCCAGGACTTCTTGACCAGTGTATATTCGGAGGTGTTACGTAAAAGATATCCGTATCTGAAACAGGTGGTGGGGCATAGCAGTCTTGAAACCGTCATTCATATCGGGAACGTGGTATACTACCCTGAACTCTACGCTCGAGAAGCAGTTCCTCGAAACAAGAGTACACTTGTCGATGAATACGCGCTAGAGTATGGATCCCGTATTTCAGCCCCGAGATTGAGTGGCTATCTTCGTAAGTTGAGAGAGATTGAAGTGATTGAAGAAGAGAACGGACTGTACTCTGGTACGGATTCACTACGAGAGAAGATGTTTTCTATCCAGAAAGAGATGCAGTCACCGGATCAGGTCTGGGACATCCCCTGTCCCGTGTAAAGAAAGAATACGATTCTAGTACTGCAAACAACTTCGTCTATAGTCCTTTGTATTCCTCGTTGAGGATTGATTCTCTGTACCCCTCGGACAACGATATCCTTTTTGGGTTGTACGGTAAACATCCAACTGGTGTGACGAAACATGCGTGGGGAGTCCCATCTTACGGTATCTGTGCTAGTTGTGTTGCCAACCTGGATGGCCCTGTACAGGCTGTTGCAGGTGGATTTCGTATTTCTTGTCTATATCTTGGGAGGAGTCATGCTTGGCAGTCTGCTACCTGACGTCGATGCATCCGATGCAAAGATCATGCACGGCTCGTGGAGAGTCATCGGCCTGTTCGGGAAGTATGCCTTCTACAGGCCCATGAGCTACCTTCTCCAGATGAAGAGCGACGACTTCCGTGACACCCACAGGGGCTATCTGCACTCGCTGATCGGTTGCCTTCTCGCCACGGTCTATTTCGCTGTTCCGGTTGGGGTCTTGTTCGTGCTGTTCTATCTCGTATGGGCAGTACCTCTAAATCAGTCCATGTATCTCTGGTTCGCGTGGCTGGGAGTCCCTGTTGGGTTTCTCCTCCATCTTGTGGAGGACAGCTTCACCAAGTCCGGCGTTAGATGGTTCTTTCCGAGGGGAAGGGCGTACTCGAGCTCGACCAGTACGGGAAAGGCCTCCGAGCGGAATCTTGTGTCCGCTTTCTTCCTGACCTTCGGCATGCTTACCGTCTGGGCATACATACAGACGGGCTCATCAATCAATGTCCTTATCGCAGCAACGCTGTCACTGATTCTGTTGGGGGTTGTTCGTTTCTTGAATCCAGTTATCAGCAAGCTGAGTGATGGGTAAAGAGATGTGAGTGTGAGAACGAATGGGCTCATCAGCAGATCCCTGCCTCAATCAAGAACAGACTCATTCCTCGGCAGCCACAGGACGCTCCCCAGCGTGCGAGCGCGAGAGCCGGTATCCCCATCGAGCCGACAGGTAGGCTGTCACAAGAACGAACGGGAATATGGTGGGATACAGCAGCGTGATCGGGGAGATGCCGAGCGCAGCGTAGACTCCTACCAAGATCAAAGTCCATGTCACGACTGCTAAGAACTGGACAGGCCGCTGA
This sequence comes from uncultured archaeon, assembly GCA_964473825.1. GTDB lineage: Archaea > Asgardarchaeota > Thorarchaeia > Thorarchaeales > Thorarchaeaceae > TEKIR-12S. Next base: position 91,950 of record CAYYQL010000006.1, read on the forward strand.
GGGAGCCTTACAGACAGCTTACCCATGGAAAAACCAATGATGAGTGCCGCCATCCCTCCAACAAGCAGAGACATCGCCAACACCATACCCCCGACAAATGTCGAAATCACCAACACATACACGCCAGTCATGGTCACCATTCTTCGCCCTTGTTCATGCACTCCATTTCATGAGGATATAGGTGTGATGTGAGAACACTCGACTAAAGAAGAACCGAGTCTAGAAATGCTGTTTAGAGTCTGGGTATGTCTGTGGAAGAGGTTACGTTACTTGGAACACGTGTTCTAATATCATACAACACATAGGCCAACCCATAAAAGTATACAAAACTATTGTTAATACTGGCCTGTGGTGAGCCTCTAGGAGGCCTCACAGGGACCCAAATACGAAGTAGATAATGATGAGTAAGACCGAAGCTAGGGTACGAATGGAACCGACAACAGACAGTCCCGAGAAGGTCAGGGTTCTGATGACCGAGTTTGTGACCCATGACGTGAAGAGATTCGTTGTAGAGAAACCATCCAATTACCAGTATATTCCGGGACAGGCAAACCTTGTTGCGTTAGACGAAGAGGAGTGGCGCGATGAGCTTAGACCGTTTACGTTCACGTCTCTGAACGAGGACCTCGTGCTTGAGTTCACTGTCAAAGGATATCCGGAGCATGAAGGAGTAACAGATAGACTACATCACTTGCAGGCTGGAGATGAAATAATACTACATGAGCCTTTTGGGACCATCGTCTATCAGGGCCAGGGGTACTTCTTGGCCGCCGGGGCCGGCATCACCCCCTTCATCGCAATCATCCGTCATCTCAAGAACCATGAGAGAATAGAGGGAAACACCCTCATGTTTTCTAACAAGAGGGCGAAGGATGTAATCCTGGAGAAAGAGTTCCGGGAGACCTTCGGAGATCACTTCATCCCCACGCTTACGGAGGAAAAGAGGCACAGATACGAACACGGCCGGATAGACAAGGATTTCCTCTCCAAGAGAGTGGACACTGACAAGTACTTCTATATCTGTGGGCCAGATGCCTTCGTGAAAGATCTGGTATCTGTCCTGAAAGACATGGGCGTCGAGGAGGACCGGATTGTTGTCGAGCGCCTCATATTCATGCATTAGAGAGATAGGACCCGTAGTTCTGCGCTGTAGATCGCAGTGGCAATCAGGCGAGCAATGACAGGAGCCCAATCAGAGCCAACTGGATATACGCGAGAGCGAGTACGGTATATGATGCACAAGAGCATGCATCACTCTTCCGACAGAGATATCACTACCTGCTGGTTGAGCCGTCTGCCATGAGATATCCCATTGTCACTGATGAGCAGATAGACGAACTCATAGAGATCGAGGACGTCATACCGAGGATTGAGGAGGCCATGCGGGAACATGCCAATGGCACCCTCACTGCGCCCCCAAGACTGGTTGTTGATGCAGGAGCAGGCTCGCTTGTATTCACAGCCGGAGCCCTGACGGGACAGGAACCAGTAGCAGGTTTTCGGGTCTACGAGACGTTCCCAAAGGAAGAACCAGGCCATACACAGCTGGTCGTCAGCTATGATGGAGAGACTGGTGTCATGCAGGGGATCATCGTCGGATTCAGAGTGGGTGTGATCCGTACAGGAGCCATTGGTGGAGTCGCAGTCAAGCACCTTGCAAGGGATGATGCAAGCACGGTGGCAATGATAGGCTCGGGAACGCAGGCGCGGTCACAACTCATAGCGGTGAATGCTGTGAAAGACTTGGAGCAGGTCCGTGTCTATAGCCCCACTAAGAGCCACCGAGAGGCCTTCTCCGAGGAGATGTCAAAAGCGCTCAACTTGGAAGTGATGGCCGTCGAATCTCCGAGAGATGCCATTGAGGACACTGACATAGTGATCTCCGCGACACGAAGCAAGACCCCGGTCTATGATGCTGAACTACTGAAACCGGGAATGCATGTGACAACGCTAGGGCCGAATCTTGTGGGCACGAATGAGATAGAGATGGGAGTTGCAGACAGAAGCGACGTGATCGTCACAGATTCACTTGCACAACTGGACAGCTACGGCGAGTATACGACGCCTTACTTCCTATCGGAGACTAGACATAGAGAACGAATTCACGAGTTGAGAGATGTTATTGTCGGAAAACGGGCTGGACGAGGGTCTGAAGATGATATCACCCTGTTCTGTTCCGTTGGACTGGCTGGCACTGAGGTAGTTGTGGCAAATGAGGTATTCAAGCGCTTAGCCGGCCGGTAGTCCGTTAGTCGATTCCTCCATCACTTCAAACCTGACATCAAGACCTGATGCCTTCCACCAGATCTCCCGGATGTACTGGACATGGCCTCGTGTGACCCTGTCAGTCTTGAACTTGTTATCGCTGACGCAGTCGTATTCGCGGTTCAGGCACCGGACGCACCATCGACAATCAGACTTCACGACTACTCTCTCAGTGGGAGTAAGCGTTCTTGCATAGTCTAGTGCTCGAAGAATGGCCATCAGACTCATCTGACGAGAAGTTGTCCCACTTGATGCTCCTTCTTCATAGTGGAAGAGTAATGGTTGCTCCTTCGAGTCACCTTCGTAGACCTGATAGGACCACTTGCCCTCTCCTCTGATGCAGGAGCCCCAGGTGTAGACTATGATAGACATCGATATGGACGAACCTCCGTTTATGCCACTATACAGAAGCGGAGGGGTTTTTGACAGTTGCCAAAATCCTGGACAAACCTGGACATCATTCTGAAGGTGTTTATATATGACTGATAGGTATGCTAGAGTGAGGGTGTCCAGACACTTCCCCGGTCCCTGACAAGGCCATTCCCAGTGCCGTTGTCTGGGAGGACAAAGCTTTGGTGTCCAGATTTGTCCAGCTTACAATGAACGGCCAATAAGCCAATCGGAATGGCATCCCGGGCCTACCTCAACAACCCCACTCAGGACCAATGCATCTATACTGGTTCATCTGATAGGCTCGGTCTTGCCTCCCGTTGTATGAGATATCATCGGAGCGACTGCTTGGGAAGCAGCCTCGTCGACAGGCACGGTTGAGGAGGGTGGACTAGTCCACTTCTTTATCTTGCGCTCCACATCTTCCACCTTGTAGCGGCCTGCAAGCAGAAAGAGAACTGGAAAGGATACTAAGAAGAGTAGCATCCCAAAGGAAAGAATGATAGGATTTGTGTATACGTCTGGACCCTGGTAACCGCTGGCAGGACCAATCTTGAGAGTCTCGTTGAAGAAGTTGAAGAGGGTGTGGGCAACAATAGGAGCCATCAGTGACCTGCCCGAGCTGAAGCGTTCATAGTAGACTCCGAAGAAACCTCCCAGAAGCCCTGAGAAGACAACAAGAGCTATACCACCCATGAGCTCACCAGTCACAAGCACCCAACAAGCATGCCATATTCCAAAGACAAGGGCGGAAACGGTAATGGCTAGGTTCGCGCTGAGCTGGGTCTTCAGTCCATTCTGCAGAAGACCACGGAATAGTGTCTCTTCCATGATAGCATTCACAAGGAAGAAGAACAGCACATAGGGAAGCAACTCCGGGTTGACCACACTGAGGGTGAGGGGGTAGGTTGGATCCATGATGGCGGCATAGAGGACCACAGCACCGAGATCGACGATGACGAACAGGACCATGAACAGAAGGATTCCGATGCCTAAGTGAACAACGATGCTACTGTCGCTGATTCCCAGTACCGAGTGAATCTCCTTGGGGCGGTATTGCCAGAAGACGTACAGGATGATCGCCAGGGGGAGAGCCTTTGATGGAAGGATGTTGAGCCAAGTATCGCCCAAGTTGAGAACAAGGATGTCTATCAGTCTGAATACGATTGAAAGGGCAAGTATACACAGAGCGAGAGGTAGTAGATTCATGCGGGTGAGCAGAGAGGTTTCTGCAACCTCCTCGTCCCGCTCAGGATTGGATGGAGGCGATAAGAGTTCTTGTGAAGACCGAGAGCTGGAGAAACGAAACCACGGATTAATCAGGCCAACGGTGGCCAGCATCATCATGACCATACTCAGGATGTCTGGAATGACCTCCAGACCCATCGCGGTGAGTGGCGCCTTTATGCCCTGCCCAACGACTCCGACAACAAGCGCCAAGACGAGGATATCGCTACGGACCTCCTCGAGTCGGCCGGTTCTCCACGTGATGACAAAGGTCACTAGCATTGCAAGCATCAGGGAGAGCAATACGGGAATCAGGAGCGCCATGATGAACAGTTCTGATGGACCAAGAAGCACAGTGAGGATCCAGTAGGAGGTAGTCAGTGCCATTGCCCTGAGATGATAGTGTTGATACTTGTGCAACCAGATATGTAGTACAACACCAAGCAGGGGCACAACAGTACCCGCAATGACCAGTGCTCTGAGCTTGAAAAGCTCGAGGGTAGGTTCAACCCATCCGGCCCTTGGTAGAGTCTGCAGAAGCATATTGAAGGCTTGGGCTACCGATACGATACCGAACATGAGGGGTAGATCGGTGAGAAGACGGGTTTCTTGTCGTAACCAGGAACGGGTCAGAAAAACTGCTAGAACTGCTGTCATCGATGCCACTAGCAGACCCAAAATAATTGTGATGTCCATTGATAATCAACTCTGAATCTCGCAAAGACGTGAAGATGGTAGAATAAAAAGAACCCAAAAAAATGGAGCAACGTATCAGATAGAACCAGACATGTGGGAAATGCTACAAATCACAGACCGAACCGCTCCTCAATGACCCCCACCCTCTTCGAGTAGACCCAGACAGCCTCAGCGCAGACATGCCAGGCCATCATCATATCAGAGTCCAGTCGGAGATGTCTATCAAAGAGGGACTTGATCTCAGAACTCATATCGCCATGTGGAAAGGCTCCAATCCCTATTGCTACGGGCGTCTTCACACTGGAGGGCAGCATTGCCTCGAAATCGGCGATGGTGGTAGATTCTCCGTCTTCTGCCGCGAGAATGCTCAGAATATCACCCGACTTCTGGTGGATTCTATCGAGAAGCTGAGATAGATTCTCTCCCGTGATCCTCAGGAGAGGTGGTCCATCTGGTGGGACAGCACCCTCTGATAGTAATTGCTCGAAGAGACCAACAAATCTGTCGTAGTTTCGAGGGAGTCTTACTGACCTGTCAAGCTCGATGATCCGACCATCTTGGCAGTGGATGTGGACAGAGAGGTGGCCCTCCTTACAGAGAGGGGTCTCGAGGAGGGTCATGAGGGAGAGATAGACAATATCGGGACGACCGCGGCGGCGGTGCTCATCCAGTCGAGTCATAGACCTCCCATGATGAGTCTGGTCGAGTAGAATCTCACCGGGCTTCTTTCCCTTACGCGAGGCATATCTCTGAATCTCTTTCAAAGCGGAGATTTCTGAGGGAACGAGTTCAAGTGCTGAGTCTAAGAGAATGACATGAAGCATAATAACAACAGGAAGCTAGAACCCTACGAACAATTTAAGGGGTTTGAATGTTTCCAGCGACTGTGGTGTGCTGAAGGATGTCAAGCAGAAGGCGATCTAGGAGGCAAGTCAAACGGATAGCCGAAGAGAGGATATGCCTTCTGTGGAAGCAAGCCCAAAAGATTGCCACCTCCGACCCTGCCCTTGCCCGTTCACTCATGCAGACAGCAAAGAAGGTAGCACAGAAGGCGCGGATGAAACTACCAAGGGATATGAACAGACGGATCTGTAAGGGTTGTGGGACCGTATTGATTCCTGGTCAGACCTGCAGAGTCAGGGTGAGGAACAACAGAACAGGCCATGTGACTGTGACCTGCCTCGAATGCGGCGCAATACGACGCTTCATCGTTGAAAGGCAAGCTTAATGAGCACATCAGAGAGAGGGGTCTATGATACTGATGAGGCCAGACAGCACGCGTGTCAGCATTGTGTGGCAAGAGCCTGCGATGATGCAGATAGGAAAGGGTGGGCTCTCCGAAGGAGTCATCAAGGAGGTCAAGCGCCTGCTCAAGACACATAAGTGTATCAAAGTACGGGTGCTCAGAAGTGCACTCTCGGAGGATACTAAGGAGTCACTCTTCACTGAGATCTGTGATGCGACGGGGGCTCATCTTGATAGTATCCGAGGAAACACTGCAGTCATCTTCAAAATGGAGAAATGACACGGAATGCTATCGACTCATGATAAGCCTTATATGCTGACTCAAAGCTGCTCGTTCAGCCTTCTGAGGTAGGCCACCAGCTCAGTTGATGTGCGGTGACTAATCACTAAGGAGAATGGTGACTGACATATGCCCACTGTCTACGATATACCAGCCAACATACTGATACGGCGACTCGCTCAGGACCTGAAGTCCAGAAAGGAGATCAGCCCTCCAGAGTGGAGCCCCTATGTTAAGACGGGGTCCCATAAGGAGAGAGCACCTGAGAATCCTGACTGGTGGTATGTTCGATGTGCCAGTATTTTGCGCAAGGTGTACATGAAAGGTCCGGTCGGTACAGAGAAGCTCCGTATCGACTATGGAGGTAGGAAGCGAAGAGGTTCGAGGCCGACTCACTTCCAAAAGGGCAGTGGAGCAATTGTTCGAACAGCACTTCAACAACTGGAAAGAGCTGGGTTTGTCAAGAAGGATAACAAGAGGGGACGCGTCATGACCGACATTGGAAGGTCGTACATGGATCGTCTTTCAGCATCTCTGAAGATGGAGCTTGAGAAGGCAATTCCAGAACTTGAGAAATACTGAGCTTATATGAGGATTGAGAGCCATGAGTGACGAGGAGCTCGAAGCCATTCGTCAGAAGAAACTTGAGGCCCTCAAGGAAGAGGCCACCCGCGATCAGGCGGATGAAGAACGGGCTGCCCAAGCACGAGCCCAGAAAGAGGCAATACTCAGACAGATACTGACTCCAGAGGCAAGATCTAGACTGACCAATATTCGAATGGTCAAGCCGCAGTTTGCCGAACAGATTGAGATGCAACTCATTCAACTGGCCGGTTCAGGAAGGCTCAAAGGCAAAGTGACGGACGACCAGCTCAAGAACCTCTTGATACAGATCAGAGGAAGAGAGCGAGAGAGAAAAGTAACTTTCAGATAGAAACGCTGCGCAATAGGTGAAAGAGAATGGCAAGAAACAAGCCACTAGGAAAGAAACTCAGGATGGCAAAGAAGCTAAAGTCCAATTCCTCAGTTCCTACCTGGGTCGTAATGAAGACCGGCGGTAAGGTGCGAAGGAATCCGAAGCAGCGCAACTGGCGTCAGACCAAGCTAAAGCCATAGTCAGGTGTGCAATCAGATGAGTCAAGAAGAAAAGAGCGAATCAGAGGTACCTGCAGAAGAGATCGAGATTCCTGAGATTGATGATATCGAAGAACTCCCCGAGATAGAAGAAATTGGAGAAGAAGAGCTGGAAGAACTTGAGGCGGTCACTGAAGAGGTAGAAGTCACGCCCGAGATACCCCTTGAGGAGATACCTGAAGAAGAGGAGATTATCGATGAGAGGATTTACACGGTACCACTCAGAAAGGCATACTGGACAGGCAGCAGACTAAGAAGATCGAACCGAGCTGTGAGAATTCTCAGACAGTTTGTGGAACGGCATATGAAACCAGAGGGGATTGTCATCCAGCCCGAGGTCAATGAGAAGATATGGGCCAGAGGGATTCAGAAGCCACCCCGCAGAGTTCGCATACGTGCAACAAAGAACTCAGAGAATCTCGTAAGAGTCTATCTTGCGGAGGGATAGTCTACGTCAATCGCCCGCACTGGCTTTGAGGGCGATATGAATGTCGGAGCATTCGGAATCGCCACTGACCGATTTGTGTTTGTTTCTCCAAACATGTCTGAGAAGTCCCTTGATGTTTTTGAGAAGACCTTCAACCTTCCACTGGTACAATCCACAGTGGCAACTCTTGACGCAGTCGGCATAGTCTCTGCAGCCAACTCAAATGGCATCATCGTGCCCTATACCACAACCGATGAGGAACTAGCGCAGCTGAAGAAGTATTCTGATTTCAATGTGGGCTGGATTGACAGCAAGATGACCGCTCTCGGCAATATTGTGCTGGCCAATGATCATGGGGCAATTTGCCATCCTGAGTTTGACACGAGAGCACGAAAGAAAATTGCAGATATCCTTGATGTGGATGTTGTACCAGGAACAGTAGCACGGCTCCCCATTGTTGGTGCTAACACGGTGGCAAACACGCAGGGAGCTGTAGTGCACCCTATGGCTACTGATCAGGAAATTGATGTGATAGCGGAGTTATTAAAAGTAGTAGTAGAAGTGGGGACCGTGAATAGGGGTAGCCCTTACATTAGACTCGGGTTGTTGGCCAACACAGATGGAATGATTGCCGGAGATGAAACAACGGGTGTGGAATTGGCCCATATATCCCAAGTACTTGGATTCGTATAGCTGAGGTGACGTAGATGGATTCGAAGATATGGCGCGCAACTGGAGAATACGACAAGAAGAACAAAGTCTTTGTCTTCACAAAGGAGCTTATTGCAGATAAGGAAGCACATGTCAAAGAGAAGATTTACTCCGATCTTGGCAGCAGACATCGGGTCAAACGCAGGCAGATTAGATTTGAGAAGATAGAAGAAATCGAACCCGAAGAACTGACCGACCTAGACTTGCGACGTCTTCTCGGCGTGGAGGCCGAGTTCTGATGGCAGAAGAACAACGAAAGGCGTTGCAGCAGCTCTATGTTGAACAACAGATGGTTGCATCAAACCTGGAGAACCTTCAGGATAGGTTAGAGGTGACAAACCTCTATCTCTCGAACTACAAGAAAGGGTTAGAGGTCTTGAACCAACTTGACAAACAGGACACAGAGAGCGAGCTGTTCTTCAATGTGGGAGGCGGCCTCTTCATAGAGGCCAGAATTACTCAACCAGTCAGAATCATAAGTGATCTCGGGAGCGGGGCCAGAGTAGAGGTGGATCGTCAGCAGGCAATAGAGAATGCAAAGGACGTTATCCAAAGGCTTGAAGAACAACGAAACTCACTCCAAGAGAATCTGGAACAGCTCAATGCCCGCGCAGTTCAACTCAATGCTAGAATGCAAGAACTAGCTGAAACCATACAGAGTGGAGAGGAACAGTCAAGTGTTTGACAAGCTCCGCGGAGCTCTTGATACAGCTGTAACCAAGGTGACCACCAAGGAACTGAACGAGGAGAATCTCTCCAAGGTCGTATGGGAGTTACAGCTCACCCTGATTCAGAATGATGTGGCGGTTGAGGTTGCTGAACGGATATGTGAACTCACGAAGGAGAAGATTCTTGGTTCGAGAACAGGCAGGTTCGAGAATCTCACCGAATTGTTCAGACATGCGATACATGAATCTGTCTTAGAGGTCTTGGTACCAGAGTACCCACTTCGCCCCTTGAAATATGCAGCTGAGAAGAAACAGAATGGAGAAACGACGGTCATAATGTTTGTGGGCGTCAATGGTACAGGAAAGACAACAACGCTAGCCAAGATGGCACACCTGTTCAAGAAGAACGGCCTCTCAGTGGTGGCTGCTGCCGGAGACACTTTTCGTGCCGGGAGCATCGAGCAACTGGCAAAGCACGCAGAACGTCTGGATATCAGACTCATAAAACAAGACTATGGTGCAGATGCTGCTGCAATTGCCTATGATGCTGTTGCTCACGCCAAGGCGAAAGGGATAGACGTTGTTTTGATTGATACAGCAGGCAGAATGCAGAGTAACAAGAATCTGCTTGAAGAGATGAAGAAGATAGCAAGAGTTGCAGAGCCTGATTTGAAAATCTTCGTGGGAGATGCACTTGCTGGGAATGATGCTCTCTCGCAGGCGAAAGAATTCCATGAGGCAATAGGTATCGATGGTGCAATTCTAACCAAGGTGGACGCAGACCCGTCGGGTGGCGCCGCTCTATCAATTGCATTTGTGACTGGAAGACCGGTGCTGTATGTAGGCGTTGGCCAAACATATGAAGACTTGGAACGCTTCGACCCGGAATGGTTTGCCAGGAGACTTGTGGGTCGGGTCTGATGACCGTTTGTAGACCTCATTGGTGACATGGGACATTTTATTACGAAGAGTAATCTCCTGCGGTCTTGAAGCATTGTTTGAGAGGTTAAAGAATTTGAGTGTGAAAGGTAGAAGCTTCATAGACCTGTATGATTTCAAGCGACATGAGTTACGAAAGATTTTGGATGCTGCACATGATCTTAAGAGGAAGCAGAAGCGCGGAGAGCCCCACGAACTCCTGAAGGGCAAGTCTCTGGCGATGATTTTCATGAAGTCCTCGACCAGGACAAGGGTGTCTTTCGAGGTGGGCATGACCCAACTCGGAGGACATGCGCTCTATCTGTCACCCGAAGGTACCCAGCTCGGGAGAGGTGAGACCATAGGAGATACTGCCCAAGTACTAAGCAGGTATTGTTCAGGGATAATGGCTCGCGTATATGGTCATGATGAGATCAAGGGCCTTGCCGAGCATGCCACAGTGCCGGTGATAAACGGGTTATCAGATCTCCTGCACCCATGCCAGATTATGGCGGATATGCTGACTATCGAGGAACACAAAGGAGGCCTTGAGGGGCTTAAGATCACCTATGTGGGAGATTCGAACAATGTGAGTAATTCGATTATGCAAGGCTGCACAATCATGGGCATGGATGTCACGATTGGCTCGCCGAAGGGGTATACCCCTGATGATGCAATCATGAAGAGGGCAAACGAACTGAGCGAGAGATATGATACAACTCTAGAGGTTGTCAACAACCCCATTGAGGCCGTGAAGAATGCAGATGTAATCTATACTGATACCTTCTTCAGCATGGGTCAAGAGAGAGATAAGAAGAAGGAAGAAGATCTTATGGCATTCCAAGTGAATCAGAAGCTAGTGAATGCTGCAAAGAAGCACGTCATTGCCATGCACTGCCTGCCGGCCCATCGAAATGAGGAGATAACTGATGAGATCATGGATGGACCCCATTCAGTTGTCTTCGACCAAGCCGAGAACAGGCTACATGCACAGAAAGCGATTCTTGCTCTTATTATGTAGAGGGAGAAGCATTGTCTGTAGAGGTCATCTCAATAGGCAGAATAAACGTCGACGTGTGTATGCGCGTGGACAGTCTGCCCGAGGCAAACAGACACACCATAGCCCGTAAGGGGCACATCGCATTTGGTGGCTCGGCAACTAACTTTGCTACGCAGATGGCAAAGTTCGGTATAAGAGTTGGATTGGTAGGGTGTGTTGGTGATGACCTCCATGGACATCAAATCATCAAGGACCTCTCCAACATCGGTGTTGATACTCGTTCGGTCCTTGTTCTCGATAAGAAGGCAACAGGAATATTCACTATCATCGAAGACAGCCAAGGCAATAGACAGATAGTTGTTGAGCCCGGGGCCAACAAGTTCATAGAGAAACAATTGCTGGAGGATGTCTCTCTCTCAAAGACACGGACAATCCATATAGCTGGTGGCTTTCCCGATATCATCGAGAGAGCAATTGCGATGACAACCACAAACGGGATGGTTCTCTCCCTCGACCCGGGCAGAGCAGCTAGCAATATCAACTTTGAGAGAGTATTACCACATACAGACCTACTCTTTGTGAATGAAGAAGAGCTTGGGCAGTATTTTGGTGTAGAGGCAAGAGAGGACAAGCTCAAAGCATTCGCCAAGACATTCCCAGGCATTGTTATCGTGAAAAGAGGAGAACAGGGCGCGATTGCCACTGACGGGTTTGAGTATTCTGTCTCAAGAGCGTTTCCTGTGGATGTTGTCGATACTCTTGGTGCGGGAGACTCCTTCGCGTCCGGGTTTGTTATGGCATGGACGAGGTCTGAAAGAGTATATCAGGCACTGAATGTTGCAAACGCAGCTGCTGCAATGACTGTTACGAGAATAGGCACACACAAGGGGCAGCCAGACCTTAATGAGACTGCGGATTTCCTTGCGCAATATGGGGTTAACATAGAGCCGGTACTCAGGACATTTCGACGAAAACGAAGACGGCGACGGTAATGCTCCAGTAATACCCACGTAGTATTCCACTTTTTGATAGCATAATCCCCCGATATTAATTGACATTAGAAGGTGTGAGTTATGCATCCACTACTCGAAGAAGTACTAAATGGCTCATCAGGATCTCGACGGGACTCCCAGAGTGGACGAAGCCCAAAGGGATTTGGCATGGGCGCCACAACGGATGAAGAGCTGGCTGACCTGCTTGAGACAGTAAATGCGAGAATACTGGTAGTTGGAGTAGGTGGGGCGGGGAATAATGCTGTCACTCGTCTGATGGAGGTAGGGGTTGAAGGAGCAGAAACTATGGCAGCAAACACTGATGCACAAGACTTGTACTTCAGTAATTCACACCATAAACTGTTACTCGGAAGAGAATGTTGCGGGGGGCTTGGAGCTGGAAACAATCCGGATGTGGGGGAGAACGCCGCAATCGAATCCTATGAAATCATCAAGGAGGTGGTCCGAGGTGATCTCATCTTCATCACAGCAGGAATGGGAGGAGGTACAGGAACAGGGGCTGCACCACAAATAGCCAAGGCTGCAAAAGAGAACGGGGCGCTAACTGTGGCGATTGTTTGCCTTCCCTTTGATGTCGAAGGAGCCACACGTAAGAAGAACGCCACTCGGGGATTGAATGCTCTGATGGAGCATGTGGATACCTTGATTGCAATACCGAACGAGAAACTCCTTGAGATTGCACCGGATCTCTCTCTTCCGGAGGCCTTCATGGTGGCAGATGAAGTACTGGTCAGAGCAGTCAAGGGCATTGCAGAGCTCATTTCCAGGCCAGGACTAGTCAACCTTGATTTTGCAGATGTCAGAACGACTATGCGGAACGGAGGAGTGTCAATAATTGCTCTTGGAGAAGGGCAAGGAGAGGAACGGGCTGAGGAGGCTGTCTATAACGCTCTTCGGAACCCTCTGATTGACGTTTCGATTGAAAATGCGCGAAATATCTTGGTTAACGTGAGCGGCAGTGCAGACCTGCAGCTCTGTGAGGCAAAGAAAGTAGTACAGCTTGTCACAGAACAGGTGAATCCGGGAGCCGAGGTAATCTACGGTGCCTTGATCATACCTGAGCTCGAGGATAGACTGAGAGTCACAATCATCGCCTCGGGTGTGAGTTCGCCTTACGTCTTTGATTCGGGGTCCGAACCTGTTACTCCCCTCGCAGAGGACCTGAAGGCAGAACTTGGGATTACTCGACTTGAAGAGTAAGCTTTGTGCACTCAGCAAGGGTTAAAAGCGAGCCCTCGGGATTGCAGACTGCTACACAGCTAGGACCATATTGTTCCTGCACAGGAAGTTGAACGCAAATGGGTGTCGGCAGTTTCATCAACGATAGCAGAAGAATCTTGAAGCTTGCAACCAAGCCATCTCGGAAGGAGCTCTGGATGAGTACAAAGATCACTCTGCTTGCTATGGTTCTTGTGGGAATGCTTAGCTTCATTGTACAAGTATTGATGACGCTAGTGACCTCACAGTGGACAGGTAGCTAGATTAGCCCACAAGTTACAGCGTGGAGGTCTTTTGTTTGAGAGGAAAGAGCAGTATCTATGCAATAAGAACCACAATCGGTCAGGAGAAGTCAGTCACTGATCTCATCACCACAGCAGTCACCGGTGAGGGAGATGTATGGGAGTGCCCGTTCTGTGGAGAACCCTTCTCAACCAGAAAAAACACCATGAAGCATATGAAGAAATGTGAGGAGAAGAAGGGCAAGGGAGAACCAAGGCTTGTATCGGAAAACCAGTTACTGGGACGAGTCAAGGCAATACTTGTGCCTGAGACCCTCCGAGGATATGTATTTCTCGAGACAGAGGAGTTCAGAGATGTCGAGATTGCCATCTCAGGAGTGCCACATGTGCGGGGACGTGTCCACGGCAAGGTGACTTTTGATGAGATTGACAAGTTTCTTGTGCCAAAGCCAGCTGCAGAAGGTATCAACATAGACGATGTTGTTGAGATCATATCTGGCCCATTCAAGGGAGAACGGGCAAAAGTGGCTAGGGTTGACGCGTCAAAAGAGGAACTCATCCTAGAGCTGCTAGATAGTCCACATACCATTCCTATTCGTGTCCATGCGGACTTTGCCAAGATTGTTGAGAAAGCAAGACCGGAAGAGGATGAAGAGGGAGAGGGTGCGGAAGAGGAGACCGACCAGCTTGATTCTTTCTGGTCACGTTGAGCCCTCGGTTTGGCGTGAGTCTCGCCTCCTCGACATCTGTCAAGTCCATAATGCTTAAAACACCATCAGATTGCAGAAGCAGGTACCTCTTAATCTGACCTGAGCGCTAGACGCTCACGTCCGGGGTGAAAAAAGTGATAATGCATGCAGTAGACCTTGTCGGATACACATCTAATTTTGTCCAAGAGGTCGACCGAATGGCTCTCGAACTGGTTGAGCCGGAGCACTGCATCAGGAGAAGTGAATAGATTGAGTCAACAAGAGATTAAAGTAGAGGCTATCGTGGAGGGCGGAAAGGCGTCAGGTGGCCCCCCCATTGGTCCCGCCTTGGGACCAACAGGTGTAAACATCTTCCAAGTTGTTCAGAAGATCAATGAAGTGACCAAAGAATTTGCTGGTCTTAAGGTCCCTGTTACTATCATTGTAGACCCGCAGTCCAAAGAATTTGACGTGCAGGTGGGAATTCCACCCACCAGTGCACTGATTCTGAAAGAGCTGGATGCACCGCAGGGGTCAGGTACTCCGAATACCGACTATGTCGGCGATTTGGACATAGAGCAGGTGAAGAATGTTGCCAGAGCAAAAGCTATGGACTTGACTGCGCTTGATATGAAGACGGCAGCCATGATTGTTTCTGGAACCTGTGTGTCCATGGGTGTTACAATCGAGGGAAAGACGGCCAAGGAATTCCAGCAGGAAGTCCGAGAGGGAAAATGGGATGAACAGCTTGATGCACCGCTGCGGGAGGGCAAATAGAGATGTCGTTCAACCATGATGCCATCAGGGAAGCGATTTCTGAGGCACGGACGAAGGGTATTGAGCGAGGTATCAACTTCGAACAGAGTTTCGACCTCGCTGTCAACTTCAGAAGCAAAGAAATGGATGTTTCAAAACCCGAGAACAGGTTCAATCAAGAAGTTGTACTGCCGAACAGGCTCTATCCGCCCTCCAAGATCTGCGCATTCGGCGATGGTGAGTTTGCCGAGAACGCGAGAGCGGCAGGCGTGGACAATGTGGTGTCAAAGGATGATATTCCAACTATCGGAGAGGAGAAGAAGGAACGCAAGTCCTTGGCGAAGAACCATGATTTCTTCATAGCTGCCACAGATAGCATGCCGTTGGTAGGAAGGTATCTCGGTCAAGTCCTCGGTTCGCGCGGCAAGATGCCAAGGCCGTTCCCCCCTCAGGCAGATCTGAGCAATGTTGTCCAGCAATATCAACGCACAGTGAGAATCAAGATGCGAAACACGCCCACCTTTCATGTGAAGGTCGGCCACGAGAAGATGGACGATGCGAAGATTGCCGAAAACATTGTGGCAGTCTTGGACTTTGTCGACAGCAAGGGCCTCATTGAGAAGGTTAGCAGTGTAGTTGTAAAGACCACAATGGGACCTCCTGTTGAAGCGAGCTCCTGGAGGTAGAACGATATGTCACTAGAGAATCACGAGATACCGCAATGGAAGAAGGATGTAGTCAACGAGCTGGTCGGAAACATAGAAAACAGCAAGATGATTGGCCTTGTCAATGTTGAGGGTGTCGGGGCAAAGCAATTGCACGGAATCAGGGAGAGTCTTCGAGGGTCTGCCAAGATACAGATGGCACGGAACACTCTGATGAAAAGAGCAATTGAGAACGCCAAGACCGACGGAGTTGAAAAGATAGAGAACCACGTGAGAGGGCCGGTTGCATTCGTGTTTAGCGAACAAGACCCATTCATCCTGAGCAAGTTTCTCAGCGAGAACAAGGCCCAGGCACCCGCAAAGGGAGGACAGGTTGCACCCAAGGATATCATTGTGCCCGCAATGAACACAGGAGTAGCACCTGGGCCCTTCATCAGTGAATTGGCAGCTCTGCAGATACCTTCTCGAGTCAAGGGTGGCGTCATTCATGTCACGGAGGATACAGTTGCCGTGGAGGCCGGAGAGGTCATATCGAATGCTATGGCACAGATGCTCGCCCGTCTTGGAATTGAGCCGATGGAACTACAGCTGAAGCTCATCGCTGCTTACACCGACGGGGTCGTCTTGACAGGTGAAGCCCTAGAGGTTGACCTAGAAGAGCTCTTCAAGCAGGTCATAGCTGGGCATCAGTACGCAGTCAATCTGTCAATCAATGCAGGCTACCCGACTACAGACACGGTACCAATGATAATCGCCAAGGCCAACATGGAAGCGAAGAGTCTAGCGCTCAACATCGGCTTCTTTGAACCGGACTTGGTCAATGAGTTCCTTGGCAAGGCAAACTCCGAGGCTTTAGCATTGGCAGCTCTTGTGGTTGAGAAGGATCCTGAGGCAGTCCCCTCAGATGTTCTCAGTCAGGTCAAGAGCCCAACTGCTGTAAGTGTGCCAAGCGCACCTGCAGAACAGCCTGAGGAGGAGGCTGAAGACGAGGACGATGAAGACGAAGAGGAAGAAGATGTAGCAGGCCTGGGCGGTCTGTTCGGATAAGAAAACTACGAGGTAATGACAATGGAATACGTATACGCAGCACTTCTGCTCCACAAGGCTGGTCAGGAGATCAAGGATGATAACATGGAATCCGTCTTGACCGCAGCCGGTGTCAAGCCAGACAAGGGTAGAATCAAGGCACTTCTTGCGGCCCTAGAGGGTGTAGACATCGACGAGGCACTGTCCAGTGCGGCAGCCATGCCTGTCGCGGCACCATCAGCTGGTGCAACCGGTACAGCCGCTGAGGCCGAAGAGGAGAAGAAGGAAGACGAAGAGGAAGAAGAGGAAGAGGAATTCACTGCAGGGCTTGGTAGCCTATTTGGCTAGTAGCCTGCTGATATTCTTTGGTTATTCTCCCCAGTTGAGAGAGTAGGCGGGTAGCAAATCCGCCTTCTCGCAAACCCCCTATTTTTATCGATTTTCGATAGAATGATATTGAAGCAATCATAATTTGGCCTTTGTGAAGATAGTCTATCATCCCATGATGAAGGAATTGTATGATAACACGCCGGCAGGTGCAACAGGCCGCCTACATAGTGCCATGCAAGCTCTCAGTTCTGTTCACGATTACGAGTACATTGAACCAAAAGCGGCCACCCAGGAACAGATTCTCCGGGCACACTCACCGCAGCACATCGAGTCTGTGAAGCGAGAGAGTGAATCGAGATACGGGGGAAGGTTGTACGAAGTAGCCCTTCTTGCAGCAGGTGGGGCAATCAACATCCGAGCATTCTGCGATGGCCTTCGCTAGAACGTAGGTTGTGACTCATCCGACTTAATTGCAGAACGGACAGAGCCTAGAGTAGGTGATTGAATGTCGCTGGTTTCGATGCTGAGTCCTCTATCAGACTTCGCAACCTTGTATTCAGCGGGATAGTTCACGCCATCGTCGTTGAGTAGTTCATTTCTTCCCCTCTATCTTTGCACTTCCGTAGTCTTGAGCAGTAGATTGGTGTGGCACCCTGTTGTTGCCTTGCGGAAAGCTTTATGACTGCACACGCTCGAACCAACAACAGGGCCCGTTGCCTAGTCCGGATAGGGCGCCAGCCTTCTAACGAACCTGCACTTCGCAGGCTGTGAGGGTAGTTGGAATTCGAGAGTTCAAGTCTCTCCGGGCCCGCCATTCGTTCTCTGGAAAACGACAAGTTGTGACTCTGCCTAGCTGACTGTTCGCATTGCCCGGAGAAACTCTCTCATCCCATCGCTGGAGGCTTCTTTTGAAAAGTTTAGAACACGTGTTCCAGTTTTCCGTAAGACAGTTATAGATGAATGGGATTGCAATAGCATTATTGGAGCAGAAACCTGTGTTTGAGATAATCGAGAAGCATACAGAATATCTCTATGACCCACGGCAGAACATAGAAATCTACAAACAGTCCTTGCTTCGTAGAACTAGTACGGACCTTGATCTGTTCATTGAATTCCTCTCCAGAGAGTCACCAGCAATAATCCATGACTTTGTCGACCGATATGTGGCAAGGTTGTCAGATTGTGAAGGAATCTCGGTAGATGACATTGATTTTGAACACACACCAAAGAACATCAGTTCCTTCCCTGAGGCTTTTCAAAAGGTGAGATCAGTCAGTCTTGCTCTGCTGAACTACGAGAAATATCTCCCAACTGAGGAGGAGGGCGTGTTGAGCATCAGCTATTGGGATTGGATAAGGTCCTATTTGATTCCCGCCTACCTTCTAGCTGAAACCTATGTGAAAATGGGTCCTCGGGATGAAGCCCTTAAAACCTACAAGAGATATGTGGACCATAGAACGAGGACAACTAAAGAACAGAATGAAGAGAAAACTACTGTAGAGGATTATTACAGGAAGGTCACAAGTAAGGACACTCCAACCCATTTGGGAACATGGTTTCTGACAAACAATGGTTTAGGCGGGTCCAAAGTGACGAAGTGCATGTGGGTAGAGATTCTCAAGGGGTTCGAAGATCCTGAGATTGGTTATGCTGTTGCCTGTCATTTTGACTTCTTGAATACCCAGTATATCAGTCAGAACTTCCGGCTAACCAGAACTAAGACGCTCATGGAAGGAGACGAGATGTGTGACTTCTGCTTGCATGACACCGATATTAGCAAAGAGATGAAACATCCTCCCAAAGACTTCTGGAAGAAACTAGATGAATAAGCAGTAGTGAATCCTCTCTGAAGACTCGTGGATAGCATGACGAGTTTCAAGGTTTTATTGGCCGACTGAGTCTTCTCTCATTCCCGTTGTTCTGCGAGAATGACAAAATAGGTAAAACAGCATGCTCTGGATAATTGGCTGATTGACAAGGCAATTGACTATCCACTGAACAGTTAGGGAAAGGAAATCGGGCAGTTGGCATGGTTCTTGTGCCCACTCTCAGAAGAGGAATCTAACTTCTTGATGAATCTCACGGATATCAAGAAGGCTGTCTTGAGATTCTTAGAAAACAGGAAACCGGATACGGACTTGGCACCATGAGCGAAGAGAATCTCTTGCTATATCTTGAAGCTCTAGGTTTTGAGGCTGACTATGTTCCCACGATTGAGGATAGAATATCAGATTTCTATGAGCCAGAAGATGGTGAACTCATTGCATGGTACTATCTAGTTCCTCAATTTGAACGGACACCCGTATTCAAGAAGACGATGAAGGAACTCGAAGAGATATCGTTGCAAAAGGAACTTCAACATGAACAGGAAAGCTGAGCTCACTGCATGCGTGCGATTTCCCTGTTCCTGCTGCCAATCGGACGAGGCTTCATGAACGATACAATAGAAGTTCAAATCCGGGCGGGCCCGCCATCCTTGTTATTCTTGTTCATCTTCAAACTCGATGCTGTGGTGCA
>CAYYQL010000007.1:0-110439 GCA_964473825.1 uncultured archaeon
CGACTCTTCACTCCTGATGGCGGTCGTGAGATGGTAAAGGCTAGTGTTGTTCGTCACTTCATTGTTGACGACAGTGATCTCCGAGGAGCCATTGAGAACTATGCATGATAGTCTCTGACGAATGACGTTGTTCCGAATCTCACCATTAGTGACATTGTATAGCACAACTCCATCACCGTCGAACCCACCTGCGAGGAGGCAATCCCGGATGATGAAGTATGCATCAGCATCTGCAATCCGGATGGAAGTCCCGGTGCTAGTGATATTGAAGCCCTCGATGATGTACGGATTGGTCGAGGATCCATCGCCTGGAAAGCCTGCCGGTGCGAACTCCTCATTCGAGCTGATCATGATGGGGTCATGAGTCACATAGGATGCAGCCACGGCACTGCGCAGTGGGTCTTCTGTTTCATCAACGGCTCTTGTTGTAGTGGGATGGAGAACGGTAGGATCTTGAACCAGAACCAACCAGCGTGCGAGAAGGAGAAAGACGATCCCTATTGTGAGAATGCGCACAGGCATCAGTCTACCATTCATCGTGGGTACTCACTCCTCTGACTCCAAGCATCGGCGAACGACACTCCTATGTACATAACAAATCGGCGTTGATTTCAGTCTTACCGTCGGTGTCATCCACCTGAATAGTAGTTCCCTCCATGAGCCCTCGAACCCGAAGGCTGCGTACAGTGGACGATGCAACCCTGTCATGGCGTGTAGAATCCACAGTCATCACTCAGAACCCGTATCTTGATGTAGTCCATGACCCACGAGTCCGACTGGTCATCCCAGGACTCTGAGGATGCATAGATCTGAATGGTGAAGGTGTCACTGGAGATGTACCCGCCCACATCTAGCGTGAACTCAGTGCCGACTGGCAGTGTCCACGTGCTGCCACCTATCTTCAGGATAAGGTCCTCCGAGCCTGTCTGCGACCCTAGCTTCAGCTGCAGCGGGGCGTCGTCGTATGCATCGTAATCCAGATCTGTGAAGGTGAACTGGTGATTGAACTTCTTGCAGTAGTATCTGGTTCGTATCCTGTGCTCATCAACACCAACGAACTGAGAATCGCTCACTGTGGCCTCATATCTGACCTTGAAGTCTCCGTGTAAATACTGATAGTCTATCGAAGTAAGTAAGCACCAAGCTCCGGCGAGGTGTTCAATCCACCGCTTGGACTGTCTGAGGCGAATGTGTTTCTCAACGCCAATCATACAAGAGTCCGGTATGAACCCGGCGACCAGAAAGCTGATGGTGGCGTATCATTATCAATGGTTGCGGGACTCTCGCAGGAATGGATAGACCCCCATAGAGTCTGACCCTGCAGGTGGTTGCCATGGCATCGTTGCGGATTTCACAGCTATCGGCAGACTGCATTCATAAGATCCTGCGGTAGTATCTGAGATTATGTCGGCGACAGATGAAGAAGATGCTTCTCTCAAGGAAACGACTCGATGACACAATTGGATGACTCCACTGAGAAGCTGTTGAACCCTATTCTTGTACAACGAAGACGCGCAAAAGGTTCTTGGATAATTGGATCTGCAGTAAGACGAGTAGAAGCAGTTACGATACGTATTGGGATTCGGGATGGACTCGGACAAAACACTGAATTGTACAAGAATTTCGAGATTCGTTTTGTGATTGCTGTTAACTATCAAGATAGACACTCAACTGATGACCTTGATCTTGGAATGATTGCTTATTGGGGATGAAGCCCTTCTTCCCGGTGTGTGATTTTGGCAACACCGTGAGAAAGGCGGGGATAGGGGTGTAGTGGCAATACTCCATCAGCTGGTCTACAAGACCCTCGCCCGATGTGTTTGTGTCGGTGTGCTGGGCAAACCCATTGGATCCCACATGAGAATTTGCGCCATGAATTTGTTTGCTAGCCCACATAGGCTATGACAGTGCGCCATGAACAAACCCTGCGAAACCCCTGGTATCAATAAGGACAAGTGCCCAAGGTTCGCAATGGGCTAGTGGAAGCTGATGACCATCTGGATAGTATAACTGGGCTGAGCCGGCTGAGCTCGGCTCAACCTTTCACTTAATCTTCTGTTTTTGTAGATTCTCCAATGCCGGATTTCAGAGCAAGAGTTATCAGGAACATTCAATCAGAGCTTCACACTACTGGTGAGGTGCAATGGTCAAAGCATATGTGTTGATCAAAGCTGCAAGTGGCAAGGAAGAGGATGTTATCAAGGCGCTCAATCAGATGTCCGTCACCGACGAAGCACATGGTGTGTTTGGCGGGTATGATATTGTTGCCGAGATTCGAGGACGAGACATGGAGACCCTCATCGAGATAGTTACTGGAAAGATCAGGAAAATCGATGGGATAATTGACACTGAAACACTCTTGATTGTTGACTTTGACTTGGACATATCTTCAAGCAGTCTTGCATCCTAGACACAAGTCAGACGATTTCGAGAGGGACAGGAGAGCCGAACGAATCGATTGTGGTTTGCTCTCAGAGTCTGTCCGCAAATCTGTTAAATGCATGTGCCCTTACCAGAGAGTGGGATTATCAATACAGGAGTGTATTCCGGGATGCCTCACAAAACACTTTCAAGAAAACCGTTCATGCTAATGTTGAAGGACGACTCTGGCGAACTCTCGCCGGTCAGACTTGACCCGAATCTCGCAAACAGCGAGAATGCGCTTATTGTACTTGACGAATACAATGACAAATGCTGGGTCTGGGTCGGCAGAAACGTCGGTATGCCCACTCGTATGCATGCTCTTAGAATGGGCAGAAGCCTTCAGAAGAGTGGGCATCAAGTGGGCGCGACCACCATCGGCATGGCCACAGAAAACCTTGTTGAGATACTGGAGAAGAATGACAGCGACCCCGATGTTGCAGCTGCGATTGATGAGTTCCGTAACGCCATCTCTGGTAGATGGAAGTTCGATGACAAGTGTCTAGCCTACGAAGAACAGAGAGCTGCGGAGTACGAGGCAGAGCCAGTGCGAGTTAGAGAAACTGCACCTCATGAAGCACATGTTGAAGAGCCAACACCCCCTCCCAGGGAGCGTGCCACAGCCCCCGCACCGCAAGTTGTCAGAGCTGAAACTGTTTCACCACGTCCCGAAGCCGTCAGTCCGCCTCCAGTTGAGAATCTAGCAGAGAAGAAGGTAGCTTTTCTCCTCTATTCTGCCGTGAAAAATGCAGACCTCATCTACACTGAGCGGTTCGAGAGAGATGGACGAATGGGCGTAAAGATAGAAGCGCCAGGTACCATGGTCGTTGAAGCCGTTATGGACGGGGACAGCTTGATTGTCGAGCCTGCAGACTTCGGAGGCGGGGAAGAGGCACAGAAGATCAAGCGGGATTTCGAGTCTTGGCTCTCCAAGATCTAGAGTTTGTGATGTGCCGCACAAGCCCAACCTGACAGAGGGATTGCCTCAAAGAGTTGCGGCCAGTGCCGTTTTTCGAAGAAACATCACTCTATCGTTCAAGATGTTCAAACACGAAACGGATAGCTTGAAGATATCACTATTCTCAGTGAGTACCATGGATGGGAAACCTCCCTTTTCTGACAAACTTAATCAGATGGGCCTTCTCCAAAGCTGTGAGGCTGCCAGATGAGTACACTGAGATGGAACGCACTGATGGAAGAGTGGGTCATTGTCACACCCAGAAGGGCAAGACGTCCGTTTCAAAATGAAGAGAAAGACTGCCCCTTCTGCCCTGGTCAGCCTGAAACTAAGGGCGATTGGGATGTACTGACCTTGGAAAACAAGTATGCAGCCCTTCGAGAAGGGCCGGGGCCGATTCCCTTAGACGAGAGTATAGTGATGGAAGCACCCGCCTACGGAGTTTCTCAAGTTATTGTCACTTCCCGACATCACAATCAGCAGGTCGAGAACATGAATGAAGAACAGCTAACCCGCGTCTTCAACGAGTATAGAAGGGTCTTTTCAGAGCTTGATAAGAAGGAGGGGATCAAATATGTGATGGAATTCGAGAACAGGGGAAAGGCAATAGGTGTTAGTCTCAATCACCCGCACGCTCAAGTTTATGCGCTACCGTTCATTCCTCCACGCATATCGAGAGAGATTCATGCTTTTCAAAGAAGCTGGGCAGAAGAAAAGAAGTGTCTGATTTGCCAGATGCTGGAGAGCGAACTCAAGAGTGAGATAAGAGTCGTTCATGAGACTGACAAGTTTGTTTCGCTTGTTCCCTTTGCCGCTAGACTTCCCTATGAGGTTCACATCTATCCCAAGTGGCATGTTGATAGTCTGTCGACGATTACGGACGAAATCACTAGTTTGGGGCTGATGGTCAAGGATATTGTAAGAAGGTATTCCAGAGTCTTCGAGCAGAATTCGTATGTCATGGCAATGCATACACGCCCGTCCATTGGGAAACATCCCTACTGGCACTTCCATATCGAGTTCTATCCTCCATGGAGAGATAGAACGAGAATCAAATACTTGGCCGGTATCGAGACCGGTGCTGGTACTTACACTAACGACTCTCAACCTGAAGAAAAGGCCAAGGAATTGAGGGAGGCCCTATGAGATGATACTTCCAGAGGTACTCGAAAAGGAGGCACACACTTTTCTCGGTAATGCTCTGGAAGACGCACTTGTTTCCCGGGCACCTGGCAGAGTGGAGATTCTAGGCAACCATATTGACTACAACGGCGGAGCCGTTTTGGCAGCAACTATCAGGCGTTTCATCTGGAGTATAGGAGTACTCTCTGACTCGGACAGAGCGAACATCCGTTCCGTGCGATTCGAAGAGAACGTGTCCTTTCCCCTCGATTCATTGAAGCCCACGAACTCTAGGTTGTGGAGTGACTACGTAAAGGGAATCTATTGGGCACTCGACAGAAGAGGGCATAAACCGTTGCCAGTGCGTGCGATCGTCCATGGCGATATCCCGCTTGGTGCAGGCCTCAGTTCCTCCGCAGCTCTGGAGATATCTACGGTTAACCTGGTGCTAGAGTTGAGCGGAGTGAATCTTCCGGACAAGGCAAAAGCAATGCTTGCGTTCGAGGCCGAGAGAATCTATTGCGGTGTGGCGTGCGGCATCATGGACCAGTTCACCTCCCAGCTGTGTAAACCCGGATCGCTCATTGCCATACAGTGCACATCTATGCAGACCCGGGACATTGCTTTTCCAGAGGACCTATCCCTGGTCATCGTAGATTCAGGTATTTCCAGAGCTGCAGCGGAAGCACTCAATGAGAGAAGGAAGGAATGCAGAACCGCCCTCTCTAGGCTTCAAAGGGAGGGGTGGGATAAGAGCAATCTCAGCCAGATAGCCCCAATCGAATTGACTCGCGCAGAATCTGTTCTGAACGATAAACTTCTCAAACGAGTCAGACACGTTGTCATGGAACATGAACGGGTCCGGGAAGGAATCCGTGCACTAGAACAACGCGATCTTGAGACCTTCGGAAATCTGCTGTATCAGTCGCACGAATCATCCAAGACCCAATACGATGTTTCTCATGAGTATCTTGACCTGTTGGTAGAGATGTTCAGGAATCAGAAAGGAGTCATAGGAAGCCGACTAACTGGTGCAGGCTTTGGCGGTTCCGTACTCGCGATTGTTGAGAATGAGTATGTAGCCAAAGCAAAGAAGCATATCTCGAAAGAGTATCTCAGAAAGACCGGCATCGAACCCCAGATTATCGAGTCGACCATCCCAGGTGGAGTCACTCTGTGGAAGAACAAGTAGTCGAACTATTCATTAAACGGGTTGTCGTGTCTCCGATGTAAGAGCTATGGGCGGTGACCATGTGAAACCTGACGAACTGGATGCAATTGTGATAAGCGAAACTCATTGGGATAGGGCATGGTATCGGACCTTCGAGGAGTTCAGACTACGCCTGGTCAAACTGGTTGACAAGCTGCTTATAATTCTAGAGAACAACCCCGACTTCACCCACTACACGTTCGACGGGCAGACCATCGTCCTCGAGGACTTTCTTGAGGTGAAGCCGCAAGAGAGGAGTAGACTAGAGAGATTCATAGGTAACGGCAGGATTCTGGTAGGGCCGTGGTACGTGCTCCCTGATGTCTTCCTAGTATCGGGAGAGTCGTTGATTCGCAATCTTCTGATGGGCCGGCGGATCGCGCAGGAGTTTGGCCAAGTAATGGATGTTGGGTACATTCCCGACCCCTTCGGTCTTGTTAGCCAACTCCCACAAATAGTATCACAGTTTGGCTATGACTCTATTATCTTCGCACGTGGAACAGGCGACGAAGTAGATGAGCTTGGTTCCGAGTTCATCTGGAAGGCACCGGATGGTTCCGAGGTCATGGCTCACTGGCTGCCACTATCTTACGGAAATATTGCCTGGCTTCCGCCAGATGTAGATGATGCAGTATCTGTCATTGAAGGCGTATTGGACGAACTTCAACAAAGGTCCGTCATTAAGACTTGTCTCCTCATGAACGGCTCAGATCACTTGGAGCCTCAGGAACATCTCCCTGAAGTGATTAGGACATACAACCAGAGACATGACAGGAATCTGGTCTTGGGAACCCTTCCAATGTTTGCGGAGCTGATGCGAGAGAAGAGAGACCATCTTCAGACGTTCACTGGAGAGTTCAGACGGTCCAAACACCAAAACTTGCTCTCGGGGGTATACTCCGCGCGTGTATATCTCAAACAGTCCAATGAAGCAACTCAACGGTTCCTTGAGCGCTGGGTTGAGCCTTGGAACGTGTGCCGATTTGTTCAGGATCGCAAGTATCCTCTAGATGAGATACGGCAGGCTTGGAAATACCTTCTCAAGAACCACCCTCATGATGATATCTGCGGCTGCAGTATAGATGAAGTCCACGATGATATGATGCAACGCTTCAGGTGGACACTAGAGATCGGAGATGACTTGCTGACATCTGCCTTCGAAGACCTGAGCGCCTCGCTTCAGAACAACACGCCAAGTGTCATAGTCTTCAACCCGATTCCGCGGGAGCGAAAGGAGATAGCGTTTCTTGAAATACCACTCTCGGACCTTCGATATAGCAGACTAGCTGAATTTCAACTGGTTGACCCCACACTACAGGCTGACTCCCCCTTGGAAGCAGCTAAGAACGAGGTCCATGTGAATTTCGTACGCAGTCAGGGGTTTGAACCGACGCCGATGGAAACCCGAGAGATCAGAAAAGGAGGAGAAACTCTCACCGAGTACGAGTTTGACTTCTCGGGCTTTGCTGCTCTCTTTCCCCAGCTCAAGGACTCCTTGAGCCATCTCTCGACCGCTTATCGGATACGAGTGAACAGCGAAAACGAAGTCGTAGAGGTCTGGGTGCGAAAGCATGATGCCGAGAATGAGATGCATGGGCAACTGTGTCTGACAGATAGCGAAGGGATAGAAGTCCCGGTTCAACTTGTTGACTTGGAAACAAGAACAGATCCAGAGGGGAGATTGGTCGCAGATATGGAGGAATTCAGGACATATGCTGTGATGGCCGATAGAGTACCTGGTCTGGGGTTCAAACGATATGACATCTCGCTCAAGGCAGATGCGTCTGTTTTAGAGATAGAAGGGAGGGTTGTCTGTTCTCAGAACTGTCTTGAGAACTCGCTGGTCAGGATTCAGATAGATGACCGAGGGAGAATCGAACTCACTGACAAAATGAACGGCGAGGTCTATGCCGGGCTGCTCTGTTTTGAAGACAGTGGGGATATAGGCGATGAGTACGATTACGGTCCGATACCAGACGATGCCAGTATTAGATTTGAAGACATCAAGGTGA
Source organism: uncultured archaeon (assembly GCA_964473825.1). Taxonomy (GTDB): domain Archaea; phylum Asgardarchaeota; class Thorarchaeia; order Thorarchaeales; family Thorarchaeaceae; genus TEKIR-12S. The sequence continues at coordinate 7,724 of CAYYQL010000007.1, forward strand.
ACCGGTCTGTAGGCAACAAGGGACCCCTCGTTGGCTCAATCATCATAACGGGCGAGCTCAGTCTACCTGTTTCGGCCAATTCGGATCGAACAGGGAGAGCGGATGAATACGTGCAGTGCGAGTTCGTCACGGAAGTCGAATTGCATGCAGACTGCCCGACGATAAGAGTGACAACCGAGGTTGACAATCGAGCCGAAGACCACAGGCTTAGGATGCTATTCCCCACAGGGACAGATGCAGAAACAGTCTTCGCTGACAGTACATTTGATGTAATCGAGAGATCAATGCGCCCCGAAGAGCATCCGGACTGGTATCAACCCACTGTTCCGACTTACCCCATGCGAAGCTTCGTCAGTTTCAGTTCTAGCTCACGAGGACTGGCAATAACAACTCGAGGCTTGCAGGAATTTGAAGTCTTGGACGAAAGGGGTGGTACCATTGCAGTAACCCTCGTACGTGCTGTGGGATGGTTATCGAGGATGGGAATGCTTACCCGACGGGAGGCTGCAGGGCCTGTACTGGAAACACCTGGTGCACAGTGTCAGGGTTGGAACGCATACGAGTTTTCCATTACACCACACCAAGGCAACTGGTTTGATTCGGAGATACACGTCACATCAGAGGAGTATCTCGTCCCCATGACCGCAGAGTTCGCTCCTGCAGGAGATTCCACCAAGGAGACCTCGCAGAGGGGCTTTCTTATCGTAGAACCAGCCTGCATCAAACTCTCTGCATGCAAGCTCTCTGAAGATGGTAAGGCCGTCATAGTACGCGTCTGGAATGTTTCAGTTCAAGAGCAGGAGTGTTCTCTCAGAGCCGGGTTCGATTTCGCGGAGGTGTCGGCCGTGTGGGCCGATGAAACACCGGATGAGGGAGTTGATATCAAGAATGTCGAGAGAAAGGTGGGGTTCTATATCAGAGCGAAACAGATAGTCACACTGTCATTCAAGCTCAAGTGAGGAGAGCTCAGTATTGGTACCCATTTCAAGTCAACAATCAATCGCAGAGGATTTCGCACCCATCCTCCATTTCCATCCCGAGGAGGGAACTTTCTGCTGCTTCCCCTCTGATCCCGAGAAAGTATACGAAGAATATGAGCATGACTGGTCACGGTTCCAGGGTGCACGTGTCCCCAATGCACTTGATTCATCCGTACCATGCTACTACGAATGCTGGCAGAGAGAGCAGTTTCTGCATCTCCGTTATTGGTTCTGGTATAACTACAACAAGTTCCCCGGCGGAAGATTTGGAATTGGAGAACACGTCGGGGACTGGGAGCATGTGGAGATTCGATGGTTCCCAGACTATGAAGGAGAAGAAGCCACACTGTGGTTGTTGTCCAATCACCTTGAGTTCAGGCAGGCCTCTCAACCCGTCTACTTCAAACTATCAGGGTACCCGACGACACAACCAATCCTCACTGAGCATCAAATCCACGTATGGGTTGCACTGGGCTCACATGCCGTCTATCCTGCACATGACAGCAGACCCTATTGCTTCGCGAAAGTGTGGTGTGATGTAATCGGAGAGGGAGGTACAGTATGGAACACACGACCTACACTCTCTCCGCTTACAGAAGCGAAATTCTCCACCTACGAGGGGCGTTGGGGTGATGACAAGGCACCGCGGAGTCCCACGAATAGCTACAACAACCCGTGGAGAAATGCACCGAACCAGAGTCCGGTCAGAATTTGACCTCATCTCTGTTGTATTCAGTCGTTCTCCGCATTCGAGGGTCTCCAGGGGTCCAGTCTTGGAATCCATCTAGGAACGTTCTCCGAGTATCGGACATAGTCATCTCCGAATCTGTCCCTCAAGTCGGGCTCCTCATAGACTATGAAGTAGATGTGGTTGCCAAGCCAGAAAACTAGGAGCCAGATGAGCAGAACTACAGAACCAAACAAGACTGTTTCGGCCAGAAGAATCAACAGGACTCCCAGAATCATGGGATTTCGAACATGAGCATAGATACTGCAAGTGATGATTTGCCTAGGAGGATCCCATGGAGCCAGAGTGCCAGCACCAATCGTAGAGAACAGCTTGTTGGCTTTCAGGATGAGCGACACACCTAAGAGAAGGACGCTAGATGCTAATGCGAGAACGACAGTATTCGTGGGAAATGGGAGCGTCAGGAGCGGATGCAAGTCTCCTGTGAGAAACACCAGCACTATGGGGATTATGATAAGAACGACAATCGGAAGAGCCAGCACCCCCTTCAGATGCCGTTTCCACGAGATGATCAGTCACCTCTTGGAGAATCCGAAACAGGAAGATACCCCTTTTTCAAGACTGTGTCCACCGTTTCATCCGATTCTTCAGGATGGTCCAGGTCGTAGTGCGTGCCTCTGCTCTCCTTTCTCATCCGAGCCATACGGATGATGAGTTCGGCAACTGTGGCAAGATTCCTGAGTTCGAGGAGATCCGGGGTTATCTTGAAGTCCCAGTAGAATTGGTTTATCTCCTTGGATAACAGATCGATACGATTCCGTGCTCTTATCAGGCGCTTCCGGGAACGAACGATTCCCACGTAGTTCATCATGAGTCTCCTAATCTCGTCCCAGGTATGCGTGACAACAATCATCTCATCAGGATCGGTTGCCTCACCGGGATCCCAAGGGGGAATACACTCAGTGCGTATGGGCCTATCCAAGTAGTCCTGAACTGCTTCCGATGCGTAGTAGGCCATGGCAGCACCTTCAAGAAGAGAGTTTGAGGCCATTCTGTTAGCTCCATGGAATCCTGTGCCAGCCGACTCGCCAATCACAAACAGTCCGTCTACATCAGTCCTTCCGGCCTCGTCAGCTTTGACACCACCGCACATGTAGTGAACAGCTGGAACCACAGGAATCGGGTCATTGGTTATGTCGATTCCTGCGCTCAGGCAGGTCTCGTAAATCATGGGAAAACGGTTTCGTATGAATTCTGCATCCTTAAAGGAGATGTCAAGATGGACAAATTCGGCCCCGGTTCTCTTCATCTCATGGTCAATTGTACGAGCCACTATATCACGTGGAGCTAGCTCTGCGTCCGGATGATACTTGGGCATGAATCGTTCGCCGTCAGGACCAAGAAGCACCGCCCCTTCGCCTCGCAGCGCTTCTGATATGAGAAAAGAACGGATCTTGCCAGCTGGATCGTGGAAGAGTGTGGGATGGAACTGAATGAACTCCATGTTTGTGATAGTTGCACCAGCTCTGTAGGCCATGGCAATGCCGTCACCGGTTGCATGCTCTGGATTGCTAGTATAAAGGAAAACCTTTCCAGCACCGCCTGTGGCGAGAATGGTAGCACGAGATCCAAAGCGCTTCACTATTCGCTCCTTTGTATCCAAGACATACGCACCGATAACGGAATTATTATGCTGCACGAGATTAACAGCCATATGATCCTCGAAGACCGTTATGTTGTCAACATTATTCACGGCATCAATCAGTGCCTGCATGATATCTGCGCCAGTGTGATCCTTAACATGGAGCACTCTCCTATGGGAATGACCACCCTCCAGTCCTAGTTCATATTCGTTGCAAGACTCATCCCTGCAGAAATCAACGCCCAGTGATGCCAGTTCCTCGATAGCCTGTGGACCCATACGCACGATTTTCTCCACTACATCTCTTCGGCAGAGCCCGCTGCCGACTCGTATCGTGTCCTCAATGTGCGAGGCAATAGAGTCCTCATCTGAAACAACAGCAGCAATGCCTCCCTGAGCCCATGCGGTGGCGCATTCATGCATCTTCCTCTTTGTGAGCGCTGCCACACTGCCTCGCTTGGCAGCCTTCAAAGAAAACATCAGGCCGGCAATACCGGTTCCAATGACTAGGAAGTCGGATTCATGGGTCTCTTTGGACATCATATGAATAATCACCTGCCACAGAGGAATTAGCTGCTCGGAGTAGCAGCACCACAAAGGCATTTCCTTCTGCAGTGATAGTCAGACGCTACACTCTGATTGTAAAAGTTGTGGTAGACTGTAGAAGACGCTGTATTAGTTCATTCCAGTATAACTTATCAATGGGACGAAATCAGCAGACGTAACTGGTCCTTGCAGCATTGCCACAGTTAATAATCCTCAACAGAAGCCGGTAAAACGGCAACAGGAGACAGCATCAGTGAACATCGAAGGCGTGGTCATCTTCGAGGCGACATCAGGCATCCCTCTGTTTTCCAAACTGAGAAGCGGGATGGACGAGTCACTCTTTTCGAGTTTCGTTACTGCGGTAAGACACTTCTCGAACGAACTCGCCCTAGGAGGGCTCTGTAGCTTCGCCACTGATGAGAAGGTGATTTTTCTCTCCCAGAACGACAAGACCGTCACGGCTCTTATCACCACAAAGAGCCCTGAATTCGAAGAGACTCTGGAGCTAGCTCAGGAGATTGGAAATCAATTTGAACAAAACTACCAGATACCGATTCGACCACAGCCCCTACAGTTTACAGGGTTTGGAACATTCGTTGATGATATACTCAAACGTGTCAGGAATCCCTTCCTAAATCGAGTGGCACAATTTGCACACAAGGAGTACGGAGGGTCTATATCCCTGAAGACCCGTCTTCTGAAAGACTCAGGAGCCGAGGGGATCATTGATGTGCTTGTCAATCATCCGCAGAAATCATCAGAGGATGATGGTCGTGGAGCGTCAGACGAGCTCACAATGAATGCCTATTCTCAGAATTTCACCTTTGTGAAGGCGATTGATGATATAGCAACTCGAGGTTCAGTGATCGATTTCATAGACAGTGTTGATAGCTATGGCGTCCGTGTCATGAAGAAGGACAAACTGGAGTTCAGACCATATTTCCCCAATCGTGCAGTGGTAGTGGCTCGTGACTACGCAGACGACGTGTGGGACTTTATTGAGAAACTCCCCAAGGAAGATGGCACCCCATACATAGATGGAAGCCATGTGTATGCTGGTTTCAAAATCAAAAGAGCGTCAACAGACACGAAATGTAAACTTGAGTTCTGGCGTTGGCACGACAATGGTCATCCTGATAGGCTTGTGAGATGAGAAGAGGAATGAACAACTACGGCTCACTCATATAGTCGTACTCTACACTTGCTGGAGGAACGAAGTTCTCTTTGATTGAACGGGGTGACACCCAACGAATCAGGTTGAACTTGCTACCTGCCTTGTCATTGGTTCCCGACTTCCTTGCTCCTCCAAAAGGTTGCCTACCCACCACTGCACCTGTTGGCTTGTCGTTTACGTATGCGTTCCCGGCCGCGTCGCGCAGAATCTCCAGTGCTAGTGAAATTGCCTTCCTGCTACGAGCGAACACTGACCCTGTGAGGCCATAAGGAGAGGTCTCGTCACAGAGATGAAGTATCTGTTCATACTGGTCATCGGGATAGATGTAGATCGTCAATATGGGACCGAAGATTTCCTCTTCCATAAGCTTGGCCTTCGGATCTGTGGTCAGAACAAGAGTCGGCTCCACAAAATACCCCTTGGAGGCATCATGCGATCCTCCCTTGATAATCTCCATATCGGCGGATTCTTGAGCATGCTCTATGTAGCTGACGATATTGTCATAGGCTGCCCTGTCTATCACTGCTCCCGTGAAGGTGGTGAAGTCCTCTGGGTCGCCCATCTTAATCTCATCAAGAGTCTTCTCCAGACCCTTTCGAACTTCTGGCCACAAGGACTCGGGGATATAGGTCCTCGATGCAGCTGAACATTTCTGCCCTGAGTATTCAAAAGCGCCTCGAACAAGTGCTGTGACTAATGGTTCAACTTCAGCTGTCTCGTGGACAACTATGAAGTCTTTTCCGCCCGTTTCCCCGACGAGACGAGGATAGGTACGATAGACATCTATATTCTCACCCACTGTCCGCCACATATGATTGAAGGTGCTGGTCGAGCCTGTGAAGTGAATGCCTGCAAGAGAAGGATGGGAGAGAGCATACTTGCCCACTTTCGACCCCGGCCCGAGAATATAGTTGACGACCCCTGGCGGTACGCCGGCTTTCAGCAGTACACGCATGATCTGCCAAGTCGGATAGACGGCTGAAGAGGCAGGCTTCCACAGGGACACGTTTCCCATCATGGCCGGCGCGGTTGGAAGATTGCCCATGATGCTAATGAAGTTGAATGGAGTCACTGCGAAGATGAACCCCTCGAGCGCTCGATAGTCGATGTAATTCCATTCACCGGGTCCTGAAGTGACCTGATCACGGTAGATGTCGGTCATGTAGAATGCATTGAAACGAAGAAAATCGACCAGCTCCACAGTATCAATCTCTGCTTGATATACCGTCTTGCTGATGCCTAGCATCGCCGCAGCATTCAACCTTGCTCGGTATGGACCAGCCATGAGGTTTGCTGCCTTCATGAAGATCGCGGCCCGGTCATACCACGGGGTCGACACCCACTCCTCTCTCGCTCCAAGAGCGGCCTGTATGGCCTCCTCAACTTCAGTTTCACCAGCATTATGATATTCTGCGAGTATAGTATTGTGATCATGCGGCATGACAGACTGCCTTAGGTCATCAGTCTTGACCTCTTTTCCCCCGATAATTAGGGGGATTTCAATCTTCACGCTCTTCAAGGTGGCAAGCTCTTCGCGGAGCCGTTGTCGTTCAGGACTCCCCGGCAGGTAGTCTTTCACAGGTTCGTTCTTTGGCTGCTCTATGTAGTACTTCGTGCCCGGCATCTCAATCACTTTAACAATCGTTATCAAAAGTTGGTCTATATTCTAGTTAAGTCTTGTCTTTCCGCAACTGAGGACAACAATGCATCTCTTGAGAGGCGACAACCTTTGCCTATAGAACACTCTCGACATGTTCTTCATTTGGCCCGCGAGGGAGTAATCACGATCATAAGGAGTCAACTGCGAAGAGTCATCATGAATATGCATTAATGCAACTACGCATTATGCTCATTTAGCGAGGTTACAGACGCCTAATCAAAAACTGAATAACATAAAACATGGATTTATTTTAGAGATTTTCTCATAACAAGTTTTTGTTCAGTTTCATAACACACGGTAAAACCTGTTTTTTCATACAATGCAATTGGTCCCATATAGTCTTCAGCTTCATCAACAAATTTTTTATTTGGGTACGCTTCGACAAAATCAAAACTGTCTGTTTTTGCATCTTTGCAAACTTGCTCCAGTAGTAATTTTGCTATGCCTTTTCTTCTCATCTCAGGTGCAACTGCAAAGCAAAATATGGACTTGACTTTTATTTCTGGAGAAGATTCTTCAGTATGAACTGAACTCATAAAACTTCGCCAACAGTAACATTTGAAACAATCTGATTTCGTATTGGCATTACACCACCCCACAACTTTGTTATCACAATAGGCAAGATACCCTTGAATATTATTTCCTTTGATATAATTAGTAGCTAAATCTCTTCTTTTTTCTACTGATGAAAAATCTTTACCCTCAATATCATCGTTGCACCACCAAATACAATAGCATTTATGTTCTTCTTTGTTAGTGGCATGTGGTGTAGTATCAAAAAAGTGCAAATAATCTGCGGTTAGTTCTGGTGTCAACTTACGAATTTCAACATTCATTCTTAAACCTCCATATACAGACAGATAGATTCCTTCACAAGAATCTTCTGCCCAAAGAATCCGTTCGAGAATGGTGGTGATAGTTCCATTGTGTTCTGGAAACTATTTGTGGAAGGTTAATACGACATTGTCAGAAAGCGGCACAATCCGTATATGAGGGGATATCTTGTTTTCAAAACGGCCAGCTACTCCGCCGCCGTAGACCTTGACCATGGACATAGCTCGGCTAGATGGCACATGTACCTCGATCTCTTGTGGGAGGTACTCTGTCCTCACATCGATCTGATGTTGATTTGCTGAAATGCCAACCTCAATCTGCACCATGCCTGATTCCAGATTCAAATCCTTGACTACTAGAGGTGTAGAAGAGGTATACCATTCATCGGGTACTCCCGGCAGAATCACAAGATCTTGATTATCCTGATATCCAATCATGTCGAGCAGGAGCACCAGAAGAAGAGAGGATGTGACCGGACTGCACCTCTGCCCGGTAACTCGTAGCGGGCGAGTTGAAACAACAAAATCAGGAAGCATCTGATAGCGAGAGAGGATTTGTTGTAGCGCCTCAAGGATTATTTCTACACGATTGCCATCATGCATTCGAGAGTAGTAGTGGGCCAGTTCCAGCGTAGCGGTCACGCCTGCATGACTGCTGCCATCCACTGATGTTGTCCGTACAAAGCCATCCATAATGTGTAGCGACTCGATGGCGCCCTTCATAATCTCTGAATCGGCCTCTTGAGAACCGAACAGGAACGCAGTGCCGAGGAGTGTGAGAGATTCAGCTTCCTCTAGAGGGGCTCCAGCAGTTCGTAATCCATCAGCAGCTTCATCGGCTCTTGCCCTACACTTGTCGAGCAACTCGGATAGTTCACGGACTTCACCAAGATCTAGGGCATCTGAAACCGCCAAGAGCCGTGTCATAACTGAGGACAAACAAGCGAATTGCATGTATTCAGCATAAGTGAAAGCATCTGCCTCAAGACGGCCAGCATCAGAATCTTTCACTGGAGAATCCATTTCGGAATCAGCAGCATCCCGAATCTGATCCATCTCAGTCCTAAGACGCTCAACCCAGTCATCGGGCTCTTCTTGGACCTTGTCTACACTAGAGGGCGTTTGGGGGACATCTTCAACATCTTCGGGTAGAGAAACTGAAGGCTCGGGCTCTTCCGGCTTCAGTAACTCGACAGCCATATCTTGAATCTGAGTCAGTAGGGGTTTGATGTTCATGAGATATTCCTTGTCGTGACAGTAAGTGTAGACCAGAAGAGCTATGTTGCAAATCTCAATGATATCATCGGGTTCCAACCTTTCAAGTAGGGGCGCATTTTCTGCGATAGAAATCAAGTAGTCTCCCGCCCGCTTAGCGGCGCCAATCCTACACATCGCAGCAACACTTCGCGAGAAGTCTCGGGTCTGTCCGGCCGCAATCTCTGCAGAGAGGGACTCGATGCTCATCGCAACTGCTGCCTTGGCCTGAGCAAAGGCGGCGTCCAGTTCAGGACTCGGAAAACTAGCAGATGTCGTTGTTTCAGAATACTCAAACCATCTTTCCACGCTATCATCACGAAGATAGTCACCCATGGTATGGTTAGGATGATTGTGAGTCTTGAGGATCTCCTCCAGAGGGGACACGAAACGAAATCTCTTCGTTCCAGCAGGGGGTATCTCTTCTTCATATACGAAAACCGCTGTTGCAAGACCTCTTGCCGTCGAATACGACTCATCGCTTCTGTCAGTGAGCTCGCGTATCTCGCGTTTCAGATTAGGATTATCAGCAGTTGTCATCAGGGATTTTCTTGGAGGCTCCTCCATCTGGAGCGCCAGAATGCCATCAACATACACAAGTTTCTTCTCAATGGAATACTCAATCGTCTGAATCGGTTCAAATCCCGAAGGGGACATTGGCCGTACGGCAACGTAGAATCGCAGTGTCTTTTTGTCAAGAGAGATGTTTCGTGCCTCAATCTCGTTGACCAGTACTTCACGACCGCTCTTATCAACCGAATGATAGATGAGCCGTGTGAACTCGATAGGCGCGGTGATACGCGACCAAGAAAAGACCTGGTCTTGCGCAGAGAGAAGCTGAAGCTGTGTGTCATCAGCATCAAGCAGTGCAGGAAAGAGAATCTTCCCTTCTTCTTCGAGCCAAATGTCTATAGATCCACACTCCGGAATCGCCGTGGTGAGACCCGAGCTGTCAGCAAGACCCTGGTGCCCACAATACCTTCCACCTATGGATGCCCGATCCCCATCAAGCGGTTGAAGCTGAGCTTCATCATCTCCGTCGAGCAACCTATACTGCTCCAGCTGAACCCATCTGGGACACATCCAATCATCAGCCTGAGAATATATCTGATGGTTCAGACGATTTCGAAGAACCTCAATGGCTTGGTCCTCTGATAGTGATTCGATGTTGTCCACAGAAACTCTGTGAAGAGAGGCCATTCGTTTGAAATTACCTAGTCTGTGAGATTCTTCCATGAAACAGCAATTCTCCTTTCCTTCTCTGCCCAAGCATATTTTATTTATCTGTCGGGTGTGTCAAGTCACGCTCTGATGCACTACACGCTCTGCTAAATCCTTAATAGCAGAGTCTTGATGGTTGTCCAGAAAAAGCACTAACACTCCCAGTTCACAGTAGGGCCTGAAGGCTTCTATAGAAATCGAGTTGGATATACTTGGCTGAAACTCTGACAAAACCATCAAGACGCATCAGAAACATGATAGCCAAAGAGCTACGCCTTATTGTGAAGGATAAGGTCGCCCTATTTCTCATATTTCTCCTGCCTGCCGCCCTGATTGGGATGCTGTATTGGGTCACCAATGAGAGCTCCATGGGAGGAATGCAAGCGGGGGGCATCGGTAGCGGCGGGTCAACAGGGGGTACTGGTAATGTAACGGATGATGGGGGAGACATCTTTGAGGGAGTAAACATCAGCCTAGGACTCATCGACAAGGACACTACTAGAACCTACGACGGTGTGGATCTGTCCGAGAACTTCACGGCATACTTGGATAACATTGTTTCGGACCTGAGGATATACGATAGCACAGAAGAAGCATTCAACGCATTGTACGAAGAGGAGATATCGGGATACGTGGTGATTCCGGATGGATTCGAGGCCAACCTCACCGCGAACGAGCCAACATATGTTCTGGTTCATATGGATGCAACGAAACCCATAGAGCAGAGTACAGTTATGGGGGTCGTGCAAGGTGCGACAATCGCATTCAGAGCGTCAAAACTATGGATACGCTCGGAGGTGTTTCCAACCATCCAGATAGAGTTCGCTCCTGAAGGAGGATACCTGGAGAGCACTTTTGGAGGATTCATCGTTATATTCTCAAGCTATCTAGGAATAGCCATGACGTCAGCCCAGTCGATAGTGGGTGACGAGCCACTCAGGAGGATGCTTCTAACTCCAACCAACCGTCTCGAAGTCATTGTAGCAAAGGTCTTAGCCTACGTTGTAATCGGATTCTTCCAATCCCTCCTGCTGGTATCATTGTGGGTCTTTGTGTTCAATCTGAATCTGAATACGGGGTTTGAAACACTGCTCATCATCATGAGTCTGAGTTCTCTCACTGGTTCAACGACAGGAATCCTCATCTCCTCCGTGTCTTCAACCCGCCTGCAAGCCAACCAGATGTTTCTCTTTGTCCTGTTTGGAACACTGATTCTCTCCGGATTCTTCATCGATGTGGGCATCATAGACGAGTTGATGCCATTGAATCAAGGGCTGAAGATATTGATAGATACAGCATTCAAAGGACTGACATTGGCTGATGTAGCCGACCCCATTCTACGATTGCTGGCTTTTTCAGTTGGAACAATACTGCTGGCGACGTTCATATTCTCAAAGAAACCGACACTAGGATAGATAGGTGATTGAAATGGTACAGACGAAGGCTGCTGAAGAGGCGGAAACCGCTGAAACACCATCATTTGTTGAAGAGGCCTATTTCTCAGGTGCAAGGATTGGGGAGGCGATTGATTGGGTCCTGAGCAGAAGAGATAGGGAGATCCACTGTGATGTGCAGGGAAAACTCACAACTTCTGGCGAAGAGGTAAGATTCACGGGACGAGTACTGAAAGTGAAGAAGGGTGTCCTCTCTAGGATGATTGCAGTGCTCGTAGAGGAGGATCTTCGCAAGCGCAAGAGGACCCCTCTAGACAGCGTCTTGACTGTCGGCAGTGATACAACATCAACCCAAGATGTGGCGGCCATGCAGATCACAGTACAGAACTACCTCAAGAGAGACCTTGCTGATGATATGTTCTTCACTGGCCCTGAACTTCAACAGGCGGTAAAGGATGTCAATAAGAGGATAAAGGCCCATGAAATATCTTGCACCGTCTGGGGGAAGAGGGCATCGGATAAATTACCTATCGTGATAAAGGGAGATCTCATTGGAGCGTCTGTCGGTCCAGCCCCAATTCTTCCAGAGGGGAATCTGGAGGTAAGAGTAGAACCAGAAGAGGGCGTTGGCAATCCTAAAATCTACCTTGTGGCACAACCGCAGTTTCTCTTTGGACCCAGATCCAATCCAAATCTGACTGTTCTTGCTCAAAAGGTCTACATCGAGCCCTATGCTTGGAAAGAGTCTCCCGCCTATCGAAACGTTCTGGAGGCGAGAAACCTCACAGTTACTCTCAAGAGTGGGAAGACCATCATTGAGAACGTCACATTCTCTCTCAGAGAGGGAGAGATGCTAGCGGTGATTGGCGAGTCAGGTGCCGGCAAGTCTACCACCATCAAGGCGCTGATCGGGGATATTCCCTCAACCGGAGTTGCGAGGATAGCGGGGATAGACTCACGCAACGCACAGAGAGTTCGTTACTTCTTCGGATACTGCCCACAAGATCTTAGCTATCTCTATTCAACGTTCACGCCCTTGGAGAATATCGTGGCCTTCGGCAAACAGTACGATATTCCCGAGTGGCAGCTCATCAAGGAAGGAAAGACCCTACTGCGGGACTTCGGGATTCTTGAGAAAGGAAACAGCAAGACCAGCGAACTGAGTGGGGGACAACAGCGTCGAGTCTCTATTGCGGTCGCACTTGTACATCGTCCGAAGGTCCTGCTCATGGACGAACCAACAAGCGGCCTAGATCCTGATAACCGCAGTGAGCTCTGGCATTTCTTGGACTATATCAATCAGGAATATGGCACATCTATGGTTGTTATCACCCACTATCCCGTTGAGGCCGAGTTTTGTGACAAGGTTGCAGTCTTCATGCGAGGGAAAAGCCTCGTGGCATATGGCGCACCCAGTAGCTTGAAGGAATCGATGCCAAACCGAGGATTCGCTGTAGGCATTGTCCTTGAAGAAGTAGATCCTCGCGCCAGAAGAATCCTCGAGAACGTCAAGGGGGCTAAATTTGTCCTCCAGCGCGGCGAGCTTCTCAAGGTCTTCACAGAAGAACCGCTCCAAGTCATTGCCGAAAGATGCCTCACTGCATTAGAGCAGAGTGAAATCGGTGTGAAGATTGTCAAAACCAAGTCTGTCGCAGATATGGTTGACTATTACATCGCCGTCACAAGAGGGCTCATAACTGGTTTCATAGAGAAGTGATGAGATGGTTAGAGCAAGTCGTAAGATAGATCTGACACTTCGAAAATTCGTTACAATACTTCTGATTGCATCGCTGTTGGTCGGCACACTAGGCAGTGCCATGCCTGTCATTCCAAATATGACTGGAGAGCCATCACCAGATCCCTTGACTAAGATTGACAACAGACTTGTGGACAAGATAGGCTCTGAAGAACATGTTGACGTGCTTGTCAGCTACGATGATGGAATTGACGAACTGAAGGCAAAGAGTGCAATAAGACTGGTCGACCAGACGGCCGACTTTGTCAACGCCTTTGCTTCAATGAATATGATCAGGGTTCGCCTGCTTGCAAGGTCAATCCCAGTGCTAGCAAGAGAGAGTTATATCACAAAGATTTGGTCTAATGAAGTCAGCCAAGTCAACGACAGCAACCAGACCAGTTTCAGACCCGCAAGCACAGATGAATATACTTCTCCTGTTGATATGATAGGAGCAAGAGACCTCTGGGAACAGGGGTATAATGGAACGGGGGTTGTTGTCGCAGTCCTAGGAACAGGAATCGACTTCCTTCATCCTGACCTGGACGACTTTGACGATGACGAGAACACAACCGATTCGAAGGTCACAGCATTCGCATCCTTCGTGGAGGGGGACGCTCTACCAGTTGACATCATAGGCCACGGCACTTACGCCGCCTCAATTCTGGCAGGAACAGGTAACAAATCAGATGGTCGCTATCAGGGAGTCGCCCCGGGAGTAACTTTGCTGTCAGCGAAGGTCACCTTAGGGGGGTTATTTGCAGCACCGAGCTGGATAGTATCGGGAATAGAATGGGCATGTTCACGAGGAGCAGATATCATCCTTTTGCCCTTCAATACATTCGGTTCTCCAGGAGATGCTGTTGCAAAGGCCATTGAAGTGGCATCTGAGAAGGGAATCCTGGTTGTAGCAGCTGCGGGCGATGATGGCCCAGATTACCTCACCATTCTATCACCGGGGGGATCTGCAGCAGCTCTCACTGTTGGAGCATATGACTGGAGCTCCGAAGAGATTCCTAGTTTCTCAGGAAGGGGCCCCAGCCTCGACATGAACGCGAAACCCGATCTTGTCGCACCGGGAGTTGGGATTATAGGTGCTAGGGCTGGAGCAGGTTTGGCCACACTTGGACTTGGCGATTTCAACTTGGATGACCTTGGTCAGCTTTCGTCACTACTAGGAGGAGGCTTGGGAGAGGCTGTAGACGACTTCTACATCCAAGCAGATACGACAGCTGCGTCCGCGTCCATTGTCGCAGGTGCTGCTGCTATTCTCCTGCAAGCATTCGACAGAGCAACACCAATTGTGATTTCAAACGTCCTCAGAGATACTGCGACATCATTGGACTATGGAGCTAACGATGCTGGAGCAGGACTGCTGAACCTCCCAGAAGCTTTCGCACATCTTATGACCAAGCAAGAACCCATCGAACCCCTCAACCGGACCACCGGAACTCCCCTCCTCGCCTTCGGAATCGTGTCCGCTCAGGGTCAAGACGCGAGTACTACCATGCTGATGAGTAGTTTCGGGACTATGGTGGTTGCTCTAGATCAGAGAGGTGAGGAGAATCCAGATACACACCTGTTGATGGGCATGTTCTCGCTGAGATGGAACAATCACGACCCAATGAATCTCATGATGTTTGATGTGAAAAGAGAACTCCATCAGGTCAATGTAGCAGGAGAGACTGACAACTACAATCGCCACATAGGAGTGCTCTCCTATGAAGATGAGATATACGTGATCTTCCTTGTTGAGTCGTACAATCTGACATTGACAACTAGCGAACCCCTAACAGGATTCAAGATAACTCCCTTCATCTTGAATATAGGGTCGACGCCCATAACTAACGTCAGCCTATTCCTCTCCTACTCTCTCGACATATACCTAGATGACAGAGAGGACCACGGCAAATACGCTCTCAATAATCAGCAGCTGTTTGCATATTCTCAATCGGCGGATCTTCGGGCTTTCTACTTCGGCCTCAACTCAAGCCGACCGCTTGACGCATTCGAGGTGGGCAATTCATCGGAGATAAGCTCACATGTCGCCAACGACAATCTAACCGGAAGCACGACATTTGACGGCAGTGTGGGGCTTGGGATGAAATGGCACTTTGGAACAGTTGAGCCAAATAGCCCCGTCAATGTCACTCTGGCCCTGGGATTTGCAGAGAATCGAACGTACCTCGACAGATCAATTCGAACTATGTGGGAGCTTGGGCCCTCGCCACAGATGGCCTCGCGTGGTGATTTGATTGTGATTGAGGCAGACTTGCCACGGGTAGCGAGGGTTGACCAGAACTACCAATCCAGAGCAATCATCATGAACATCGGAACTGAACCAAGTTCAGCAGTAGCAGCCCTCATTGTTGGTCGCGGAGAGGAGAACAAGGGAAACCTCTTCTCAACCTTTTACAGCTTCGAAGAAGTAGAGCCCTTCCATGCAGAGGTCTTGGAGGCAGAATGGAGCCCCGAACGAGAGGGGATGTTCAGGGCAGCATGGGTTGTCGCTGCAGGTATTGGACAAGCCATCACCTTATTCCAGAATCCGGCAGAATTGCTCACATCAATTGGCGTCAGTCTTCTCGACGACTTCTTGATCAGAGACCTCTTCGTGGTGACACCTATCCAGTCGGTTTCGGTCTTTCCGAAGAATGTGCCCTATGCGCCGTTTGACATCCGTTTTCCAGCAGATTTCGGAATCTACGGGCTAACACTCTATTCTACCATACCTCTGGGTAACCTCACTGTACAGAAAGATGGAAATGCAACTGAATGGGGAGATATGACTCTCACACCCATGGCTAGTGTACAAGGTTACTACAATTTCTCATTGTTTCTGTTCGTGCCGCCTATCACCGTGGACGGCTTTCACTATTGTAACTACACGCTAGTTACAGAACAGGGATGGACCACAACTATCACCCTCCATTCCACGCTAAGATACCCGCGAGCCATGATTCTTATCGATGGTTCCCATGGAGGAGGGCTTGGTGCACTAGGGGGATTTGATATTGGAGGACAAGCCGACATGGGCCTTGGGGGAGACACGGGAGGCGGCGGGTTCCCACTGTCTCAGGACTCAGATGATATAACTGACATGGAATTCAGTCTGACAGAACTCGATAGTCTGGAGTCATTGACTGACCTTCTTGAGGCCTTTCGGCTCACAACCTTCTCTGGGTTGTCCGAGATGAAGAAACGTATGGCACAAGAGGGGTTGGACCTTGTGGAAACGCCTGGTATCGAACCGAATGAGGAGTTATTGTCTCAGTTCTCGGGAGTGCTCATATTCAGCCCTACAGAGATTTTCAACTCAACCCATATCAGCATTCTACGGAACTTCACATCGAACGGTGGGAAGCTGGTCGTTTTTGGTGACTATGAGGACAGAACAAATCTGACCGCCCTCAACCCGCTGCTGGAAACCTACGGCTACCACATGGCAGGTAAACATGAACAAGAGAATACCACGGAAATCGTTGAAGGGAATCTTCTCTCACAGGGACTCGAGTCGTTATGGCTCGGCGGGGGAACGTATATCTATAACAACCAGTCACAGGCGGCTGTCACTCTTGACGGAAGGCCCGTGGTGCTTCTAGACGAGTCAGTACCTCAGATCTGTATGTTTGGTTCGTCGCGCATATTCATGAACAAAAACCTGCCCAAATGTAGCAACTCAAGACTCCTGGATAACCTGAACATCTTCTTCCTGGAAAATACTCTGACCACAGAGACCAGCCTTGCTGAGAATAGGACTCTCTACCCTGTGGGCAAGAGCGTCTATCTCAATCTCAAAGTCACCGATTACTACGGAAATCCCGTAGATGACCTGTTTATTGCAATTGCATTTGAGCTACCAAATGGGAATCTTACATTCTTCATTGCAGGTTTCATCCAGGATGGCCTCTACTCATCGCAATTCGCTCCTAGTTACTGGAATGACGAAGGCAGGATAAACGGGATATTTATCATCCTCAGCGACAAGGATTACGCAGGCACCTATGCGAGTATTAGTTTCGAGTTTTACAAGCCCGAACCAACCACCGGTCCAATTACAGAACCGGATTTCCTTACATTAGCTGAGGTGGCATTTATCAGCGCTATTGGTGGCTTCGGAGCCTTGATTGTTGGGCTGATTTGGAACAGACGAAGAAGGAGCAAGGCTTACCGCATTCCCGAACTGGATGGCAATCTTGTCCAGAACATCGACAATGCTCTAAACACGCTCCTTGCCGCCTTCATCCAGATTGAAGAACTCATCAAGAGAGAGGACATGGATCGTATCGAAAAGGTGGAGAGCATCAGGGGAATGATGAAAGGTCTCGAACGTGCACACAAGGAGTTCGAGCGAGTCAGCAATGAGGTTGGAGGCGTCTAGATGAGCAAGCATCCAAAGAGAGAGATTGACATCCAAGACCTCAAAGTTGCCTTTGGTGATTTCTACGCGCTCAAGGGGGTCTCCTTCTATGCCAACAAGAAGGAGTTTCTGGGGATTATCGGTGCTTCTGGAGCAGGCAAGACCACGGTCTTGCGGGTGCTTACGGGTCAGATTGGGCCCACCGACGGTCAGGCATGGGTGGGCGGATACGATGTGACCAAGAAGAGAGATCTCATCAGTCTACTAGTGGGCTATGTACCCCAGCTTGAGCATCTCTCTCTATACTACGACTTCTCCCCAATCCAGAATGCGAAGTTTCTTGGGCGTTGCTTTGGCATGAAGCCAAAGGATATAGAAAACAAAGCACGAGAGATACTTGCCATTCTGGGTTTTGACGAGGATCTTATGACAAGACGGGTGAGTCGACTGTCAGGAGGAGAGAGAAAGAGGGTCTCGATTTGCCTCGGGATGATCCACAGCCCTGTTCTATTACTCCTTGATGAGCCGACAACCGGGCTTGACGCGCACCTTCGACACGAGACGCTCAACTATCTCAAGGAACTGAACTTCGAACTCGGCACCACCATGGTAATCATAAGCCATGATCTTGAGATTGTAGACTACTGTACCAGAGTCGTACTTCTTGAGGATGGCCTCGTGAGCCAATTCGGATCTCCCGAGGAACTCATCTCGACACTACCCGGTGAGGGAGAGGCGATCAGACTCGTCCTTCCAAGCCTATCGCCCGAGATTGTGGAACGCGTGGAGTCAATACCGGGAGTCAGGTTCACTGCAATGGCCGGACGGAATACGCTGAAGCTGTTCATGCAAGACCCAGACAAGCAGATCCTTCCAATCATCAAATACCTGAACAATATCAACATACCATTCAGTGAACTAAGCGCCGTCGAAGCTGATTTCTTTGATTTCTTTCAAGTCAAGCCCTGGAAGCACCAGGCAAAGGCCTCTGGAGGAGGAGAACTATGAAGAGATACTATGTTGTTTTAGCACTAGCTGTTGCATGCATGATGTTCTGTTTTGGGAATCCGGTGGGGGATTCGGGCCTCATGGGCGGGTTCAGGCCACAACCTATCGGGAGAATGGAGAAGGCTGCAATAGCACCATTTGAAACGGCGCTTGTATGGTCCAATAATACTGGTGACCAGGTGAATGGGATTGCTGTCGGAGAGTTTGATGCTGATGGCTATCACGAGACAGCCGTGATCACACAGAATGGTACACTCTACATGTTCGAAGAGAATGGAACCAAGGCGTGGCAGATGAGTCTCGGGGCCGCACCCTACTCCATAACGACAGTCACAGCAGACCTCACGATTCCTGAGGAGCTGCTCATTGGCACGTCAAACGGAATTCTTCTGATTGCAGCCAACCAATCAGTGTTACTGAATCTGACCATGGACGACGCTGTACGAGCCGTTGCGGGAGCCGACCTCGACGGGGACGCGCTTCAGGAAATTGTCGCTGGCTCAGATGATTCTCGGGTATACGCGTACAGCATCACGGGTACACAGCTGTGGAACTACACCAGCAACTCGTTTGTGCGGCAACTGGACGTTGCAGACTACGACCAGGACTCTCGAGATGAGATACTTGTCGCCTCGCAGTTAAGGCGATTGTCCCTGCTGGATCACGATGGCGGCGTGCTTCTCGAAAAGAACCTTCCCAGTTCAGTCACAGGCATCGGCAGCGGGGACTTGAGTGGGTCAGCCGACCTCGAAGCAGTCTGTATAGACAGTGGGGGGTCTCTACGGGCATACTTCATCAACGGCACACCTGCCCTCTCTGTGGATGTTGGTGAATCACTCTCAGCTATTGAAGTGGGGCAACTGCAGGTGGGGGGATACGATGAGATAGCAGTTGGGACGATAACGGGACAACTCAGGATTCTCAATGCCACCGGCAACCTGCTCTGGAACAGAACCCTTGGGGGAGAGGTGAACGCAATCGTGTTCGCGAATATCGGCGCGCTTGCAACCAACCAAATACTCTCTGCAATTGACGGGGAGGTGAACCTGCGAAATGCAACAGGGTACCAGATCTCAGACTCGAGTCTGGTGGGCTTCAGTGATATCCTGGCTGTAGGAGACCTTGACGGTAGTGGAAAGCAGGAATTTGCGATGGGTTCCAATACGGGCACAGTGAATGTGTACGGAAAGGACTCCGACAAGGATGGTCTCGCTGATGCCAGGGAGACTCTGATCGTGGGCACTCTGTGGAACGATAGCGACACCGACAGTGACGGACTGAGTGACGGGGAAGAGGTCTTGGAATATGGCACGGATCCGTTGGACCCTGATTCTGACGGTGATGGCCTGAGCGACTTCGCCGAAGTGATAACGTATGGTACCGACCCGAACTCACCAGACTCCGACGGCGATGGTCTCACAGACTGGCAGGAAGTGTATCTGGGAACCGACCCGAACCTGGCCGATACCGACGGGGATGGATTGACAGATTACGAGGAGAACAATGTCACGAAGACCTCACCCACCATGGCCGATTCAAACGGGAACGGCATCAACGATGCACAGGACGACAATGATGGTGATGGTCTCACCAATATTCAGGAAGTTCGTATAACACTAACCGATCCCAATGACGTTGACACCAATAACAACGGGATATCAGACTACTATGATGACGAGGATGGTGATGGCCTGGCTAACTGGAAGGAGATCGAGCTCGGAACAGGCGTCCATAATCCAGACAGCGACGGAGACGGCCTCCTCGACGGGGAAGAGGTGAAGACGTACAAGACAGACCCGCTCGACGAGGACACAGACGGGGATGGTCTCACAGACTACGAAGAAGTGAAGATTGTTGGCTCGGACCCGACAAAGAGTGATACAGACGGAGATGGATTGAACGATTTCGAGGAGTATGTCACCTATGGGACAAATGTGACCAATAGTGATACCGATTCAGATGGACTTACTGACTACGATGAAATCATGATTTACAATACGGACCCTTTGGAAGCAGACTCGGATGTCGATGGCATAAGTGACGGTGATGAGGTTCTCACATACGAAACGGACCCGAATTCACTAGACACAGACCTCGATCAGCTCAGTGATTATGACGAGATATTCATCTACAACACGGATCCTCTGAGGGCAGATACAGACGGAGATGGACTGGATGACTATGCGGAGGTCATGGTGTGGGGCACTGACCCAAACAATGTTGATACAGACGGGGACGGGATTCTAGACAAAGATGAGGTTGATTTCTATCCAACATTCAACGCAACCAACGCATACAACTTCAATGACACCATCAATGACTATGAGTGGGACACGGATGGCGACGGTCTGTGGAACGGCCATGAGTTCTATCTGACCAGAACCAACCCCAACCGAACCGATTCGGACTTGGACGGAGTTCCCGATGACCAAGAGGATTTGGACCTTGATGGTCTCACAAACTATGAAGAGTTGTATGTCTATGGAACGCATCCGCGTCGGCCAGATACTGATGGAGAGGGAGTGAAGGATGGAGATGAGGTTCTTATTCTTGGAACAGACCCTCTTGACACCGATTCGAACGACAATGGTGTCAGCGATTATGACGAGGACTTCGATCGAGATGGTCTGAGTAATGGAGTTGAGCTCTACATCACAGAGACTGATCCACTCAACGCCTACACCCACGGCCCCAGTGAACCCCGCGACGATATGTACGACTCTGATGGCGATGGACTTCCCAACTGGTTTGAAGTCGAGATGACCGGGACAGACCCACTGTATGATGATTCCAATGACAATGGTATTCTAGATGGCGATGAAGACCCCGATGTTGATGGTCTCACAAACTACGAGGAATACTTGGCAGGTACCGACCCTCTCAACGAAGACACTGACGCCGACGGCCTGACAGATTATGAAGAAGTAATGCTGACACTGACAGACCCACTAGACCCCGATAGTGATGATGATGGTATAAACGATGCTGACGATGACCAAGACCATGATGGACTCAGCAACATTGACGAGATTCGCGTCTACAACACATCAGCGATACTCCGGGATACCGATGGGGACATGCTTAGCGATGGACTTGAGATTGATGTCGGTCTCGACCCGCTGAATAATGATACGGATAGAGATGGGCTTCTGGATGGCTATCACGACCTCAATGGCAACGGTAGATGGGACCTCGGAGAGCCAGGGGAAGACATCAATGCAAATGGAGTTGTTGACCCTGGCGAAACAGACCCCAATAATCCGGACAGTGATGATGATGGCCTTCCCGACGGAGAAGAGATTGATTTGGGAACTGATCCGCTAAATCCTGATAGCGATGGTGACGGACTCACAGATGGGCAAGAAGTTGAGTATGGAACTGACCCCTTGAAACAGGACACTGATGGGGATGGACTCGATGACTATGTCGAGGTCGTGGTGCTCGGTCTCAATGCTTCACGAGTAGACACCTTCTATAACGGTACCTCGGATTATGACCTAGATTGTGATGGAGACGGCCTATCAAATGGCGACGAGGTCTACATCTATGGGACTTCTCCTGGAGACGCTGATTCTGATGATGATGACCTTTTCGACGGAGAAGAAATCAACCTGGGAACTGATCCGCTGGATCCCGACACGGACGGTGACGGTCTGACAGATGGGCAAGAAGTTGAGTACGAAACTGACCCCTTGAGACAGGACACTGATGGGGACGGCCTTGACGACTACGTCGAGATCATGGTGCTCGGTCTCAATGCTTCACGAGTGGACACCTTTTACAATGGTACCTCTGACTATGACCTTGATATGGATGGCGATGGCCTCAGCAACGGTCTTGAAATCTACGGATACGGGACCGACCCGACAAATTGGGACACTGACGGCGATGGGCTTAGTGACGGTTTCGAGGTATACGTGGTTGGAAGCTCGCCGACTGACAAAGATAGCGACAACGACGGTATCAACGACTATGACGAATACTATGTCTATGGCACCAACCCCAGAAGGGTCGACACTGACGGAGACGGCCTGACTGACTATGACGAGGTCTACTTCTATTTGACCGACCCAACAAACTGGGACTCCGACGGCGATGGGCTCTCAGACTATGACGAAGTCTTTGAGTATGGTACGGACCCGAACTCTGCGGACACTGACGGAGATGGAATATCAGACAAGAAGGAGCTGGAGTTGGAGACTGACCCCAATCTGGCAGACACTGACGGGGACGGACTCACAGACTATGAAGAATGGATGATCTATGGTACCGATCCACTCCAGGCTGATTCCGACAATGACGGACTGGACGACAAGGAAGAGATCGAGTTGGGAACCGACCCAAACAATCCCGACTCAGATTTCGACTCGCTCAGTGATGGTGATGAAGTTGATCTGTACGGAACGGACCCTCTTAACCCTGATACTGACGGAGACAATCTGGCAGATGCAGACGAGATATGGAACAGCCACACCGACCCCACCAATCCGGATACTGATGGGGATGGGATTACGGATGACCTTGAAGACATAGACGGTGATGGAATAAACAACTTTGACGAGATATACCTCTACGGAACCAACTGCACCCTCATCGATACCGACGGGGACGGATTGTCGGACTATTACGAGATCTTCGTGAGTGAAACTTCTTCAGTCAATGCTGATACGGACGGGGACGGCATTCCAGACTGGGAGGAGCTCTTCTACTACTTCAGCGATCCGCTCAAAGTGGATTCAGACGGGGATGGGCTCACAGACTACGAAGAGGCCTTTGTCTACTACACTACACTCAACAACACCGATACCGACGGCGATGGGCTCAGTGACTACGATGAAATCAAGGTCTTCGAAACCGACCCGTTAAACCCGGACACGGACGGAGACGGACTCACAGATTCCGAGGAGCTGAACATCTACAACACCGATCCTCTGAAAGCAGACACGGACGGGGACGGGCTGACTGACGCACAGGAAGTCGCCATCGGTACGAACCCCCGACTGCAAGACACCGATATGGATAAGCTCACCGATTTTGAAGAGAATAACGTGACTCTGACTGACCCCCTCAAGTTCAGCACTCAGGACAACGGAGTTTCGGATGCAGACTGGGATATGGACAATGATATGCTCACCAACATACAAGAGCTGAGACTGACCAAGACAGACCCCCAGAACAATGACACGAATGGCAACGGCATCATAGATGGTCTAGACGATGAGGACAGAGACCTGTTGACCAACTATGAGGAATGTGTCCTAACAAAGACCGACCCCCGAAACAAGGACACAAATGGAAACGGAATCAGCGACTACAACGATGATGAAGACGGAGATGGCCTTAGCAACGGAGATGAAATCAACATCTATGGTACGGATCCGTTATTGAAAGACACAGACGGGGACGGGGTATCTGACTATGATGAGGTCATGGAATACCATACCGACCCCTTGAACGCCGATTCAGACGGCGACGGACTGGACGATGGAGCTGAGATTTTTGAATGTGGAACGAACCCTCTCTCCAATGACACCGATTCCGACCTGCTGTCTGACTACGAGGAGATCTTCCTGACCGACACCGACCCGACCACAAACATGACTTACCCGGGAATGCTCGACTCGGAATACGACTCTGACGGCGACGGGCTCTCCAACTTAGATGAGCTGCGAGTCTACGGCACTCATCCTCTTGACCCAGACTCTGATAACGACGACTTGCTTGACGGAAACGAGGTTGAGATCGGGACCTCACCAACGGACCCAGACTCCGACTCTGATGATCTCCTGGACGGTCATGAAGTCCTCGTTCTGGGGACCAACCCGCTTTCAAACGATACCGACTTAGATGGCTTGTCGGACTACGATGAGGTCATGGTGTACATGACCGACCCCACCTCAGCGGATACAGACAGAGATTGGCTGACAGATTACGATGAGATCCTCATATACGGAACCGATCCTCTTGATTCAGATAGCGATTCAGACGGAGTGACGGACTATGATGAAGTCATCACTCATGGAACCAACCCGTTCTCGGCTGACACTGACGAAGATGGGCTCGACGACTACTTCGAGATAATGGTCTCTCTCACGGACCCGACTGATCCAGACACTGATGCCGATGGGATTGATGACGGTACGGAGTACAATGTATACAAGACGGACCCAAATAACCCAGACTCTGACGGTGACGGCTGGACCGATTATGAGGAGATATTCGTGTACGGGACGGACCCGCTGGACCCAGATATAGATGCTGATGGCATCCCCGACCCACAGGACTGGAACCCCCATCTCCACTGGGCATTCGAGGTGGCGGGTATATCGGGGTTGGCCATTCTTCTAGGAGTGGTATTCTTCAAGATACGGGAGAGATATGAGGAAACCGAGTACGTGACCGAGGCCGAGCCCTCAAGCATGGGTCTTGAACCGGGAATGGATGTTGCAGTGGAATACAAGATTCGCGAAGGGAAGGTGGTCTTCGGCGTCGTCATTCGGAACAACTCAAAGAAGCCCATGCAGAATGTGCACGTTGTCTTAGGAATCCCGGACCTCACCGACGTGATAAAGGGCGAGAACATAGGAGCTGTGGACGTAGGCAGTCTCTCGGTCACAGAGATAGAGTTTGAACTCGAGCCTGGAGCCGAGGGCGAGCTGGTTGGAATGGTAGAATACGATACCGTAGAAGGCGAGCATCGCATCGTGAATCTCCGCCCGGTCAAAATAGTAGCATGAGATAGTGAGATAGGGTCTAGATGTGGCCAAAAGCAGTCGACCCTATTACTTAAATCATTTAGTTCAGAATAACACAATGCCGCGAGATGGGCAAAGCAGGCGGGGCTCCGATGACAGATGAAGAGCTACTCCTTGACCTCCGGGAGAGATTAGACCAGCTGGGGATACAGGAGAGAGTTATCCCCGAGAAGATACGCCGACCCTTGGTCATGACAAGAATGAGAAGACAGCTGGCCAACAGAGAGGAGGAGCTAGAACGGTCGTTGAGCGCTCTTCAAGACGATGAACTGCTTCCCGAACTCCTGTTCAGACTGGGTAATCTGCATCTAGCAGAGGAAGACCTCTCCCGTGCAATCATGCTCTATGAGAAGAGCCTGGAAGATGATGACCGGCAAATCCAGGCATGGATAAATCTGGGCCTGGCCAACCTTCTCGATGACCAGCCTCGAGAGGCAATCTCGTGCTTCGGCAGTGCCCTCGCTATCGAACCGGAAAACCCAGAGGCGCTCACCTACTTGGGTCTTGCGCACCTCGAGATTGGCGAATACGAGATGTGCAAAAGAAACCTGCGAAGTGCAGTTGAAGGCGCCCCGAACAGCGATCGCACCAACCTTGCGATGGGGTTATTGTTCAAGGAGGAGGGAAACCTCCACGCGGCCATCGGATGGCTAGAAAGGGCCGTCAAAGCAAATCCATCTTGTGTGGGGGCGCACCTAGAGCTCGGCAGAGTCCATCTACAGCAGGGCAGCTTTGAGAGGGCGCTCCAGGCACTTGAAAAAGCGAGAAGAGAGGACCCTGAGCAGCATGACGTACTCGAGGTCATGGGAGATCTATACTTCAAGATGAAAGACTACATGAAGGCTCTGGAGTACTACGACCTTGCCATCAATCTGAAGATGGACGACCCTGAGCTCTGGATCAAGAAGGGGGACACTCATGCTGAGAGCAGTTCCTATAGACAGGCATCTGAGGCCTATCTGAGGGCGATGAATGCAGACCCGGGAAGTGTTATGGCATGGGTGAAAGCGGGACAGATGCAACTCTTGCTGGGGCATATGGGTGCTGCTCTTGAATACTTCAACACAGCCCTCACTCTGGATCCCAATAACTCAGACGTAGCCCATAGGAGAGGGCGGATCTATATGGCCATGGATCGATTGGAAGACGCCTTGTCAGATTTCGACCTCGCGTTCTCCACCGACCCGGGAAATCCGGAACATCTCTACTATCGAGCGCACGTTCTTGAGAAGCTTGAGCGTCTACCTGAGGCGCAGAGAACATGGGAAGTGGCTATGAATCTCTATGAGGAACTGGAGAAAGCAACACGGATTGCTGAGTGTGGGGCTCGAATCAGACGCATCAAGCGTAGAAGAGAAACAGAAGAATCCAACTAGGCAGTGGATGCTACTACTCAATACTGCTTGGCAGTGATTTCAACACCTCAACAGACTCAACGTTCGAAACCATCACAAGATAACAGGATAGGGATGTTCGCTCATCCGGAGAGAGAACCCTTCTGTCAGCAATGCTGAAGGTCTGAGTCTTGCCGTTTGTGTTGAGTATTTCAAGAGTCCTTCGTGACTTGCATGTTGTGACGATACCCAGAATGGGGGCGTCAGCATTTTGTATAGCTGCCCAGCCCTCCTCAGGTTCGGGCGCCAGGGCCAACTCGTTCTCCGTCATCACTATCTCTGTCAAGCCGATGTGAAGAGGAAGCGATATTGCCCTCAGGGGCTTCCCCTGTGGTTCAGTTACACCACGGATACCAAGACTGAATTGGCGTGTCAATCCGCTGGTGTTGTGAGCCGTGATCTGCACATGTATCAAGGGGGTGCCAGATAGGAGGAGGTATCTGAGTGTGAATGTCATACCGTGTAGTCCGGGACAATGCTTCAGCACGCTAGTCAATTCGTAACCGACCCAATGCCCCACCGTGATGTCAGTGATATCCCAGGACTCCTTGGGAACGGCGGACATCCAGTCCCACACACGATAACCAGCAAGCACTGGAGTGAGCCCTGAATGGAACTTGTCCCACCATATGAATGGCTTGGCATCGGGGAATGTATCATACAAGACCCCTCCTTCCCTGATGTGCTGATAGCGTACAAGATTTCCACAGTAGTCGGAAGAAGCAGCAACCTCATACTCTCCTGCTCTGGTTGTCCGTAGTACTATGCCTTCGATGGACTGCTCTTCTCGAGTGATCTCCAAATCCGAATCGAAGACAACTGCAGTCAATGGTATCGATGCAACGCGATTGGGAAAAACAAGCTCGATTTTTCCGCCTTGGAGAAGCCACGCATCACTCTCTACGGTTAGAACGAGTGGAATGTGTAAGGGCTGGTCGATGCTCAAACTCATTCCCGGTAGATCGATTTCCTTTCGCTGGTCTATGAAGACACCATCAGGAGCGATCACCTTCAGGTCAACATTAATTTGGCTCTCGTGAATCACCCGTATCCTAAGCTCCATCTTGTTCTCGTGTGCACGGTCTAGGAATACAGGAGCACCGGGAGCTACACGTTCCTGATCTGGGCGTAGGATTTCAACCTCCAAATCAGAACGCAGAAACACTGGAGAAGCCTGGCCAATTGTTGCACCTGTCAGTCTCCCCCACAGGTCTCGGACGTTCTCCCAGGTCCCCGGACTGAACATCAACCGCAACAGGGGGCTCTTGAAACTCTCATCCACCCCAAGGTCAGGGACCCGATACTCGAATCGGGAGATACCCCAGGTGCGCCGCAGACGTGCATCTGCAATGGTATCTGCATCCCAGATGTAACCTAGAACTGCATCTGCACCTGTCCAGTTCAGAGCACACCAGGACTCTGTATACTCATCAGGATTCTTCGGCAGCTGTTTGATGCCGTTCCACTCGGGTGAGCTCAGACGATACACGTCATTACGAAGGGGGACGTACATATCGTTACATTCTATCTCGGCCCACCCTCTTATCAAGAGACCAAGATTATCAAGAGCTGCTGATCCCCTGTTTGTCATCTCCACCTCGATTCCGACGTGTTCGCTGTTTGAGGTCAAGCGATAGATGATTCTAAGATGCAGACCGGGACGATCATTAGATTCGGCCTCCAAGCTGATTTCAGCAACGTCACCCTGGTTTGTTAGGTGTACGTCAAATTCCTTCTTTTCCCACTCACTGCCGCCTGCAGAGAAGGGATAGCCTACGTCTGGAAGCAGTGCAGCCCACATTGGCACCTCAATGGAGAGAGGTTTGTTTGTCAGAATCATAGCGCCCATCGGCGGCTTAGTGCTGATGCCATACCTGATTTGCCTATTTTCCAGAACGTACAGGTTATCATGGCTCTCATAGGCATAGGCTCCTGTCTTACCAATCACTGGAATCCTCAGCTTCTTGCTGTTAGCGATTGTTTCTCCGTTACCCTCGTCAATGGAGATGACCACTGGCAAAACCAGAAGAGTTTCTTCGACTGGAGCGCCCACATGAATCGTTCTTTCTGCTCTAGAGTCTGCGTCGAGTTTGAAATCAAATGTGGAGGGTGAAAGTTCACTTGTGTCAATGAGGACGCGTCCTGCCAACTGCATGCGGGTATTATTCTTGAGACCCAGACCGATCTCTCGTGTTTCGTTGGGTGCCAAGGCGGGATAACGGGGACTCACGATGAGAGAAATCGCCTCCTGAGGCACTAGGCCATTGAAGAGGTCGATATCCTTCTCGTCGATTCTCACTTGCCATCGGACTTGAGTCTTCACCTTCACGTCTGGTGTCAGTTCTCTGTCCAAGTGCTTCGCCGCCTGTGACAGGGTATACCTTCCCTGAAGTATGACCTTGGAACCGTCCTCAACAATCTGTGGAGGTGATGAACTAATACTTGTTACAAGACCCCCGAAGTCCGTATGGTCTAGAGAGATGTTAATGGATGATCCGGTCTCGTTTCTGATATGTAGATGCCACATAACAGCCCCTAAACCTATGTATCCCACATGGTTCTCAGGTCTTACGTCGACTTCCAAAGTCCGTCCATTAATTGTCAAAGAGAATCCAGAGATGCCCTTTGCCTCTCGATCCACCGTTACATCCAATATGTCCCCTTCAGCCTCGAAATGATATCTGAAGACCCCAAAGCCGCCCTCCTTGGTGTCGTCTACCTCTTGACGAATGGTGCGCTTATAGGAGTCATACCAGTAATGGCGATCAAAGAACTCCCTGAACAGGTCGCATGACAGAATACCCGGGATATGGGATTCCATGAGAACCCTTGTACTAGGTACCCAGTTGTAGCCGGTCCGTTTGTATAGAGGTAATGCCTTGAGATTCCCACCCCAGGTGTGAAGATCAATCCGTCTCTTACCTTGCCTTGCAGCTGTTTCGGCCGCTTCAATCAGAAGAGCCCGACCAAAGCCCTGCCCTTGGTACTGTGGAGATACCCCTAGCAGACCAACATACACTGCTTCCTCGTCCAGTTCGCCTTTCGTCACGTTGCAGTGGCCCACTATCTTGCCGTCTTCATATGCCACGATTGTACGAATATCTCTGCTCTTGCTCTTGTCCTCTAGAATGCGCTCGGCGGTGTAGGGAACTCCATGAGTGAATCCTCCGGGCCAGCTGTCTGTGTCGTCAAAAGAGTTGAAACACTCGGCAAGGAGTGCAGCATCTTCTTCTGTCAATTCAAAGTCCCGCACCTTATCTTGTGTATACTTGGTTATCATATGAGTCACTTCCTAGAAGAAGAGGCAATGAGGTGGGCCTGTAGTTTGAATAAAAGAATTCCGCCCCTAGCAAGCCAGAAGACGCAAGGTAGAGAGAGAACGATGAGGAGTTGAGGAAATGTTAATCGATAGACAGAAGCACATGGAAACGTCAAGGCCAAAAGAGTCCGATCAACCTGAGAGATAGAAGGAGAGATGTGGTCTCTCCCCATCTCCTTGGTTAGGATACGTTCAGAACAGCGTCCACAGCACCAGTCACGGTGGTTACGGATATTGTAAGTGTCTGTAGCGCTGTGTCATAGTTGGGAGTTGCATAGGTATTACCCTCAACCACGTCCCAACCGGTAGGAACAACTTCGACAGTTCCAAAAGTTGCAGATGCCGAGAACTGACCGCCAATTCCGCCGGGCAGCACGAGAACAATCGAAATTGCCCCAACTCCTGTCTCTAGACTGAAAGAGGGACTCTCATAAAGATTGGTTGTTGAATCCATGCACAGCGAGATTGCGCCTGTTCCAGTCTTGAGCGATACGTCACCAACAGAGGCGGTTTCATTCAAGTTCACATTAATCGCACTCGTTCCTGTATCAACATCAATTCTGTAAGCACAACCAGTGCCCAGCGTAATATTGACACCGGCAGCATGATAGTTCAGAGTGATAGTGGTGGGTCCATAAGACACCACAGGCGCGCCGTGTTGCTGCACAGTATGATTGGGCGCTTGTGCTACGATTCGATATAATAACGAGGAATCGTTTTGGAATGAAATGGAAACTGCTCCTGCACCAATATCGATATCCAAGAGTACAACATCTGGCATGGTCTCCTCAGACCTCTCGAAATTGTACTCGATAGTGTTGTTCCAGTCATGGTTTGTAGTCCAGTTGAAGTAGCTCGTGCCGTAATATGTCAGAAGACCAACAGCAATTGCGCCAGCCACGATGACAGCTACGATACACATGACCACGCCCCTATTGCGCGTATAGTTACTCATTGTTCTTTCTTCTCCTTTTCATGGTCTTTCATAAACGAATGCCACTTCTGTTGGAGTTGTTGATACTCAGTGTCCCTCTCCAAGGCGTATCGCCTCATTATCCGCGATGCATCCTTCTGTACAGATTCGGACAGTTGGCGGTATGCTTGCGGATCCTCTATCGGCAAGTTCGAACTAACCTTGTTTTCTCGCTCTATTAGTGGCTGAAGTATCGCAATTGCGTCGTCTACTTCTTCACCTGGAATCTTGATGCCATATACAGAGAGGCTCGATATCATCGACTCTAGGCGCTTTCGGGCGAACTGGGCCACACCATCATCAGCCTGCAGCATACCACTCAGCCCAAGACGATACTCTCTTGCCGTGGTGCGATAGTATCTCTGGACTATTCCCGTGACGGTCTGCTCAGTTCGCTCCTGGACAACCAGACCCGCCTTCTTCAACTTGTCAATATGGTGAAGGATAGTACCGGGATTTTTGTCGAGAGCATCAGCAAGCTGCTTCACCGTCATAGCACTGTTGACCAGATACTTGAACACTATTTCTGCACGGGTTGGCTCGAAGAGGACCTTGATAGTCTTCGGGTCGTCAATGATGCAGAGATCTTTCATCGTAGGGGGTGATTGATTCTCGCCCAAGACTATGCACCTCCAATCATTCCGATATTGGGGTGTTCTTCGGCACGACCAGCATCATAATCACCGCTCAAAATCAAGTAGACGCGAGTCAGCGCAATCACCAGTGACGGCACGAATACAAACACCACAAAGATTCCCATAATTACGCCGTATGTTCCGATGAAGGCCATATTCAAGAAGGGAATCAATGTGGAAAAGGCTGCAGCAGGGAGAAAGAGCGCAACAGCGATGAGAACATAGGCAATCCAGACCCCGAAGACACGGTCGAAGTACACTATGCTCATGGTCACAGACTGTTTGTATGCTGTGAGTACCGGTACACCATCTATCACGGCGGGTATCATCATTGAAAGCAGGCCTGCGGAGAT
Source organism: uncultured archaeon (assembly GCA_964473825.1). Classification (GTDB taxonomy): domain Archaea; phylum Asgardarchaeota; class Thorarchaeia; order Thorarchaeales; family Thorarchaeaceae; genus TEKIR-12S. Next base: position 39,648 of record CAYYQL010000007.1, read on the forward strand.
GATTAGCCACACTGCGCTAAAGACCGACAGCCCGACAAAGGGGAGGCCCGTGACCAGACCGCCGTATACAAATGCGATGGCAAGTGCAATCATGCCGGGCGGCCCCAGCAATGTCAAGAACAGAAGCAGGCCGGCAGCTGCCAGAGGGGCAAACTTGGACCGATACCATGTGAAGACTCCCTCAGCAGTGGTACCCTCACTCTCAACAATCTCACGCCCCATCCCAAAGAGTGCACCTATCGCTACGAAGAACGGACTCAGAATGGGAAACATTACCAGAGTACCGACACCCACAGCGCCGAGGGTGCCTGCAATTGTCCATTCGGTCTCAACCATCGCGGCAAAGGTGGTAATAATCTCTAATCCATTTCCAAACACAAAGAGCGGGACGAAGACAATCACTGCAATTAACACAAGAAGTAGCCCAGACACAATAATAACACCGAGCATTCCCAAGAAGAAAGTGACTATGTTCTTTGTCGCGAAGCGGAAGCTCACCTTCAGATCGTGGAGGATTACACCAAAATCCGTTTGCTTTTCAGACATCTTGATTTCACCACATAATAGGAGCAGAGGGCTCGAAGACCGGAGTCCACGACCCTCTACATGAACCACGTTTTAGACTATTGGTATGTTAGGCTCGACCTGCTCAGCAATCTTCCCACCTGTAAACTCTATGTAGAGCTTGGTGATAGCAATGACTGTCATCGGCATGAGTAGTAGGAGCCATAGTAGACCAGCTGTTACCGCCCATATCCCTATAACGGCGAGAACGGGATCGATGGTAACTGGAGGAGTCGTGGGCATTGGCATGAGCGGCCCGTACAGAACACCACCAATAATCATCGGGGCGAACGTTACAACTGCGAGAAGGATGATTGCAGTGATCAGACCGAAGACTCTGTCAAAGCGCTCAACGGAGAGCCTATACGACTCCTTGATTGCCTCCTGAACGCCTCTGCCTTTTGCTACTGCAGGAAAGGACATCACGAAGAGCCCGACTGTGATGTAGGTCCAGACGGAGGTCACAATGGAGACAGCTATAGCAGGGATACCGGTGACTGTGCCACCCAACGCCAGTGAGGCCACACCCCATATGAGCAAAGATGGAAGGATGATGATCACAGTCAGAACCGCTCCAAGGCCAGCAAAGCTGAGGAACTTGTGCCTGAAGTATGAAAAAGCAGACTCGGCATGGGTCTTGCCGGTCTCGACAGCCTCTGTGCTCATTCCGAACACTGAGCCCACTACTACAAGGAAGAGAGAGGCAATCGGAATAAAGATGAGTGTACCGACACCACCGACTAACCAGGGATTGTGCATTGCCCACGTATGCATGTTAACTCCAAAGTTGACCCAAAAGGTCGGGTCAACAGTAAAGGCAACTATCACGATAGGGATTACAAGGATTGCAAAGAGTACGCCAATCAGAACAGCCATTCCGAGGTTCGCGAGAAAGAAACTCAGCATATTGCTCTTCGCGATGCGTAGACTCTGCTTCATATCATCGACGATTGTTCCAAATGTTGTAGACATCGTTTCATTCACCATGTATGTCAAACGTCAAGCGTTTGATGTTTGTCAAACGTAGCACCGAATGTTTGCTTATAAATATTTTGACGTTTGCCAAACGTTGTTCAGTACACACGGAAACTGTCCCAGGAATCGTCCAATCAGTTTCAACCCACGAAACACGATGTACAAGATCCTCTATCCGCGGAATTCCAAAGCTGAAGCACAAAGCACATGATGACTCAAAGGCTCTTGTGACCAGTTGTTGGTTCACGCGAATATGTCCCAAGTCCGCTCATCCGAGGAGTCAGACAACCACTCACGGATTCTCATCCACAGTCCCACGAAGACCCACTCTCTGAGAGTATAAATCGAGATTCGGAAGAAAGGCTATGTGTTCAGCATCGTTGGATTGTGGCTCGGCGTCATGGTCATTGCCCTCCATCCGTGTCCTATCATGGTCACGATGTTTCCTGACATGGCCAGCAGTTCTGTCGCGCTCGCGGACTGGACCTAAATCTTGATCAAATCCCTGTCGAGTGCGATGTAAAGAAGCAAGCCGGCGATAAAACCAATGGCTATATTGAATGCCACAGAAAGCAGAGCTGCAAAGAGCATAACAGATACCTCTGTTTCTTCGATTTCCTTGAATGCAGTCTTACCCAGCTCAAGCGAGGTCAAGATGAGCATTATCCCTACGATGAACGCGGGATAAGATGTGAATATAGCCAAGAGACTCTCAGAAAAGAAGAGAGCAAGAGAAATCTCCATTAGGCCCTCCATCAACAATGCCCCGCCGGTTCTCGCTCCGAAGAGGTATTGACTCGCAAGCCCGCCAGCTCCGTGACAGAGGGGCATTCCACCTGCAAAAGGAGTCGTCACGTTGATAGCGCCCAGGTTGGCAATCACATGCCTCGGAGTGATATCCGTCCTGTCGGGAAACAGATCATGGAGGAGGGCCACGGTGGCTATGACAGAGTTGGTCAGAGTAAGGAACAATTGTGCAAACCCAGCATAGATGAAACCGTAGAACATGTCTTCTATCGAGAAGATATGCAGCTGAGGAAGTGAGAGACCTATACTGATGTCACCAATACTCAACAATCCGGTTATCAAGGCGTAGGCGAAACCAAAGAAGACAAGGAAGAGTGCAGCAGGCAAATACTTGTTGCGAAGTAACATGAATGCCATTATCATAAGCACCATTGAAATGAGAAGGTCCTGAGCTACAAGCTCGGCCCCAGCCAGCACCAGTGTGAAGGCCAGACCAAGCTGAATGCCTCGTACGACACTACTAGGTACTCGACGCAGAAGCGAATTGAGGCGCTTCGAGAAGGATAACAACACCCAGATCAAGCCCACTGAGAAGCCAGCCCCGAGGACTCTATGCACAGGCCATCTCTCGGCCAGAGACACGGCGCCGATGACTTTCTGAGGTTGAACTGTGAGAGGGAGTCTATAGATAAAAGCAAGAAACACGTTGGTGAATCCGATTCCCAACAGAACGCCAGTGGGACTGAAACCGCACAGAGTGATGTATCCGATAGTGAATGGGATCAAGGTGCCGAAGTCACCGAAGCTGCCGGCAAACTCTCGGATAGAAAACTCGAAGCCCCTAATCATAACCATCGGGTCAGTCATCTCCTAACACTAGAGTCTCGGTTCCAGAAGTGTAGCGATGCGCCCAGAGCTTAGCTCTTGAGGTGTTCCTAAGCACAAACAAGACGCGGCTACTCCTCTTAACATCCCGCTCCCAATCAGCTACACTGCTCTCGTATACACGTCCAATAGTGCTGTTTTCGGGAGTTCTGGTAATAGACAGTTGCATTATTCGTTTCTTGCTGCTCATCTTCTTATCCACCTTTGCGGGTGTGTGACCTTCAGGTCGAATATCAGAGAGATTCTCGGAAATGAGGTCTAAGCCTGCACTCCTTACTTCCACGAGCAGTGTTCATCGGCGTTACCTTGCAGCACTCGTATCTCACCAAGCTGGCAGTTCAGTATTATTCGTTCTGGATATAAGAATAGCACGCACGAGAGTCGGTGACAGGTCACCATTTAATAGAAGCTGTGTTGAGAACCGGATTGGGTCGAATAGAGTATGTCAGCCATAGAAACTGATAGTCTTACCAAGTACTACAATGGGCTCCTCGCTGTTGACAACATCTCCTTTGATGTCAAGAGGGGAGAGGTGTTCGGATTCCTCGGCCCGAATGGAGCAGGAAAGACATCAACGATACGGATGCTTGTGGGACTATCCCGGCCGAGTAATGGCACCGCGAAAGTGGCAGGCTACAGCATAACAGACAATATTGTGGAGGTGAAACGTCGCGTAGGCCTAGTACCCGAAGTCTCGAATCTCTATGATGAACTCTCGGTATGGGAGAACCTTCTCTTCATGTCTCAGCTATATCACGTTCCAAGACACAAACGCGACTCACGAGTTGAGGAGTCCCTTCGTTCTCTTGATTTGATGCAAAGGAAGGAAACAAAATTCGGCAAGCTCTCTAAAGGTCTGAAGCGACGTGTTGTGATAGCAGCGTCATTGGTACATGAACCAGAGATTCTGTTTTTGGACGAGCCAACCGTTGGACTAGATGTGATGAGTGCCCATTCCCTGAGGGACTACATCGAACATCTTGGCTCCCAGCAAACTACTGTCTTCCTCACGACACACTATATTGAAGAGGCAGACCGCCTGTGCGATCGTATTGCTATTCTCGTTGAGGGACGAATTCAGGTCCTAGACACGCCCGAAAACATCAAGAAACGGATAAGAACCCAGTCCATCATCCGATCCGAGCTCTCCACAGAACCAAGCGAGGACCTGCTTCGCGGGCTTGGCACCTTGGGTCAGCTGCAGCAAAAGGGTCGGTTCCTAGATATTCGGGTCGAGAGGCTCGATACCTCCCTGAACACTTTCGTAAGTCTCGTGAAAACCCATGGACTATCTATAGAGACCTTAGAAGCAGACCGACCGTCACTCGAAGAGGCCTTCCTGGAGATCACTGGATTATCGCCAGAAAGACTGAGAGCGGAGAAGGAGGGGGCGTAAGAATGAAACTAAGAGACGAACTCAGTGGAATGCTTTACATTCTTTGGAAGGACCTGCGAGCATACTATTTCAAACCTCCCAATATCAGCTGGGGAATCTTCTTCCCGCTTGTACTAACTTTAGCATTCACCCTTCGTGACCCGACAGGTCTCAACGATCTTGCTCCTGGTCTGATAGCAATGGCTGCAGTCTTCGGCACCACTAGCATGGAAGCAATAGTCATAACTTTCGAAAGGCGCCAAGGTGCTCTTGAGCGGCTGCTGCTCGCCCCCATATCTGTGAGAGCACTACTCTTTGGGAAGATTCTCGGAGGAGCAGTCTTTGGAGGAATGATATCTGGAGTCATGATATTCATTGCCTCAGTCATGTTCGGCATGCAGATTGCAGATCCTGTTCTGTTCTTCGGCTCACTTGTTCTGACGCTATTGACACTCTCGGCCTTGGGAGCCCTGGTGGCAGTCTCTGTCAAGGAGGTGTTTGAGGCACAGACACTCTCCAACTTCTTCCGATTCCCGATGGTGTTTGTGTGCGGCGTGTTTATCCCAGTTGAAACAATGCCGCTGGCACTCCAAGCAGTTGCCTATTTGCTCCCGCTCACATACTCAGTGAATGCACTCAGACTGGCGACATCACAGGAGTTGAGCACGGTGGGTCCTCTGGCAAATGTTGCAGCAATTGTCTTGTTCCTCATCCTCTTTCTTGTCGCCTGTGAATGGATACTGAAACGCAGTATGAAATGAACGACAGAAGAGAGCAACAGATTCTTGACCATCGTTGTGTCCGGGAACCAAGATGAACATCGAAGAGGCAATCCGCGCTCTGCCGAAAGCAGAGCTACACATTCATACCTTGGGCTCTATCAGACCCACAACGCTACTTGACATCATAAACGAGTCAGATAGCACCCGTTCCATGTCTGAAGAACAAATGAGCAAAATGTTCCAGTATGATGACTTTCCCCATTTCATAGAGACCTATAAGACGATTATCAGGTATATCACACATGAGGAGTATTTTGAAAGGATTACCTTTGAGATGCTTGGGGATTGCAGCAAATCCAACATCAAATACGTTGAGGCAAGTCTGTCTCCAATAGACCATGTAGAGCAGGGTCTTGACTACTTCAAGATGATTCAAGCGGTGAGGAGAGGGCTTCGCCGAGGGGAGAAGGTGTTCGACATCGAGTCGGACATCAGAATCGATCTTGTAAGAGAACTAGATTCCCGGGCTGCAATGCAGGTGCTCGACTGGGTTGAAGAAGACATGGAGAAGATTGTTTCAGTGGACATCGGAGGAAGCGAGGACAGATTTCCACCCGCGCCCTTTGTAGATGTCTTTCAGAGGGCGAGAGATATGGGTCTCCATCTGATTGCTCATGCCGGTGAGGCTGCGGGGCCGCAGTCCATCTGGGATGCAATCAGGTTGCTGCAAGTGGAGCGCATTGGTCATGGAGTAAGCGCTCGAGAAGACCTCCGATTGATGGCTGAACTAAAGGAGAGAGGTATAGTCATCGAGGCTTGTCCTATCAGCAATGTACGTACTAAGGCTGTTTCCAGTATCGAGGATCACCCAGTCAGAGAATTCTATGACTATGGCCTCAATGTAACTGTGAATAGCGACGATCCGACGCTCTTCAACACAGATTTGAATAATGAATATCTCCAGCTCCATAGACATCTCGGGTTCACCCTTCAGGAACTCGCTCAACTCTCCCTCAATGCAGTGGATGCAGCCTTCATCGTAGAGGGTGAACGGTCCAAGCTTCGTTCTGCAGTCCTCGAAGAATACAAGAGAATTCGCGCCTCTTTGCGGGAAACGCCCATCTGAGGGCGGGTGGACTTCTCGAAATGACGAATGGCCAAGAAGCGGTGTGCTTCATATAGAACCCACCGGATATACTCATTCCGCGTGGTACAAACGTCAAGCGGTTGCTGTTGGTCAAACATTCCATAGAAAGAACATAGATCTTCGTTTTTTCACCAGACTCTTACTCAAGCCCATAGACCTCTCTTATCGAAAATATCGTGAACGCTGACTCCTCAAGTGCAATCTCCGGATCCCATGTGTGGAGAAGGACGCTGAGAAAGGACAGGATGACTAGCAATGTAGAGGTAACGTGAAATCCATGAAACAACTAAATAGGGAACGGCATTACTTTCACACTATGCGAGTACTGCTGACTGGAGCCTTTGGAAACGTTGGAGAGAGCACGCTGATAGCCCTATTCGATAAGGGGTATGATGTCCGATGCTTTGATGTGCCTACAAAGAGTAATGAAAAGAAGCAACAGGAACTTCAAAGACTCGGAGGGTTTCAGACAGTCTGGGGAGATATCCGTGATGCTGATGCTGTATCTATGGCAACTCGTGGTATGAATGCAATCATTCACCTAGCGGCCATCATTCCCCCAATGACTGAGAAGTACCCAGATATTGCTAAAGCCGTGAACGTAGTTGGCACAGCCAACCTGTTGGCTGCTGCAGAGGAAATGCACACCAATCCAAGATTCATCTATGCTAGCTCTGTGGCGACCTTTGGACAATGCAACGGTGATGGCCCACCAAAGACTGCGGCAGATCCTGTATGCGCTACCGATACCTATACCACTCACAAGATCGAGTGCGAGAAGATGGTATGGGAGAGCGGATTACCATGGGCAATACTCAGGTTTGGAGTTGTCACTCCTCTTGCTATTACTAGTGAGTTAGACCCAATAGTGTTCGAGATTCCTCTGGAACAGCGGATTGAGTTTGTTCATACTAGAGATATTGGTCTAGCATGTGCAAATGCTGTTGAGGCAGATTGTCTGGGGAAGGTGCTTCTTCTCGGGGGCGGGCCCTCATGTCAGATGAGGTATCGTGACCTCGTGCAGGGCATGCTCGATGCAATGGGAGTTGGTATGCTACCGGACAGCGCCTTCAAGCGGCCCACCTGTGAGGAAGAGTGGTATCAAACTGACTGGATGGATACGGAAGAGGCTCAAAGAATTCTTGCGTTCCAGAAGCATGACTTCCAAGATTTCTTGAATGAGTACAAGAAACGCGCTGGAATGAGGCGACATATTGCGAGGCTTTTCAGACCCATAGTACGGCGAAAGCTGCTCTCGGCCTCACCGTACTACAAGGAGTAGGTGGTCTGACAGGGATTGCCACTGCCCCGATATCGGCAACAAGCCATCTGTTGGTCGCGCAAACTACCGAGAGCACTATGAAGAGTCTGATGCCTTACCGGCTGGAGAACACCGCTAGAGCATGAAATGGGGAAAGGGGATATCCCTATTTTGTGAATTGGTGTCTCACTCGTGCCACGGACTCTGAGGGGTTCTATGGTGCCTTCTTGAGGTGTAGTACGGAGTTTCACGCCCGGTACCATTGGTGAACCAGCTAGCGACCCATTTCCCCAAGTATCCGTTGACGATTGCCCCAATTGCCACTCTGATGATTGCAGCGATGTTGTAGAATGTGCTAGATGCAACGTTAAGCAGCAATCCGAAAAGCCAGAGGGGTATACCGGCAATCAGGAGTAGAATCAAGCATCCCGGCAAAACAGCCAGAACGAAAACGGTGGCCAGTGGTAACCGTCCTGCCCCTCTCAACTTGAATACACATGGAACAGTATGGCTATGAGCACTTATGAACGAAGATCTCTGCCAGACAGCACAGTGTAGCGTTCCATAATCTCGGCTCCCGCGATCAGCATGATTGTTACGGAACTCACCACCGAACCCAACTGATGTGGGCCCGTGAGCAGTTCGAGTTAGGTATGTAGCAGAGGCAGATACCAGACACCAAACTAAGATTTAAGGGCAGAAACCTCTGAAAGAGGCCAATGGCAAACTCTTGATTTGAAGGAGGTTTCCGTCCGTGAATGATGTTGTCTTCGAGTGTGAGTTTCTTGGTCGAAACCATGGCAGCATAGAGGTGGATAGTGACGTTACGGAGATCAACCTTGTTGAGATGGACATTGTCAGCATCGATCTCAGTCCAATTGTCCGCTGTAGTAACCTCGAGCGCCTGACGCTGTCAGAAAACCCACTTCGTGACATTGACCTTACACCGCTTGCTCAATGTAAGAAACTGCAGGAACTCTGCCTCCGTTGGAATCAGCTTGACCAAGTAGATTTGAAGCCCCTTGGTCACCTAGACAATATGATCGAGATTGACATCTCATCAAATGGACTCAGAAGTGTTGACCTAGAACCCCTGAGAGGAAAGCATACGATTCGTGACCTGTACGTCTCTGCCAATGAGATAAATGAGATTGACCTTTCGCCTCTTGTCGATTGTAGGAGTCTTCGCTATCTTGGTCTGACTCATAACCTCCTAAAGGACGTGAGTTTGACAGCGTTGAGTCAGTGTCCAAACCTTCGCTATTTGGGCCTTACAAGCAACAGAATAGAGAGTATAGACTTGGGACCCCTTGAAAACTGCAGCAGACTCGAGAGAGTCGAACTAGAGCACAACGAGATTGAAGAGCTTGACTTGCGCGCATTGGATACGTGTCGAAGCCTCGAGTACCTCAATCTGAAATCAAATCGGTTGCAGAGTCTTGACCTCGAACCGCTCAAGCGTTCCACACGACTCCGGTATCTGCTGCTCTCATCCAATTCACTAAAGACCATCGATTTGTCGCCGCTACAGAACTGCGAGAACTTAGAACAGCTGCTCCTCGACCACAACGAGTTGCAGCATATGGAGCTGGATCCTCTAAGCCAGATACCCAGCCTTCGCGAGCTGCGTTTGGGAGCGAATGCATTGACAGAGATTGATCTCTCACCCGTCAAAGGCATGCGAAATCTAAGAACCCTTGATCTTTCAGACAACCCACTCGAGCCAGTGAATGTAACTCCCCTCTTCTTCTGTGAAGCACTAAGGAAATTCAATGTCGAGAGATCAACACCGGGTAGGGCGATCCGTTTGATGGCTGATGGGAATGAAAAGGGAAGGGAAAACTTACCGAGGGCTATAAGGGAGATAGAAGAACGGATTGAGTGGACCTAGTACTTCTGAGTAAGCTTCAAGTGCCGCTGAGTGTATGACAGATACATGTGCGGGGATGTCAGCAGACTTCTCCATGAGGCTCGCCAGTGTTTAGACTCGGGAGAATATGAGTTGGCCACTAAGAAGATAGAGGCAATCCTAGCAGTGGTACCAGAGTCAGATGAGAGCCACGTAAAAGCCCTCGTCCACCTTGGAGAGATTCTCTGGCAACGCGGGAAATACGACGAGGCTCGTGATATCCTCAAGCGGGCCCAAGAACTCGGAGAGAAACAAGGATACGTCAGCCTCAGTGCCCGGGCTCAACGACTGACTGGTAATACCCTCATCGACCAGGGATTTGGCCAGCTGGCGGAGAGAGCCTATAGCGCAGCTCTGGAGATGTTTGAAAGCGTAGATGATGCTAGGGGAATTGCCCGATGCTACAACAACCTCGGTATCGTTAGTGTTGACAAGGGCAATTTCATTGATGCCTTGAGATACTACGAGCAGTCTCTTGATATGCATCGAAAACTTGGGGACGAAGTTGGAACTGGTATGTGCCTCAACAACATCGGAGAGATCCATCGATTCAAGGGGGAATACGAGCTAGCTGAGGAGTTGTACCAAGAATCACTGATAGGTGATACAGAAAGAGGGGATCGGTACGGACAAGCCATTTGCTGGGGCAATCTCGGTGCGGTATCGTATGGCCGGAAAGAATATGCAAAGGCAGAAGAACGCGTGCAGAGGGCGGTCGAGATATTCAACAAGCTGGGTATTCGTGACCTCGTTTATGTTGAGATTCGAGGACTTCTAGTAGGAATAATGGCTGCTACAAAGCGATTTGATGGTGGCCAAATCCATCTAGATGCTATCTGGGATGCTGCGGAAACTCTGAACTCCGATGCCGCAGACATCATCTGCCACTTCTATGGTGGTTTGCTGGCACAGCGTCAATGGAACTTGTCCTTTGCCAGGAAGCACTATAACAACTGTCTTGAGCTCTCAAAGAGAGCACGGTCGTTCGAGTTCGTTCTCCTGTCGCTGATGCAGCTCGTTGAGATTGAGATGCTACATTACAGAGTGACAGGAGAGGAGCAGTACCTAGAGGCGATGCAGAGAACACTACATCAGGCATTGAATCTCGCCGAGACTCACAATCTTCACGCACCGCTGGTAGAACTCATGGTCCTGAATGCCCTCTTTCATGTCGAGAGCCAGAATCCTGAGAGAGGTCTGGAATTGCTGAAAGAAGCAAAGGAGGTCTGCCATAAGAAGGGTTTCGAGTCTAGGGAGAAGACCATCGTGAGTCTTATGGAAGACATCCACATACGGCTTGAGTCCGATGCTACAAGTACAGAGACTGTAGAGGCGAAACTCAAACGTCTTCAGGAGTACATAGAGGACTGTCAGCGGGTTGTACTTGCCAGCAAGTAGATTCGTCTCTCATCACACGAGTTTCTTTAATTGGTCCAAGAATCGTTCTGCCTGTTTTGAGCCCAGACTCCAGAAAGACGGATCGGATATATCGAAACGGAGATGGCGAGTCAGTTATATGGTGTGCTCGGTTGTTTCCGGTTCATGAACCCGACACGATGCGACTTGCACATTCATACAGACTATTCTGACGCAGTCTGCACCGTTTCGGATGTAGTCCAGAAAGGCGCCCAGTTGAGGCTTCAAGCTATTGCAATCACGGACCATTTTTGGCCATCATTAGGTTCCAGGCAGAGAGGAAGAGGAATCATCAATCGTCGAAGGCAGGAGATAGAGGCCCTCAGATTGGAGCATCCCGAGATGGCCATCTTGGACGGAGCCGAGGTGGACATCAGCTTCGACGGCACTGTTGCACCCATTTCGGGAGGGCTCGAACAGTTTGATTTGGTCATCGGATCGTTCCATCGTGCATCTGATTCAGTGACTTGGTCAAGAGCTATAGACAGCGCCCTGAAGAAAACCAGTTTTGATATCTTGGGGCATTGGGACGGCTATCTAAGAGCGTACAGACAATCTGATGGCGAGTTCGTCGCACAGAAACTAGCAGAGCATAATGTGGCAATTGAACTTAGTACGCGGTATCCAGTGAAATATGCAGAGTTTCTTGAGGTTGCCCGTGAAAGTGGTTGTCTATTCACGTTAGGTAGCGATTCGCATAGAACAGAATCCATTGGAAATCTGACTCGACCGAAGAAGCTAGCAGAGGCATACAATCTGCCCCTCTTGGACATTGAGAAGGCCGGGCTGGTCCCCCGATTACCGAGCTAGATGTGGTTTGTTCTTACTTCAAATCCGACATCGAACCTATAATGGACTTCAGCAGGTCGTAGATAACACTGACATCTCGTATTCGCACCTTCTCATCCGGTGTGTGCGGGTTCTTGATTGTGGGGCCGAGAGAGACCATTTGCATTCCCTCAACTTGAGCACCAATGATTCCACACTCGAGGCCTGCATGGATTGCCTCCACCTCTACGACATCATCTAGGACCTTCTTATAATGCCGCTTAACATATCGCAAAAACTCGCTCTTTGGCGCTGGCTTCCATCCGGGATACGCAGGAGTGAGAGTAACACTCCAGCCGCCCAATTCGCCGAGGTCCCTCAGAGACCTACGGAATGACTCAAGCTCGGCATCATCGTTGCCCCGCGCAGAGATGTAGATATTCATCTCAGTTCCATCAGTTGACACGATGGCCATGTTGCACGAAGTCTCCACCAGATCAGGTACTTGTGGGGAGAATCTTCGAGGACCGTGCGGAATCGCATTTGCGGTCTTGATGATTCTATTGCTCTCAGAGATGGCGAAATAAGGTACAGGTTCTGTTGGGCTGAGTTGAATGGTGATGCTTGGTTCCAAGACCTCAGCATCCGGTGATGCTTCATGATAGTAGGCCATGATAGCAGCCATTTCCTCATTCAATGCGTCATTCATCACAGAGACCTTATCGTTCCTTACCCCAAACACTGCCCTCGAATCTCGCGTGATCGCGTTGTGCTTGGTCCCCCCGTTCCAAGATGCAAGAACAGGATGAGCAGAGGCGAGAATAGCAGAAAGCAGTCTGGCCACTAGTTTGTTCGCGTTAGCACGGGGTAGATGAATGTCAACACCAGAGTGACCTCCAAGAAGCCCTGAAACCTCCAAATTGAAGAACGTGAACTCATCTTTGGGTTCTTCCAGTTCCACCTCCTTACGGTACTCGACACCTCCTCCCCCTGCAGAACCAATCGTGATAACTCCCAAGTCCTCAGAGTCTAGATTGAGCAGATACTTGCTTCTTACTCCAAGACCTTCAACATCTAGCCCAAAAGCCCCAGTCAGGCCAGTTTCTTCGTCAACTGTGAAAAGCAGCTCCAAAGGACCGTGGCTGAGTTCCTTGTCCTGAATCGTTAGAAGCGCCAAGGCGAGAGCTATCGCAATGCCATTGTCCGCACCCAGTGTCGTCCCATCGGCATCTACCCACTCCTCGTTGTCCTGAATTCTAACAGGAATAGGCTCCTTCTCGAAATCAAACCCCTCCAATCGGTCTGATTCACATACCATATCCAGATGGCCCTGTATCATGAGCGGAGGAGCAGATTCCAGACTTTTGGTCGCAGGGACCCTGATGAGGATGTTACCGGTAGCATCTTCGAGAACCTCCACATTCACCCCCTGATCTTCGAGCCAAGCACGTATTGCCTTACGAATCCCGACCTCATTCTTTGAGCATCGCGGAATCCTCGCTACTAGATTCTCAAATATTTCCCAAACATCTCCAGGCTGAAGATTCTCAAGAACCATAGCGGGTCACAACCTAGCTGGAATGGTCTGGGACTTAAATCGTTTCTTAGTCAACGGGAGGATTTTTCAGTCACCAAGCTTATCCCTCGGTCCTAGGTGGTAGACAGTTGTTCTTCGATGCCGACCTCACACTCATATTCCGTGACGCCCTGCCATGGGCCGGGGGACTCTTCCAACTGATAACCGAGTTGGGATCAGAGATCTTCTATGTCGTTGTTATCCTGGTAGGATACTGGGCCTATAAGAAACGAGGCTCGGTGATTCTCCTGGGAGTTCTTCTTGTCTCGCTTATCTCGAACTACTGGTTGAAATATATGATACAGAATCCAAGACCTGATGAAAGCTACTGGTATGAGGGAGTTGAGGGCACAAACTACAGCACACCTAGCGGACATGCACAGAACTCTGCAACTTTCTTCGGATGGCTTGGCGTGAAATCAAGAAACGTGGTCGTGTTCAGTTCATCGATAATCATTGCCCTTCTGATTGGTGCGTCCCGGGTATATCTCGGAGTCCACTATCTTGGGGACATTCTCATTGGATGGACAATTGGTTTTGCCACCGTAGCTGTACTATACTTTGCTCAAGAACCCCTTGAGAAGGTGCTCGCGCAATATAGTCTCGAGCAAAAATACGGGGCACTCTTCCTATTTGGTTTCGCGCTACTCCTGATTGGCTCACTTCTACCTCAGCCCCCTGATGACAACTTCGGATCACTGGCAGGTCTCGTGATGGGAGTGGCGATTGCATTTCCGCTCGAAGAGCGATATGTGAATTTCTCGGTAGAAGCCCCCCGGAATCAGAAATGGCGCCTAGTTCTGCGGGTCGTAATAGGACTCGTTCTAGCAATAGGAGTGATGTTCGGCCTCGCGTCATTGCTTCCCACAACGAATCTCTGGCTGAGAGCACTGAGATATGGGCTTATTGCAGTCGTTGGTGGTTTGGTCTGGCCTGCCGTATTCACAAGAGTGGATCTATAAGAGAAGATCTGTTTCATGCTGCAAAGAGAACTCGAAACCGATCTCGTCGGCATGTCTTAGAACCAGTGCATCCACCATTTTCGACACAAGGAATCTGGCAGCTGTTCTGTCAATACCGGATAGGTTGATGATTTCGGCCACAGTGCTTGAACCGTCGAACCGTGAAAGCAGTCTGACGATTTCGGGGTACTGATGTGTGATTGCTTCAGTGGGCTCGCCCACCTTGATAAGAACACAGTCATCACTGACCTTTCGCTTGAGTTGTACGTGCCCATGATGAATGAGAATTGACAGAAGAGCAACGGACTCATCCTTGGGTAGAGGAACACTCTCGATGATCTTACGGATGTTACGTTTGCCATTGATGTATTTCTCAAGGACATCAAGGTGTGTGTCAATCTTTCCCACTCGATAGTTGATTCTTCGCCCATCCGTAACGCACGGGATGAGTTCCGGGTCAACCTTGGTAAGTGGAAATGCAGTAACGATGTTCAACGCGAACTCACGGAAGACCCTGATATCTCCCTCATAGTGTTCCAGAATATTAGAAAACCTTCCCTCAAATTCCGCAATCAGATTGACAAGTTTCTTTCGATATGGCTCTGGGGCAGTAACTTCATTCAGGCCGATAACTGCAAGAACCTCTGCACCAATCTCGAAGATCACGCTGGAACGGCCCCACTGGACAGTTCTTAGTCCATTCTTGGCGACGGTCATTATTGCTTTGATCAGAGCCGCCAACAGATCTGGATCAACCTCTCTGCGGGAATCACTCGCAAGCTTGGAACTCACCGGTCCATCTGCATAGGAGACCCGAACTAGCAGTTCACCGCTTATCAATCGGATTATCATGACATAGCTGATACTGGAATTGTCTGATTGCCCGTACATACACGCTCCCAACTAAATTCGTTCCACCCAGAAGAAGAAAAATGCTTCGGTGGTCATCAGATCCCGAACAGACTCATGACCCCTGTGTCAGAGGTACTCAGATGCCTCTATCTGTGCCAGTTTCACACCAGCACTTCGCGAATAGTGCTTCATTATCTGCCAACATACGATACCGTAGACCGGCAATACAATATATGAAAACGGTACACCAATGGATATCCCAAGCATGATCATCGAGAATGTTCCCAGATACCCCACAACGTTGGGTAAGAGCTGAGCACGAAGTATAGACCAGCCTCGAATCGGCATCTGAACAGAAGAACCCCTCTGTCTGGTCACCATCCGTTCAGCCTTGAAATCACCGCCAAGAGCAGCTGCATTGGCTGCAACTCCCCCCGAAGCCAGATTCGTGAACACTGCCGCAGCAACGACCATGGGGATATAGAACCAGAAGGATGGGTACACTACTAGGATAAGTACTCCTACGAGGATGCTTGCAGCCACCGTGAAGGGTACTGCGGAATAGACTTTCCCGCGTACGTAGTCTTCCATATTGGCAGCAGCAAGTTGCAGGTTCTGGAGATTCTTACCCTCGTAGACGGTCTCATAGCCAGCAAAGTAGAGTCCGTAGGACGTTGAAAAGGGAATGAGAGCTGCAATCATGAGGAATGGTGCGAAAAAGCCCATCCCTTCTGGATTGGTCAGGATAGGAATAAAGAAGAATATGACAAACTGAAGCGGCCCCATCAGATACCGCGCAAATACTCGAGATTCGCGGCGGATGTTCGTGATATTGTACCAGATAGAGGTGCTAATGGTCTTGTTGAACTTGATGCCCGGTATGGGTTGCGGGTCCCATGGCTTGTGTTCTATGATCTTCTCTTCTTTCGAGCTGCGTTTCGACCCGCTCATGAGCCAGCCGCTGTAGTGGGCTTTCTCACTGACTATGGCGTTGAGATAGACGAGGCTGCCACCAAGCACAATATAGAAAATCGTCGATGCAATCTCATAAGACCCGAACTCTGCCCCCACTAGAAGGCCGAGCGTGATCACGCTCACTGTATACCCCGGCGTCAGGTCCGAGGCTAGACCGATTTGTTGAGCTAGCTCGAACAACCAGTCAAACACAAACGAGTTATTGGAGGAATAGAGAAAGTAGTACCATACAACGGTGAAGATAATCGCCATGGTGCTCATAAGGAAGTACCCCACCTGACGGAGTTTCCGCCGACCTGCAACAACCCGTGAGAATAACAGACCTAGAAGACCACCAAACGAAACACCAATCGTAACCAGCACTAGAACGAGAACCAGATATGAAAGCACTGCAACAAAGGCCAAGGGGAGAGGGGACACGATACTCAGACCAATGATGATTGGAGAGCCGATCACCAGCCAGAGAAGTGAGCTGTAGACGATGATGATAATCGTCTTCTCTAAGAACAGTGTCCGAAGAGAGATTGGCATCGTCATGAGATACTCCATCCTCTTGCTATTGGCAACAGTAGTGGCTGACACCATGATTGAACCTATGAACGAAAATAGCACTATGACGTTAAACAATGTAGATCCGACGGCCAGATTCTCGAGAATGAGACTAGCAATCATGTTCCAGCCAAAGAGAGGTACAATCCAGACTACAGCCAGAACAATGGCAACGGCTACAGCCACGGCGATAATGGGACCGAGAAACCTCCGAAGAGCACTCTTCTGCTCAGAACGCCGACCTGTGCCTCCCAGTCGGAAGGTCTGATTAAGGTCCTGCCTGAGCAAAATCATCAGATCTCTAAGGCTCAACCTTCTTCACCTGTGTCACCCAGATACTGAGCAATAAGCTGCATGTCTGGCCCACCAGTTAGGTCCAGGAATATCTCCTCAAGACTGGCCTGACCCCTGGCCTTCTGCTTCAGTTCATCCATCGTACCCTCCGCTACCATGTGACCATCCTGAATAATGCCGATACGGTCAGCCATCTGCTCGGCTATCTCCAGAATATGTGTTGACATGAGCACAGTTGCTCCGCGAGAACTGAGACCATTGAGAATCTCCTTTATCGTGGCAGCACCGCGGGGGTCAATGCCCGCCTGGAACTCATCGAGTACAAGCACCCTCGGTCTGTGTATCAGAGCCGCGATGAGGCTGGTTTTGCGCGACATACCCTTGGAATAGGTCTCTATCAGGTCATCACTGGCATCTCTGATATCGAGAAGGGTAAGAAGCTCGTCTATCTCTTCTTCGCGTTCTTCACCACGCTCAACTCCCCAGATATCAGCGACGTAGTTCACATACTCCCACCCGGTGAGACGTTCGGGCAAGACAGGCTCCTCCGGAACATAACCCATTACTCGCTTCGCTGTGACAATCTCCTTGCGGATGTCATAACCAGAGATTCTGGCGGTTCCCTCGGTGGGACGCAACAATCCAAGAAGCATGCGCATAGTTGTTGACTTTCCCGACCCATTGGGCCCTAACAGTGCATAGGTTTCACCAGATGCAACTGTGAAGCTCAGAGTATCAACTGCAGTGAATTCATTGAACCTCTTGGTGAGTTCTATAGCCTCAATCATCAGAACCACTCTGTCAGAAGGATGAGGAGATATATCCTTTAGGTTAGGTGTATCCGGATTCCGCGGAGGGGGAACTGCAAGAGGTTGTCGTGCCATTTGCCAGTCGATAGATTCAGACGAAATATTCAGAACAACAACTCATTGTTACATAACTCGGAGGAGCGTCCCATTTAGAAATCGTAATAAACTTAGGACCGTCCGCAGAGGTTGGCAGTGAACCCCATGAAGGCCCCCCCTGAATCATCCGTTGCTGAGAAGCGAATCCTTGGAGAGTCGCCCGACTTTCTTAGAACGAGCCTTGCTGCCGCAATTACCATGGATATGGTCCCCGGCCGATTCTATCGTGATGCCAAACTCTACTGCGTGAATCTCCTGTTGACCTACAACGAGGGCTGTCATGCCAAGTGTGCGTACTGTGGACTGTCGGGTTCGCGTGAAACGGATACTGAATGGGATGAGAATAGTTTCATCAGAGTTGACTGGCCAGTCTTTTCCCTCAAGGATATCAAGATCGCACTTGCTGACGGCACTTGCGATCATGTTGAACGAGTATGCATTTCGATGATCACTCTAGGAAGAGCTAGGGAGGATTGTGTCACCGTTATAGAAGAGCTAAGCGAGGTCATTCCAAGAATATCAGTTCTCATGACACCCACTATCATTAACCGCAAATGGCTACATCAGATTAAGGACGCTGGAACAGACATGGTGGGAATTGCCATTGATGCTGCCACACCCGAGCTATTCGACGACCTACGGGGCAACGGCGTGCGGGGACCTCACAAGTGGGAGAAATACTGGGACACAGTTCGACAATCACTAGAGGTGTTCGGCAAAGGAAACGTCGGAATACATCTCATAGTGGGGGTCGGCGAAACCGAACAGGAGATAATCAAGACCATTCAAGATGCACAGGACCTCGGAGCAGATACACACCTCTTCTCGTTCTTTCCGGAGGAGGGTTCATCAATGGAAAATACGCCACAACCTCCTATCGGGGCATACAGGCGGGTGCAATTTGCCCGCTATATCATAAACTACAACCATGGCACGTATGAGAATATGCAATTCAATGAGAGAGGTCAAGTGATTGATTTCGGAATCGAGAGAGATGTCTACGAGTCCCTCTTACAAGCTGGAAATGCCTTCATGACGTCTGGTTGCAAGGGAGAAACTATGCAGAATGCCTGTAACCGGCCCTTTGGCAACTGTACGCCCTATCAGGCGTCAATCGGGCATTGGAGAAACTTCCCAATCAGGCCCAATGAAGAGGATATTTCAAAGATCCGGGAGCAACTGAAGGACTATTCCCTGACATATGACATGGATGGCTTCGATTTTTATGACGAATGATGACATAGTTGAGAGATGCTTCGCATCTCCTAACGAAGGGCTCTCATCCCTCTCACAGGCGGGCTTTGAAGCCTCTAGAAGGGCACTGGGAAACACGATGCGTTTCTATGTCCCGGGGATGGTACACTACGAAACCGAATACCACAGTATGTCGAATAAGCTACGATTCCCCGGTCTTTCAACTACTGGTAGGGCCTGTGCATTGAACTGTGACCATTGCAGTGGTCAGCTTCTGATCTCGATGCATCCTACAACGAGCCCCGAAGCACTCTGGAAACATGGACTAAAGGTCTACAAACATGGTGGGTCGGGTATTTTGGTTAGTGGAGGATCTACACATCTGGGAAACACCCCGTTACTCCCCTTCATCCCCGTTCTGAAACGTATCAAGCAGGACTTGGGTCTGCATATTGTGGTACATACTGGCCTCGTGCTACCAGAGATTGCCGAAGCCTTAGGGGAGGTCGGAATAGATGGTGCAATGCTTGACATCATAGGATCAGACGACACGCTTCGGGAGGTATACCACCTCGATATGTCCACCGATGTTTTTGACGAATCTATGAGCCTACTGGAAGAGAACAACATCCCATTCATGCCTCATGTAATTGCTGGACTTCACTACGGCAGACTCGAGGGGGAGATTCGTGCAATCAGAATGATTGCAAAACACAATCCCGAAGTAGTCGTGGTTGTTGCATTCATGCCGCTGGATAACACTCCGATGGAACACGTTGCCCCATCAACACCCGAAGACATCACAAGGGTCATACTCGCTGCCCGCCTTGCCATGCCTCGAATTCCACTTACCCTCGGTTGTGCACGACCACTAGGAAATCATCGGAGAACAACAGACCGGCTGGCTATCGACTCGGGCGTAAACGGAATTGCGTATCCAACCCCAGAAACGCACGAATATGCGGTAGAAAAAGGACTAGATGTCATCTATGAAGACGAATGCTGTTCCTTGATTGGGCGAGCATTCCACTTGGAGACTAACAGATGAATGACTGGCGACTACTAGACACGGGTGTCCTTACTGGCGCCGAGAATATGGCGCTAGATGACGTAATGCTCGAGTGTCGTTCCGAGAAGGAAACCCCAAACACAATAAGATTCCTCCAATTCAACCCCTCTGCCGTTCTTGTTGGCTACCATCAATCAGTGGAACAGGAGGTTCGCACCATATTCTGCCAAGAGAAAGGGATTGACATCAATCGCAGAATAACTGGAGGTGGTACCATCCTCTTCACGCCTTCATGCCTCGGATGGGAAGTTTTTGCAGACAAGTCCACTCCCCGGATTCAGGATTTGAGAAAGGATCTCGATCGACTGGCAGGCATTGTCTGCAAGGGTACCATAGCAGGCCTGAAGGAGCTTGGTATTGATGCGGAGTTTAGACCCAAGAATGATATTGAGGTCAAGGGCCGCAAGATTTCTGGCACAGGAGGTACGCAACGAGGAGATTCGTTCATGTATCAGGGAACCCTCCTCGTTGATTTTGACGTTGAACTCATGCTTAGGGCCCTTCGAATACCTGTTGAAAAGCTGAAAGACAAGGAGATTGAAAGCGTCAAGGAGCGCGTCACATGTCTGAAATGGGAGATGGGTCATGTACCGCCAATGGATGAGATAAAATCTGCTTTGTCAGCAGGCTTTGAAGAAGTGCTAGATATGTCCCTTGAGCCGCATGGATTGTATCCGTGCGAAGAAACGCTGTATCAGGAGCGTCAGCGCTACTACCAATCGGATGAATGGGTGTATCTGGTCCGTCGGCCTGCTGAAACTGGGGGACATGTCAATGCCATGCGGAAGACCCCAGGTGGCCTCGTGAGGGTGTCCGCCAGTATTGATGTTCTTGGAGGATTCATTGTGAGTTGTTTCATCACAGGAGATTTCCAGGCCTTTCCGCAACGCGCCATTATGGATTTGGAGGCCAGACTCAAGAACGTGTCCACTGACGAGGAAACTATCCGCAATATCATCCTCTCGTTCTTTGAAGATTCTGGAGCAAACATTGTTGGAGTCGAGCCGGAGGATATTGTCCAGCTGATCCTTGAAAGCGTGAAGAAAACTGCATTCACGAAGTACGGAGTAACTCTTGATCAGACAAACTATCTCATGCCGGTCAATTTTATGCCTGACGAGCTAGAGGATCAGATCTTCGACTATGTCCTCTTGCCCTATTGTGCCAAACGCGTGGGTTGTGAACACCGCTGGACCGAGGGCTGTGACACTTGTGGTGCCTGCACGATCAGCCCTGTCTACGAACTAATTCAGGAGCTGGGTGTTGCCGTTCGGACAATACAAAGCTACGAGGATCTTATCGAAACCATTGATGAGTTCAAGGAGAAGGGAGCCAGAGGATACATCGGTTCTTGTTGCGACGCCTTTCGAAGCAAGCATTACTACGATTTCGTTGAAACGGGTGTGCCTGCTTTACTCCTCGACGTGGAGGACTCTACATGCTACGATCTAGGGAAGGAACAGGACGCATATGCTGGGAAGTTCGAAGGGCAGACTACATTGATGATCGAGCTAGTCAGCCATATGATCAGAGAGATGTGGAAAAGAGGAATTCTCCGCGCAGAGGTGAAGTAGCCTGCAACACAATGATGTCATTATAGTTGGAGGAGGACCCGCCGGGGCGGCAAGTGCTATCCTCTGCGCAAGAGAGGGGCTTGATGTCTGTCTGCTCGAAAAGAAAGGCAAGAACAGGCACAAGGTGTGCGGAGGAGTCCTGCCAGCTGTTGCTCCAAGTGCAATAGAGGATATCTTGGATGTGTCACTGCCAAATCATGTTATGGCAAACCCGTCACAACTCGGGCTGTACTACATACCTCCAAGCGGCCGGGAAAATGGCGTTGTTATTGAGGGATACAAGATATACAATGTCAACCGTGACAGGTTCGACCAGTGGCTTCGTGATACGGCTGAAAAGAACGGCGTCAGCATCCAGTACAAGACAGAGTGCATTGGGTTCGAGTATGATAGGGAATTCTCCGTCCAAGTTGAGGGTCCTAGTGGACGGTGTCTGTATTCCTCGGAGTATCTCATTGGAGCTGACGGTGTTAGGTCTTACACGCGCCGTAAACTCATGCCAAATGAAGATACCCCTGTTATGCTAGTCGCTCAGGAGGAACTGAATGCAGAGGGCGATTTTGGAGAGTACTTCTATGGATTCTTTCGCGAGGACATCTCCAAAGCCTACGCGTATGTCATCCCGAAGTCCAATAGACTGTTCCTGGGTCTGGGTACAACCCCGCACACGAAGCCCAATCTCCATCAACTGATGATTCGTTTCAAGAAATGGCTAGGAACCGAGTTTGCATTCAATGAACTGAGTCTTGTTAGACGGGAAACATGGGCAATACCGTTCGGGTATTTCCATCTTGGTGTCGGTAACGCTCTTCTTGTTGGAGACGCTGCAGGGCTGTGCAACCCGCTATCGGGTGAAGGTATCAGACCCGCCATCGAAAGCGCAGAGGCTGCGGCGGCGGCAATAACTACGACGGGTGATTCGTCCCTCGTTAACCGCTATGCACGCAACGTGGAGGGGCTAGTATTCATGCTGAAGGACCTCAACCGCTTTGTGCGAAGTATGGATAATGCAGCCATGGAGGAGTTCATTCACCAAGAGGCAAAGAGACAACTCTAACATCACAATTAAGTGTCAACGAGTATAGACTCGTGCCATGCCTATCGAGACTTGGCGACTATTGGACTTGGGACCCATTGATCCCCTCGAAACCCAGACAATATATGACATGGTGGCACAGGCCATCACCGAGGATGAAGCAGAGAACACGCTCATCATATGCTGGCCAAGTGACCCTCTCGTATCGCTGGGATACTTCCAAGAAGCCGAAAAGGACATTGACCTAGAGTACTGTCGAGAGAACGATGTTCTAGTTGTGCGAAGAGTCATCGGTGGGGGTGGTGTCTACCTTGATGAGGGTCAGCTCTTCTACCAGATAATCGGCCGAGTTGACAGTCCAACCACACCCAAGAGCATAGATGCTTACTATCGCAAGTTTCTAGATGCGCCTGTGCAGACCTATCGTAACCTAGGAATTGATGCAGAGTTCAGACCAGTAAATGATATTCAAGTGAGTGGGAAGAAGATCTCGGGAAATGGAGCAGGAGACGTAGGAGATGCCAGAATACTCACCGGAAATCTGATCTTTGATTTTGATTTTGATTCAATGGTTCACGTACTCAGAGTTCCAAGTGAGAAGTTTCGAGATAAGATATTCAAGAGTCTCAAAGAGCGAATGACCACCATAGAGGGAGAGCTGGGTGCACTACCCGACCGTAACACCGTGAAAGAAGACCTTCTTAGATTATATGAGAAGACCCTCGATATTGACCTTGAGCGGGGAGACCTCTCGTCCTGGGAGAGAAACAAGATGAAGGAGCTCCGTGACAAGTATCTCTCGAGGGACTGGCTATTCTGGAGGAAGGGACGGAAATTCGATGTTGCTCATCAGGTGAAAATATCAGCCACGGCATCTGTTGGCACTGCGAACTTCAAGGCTGAAGGAGGGCTCATCAGGGTGACCGCAGAGGTGGTGGAAGGAACGATAGAGGAGATTGTCGTGAGTGGTGACTTTTTCATGATTCCCTCTCTCGGAATCGAACTTGTTGAAGGGGCACTTACAGGCGTCAGGGCAGAGAAAGAGGAGATTCTGCGTCGAATCGAGCAGCTTTATTCGGACAAGGGGCTCCAGTCACCGGGCGTTAGACCCGAGGATATTGCCGAAGCCGTGAATCTGGCCGTACAGGAGACTTAGGAGCACCTAGATAGGACTCAAAAGTAGAACGATAGTTGATGTGCCACCTTTTCACCAAGGGAAAGAGGCATGCTTTTCTTCTTGCGCTCCTCAGTGAGAATGCAAAGCACAGGTGGTTGCTCTGACGATTACCAATCAGTTCAAGATCACGACCCCGGGAAGACTGTGCCTCTTTGGAGAGCATAGCGACTATCTAGGCCTAGATGTCATTTCTGCGGCCCTAGACAGATATATCGAACTGAAGGTCAGCCCACGTCAAGATGATGTAATCACTGTTCTCTACAGAGACTTGGAAGAAGAGGAGCGCTTCTCAGCGGAATCTGAGGCCCCTTATCTCAAGAAACGTGATTATGTTAGAAGTGCGTTCAACGTTGTGAGGCGGCGGAGCCCTCAACGCATGGCAGGTGCAGATATCACCGTTACAGGGAACATCCCGATTGGGGCGGGCCTATCAAGTTCGAGTGCTCTGACAGTTGGAGCAGTCGTTGCATTCTCAAGACTGGCAGGCCTTGATCTCTCCAGCGACTATATCGCTAGAGCAGCCTTTCAGGCAGAGGTGGTCGAGTTTGGCGAGAGTGGGGGAAAACAGGATCACTTCGCTATTGCGTATGGAGGGATAGTCCATCTTGATTTGGGAGAGGACTATCTTGTGACTAGGCTCCCGGCGAAGCTCTCAGGACTGGTCATCGGAGATTCGAGAGAGCAGAAGGAAGATACCGTGGGAGACCTCGCGCATCTACGGGAGACAATTCTCAATGAATATGACAAGATCAGAGCATCTATTGGGGAGTTCGAACCCCGAAGCACAGAGCTGAGAAAAGTGCATGACCTCTCAAGAAGAAGACCTACGAACGCAAGGCTCATGGCCGAGGCTACTCTCAGAAACCGTGACCTCACTGCTCGTGCACGAAAATTGCTGGGCGAGAAGGATCCAGATGTTAAACTTCTGGGGAGGCTGATCGATGAGCATCATGAGATACTACGTGACAGCCTGCATAGGTCTACGGACAAAATCGAGCGGCTGATAGAGGCAGCCAAATCCTCAGGGGCTCTGGGATGCAAGGTGAACGGAAGCGGAGGGGGAGGCACGATGCTTGCTTATGCACCGAACAGAGAAAGCGAAGTCATGGATGCGATAGATGCCGCCGGAGGTACTGCATTTGAAGTCGAAGCGGGCCAGGGAGTCTCCCTGACCGCGAAGAAAGTGTGAATCAGTCTTCTTCAAGTTCCTTCATCCGCTGTTCAACGATATGAAGAATATCTTCTTTCATCTTCTTGCCCTCAGAGATGATACGTTCGACTTCTTCTCCAGTCTTTTTCACGAAGTCTTTGTCGCGGATGTTTCCCAGATTGATGCGGACATTGAGAGCCGCCCCCTCTATTGCTGCCATGAGGGCATGTGCTGCGACTCCAGCATCAGTGATTGCGTTGATGTTTCCCTTGTCCGCGGCGACCTTGGTATGCTCTAGGGCGTTGAAAGAGTGACGCATTGTCTCGAGCGGTACCTCGGCAGCATGTATCGTCGCGGATTCAACTGCTTTCTCCTTTGCCTCCTTCTCCTTCGCTGTGTCTTCTGACATCTTGTATGCGGTCATGACTCGGTCAAAGGCTTCCGAGTCTTTCTCAACAAGGCCCATGAGAACCCCTCGATCATTCTCGCAGGCATGACGATGCTCTAGCATCTCCTCCCGAATTGCCGCGAATTTCCGGCCAGAAAGTGACAGTCCAGTGACCATGCAGACAAGTGCACCACCAAGAGAACCCATTGCTGCAGCGACACTGCCGCCTCCAGGTGTTGCTCTGGCTCGACGAACTTGATCTCCGAACTCGATGAGTGACATCTCGCTGAAGCTCTTCTCAGTTGGATCCTGCGCACCTCCCAAGTAGTAGAGGTCGAGAATCATCTCCTGTTCGAGTTTCTCCGGCTGTACGTAGTATTTGAATGCATCAAGTATGGCGAACAAAGGAATCATTCCCACTATCTCGGTCTCTACAACTGTTGCTCCGAAACGTCGTGCCTCGTTGCGGACCACCTCAAGCACTTGATGAATCTTCGTTCGTTTAGGATGAATCAGGTTAAGGGAGACCTGGGTCATGCCTTTCTCAGGGAGGTCAAGACCTATTCCTTGAACGTATACAAAACCACCAGTTGTCGCTCGTACAGCATTGGCACATGTCTTTGCAACTTCAACATCTGTTGTGTTCAGATTACAGTTGAAAGCTATGAGGAAATGTCGAGCGCCTGTGGCCGTAGCCCCTGCTGTCGGATGGATCTTCTTCGGGCCATAGTCAGGGTCTTTCTCAGCTTCTACTCCAATCATTTCACTGAGACCTTCAAATTCGCCCTGTCGAATATTGGGAAGCTCTCTGCGGTCAACCCGAGTGGCAGACTCTGCATAAAGATAGACAGGCACATCATGCTTTGAGGAGTACTCCTCTGCAAACTGCTTGGACAGCTCGATGCATTCGCCTATTGTAGTACCATGGAGAGGTATAAACGGAACGACATCGACTGCACCCATCCGAGGATGGGCGCCCTGATGCTTAGTCAAGTCAATATTCTCAACAGCAACATCAGCAGCCTTCAGTGCTGCATCTTTGACTCTCTGGGGTTCACCGATGAATGTGAAGACAGACCGGTTGTGATCCGGGTCATACTCGACGTCCAGAAGCCTAACACCTTCAATGCTCTTTATGGCATCTGCAAGCGCGTCAATGACCTCTTTGCGTCGCCCTTCTGAGAAATTGGGTACGCATTCAACGATTTTCATTCTTTGTCACTGCGGCCGCACTTCACAACCATCTAGAAAAGCGTTTGGGCCTGACATTGGGGAGACTGCCTACCCCTCAGTCAGAGTATATACTCGAGAATCTGCAAGGTGCCTTACAGAAACGAGGCGGCAGCTAACTGCGAGCTCTCACATCTCGTGTACGAAACTAGCTGACGTACGATCCGTAATCGATAGCAACTGTCGTGAGGACGTTTGTCTGAGCCTGCTGGAAGGAGTAAGCAGCTAGAACGTTCTTGAGAAGCATCGCAATGGTCATGGGGCCAACTCCCCCTGGCACTGGAGTTATGTAGGATGCGATCTCTTTGACTTCGTCAAAGTCCACATCGCCATTGGGGGTAGCAACATCGATGACTATGGCGCCCTTCTTCACCATGTCCGCGGTAATGAAGTAGGGATCATCATCTCCTTGACGTCGACCCACTGCGGTAACGAGTATGTCAGCCTGTTTCGTCATGGAAGGCAAGTCGCGGGTATGTGAATGGCAAACGGTGACCGTGGTGTTCCGATTCAGGAGTAGGAAGACTAGGGGTTTACCCACGATAGTTGATCTGTTGACAATGACAGCGTACATTCCATCCAAGTCAACACCCAGTAAATCCAGCATCGTCACAATTCCTTGTGGTGTGGCGGAGCAGAGCATCTCACCACCATAGAAGAGACGATAGATGTTCCGTGGAGAGAAGCCGTCAACATCCTTACTCGGGTCGATAGCGCTGATGATGGTCTCTTCATCAATGTGCCTTGGCAACGGAAGCTGAACCAGAATACCGTGAACACTCACATCTCGATTAAGCCTCTCAATCAGTCCCATCAGATCTTCTTCGCTCGTGTCACTCGGTAACGAATGGCCATCAGAGATTATGCCCGCTTTCTTGCACGCACGATGTTTCATCCGAACATACATCTTGGAACCCGGGTCTTCTCCAACTATCACAGTTGTCAGCTTCGGGGCGATTCCGTGTAGCTCTGTCAGGCGCTCTACTTCAGATGCAATCTGGGAGCGAATCCTCTTGCTCAGTTTCTTTCCATCGATGACATTACCTTCGATGAAATCTTCAGGCTTGATTCGTTTCACTGTACAATCCTCCTAGAAGACTCCGTAGATATCACCATCATCATCTAGACCCATTCCAACGGCAGCAGGTTCCTTGGGTAAGCCGGGCATCAGCATAACATCGCCCATGTACACAATCACGAATCCAGCACCAGCACTGACGTCAACACCTCGTACAAAGACTTCAAAGCCGGTCGGGCGTCCTTTAAGTCGCGGATTGTCAGAGATACTGAACTGCGTCTTGGCAACACAGATGGGCAACTCGCCGTAGCCCCGCCGCTCCAATGAGCGTATCGGACCGCGTGCATTGTCCGAGAAGATCACCCCATCTGCCCCATACACCTTCTTGGATAGCTTCTGGATCTTCGTCTTCAAGTCATCTTTGAGATCATATGTAGGGATCACCTTGGCATCTGCATCGACCGCATCCAATACGGCGGAGGCAAAATCCTCTCCACCCTTGCTTCCTTCTGCAAATACATCAGAGACCTCCATCGACCAACCTTGCTCATCACAGAATGAACGGAGAGTATCTATCTCCGAATCCGTATCATCCGGAAACCTGTTCAGTGCAATCACTGCAGGCAATCCGAAGTCGTGGATATTCTCGACATGTTTCTGTAGATTCGGAAAGCCTTTCGCGAGTTCACCGTCGCCGTGCTCTTTCAGTGCACGGATTGATGTGACAATGACTACAGCATTGACATCGAATTCTCCTGCCCGAGTGACTATGTTAAGGAACTTCTCTGCACCAAGGTCAGCACCAAAACCTGCCTCAATGACCACATAGTCAAAGAGCCTTAATGCGATATCAGTAGCTATGACCGAGTTCGTCCCATGTGCGATGTTGGCAAAGGGTCCTGTGTGAATGATGGCGGGTGTTCCCTCACTGGTCTGTACAAGATTCGGTTTCAGAGCATCTTTGAGAAGCACACTCATCGCCCCCTCAGCCTTGAGGTCACCCGCATGCACCTCTTTCAAGTTCATATCCCGTGAGAGAAGAATCCGTGAAAGGCGCTTCTGCAAGTCATCGTAGTCTTTAGCCAGAGCAAGGATTGCCATGATCTCGGAAGCAGCCGTGATGACGAATCTGTCTTCTCGTGGGAATCCGTTGGACTTGCCACCTAGGCCCACCATGACCTCTCTGAGGGCACGGTCGTTCATGTCTATGGCGCGGGGCCAATAGACTCTTCTGACATCAATGCCAAGCTCGTTGTCTTGGTGAACATGATTATCCATCATCGCTGAAAGGAGATTGTGTGCTGCAGTAATTGCTGGGAAATCCGCGGTGAACATCAGATTGATGCGATCAGAAGGCAGTACCTTAGACTTGCCACCACCGGTTGCTCCACCCTTGATGCCGAATACAGGACCAAGAGAGGGTTCTCGAAGAGTCACAACAGCGTTATGACCCATTGCATTGAGAGCCATTGAAAGCCCAATCGAGGTGGTCGTCTTCCCCTCTCCAGCCGGGGTAGGCGTTGTCGCCGTGACAAGTATCAATTTGCCCTTTCTCTTACCGAGCTTTCTCCGTATATCTAAGTCGATCTTCGCCATGTATTTTCCATACGGTTCAAGGAATTCTTCTGAGATGCCAGCCTTTTCAGCCACTTCGGTTATGTGAATCATCATTCTACACCAATCTGATAAACAGGGGGGCTTTTGACTCATAGTGTCAAGAAGCTTTCCCTTTATGTTGTTGAATCCTATCTCTGAACGCCGCTCCAAAAGAACATAAGCCCTATTGTACAGACAAAGAACGGGCTGATTGAAATGGAGAAGATTCCCCTCGAAGCACTACCTGATGCATTACCGGACGGCATAGACATAGAGAATTATGTGATATGCACCTACTATGTGGGTCTTCCCCCCTTTATGGATGCAAGACAAGTTGCACATGCTGCGGCAGTTGAGCAGAGCACAGGAACTTGGACAATGGTGCCAGGCGAGACCTTGGAAGTGCGGAAGCGTCATGTGGCCAAAGTGGTTGGCATCTATGAGGTGCCGCAATACGAATACAGCACCCCCAAAGATATCGAGCGGCGGCAGTACATCATACAAGTGGCATATCCATGGGAAAACTTCGGCAGACAGATTCCAATGCTACTGAGTACGGTTATTGGGAACATATCGCTTGGAGGGCGCATCAAGTGTTTAGACATGCGCTTTCCAAAGGAATGGTTGAAGGGCTTCAAAGGACCGAAGTTTGGAATCA
Source organism: uncultured archaeon (assembly GCA_964473825.1). Taxonomy (GTDB): domain Archaea; phylum Asgardarchaeota; class Thorarchaeia; order Thorarchaeales; family Thorarchaeaceae; genus TEKIR-12S. The sequence goes on from CAYYQL010000007.1 coordinate 69,620, forward strand.
AGGGCCTTCGGAAGCTTCTTGGTGTTAAGAAACGTCCACTCCTGAACAATATGATCAAACCGTGTGTCTATACATCAGCCAAGATGGGAGCAGATTTGGCATACCAAGCTGCTGTTGGGGGAGCTGACATTATCAAGGATGATGAGCTCCTTGCCAACCCAGAGTTCAATACGCTTGAAGAGAGGATACCCCTGTTCATGGAGGCGCTGGATAAAGCAGATGCAGAGAAAGGAGAGAAGACACTATTCACGGTGAATATCACAGACAGCGTCCCCAAACTGTTTGAGAACGCCGATAGAGCAATCGAGCTGGGTGCCAATGCACTCATGATAAACTTCCTTGCTGTGGGGTATTCTGCCTTCAGACATGCGTGTGAAATGAGTGAGGTTCCAGTTCTTGCACACATGGATATTGCCGGGGCTCTATCGTACTCACCCATAACCGGCATCGGAACAAACATCGTGATCGGAAAGCTCCCCAGGATTTGTGGGTCAGACATAACCGTCTTCCCTGCCCCCTACGGGAAAGCCCCTCTACTGAAGGAACGCTTTCTAGCCATGGCACATCACATGGTCATGCCTCTCAGAAACATCAACCCCAGTATGCCCATGCCCAGCGGAGGAATATCTCAAGGCATGGTGGAGGAGGCGGTGGATGATCTGGGACCAGACATCGTGATTGGGTCGGGTGGAGCGATACACGCCCATCCAGATGGCCCAACAGCTGGAGCAAAGGCATTTCGGCAGGCCATTGAGGCCAAGATGAAAGGGGTCCACGTCAGTGTCTATGCCAAGGAACACGAGGAGCTGAAGAAAGCAATGGACTCATGGGGCTCGGGTCGGACTGGATTCGACCTGTAATGCTGAGAGACTGGTAGTAGAGAAACATGAAGGTCAATGAGCCTCTTCATTCATCTTCTTCCAGAGGGCCTTATTCCTCTTGTAGTACTTCTTCATGATCTCAGAGAGCCGCTCATAGGTCTCAAAGGTGTCAGCGTTGGGCTCGAAGACATGATCAACCTTTATCTTGTTTCCAACCTGATTGAAATCCTTGAGTTCGCCTAGACCCACAAATGCAACCATCGACACTCCTATGCTTCCTGCTGCCTGTGGATGCCGCATCCTGTGTATTGGCTTCTGAAGGACGTCAGCAAATATCTGGGGCCAGAGATCAGACTTAGCGCATCCACCAATCATGTTGATCTTCGGTACCTTCCCCAGCATCTTTCGTTTCTCGACCCCTTCCATCATCCAGCGCGTATGAAGAGCAACACCCTCTAGTACGGAACGCACCATATGCTTCTTCGAATGAGCCAGTGATAGATTGAAGTAACCGCCGCGTACATTGTGGTCATCAAGTGGGCTGCGCTCTCCAAACATCCAAGGTGCAAAGAGTAGATTATCAGAACCCGGCTCAGACTCAGCGGCAATCTTGTCTATGACTGAAAATGGGTTTCGTTCTCCAGTCTCGCAGGATAAACACTCCTCGGCTGCAAGGGGACGTATGTTTTCGCAAAGATCACAGTGCCATTCTTCACGTAGATGCTTCAGGCATGCGCCCGCGGACTCTTGTTCAGCCACCATGAAATACTTGCCCGGAATGGCACTGCGTATTGAACCTGTGAAGGAGCTGATGTCTAGCTTCCTGTCTTCAACATGAGCCCCTAGCCAAGCACTTGACCCTGCGTAGAGATGGCATTCCTTTTCACGCACAGCCCCCGAACCAACTCCCGCAGCAGTCATATCTCCGCTCCCGTTCACGACCATGGTCTCGGTAGTGAGCCCTAGCTCTTTTGCAGCGTCAGATGTCAATGACCCCACAACTTCTGTGGAAGGTGCCAGCCGGGGGAGCTTTTCAATGTCAAGGTTCATCCATCCCAGAATGGTTTCGGACCATTCATTGTTTCCCTTGCGTGTGTTCATGAACCACGTGAGGTTCCCGCAGTCCCAGGAGGTCACATACTCGCCCGTGGTACGAAATATCAAGTAGTCCTTACAATCCAAGAATTTACAGGTCTTCTCATACACCTCCGGGCGCTCCTCCATGACCCAGAGAATCTTCCCGATGATGTCCTTTCCTGAGGGCAGTCCACCCGTGATTCGTAACATCCTGAGCATTCTGATTGGATTCGAGATGATTTTCTTATTCTGCCGAGCCGCCCTTGAATCCATCCAGGTCATGCAATTCATCAGTGGTCTTCCTACTCTATTGACAGGGATTGTACCCATCATTTGAGTCGAGAATGTGAGGGCAATCACATCTCTGGGAGATAGTTTGGACTTCGATATCACTTTACGTGATGTTTCCCGGATAGCATTCCACCAGTGCTGCTCCGGGTCTTGTTCAGCCCAGTTGACTTGGGGATAGAGGACAGGGTAGCTCTTTTCTGCAGAGGCCAAAATCTCACCATCGATACTGACAAGAGATGCCTTGTTTCCGCCGGTTCCTACATCGTGTGCTAGGACATACCCCGTCATGATTTAGCCACACTTCAACTGACAAGAGTGTACTTGGCGTGCAAAATAGATTTCGATTGTCTTTCTGACGCAGCAATGGCATATATCGATGCCAGTTACAGGGCTATTCGCTCGAGATTCCCCTCATGATTAATGGATTCGATAATCAATGGAGAACCCTCTCCTGTTACATCATCTAGTTTCAGATATTCCTGCATGAGCCCAAGGAACTCAAGAGGATTGATAGATGCCTCCGGAGGTAGAACTCCTTTACCCTCCACTTTACCTCTCTGCATGAGGAGAGCTCCAATAGCAGCTGGAATGCCGGTCCCCTCCCCCATAGACTGCCCCTCGGAAGCAAGAGAGAAGTCGAACTGGTGGGGCTTGCCCTCAACAGCACCCTTCATCGTGATCTTGAGACAACCTCGCTGTGTTCCGAAATTGGTGGCTTCCAGAATCTCGTCTCTCCGCGAGATGATATAGGCGATAGTGAATTCTCTCGGAACGACTTCCTGCCCCTTGACATTGATTGGCTCCTCCTCCACAATACCGAGCCTAACGATTTCCCTTATCAGATCGTAATACTCTGTCGGAATCACACACCCGAGATTCGTCACTCGCTGGCAATCAATGTAGTTGGGTAAGGTTATGGTCTCGGGGTGAGGATAAGGGTAGCAACGATATGTTCCAACGCAGTGGAATTCAACATCCTCTTCAAGGGCTTGCCCACTCTCTTCGAAGTATTTCACAGTGGTAAAACCGCCATCGAGGTACATCGGAATATCAGCCAGCATGCTGTGAATCCTGTGTGCAACAACAGCCGGACCCTCATTAGGTTCACCCCCGTGTGCATGAAGAATGTCAATTGAGTCCACCTCATCGAGCATGTGATCTGCACAGAACTTGGCGAGAAGATTGGCAACACCAGGCGAGCTACCCATTCCTGTTAGGGCTGTGACATCAGCTTCCTTCGCTACTGTGTCCATATCCAGTAGTTTCTTTGTGGCGTCAAAGTCGTCACAGACATCAACATAGTTGACTCCAGCCTCGATAACAGCTTTGAGTACTATTGGCCCATACTTGTAAAATGGTCCACAGCAATTCAGAACCACGTCTGCATTCTTGATGGCATTCTTGATGCTCCCAGCATTCCCGGCATCAACTGCAAGAGCCGAACAACTATCAGATCCCATCTCTGCAGCTCGTTCATGCGCCCCCTCTTCATTGATGTCAGCAATGACAATCTCATCGAAATCATCGAATGAGGCAAGTGCTCGTACAGCGATACTTCCAACAATGCCGCAACCTCCAATGACCACAACTCTTGGCATGGCTATCATGAAGGGAGCTGCCGACATATAGATATGTCGAGCTGAGCTATTAGCCCATCCGTAAGGGGTGTGCTTCAATCCTTTGCACAAAAGATACTTGGACAGGATAACTGAGAACTCATGATGGATGGCTAGATATCCTACATGATTCCTTGTGCCACCATAATATTTCCATATACCGCCTCCGGATATCACAATGGCAGAACAAGAAGTGCCTCTCTCATAAAGTCAGAGAATAGATACACGGTCGCCGGGTTGAAGGTCAATTCTGTCGATAGCCCGTGCATTCCGTCGGCAGATCTCCAGAGTGCCTGCGCTACCCGTTACGATGAAGAGCTCATCGTCGGGACCTTCGCCATACGTAGAATGGCATCTCAGGGGCATCTTCAGTTTGTCGTTCATAAGACAGACTTTGTCTTTGGCCAGAGGGGGGAGATTGGTGATTATGTTGCCAAAGCGGTCTATCCGGACCACCTGACCTTCTCGCCCATCACGATGAAACGTCAGAGGTACCTGAAGCGATTCTCTGTATTCGCCCAGCCGCTTCCCCGCAACACCCTTCTCAAGATAGGCAGCCATGCGGGCAAATACGTCGCGGCCGTGGAATGTTTTTGCATCCTCTTCCTCAACAGCAATCGTGAATATCTTTTCTACTCCATCATTCTGAACAGTGGGATAGAGAACACCATTGTCGGGTCCAATGAAGCTGAAATTACGGGTTGTTACCAAGACAGCATCGCGTTCTGTACCAACCCCGGGATCCACCACAACCACAAAGGTTGTTCGTCGTGGAAAGTAAGAGTAGCTCTTGAGAAGGATCCAGGCACCTTCGATTATTGATTGGGGACTCACAGAATGTGTGAGGTCAATGATACGAGCCTTGTCGCAGATAGAGTATATCATACCTTTCATCATACCTACATACTCGGACTCGCCGAAATCTGTTAACAGAACTATCATGAGAAAGCCTCTATTCACCTATGTATAATTGCGTTATTCTACCTTTACCAATCGTATCTCGTTGTAGTCACTGATGACCCGTATGTAGCCTTGAAGCATTTCATCAACAGCAGAATCGCCTGTATCAACCTTTAGTGTTTCTCCTTCAATGCCCTTTAGTTTCGAAGGTGTTGACAAAACCTTGATGTGATCTCGGCCTACACGTTTGATTATCTCGGGACTGATCTGCTGGTTTCCTCGTCCAAACAGCATACCCTGGTGTCCGATAGGCGACACGATAATCCACGCTTTCTCGAAATCATCCACTAACTCTAGAATCTGTGATTCATTCACATCATTATGGACCTTGCCACTGTGATAGAGGTCCACCCCAAGTGTGGTCTTCTTAATTTCAAGGAGGTCTGTTACACTCTCTACTGTCGTTCCGGGTCCCAGGATGTAGTAGCCGTCATTCTCCATACGTTCGACAATATGACGAGCTATCGCCTCCTGTGCCTCTTGTTCATTGACAGTTTCAGGACTTGCCTGCTTGGCCCCCTGAAATCTTGCAGGAACCGAGGGTCCTTGAAGATAACCATAGAGTCTAATGCTAAAGTTGTCTTCGCGGAAGGCCTCTTCGTCCGCATCCATTATCTCGAATTTCGATGGCTGCGCGGAGCCCTCAAGTACGAGGCGGACTACCTCCGCAGCATCTCTCGGGTTTATCACAAAGATGCCGCTGTACATCTTTACTCCAGATGGGACGCCCAATACGACCAGTTCATCCAGCGAGTTCTCTTTTACAGAGTCAAGGATATCACGGGCAGTACCGTCCCCACCCACAAATGCGAGCAGTCTCACTCCTGCATCATAAAGCGCCTTCACACAGACTCGTGTATCGTGGGAAGTCGTTACCTCACCAACATCAACATCTACCACTGTGTGACCTATCCCCAAGCCATTCAGGATGCCGTCACCCATCGGTTCTGGACATGAATAGAACTCAATGTCAAATCGCTCGTCATCTAATATGCTAGATTGTAGAGCCTCAAGAAACTCCTTTGCTCTTCCCGGAGCCACGGGCTTGGCCCCTCTTCTGCGGGCCTCCTCTACAACCCCGTCAGTCCCCTTGAGACCCACTCGTCCACCCATTCCTGCAATCGGATTGATCAAGAAACCCAGTTTCATGTGAACCTCGCCTATTGATAATCGGATTCTCTTACTCTTTAGAGATTTGGTTGGGTAAGGTCATTCGATCGAATTATTGAGTGATATTCAGAAGATATTCTGCATGAATATCGATTCTTCATAACTGAAGAGATGCATCTGTCAACTGACTCTCCTTAGAACGTCAGTCACCATGAATTCCTTGTCCTTTCGCCATTGGGAGGCTTCTTCATCAAAAGCATCAGCCCAGGGCCCGTAAACCTGGCTTCTGTGATAGTCCAGCATTGTCACAACGAAGTTACGACTGATGCTATGCATCCGTCCGAGCAGAGCAGAAAGGTGGCTAGGCGGTAGCTGAAGATACCAGAAGAGGTAGTTGTCATTTCTTTTCAGTGTAGAACGAAATGGTATCGGATGTGCAGTCATTCTCGACTGTAGGTGGTAGATTTGGTCTGCGTCGCAAGTTGCTGTCAGGATGACATTACTGTACAGGTCGAAAGCTGTCGGTTCGACAAAGACGTGATATCCAGTAATGAACCGGTCTTCTATCCGCTTGAGTCGACGAGAGAAGTCTTGAGAAGTGAAATCGATACCGTCTTGGCTCAGGGCCTGAATCATGGCTTTCTGTTTTCTTCTGGCCCCATGGTTCAACTGGCAGATGATATGGAGGTCCTTCTTGGTTAGTTGGGTGAGGAATGATTCGCCCCCCTTCTTCTGAGGAATAACAGTATCAACCTCTTTCTCGAACCAACGGTCCCAGTCGAATTTCCACGTGAATGTTTGGGGATTCCAGTTGGCCACCTTGGAAGTCGAGAATATCGGCGGATGTTCACTTGTTGGTAGAATCGAAAACGAGTCCAGGTGACCAGCAGACTTCACCCGTCCGAGAAGGTCCGTGATCATTGGCTGCATTCCAGTGGGAATTCTGAACTGCACGAAAAGCCCAGAATGAGCTCCATAGCATCTGGCTCGATACTTTGTGTAGGGATGCTCATCACAGAGTCGCTCCATCCGTTCCAGATCCACGAGATTTGAGGTCATGATGAAGCAGTCGGTCGTATTCAAACCAAGAGCTACTTCATCAAGCTGAGGAATGACTCGAAATAGACGGTCGGCATAATCCTTGCCTTTACTACTCATCTTACGGAGGTATTCAGAGACTGTTGTTCTCGAGAAAGTGACACGATTGGCGAGCTCTTGGACAGTGTTCATCGGTCCTTCCTGTAGAGCAACAAGCAGGCTCAGCTGCTTACCTGTGAGTCCGTCTTTGTTCAAGCCTTCGCCCTCTGATGTAGTTCTATTCCTCTTGTGTTCCTCTTCGATTTCTACCAGCACATGACCTCTATGTGAGGATCACCGACACCTGAACCTGTAGGAGGATCGAAGATATGAGAGGTTTCAGTGTAACCAAGCACCGATCCGCCGTAGGCGATTGCAGTAATGTCAAGATTGTACCAGCCCGACTCCCATGCGGAATCATACCAGAAGATTCTCATGCGAATCTCAGAGAATCTTCCGATCAGCTGTATTAGGCCGTAATGCTCGAACCCTGATGGCAATCTCAAGACAAGATAGTACTCGGAGTACCGAGGGCAGGGAGCGTGTGGAGGCACTGTCAAAGTCAAATCTATCAGAACATCATCTTCGATTCCATCGGAATCGAGATCTGCATAGGTAGCGTAGTCTACAGTCACTTCCAATCTGCTTGTGGATGCAGACACTCGAGGTGCTGACATTAACACGAGAACCAAAGTCACGAGGGCAATCAGACCATGTCGCTTTGTCAGTCTCATGAAGTGTGGATTATGCAAGTCAACTTATATACATTCTTGAATAATTCCCAAAAAAAGAAGGTGGGGGGCAGAGCCCCCGTTACTATATACTGAATGTCTTGGAGGTTTCGACATTTGCTGAGGAGTCGTATGTATAACTCGAATGTGTGACTCCCGTTACCGTTACTGTGTACGAGCCCTTGGCGGTCTTGCCTAGGTCAAACACAGCCACGCCATCACTTCCTGTGGTGGTGGTGAAGGTACTCACCGATCCACTCGGATACTGAACGTCAATAGTGACGGTGGCTCCGCTCACAGGGTTGCCGTTTTGGTCAACTATGGACACATAGATGGTCAGCCAGGCGTTAGGACCTCGATAGGTGGCTTGGTAGGTGATACTGGATACATGCATGTAATCATCAGTAGAACCTCCACCATTATCGACAGTTACGCCATTGCTGTCCGAAGCTATCTGGGAATTGGTGTCTGTAGCACGAGCTGAAACAGTATGACTGCCGTCAGAGTAGGCAGTTGTGTCCCAATCGTAGTAGTAGTAATCACCATCGATATTGTTGGTGATGTCTACCCAGCTTCCAGAGTCAATCCGAACCTCTACTTTCGAAACGCCATTGTCGTCGGCAGCATTCACATAGACCCGATAGACACCGCTGATTGTTTCACCTTCGGCTGGTGCAACAATCGAGCATGACGGAGGATTGTCAGTAGTGCCGCCGCCACCTGTGACATAGTCGAGTGCATCTTTTGCCTGAGCGATACCGTATCCGTACGTGTTGTCAGGACCTTCCTCGCCCTTATCAAGAGCTGTGGTTGTCAGGACATTCTTTACGTCGAAAGAGCTGAGAGTGTTGTCAGCCTGACGTATCAATGCACCAATGCCTGCCGCCATAGGCGTCGCCATTGATGTACCACTGTATGTCACATATCCATTTCCGCTGTTGGCCTCTGCAGCGGTGATTGATGATCCTGCAGCACATATCTCTGGCTTCAGCCGGCCATCACCAGTTGGCCCCTCATTGCTGAAACTCGAATGAGAGCCATCGTCATTCACCGAACCAACGGTGATTGCGTAACGGGAAGCGGCCGGGCAACCAATGGTGTTGTAGCCGTACAGCATCTCAGGACGACCGTGATTTCCAGCGGCCACGAACAGGGCAACATTGGACTCCATTATGGAGTCGGCCATGAGACAAATCTCGTCAGTTCCATCACATGAAGAGGACGGGTTAGTTCCAAGGCTCATTGAGGCGATGTCAATACTGTAGGTGGTTCTGTAATCAATGACCCATTGCATTCCAGCAAGTACGCCCTCCAATGAGCCGCCACCACCAGAATCTAGCACTTTAACACCCACCAGCTGTGCAGCATATGCTACACCGCGGTATCGTGAGTCGGCCTCACCAGTCCCTGCTGCGATGCTGGCACAATGCGTTCCATGTCCATTATCGTCGTAAGCAGAAACAGGAGCCGATAGGTCATCTTGCCCGTTTACAAAGTCTTTGAATGCAATGACCTTGTAGTTGTTGTAGGCGTCATTGTCATCAAGGTCAACGTGTGAGTTGTCAATTCCGGTGTCGATAATCGCAATCACCATGCCCTCTCCGCGATACGGATACGACTGATACGCCTCAGGTATCTGAACAACAGGGGTGCCGCTATCTAATGTAGCACGGACCTCAGTTTCCGCATCAGATATTCGAATGACATCAGTCATCTTTGTCAATAGAGGTACATTCCGGACAGGAATGGATATCGACATGGCTCCTATTGCATCATAGCGATACCGAACGGTTGCATCCAATCCAGCCAACATATCCTCCAGGCTTGGACTGGCGGTTACGATGACTGACACATATTCATTTCTTTCAAGACTAGCAAGCTTGCTCTCGAAGCTGTCAACAATCTTGTTACCGTTCATGTCCCAGGCAGTGACCTGGACTGAGTCAGTTCCGACTTCGATACTCAGTAGACCAGCAACAGTTGTCGCAGCAAAGAGAAAAGTGAAGACAAAAGCAGCAATCTTGAGACTCTTCTTATTCAAATCATCTCTCTCCCAAGTGATGCACAGAAGTGCCCACTCTTAGCTTGCGGATTATGCAACTTGCTTTATATTTCTACCGAAAATTTCCGCACAGCCTCGGATCTAACTAGCGTTGGTCATTTAGATTGGCAGCGAGGATGCGCTGGCCGCAACTCAGGAGTGCGCTGACTGACTGCTAAGTATACACTGGAGTCCTCCGAGAAACAACGAACGGTGGGAGAAATCCATTGATGTGCTGCTTCGTAGTGCAGACCCCCTTGGCCCAGAGTCCGCAACAGTGATATAAGACAGCACGAGTCCCTTTGAGGAAGGGACTGAATGCCGATGAGAATACCACAGATCTCAGATGTGTTTGATGTTGCCGACTTGGAATTGGTTGAGCTATCTCATGACTGTCGGTTTCTCCTGGTCATGAGCAATAAGGAGAATGTACATCACGTCTATCAAGTCCCCATATCAAATACCAACATATGGACTGATCTTACGCCGGGAGAAGATAGGGTCATCACGGGAAGTCTGTCATCCGATGACTCTCGCCTTCTGTTCTGGAGAGAGACTGCAGGAGATGAGAAGTACAACCTCTATGTCACAGACCTCGAGTCGCATGAACCATCTCTTCTGCTAGACCTAGATTCCATACGGGTCCAAAAGGCTGACTGGACGCCAGATGACAGTGGCGTGCTGTTTCATGGTTCATCGGCTTCAGAGATGGCTCTTAGATTCTTCAGTCTGTCAGAAAGGGAAGTAGTCACTATCTATGAAACTGAACTGATGGCGTCAATGGGTTTTGTCAATCCCGAGAAACCACTGGTGACATACAACGAACGGACGCCTGATCATCCGACAGCCATGGACACTAAGATAATCGACTACGCAGAAGGGGAGGTCGTAGACACAATCTCCGAGGGCGAAAACAGCAGAGACTATGACTTAGGATAGAACGCTGATGGATCCAAGCTTCTGATCTGGACTAACGCGCCTGGGGCGCCAACGATTGCCATCTGGGATATGGAGTCATCAGAGAGTATTCACTCTCGCGCAACAGAACTCGGACTGGGGATTGACTACGAAGTCGCCAAATGGATACCCGAAACAGACGACATCCTCTATGCTGCCAAACTGAATGGAGAAACCAGACTCTTCAGAGAGAATGTCTTAGACTCCGAGGACCCCGTCGAGTTACCCCTTCCTAGAGGATGGATCAGTGCGCTGAAGGTCGACAAGAACAATCCAGACACGGTCTTCCTGGCATGGTCTAACTCGGCCAGCCCCACGAGAATATGTGGGTACAATATGAAATCGGGCAACCTTGAAACCCTACTGGACTCCAAGCCCACAGACCTCAATGCCAAACTGGCACAGGGGGCGTTTCTCCGATATCCAACCTTCGATGACTCGAAGATACCATCTTTTGAAATTCCACCCAGTCCGGATGCACCGAAGCTGAAGGGAGAACCAATCATTATCCTTGTTCACGGAGGACCGTGGTGGGAGTTTTCAAACAGCTGGTCGGCTATGGGACTAGTCATCCAAGCGTACAGCACAGCAGGTTTCCGGGTCTTTTGTCCCAATATTCGCGGTAGCACTGGATACGGCGATGAGTTCATGTTCTGTAATATCGGCGACCTCGGCGGCGACGACCTCAAGGATGTTCTCTACGCAAGAAAGTTTCTGGAACAGAAGTATCCTAAGACCAAAAAGTTCTTCCTTACTGGAGCAAGCTATGGTGGGTTCATGACCTTCCTGACCTTGACCAAGCACCCAGGAGCCTTCGATGCCGGTGCTGCTGTGGTTGGTGTTACTGACTGGGTAGCGATGCACCGACTCGGTGATGCTATATTCAAACGATTCACTGAGAACTTTTTCGAAGGCCCTCCAGAGAGCAATATCGAGCTGTACAAAGACAGGTCCGCCATCAATTTCGTGGAGAATCTAGAAGACCCGCTTTTGATAGTCCACCGAGCCAATGACTCGAGGTGCCCTGTGGAGCCCATCTACACCTTCACAGGAAAGGCCATCTCGCTCGGTAAGCCTGTTGAGATCTATGTGGAGAGAGAGGCCGGGCATGGAACGCAGAGGATGGACCACCTTCGTCAGCAATATGGCCGCGTAATCGAGTTCTTCCGCACGCGACTCTAGCCGCTGTGCTTGAGAGCGTCAGCTACGAAGTGCGCCAACGGTAGCCGCTGTCTGAAACCAGAACGAAACGCGTACTAGGAGTTCTTCGAGAAACGCGGCTCTTCTGTCTGGCTTAAGGTCCTCCGGCCAGCCTTCGCTACGGTACTCGTTGAACTTCTCGAAAGTCTTGCCGTACTGTGTAGTCAGAGGAGTCTCAACCACCCTATCACACACAGTCACAAGAGCTCTCACGAAGAGAACAAAATCGAGGTCTAGTTTGAGAATCCATCTTGTGAACAGCTTGAAGAACTTCCGGTTGTTGATATGACTCCAGTCAATAGTCTTCAGGCCTTCTCTATCCGACCCCTCAATTCTCTCACTGTTGAAATCGCAGTCGCGCTTGAAGGTGCAACGACCGCGAGCATAGACTTGCCGGTCAGATATCCAGATGAGAATTTCGTGTGGGCCCTTAGAACGCATCATCTCTTTGTGTTCACCGGAGGGGAACATGAGCTCGACAACACGTGATTGCTTGAATGGCCCGCCCTTCTTGAAATAGAGATGCAGTGCTAAGGTTACGGGCGGTAGAGTGTTGACCGGGTAATATTCATCAGGGTCGGGCATTGTCAGTAGAACTCAGTGTCAATCCCCTGATATGCCTTCTCCTTTTCCAAGTTAAAAAGAACCATGCAATTCAGGAGTCTTATCCGGACGAGTTCAATCTCAACCCGAACCGGACTCTCTGTTATGAACAAGGGTTGTTCCTAGCTGTTCGAATACATCAAGAATCCCCTCTCCGGTCTTGGCTGAAGATTCAACGTAAGGCATTCCGTGAGCGTCTGCGAACTCTCTGCCTTCAGATGGAGCAACGACCCTATCAGGAAGGTCGGTCTTATTTGCCACTAGAACTAAGGGAATCTCCTTGCCGATTGCGGTTCTAAGTTCGTCGAGCCACTCCTCGAGTACGATAAATGTTCTGCGTCGGCTAACATCGTAGACCAGCAGTCCACCACTTGAACCTCGATAATACATCGGGCGAAGAATCTGAAAGCGGCTTTGTCCCGCCACGTCCCAGATCTGCAATTTCACAGTGAGTGGATTACCATGAATAGATGGAATCTCTATATTCTTGACTGCAAACTGACTTCCGATTGTTGTCTTGTAGTCAGTTCGAAAGAAACCATGAGAAAACCTAGTGACGATTGCAGTCTTTCCAACTGCTCCCTCACCGAGAACAACAACCTTGAACAGATAGTCATACGAGCTACTCATCTAAGAGACCCCATTTCTGATTCTAATCTCATACCCGATACATAGCGTCTTCACCAGACGTAGGCAATTCTGGTTTGAGCTTCTAGACCCGATAGAACTTTCGCCGGCTAATAAGGTTTCGTCGGGCCAGCATGACCAAGACCAGAGAGGACTAAAGTGAAACGTCAGGTGGAGTTCTCAACCCATGTCAAGAACTTGCCAAGAAGCGGGTTGAAGACGTTAGGCATGTCTACCATGGGAGAGTGGTCCCCCTTCTTGATCATTGCGATATCCGAACGGGGTAGAAGTCTGTTCAACCTCTGTCCAACGCCGGGCCGAAAGACATCATCATCCTCTCCGCAGATGACAAACGTAGGGATCTGGATATCACCCAGTCTTGGTGTGATGTCAAACCTATCGCAGGCCTTCAAATCCCTGCGCACTACTTCAGACTCGCTTTTCCCCAAGCTTCCTTCTCTCATACGAATTCGGTAGATGTTGGAGTGAACACTCGTCAGATGAGATGTTACAATGCTTAGATAACTCTCAAACGACTCTATCGCAAGACCAGGCAGTATTCTTGAGGTTTCAAGGTCGGGGGAGGTGGAAACGAGAGCAATTGCACGCGGTTGGCGCAACTGCTCGTTGAGAACATAGGCCATGACAATGGCTCCCCCCATGGAGTGACCAACAAACACAAAGTCCTTCAGGTCAAGATGTTCCACAACCGCTGCAAGCTCGTAGACATATCCATTCTCTATGTCAGCTTCATCAGAAATATCATCAGAGAGACCATGACCCAACAGGTCGGGAACAATGACTCTGTGAGTCTTGACAAACTCATCTATCTGCATGCTCCAGATGAGGTGAGAAGTCCCGGCTCCGTGCAGAAAGACAACTGGGAAGCCGTTGGAGGGGTCGTCCCTCTCGTCAATGTCCAAGTAATGCATCCTGTGCCCGTGGTGGTTGAGAAAAGGCATGATGTCCTCCTCATTCCATGTTACCGCACAGCGGACATATAGGTCTATGTCGCTTGGTCGAATCAACGGTACCTTTTTCTCTGAGTGAGTGCAGCATCAGGCCGGTGGCTCATATGTCTGACAGGCTCTTTGGAACTACGGGCGTGCGGAAGGTCTACGGTGACGAGTTCTCCCTTGACATGGCTCTTGACCTTGGTCGGGCACTTGGTACATATCTGAAGAGAGGCGACGTGCTTCTTGCACGAGATGCAAGGACCACCGGCTCCATGGTTGAAGATGCATTCTCAGCGGGCGTACTTTCAACAGGGGTCAACGTCGTGCGAGCCGGAGTGATTCCAACACCGACTCTGGCGTTTCTTACAAGCTATCTGGATATGGACACCGGAGTCATGGTCACAGCATCTCATAACCCCCCCGAGTACACGGGTATCAAGTTCTGGGGTTCGGACAGCATGGGCTATACACCTGATATCGAAAGACGCCTCGAAGAGATATACCATTCTCGCGACTTCACAGCAGCAGCATGGGACAGACTGGGAGAGGAAGAATATCTCGATGCGCCCGAGTGGACACACATCGATGCGATTGTGAAACGGACAGATGTTGCGGCCATCCATGAGAAACGATTCAAAGTGGTTGTGGACCCAGGGAATGGAGCGGCTTGTGTACTCACACCCTATCTCATGAGAGAGTTGGGTTGCAGCGTCATCACACTCAACGGCCAACTCGATGGACACTTCCCCGGTCGAGAGAGCGAACCGGATGAAACAACCCTTGTTGACCTGGCCAACATGGTCAAGTCATCGGGAGCCAATCTCGGCATCGCTCATGATGGGGATGGAGACAGGGTGGTGTTCGTCACTGAAAACGGAGAAATCGTCAGAGGAGACCGAACGATTGCGCTTCTTGCTCAAGATTTTCTCCAGAGAGAGCAGGGCGGAGTCATCGTCACCACTGTTGACAGCTCAAAGGTCGTGGATGAGACTGTTGAACAGGCAGGAGGTCGCATAATCAGGACGCCTGTCGGCGATATACAAGTCGCAGTCAAGATGAAGGAAGAGAAAGGCTTGTTCGGAGGAGAGGCATGCGGGGTCTTCATCCATCCAGACTTTCATCTGGCACCAGAGCCCTTTCTCACTTCATGCCGTATTCTTGAGATGATGGCATCACACGGAAAGGGTTTCGGAGAGCTGATCTCAGAGATACCTGTATATCCCCTCAAGAAGGCGAAACTGGAATGCCCCAACAACAGGAAACCAGCAGTGATGGATAGACTTGCCGAAGTTCTACCAGATGAAATGGAGGAGATTACGGATATATTGACTGTGGACGGGCTTGGCATATCTCTCAAAGGGGGGTGGGTCCTTGTCAGACCGTCAGGTACCGAACCAGTCATCAGAATAACATGCGAAGCCCAGTCTGAAGAGGCCGTTCAGAAGATTCTTGACAGAACGAGAAGTATCATCAGCAACACGATTGCGACGACTAATTGAACACCGAGGATGTAGAGAGCAAATCAGCAAATGCAGACAAGCTTTATAGCACAACAGGGTCTCAAACACCTTGAAAACGAGGTCTCATATCATGAGTAATGGCGATGATGATTTCATCAAATCAGAGTTTGAATGGGCTCTGAAGGACCCTACCGAAGAGAAGCTACGAGGCCTCGGTGAGATTGTTGATACTATCACTAAAAGGCTCGTTGGAGCAATAACTGAGCTTCAGAGCGACCTCTACGAGCTCCAGACTGCCGTACAGAGTATGGAGTCGAAACTGAACTCGCTGGACTCCCGGGTGGCATCTGGAGGGGTTGCACCATCAGCTGCAGCCTCTGCATCCTCAACACCTTCCGCCGCAGGAGCTCCGGATGAACCCATGGCTAAAGCACCCACGCCCAAGCCGGCTCCGGCTGCAGGCCCGGGTGGCATGATGTCTGAACTGAAACAGCTCCTTGCTGCAAGGAGAAGAAAGGCTGAGGGCGGAGGCGGGGAATAGCCCGCTCATATCAAGCGTCGGACATGATTTCTCGGATAGAACGGGCCGGCGTGTTTCAATAGAGAACTGGAGAATGCTTCAGCCCTCTCGCAGTCCGATTGGACTCCTCTCAACCGGGTTCGTACATCGTAGAATCTCTCGTAGTAACCGTCTGCCTTGCTAGTCTGGCTCTTGTGACAGCGTAATCCCTCCAGTGCGGTATCATAGCTCTCAGTGACATTGACCATCACGTTAGGTCGTGAGAGAAGGGTGTTGACTTCCATATGGTAGATACAACTGACTCGATGGGCTCTCTCGAACTGAGTCGCATGTGATGCCCATTCAGCTGCATCAGCAACAATCTTCGCACATGCTACATGGTTGTTATTGTAGTCCTGCTCGGAGTGGGTGATAATGATCTCCGGATGCCATTCGAGGATTGCCTCAATGATTCGCTTCTCCACACCCCTGTCAACAGCAAAGTCTTCCCGCTCTTCCGTCAGAAGATGACGGACACCAAGTATCTTGCTGGCCTCCTTCAGCTCTCTGTTTCGAGCTGGACTTCCCGTGAGGCACATCAGATCCACGTCTACTCCCTGACTGGTATGAAACGCTATCGTCCCACCGGCACCCAAGCATTCGTCATCGGGATGCGCAGTAACAACGAGAATAGAGCCATCGTCAAAGGAATTCATGGTCATCCCAGACCCAGTTTTACTAATCAAGCTTTGGCCCAACCATTCGTCTTAAAACCCACCGTTTGCTGTTCAGTACTGTGACCAACATGAGGATAGGAGTCAATCTATATGCCTCAGTGGGTGGCTCAGGCTACCTCGCGACGCGCTTGGGACAGCACCTTGCCGACCGGGGGCACGAGATTCATTTCATCACCTACCAGAGGCCGTTTAGCCTAATGTGGGAGCAATCACGAGGAGTCTATGTTGATCTCGTGGATAGTTTTGATTATCCGCTCTTCAAGTCAACTGGAACGCCCTACACCATGACTCTTACATCAAAGATAGTGAAAGTGGCTACCGACTCCAAGCTCAATCTCATCCACTCGCACTATGCAATCCCTCACGCTATGTCAGCATACATGGCAAGAGAGATCATTGGTATCCCCTATGTGGTCACACTACACGGTTCAGATGTCCACACTCTTGGACTCGATCCTGCATATCGCCCCGTTGTTAAGCACACGGTAGAAGAGGCAGATGGTGTCACAGCAGTTTCAGAGTTCCTCCAGAAGAAGGCCTATGAGGAACTCGGCATCGAGAGAGATATTCATGTCATCCCCAACTTCATCGATGTTCAAAGATTCACCCCTATCGAAGGAGTCCGACTCACCGTGGAGAGCGGCTGTGTTTCTCTTCGCAAATCAGAGGAGCCCGAAGATCTTCATCCAGATGAGATGGTGCTGTTGCATGCGTCGAACTTCCGCCAAGTGAAGAGAGTAGTCGAGCTCGTAGAGATCATGAGAATCGTTGTCGACCACTATCCTGATACGCGCCTAGTGATTGCAGGGGATGGACCCACCCGCATGCATGTTGAGCGACGAATAGAGGCCCTTGACCTCTGCCAGAATGTGCATCTCTTAGGAGTGAAGAGCAACATGAGAGAAATCATGTGTTCAGCAGACATCTTTCTGCTCAATTCTACCTTAGAGGGGATGCCACTGGTCCTTTTGGAGGCTATGGCATCCGAACTCCCAGTTATCACGACACCCGCAGGAGGCATACCAGAGCTTGTACGTCCAGGGAAGGACGGTATTGTCACGAAGGGCTTCGAAAAGGAAGAGTTTGCAGGTGCAGTCCTAGAGTTAATAGAACATGATGCCCGAAGGAAGGAGTTGGGCAAGGCGGGACGAAAAAGAGTGGCTGAGGATTACTCAGCTGACAAGGTTGTCCCCATGTATGAGGGAGTCTTTAATCGAGCACTGGAATGATAAAACGGAGATGCCAACTTTTGAGAGAGAGCGTAGCTGAAGTATATGAGGACTACATCTGGAAGGAGGAAATGCAGGACGCCGCCCAGTATCTCTATAATTCCCCTCCAATCTATTTCGGCGGCCTTAAGGAGAGGGTAGGAAGACTTCGAGAGGCATATACAGAGACGCAGTGGTTCACTGACGAACGAATGGAGATACTTGAGAAGGCCCTGGAAAGGATAAATCGCGAGCTGGGCGCTCTCACACCAGCAGTTAGAGAGGAAATCTCAGAGCTTCGGCAGGGAGCCATAGAAGGAGCACACCAGAGCATCGTCTTTGGCGGCCCATGCTATGTTCTGAACAAGGCCGCAACAGCATCGATACTTGCAGATATCACATCTGACGATGATAGTCCCGTAGCCGCATATTACTTCGTTGCAGACTATGATGAGGTTCAGGCTGAACTGACCAACACCAGAACACCACTGCTGGGATCTTCAGGCAATCTGCTCAGTATTCCGGTTCCCAAGGAGTTCAAGCATTCGCCCGTAAGTGTTCTACCCCTTCCCGAGTATACCTGGTACGCAGAAGTAGAAGAGAGTATCCGCATGGGATACAGACCGATGATCAAAGACCTCGACAACAGGGCACGTATCATATACGAAGAGAGACTTGAGCAGATTCTCTCCATAACAAGATGGGGTTTCGTGAACTCAGATACACTGGGGGAATGGGCTCGACGAGTCCTTGCCCGTCTGTTCAATGTCGAGGGAAACTTGGGAATACCAATTGTCGCATATTCAGACCCTCAGATACGGAAGCTGGCAACTCTTGGAATGGAGTTCCTTCTGAAGAGAGAGAACCGAGAGAGATTCTTGAAGGCCCAAGATCAAGCAACCGACAGGATCATCGAACTCGGTCTAGAGCCCGGCTCCGGTAGAAGAGACCGCTCCTACGTTCCGTTTCTATACGAGTGTCCTGAGAAAGGCTGCAACAGGAGTAGATTCGAACTGCAGTATTATACTAGGGAAGACACTGCGACGCTGTCAGGTAGGTGCCCATCATGCCATCAGTACTTCACAATCGAGGTCTCAGCAGACAACCCTGACTTGAGTGACCATGCCGACTACCTATCGCCCCGTGTAGATTCACGGCAGTTTATCGTGGACATGATGATTCCCACTGTGTGTCATATTGGGGGGCCAGGTGAGACCGCTTATTATGCCCAGGTGATACCCGTGGCCGACGCTCTAGACATTCCGTTCCCAGAATTTGTGAAGTATCCACGGCTCTTCTTCAACACACCATGGAGTGAGGCTCTTGCAAACCAGTTGGACAAGAGGGGTGAACCGGTTCTACATGGTCGTACACTCTTCAAACTGCTAGGAGAGTCAAGTGCAGCCAGAAGAAAAGAGAACTATGATGAGATGAATTCTGCCATTCAGAGACTGGGCGATCACATCAGAGACCAGCATGATGTCATAGTGAAGAGGGTGGAAGGGATAGAGAAGCAGAGAAAGAACTCAAGCGGCGAAGAAGATGAGGAGCTTCAAGGCATCAAGTTTGACCTCGAAATGTATCTCAGCTGGACATATGGGCGATATTCGGCCGAGAAGTCCGTGCAGGAGGCCTCTTGGTCCTGGATAGAGTGGGCAATAAACTCTGGACTGGCGGACCTGTTCGGTCCATACGAGAGAAGCTATGTTGAGCAGCTTAAGAATGGAGCCACGATGTGGATAAACTTCATGATATAGAAAGACAGAAGCCCCGGCTTCAACCGGGGCGAAGACACGCATAACCTAGAGTTCTTTCGAGAGTAGTTCTCCGAGTCGGGAAATCCCCTCAGAGATGATCTCGGGCGTTGCATAACAGAACCCGAGCCGCATAGTATTGGGCTGGGGTACAGATGGTTTCAAGTCGTTGCCATTGTCAGTCAGATAATAGCCATTGATTGGATAGAAGGGACCTCCAGGCACATAGAGAACATCATTTGGCAATGCAACTTCCTCCATGAACCTGCTGCTGTTGAAGTCTTTCTTTTCGCTCTCCCACCAGATGAAGAAGCCTCCGGTCGGGTCAGTCCTCTTGCCAGCAGGGAATGACTCATCCATGGCCTTTGCCATCGCTACGTACCGCTCCTTATACTTGGGAACGATTTCCTTCATCGCCACATCAATGTAGTTCTTGTAGTATTCGTCTAGGATACGCTGTATCAGTGTTGATGTACAGAGGTCTAAGTAGCCCTTGTCTTTGAGAACCTGTTCACGCAGATTTGGAGGCATGATGGAATAGCCAACTCGCAGAACCGCAGCCTCTTTGCTCGTAGTTCCAAGATAAGCAACACGACGGTTCTCTTTGTCAAGGGTCTTTATCGGGGGTGGGTTCTTCTTGAACTGAATTTCCGCGTATGCAGAGTCCTCAACAAGAAGAGTATTGTGGTTCTCACATATATCAAAGAGGGCCTGACGCCGTTTCATGGGGAGAGTAGTTCCCTTTGGGTTATCAGAGTCTGGCACCACGTAGACAATGTCAGGCAACTTGCCAAACTTCATCTTAGACACATGGATCGCCTTCTCCACATACTCTGGAATGATTCCATCAAGATCCGTTGGCACAGTTATGACCCTAGCTCCGAGCTTGACCGCAGGGACAAGAAAGCCGAGATATGCGGGCGAGGTGGTTATGATGACATCACCGGGGTCAATCATCGTATCAAGAATTGCGTAGATGGCCTGTTGGGAACCATTTGTCACTGACACACATTCATACTGCTCCTCGCAGTCTATCGGTATATTCCGGACATCGTGCAGGCGCTTGGCCAGAGTCTTAAGAAACCAAGGCTGGCCGCCTGTAGGCCCATAGTTGAAATCTTCCAGTGCAAGCTTGGGATCCTCTTTGTAGAGCTCAGAAAGATCGGCCATAATCTTCGCGAAAATTTCTGTCGGGATGATACCCGGCTTACCGCCTGCGAAGTAGTATGGAACGCTATACTTCAACAGGGTACGAATCTGAGACTCCTCAATGAAAGAGGTCCAGGCTGCAAAATTATACCCGTCTGAATCGGTCATTCATATTCCTCCAAGAGACAGATTGGTGGTCTGTAGCAAACAGCCATCAGCGTCATGTACAACTCTGTACATTTGCAGGAGTATCATAACACAGTTCGCACTTATCTGTTTCTTTCATTTCACTCGTTTGGATGCTCGAAATAGTTCGACGGTGTACAATATTGTGCACAGCAGCCAAAGGATTCGTGTCTTCGTTAATCAGTACGTCTCATCAGCAAGATTTCTGGCGGCCGAACGAGGATTCTCAGCATCGCAAATAGAACGGGCAACAATCACATAGGAGGCACCTGCGTCTATTGCATCTCGAGCCCTTCCACCCTGAGCACCAACGCCAGGACTCAATATGGGGACGTCTGGGCCCAACAGGTCGCGAACTTCCCGAATCTTGTTGGGGTACGTTGCACCGACGATGACTGCATCAGCGTCCCAGGATTGTGCTCTCTGAGCGAATGTCATGTACAAAGGCTCGTGCCTCTTCTTCTTCTCATCTGTTGCCACATAGAGACCATAGCCCTCGTCCGCAGCAGGATGAGACATGTAACAGAGTGTTATGACCGCCCTCTTTCGCTCGCGTGCCAACTTAAACACGGTATCCAATCCGCCCTCCCAACCTACTAGAGGGTTGGCAATGACTGCATCAAATCCCGCATCGAAATAGTACCGTGTGATCCAACCGTTCGTGTTTCCGATGTCGTTTATCTTGCAGTCCATGATTGCCAACAGGCCCTCTCTGTGAATACTCTCAACGAGGCGTCTTATACCATCGAAGAGACCTAGAGGCAGGACCAGTTGCCGATTGAACTTGTAACCGACCACAGACTCCGAAGTCTGCTGGATGATGTCTTTGGCACGAGTCTCCAACTCTGATCGCGTAGCTGCGAGCCGACCCTCAATGAGCTGTGGAGTATCAGCCGTGAGGTCGAGTCCCACTATGAGGCGGGTCTTTCTGACGAAAGCAGCTGCGGATAATTTGCTCTTGAGCAATCTGCTACCTCTCCCAACTTCTTCTTCTAAGGACGGGTCACGTATGCTTATATTACATTTGGAGTCTGGAGTGTGTGGGAGCGGCGTCCTTGAAACCAGATTGGCTCATGACACGATTTGTTGTCGTCCTGATTGCAGTCTTCTCTCCAGTGTACTTCTTCATTCTTGTGTTTCTGCTTCCCTTCCAGATGACCCCCTTTCAGAATAGTCTGCATAATCTTCTGTTCCAGTATCTAGTGGTCCCTTCAGTCTTCTCGGCCACCTGGGTCCTGCTGATATACTTCCACAGATACCGACTGGCAAACACGGTTCATCTCATGCAGGAGTCTACGACTGCTGTTCCGCTACGATGGAGAGTGTTCTACGGGATGAATGCCGCCTTTGTCCTGATGTTCTTCATCTTACCCATGGTTACAGCCCCATTAGCCATCATAGGAGGATTCATTGTCGCTGGAAACGTCTTCTATAACGCCGCGCTGGGAAGACTTGGAAGAAGTAAGATTGCCACCCTCTTTGCAGTCCTCATTGCAATCGCTCTCTGCATTCTACCATTCCTCATAATGGTTGAGTTTGTCCCGAACTATCTAGATGTTTGGGATAGCATACTCTCATCATGGACCGGCCTCGGTTTCATGATTGTGTATGGAATAGCTCAATGCCTTGTGAATGCTCTAAGTTTCGGTGCACCTGTGCACTTTGTCTACTATGCCGCTGAGGAGTATGATAGAGGACTCTATGGTCAGGTGTATACAAAGACTCCATCCAACATGATTCGTGTTGGTCAAGCATTGTTATTTCTCATCTTCACAGTTCTATATTTGCCGCCTATACAGACACCTTTTGGCATCATCCCATTTGCAGATATGTCGTGGCTGTTCATGGACTACATCAACTGGATATCGCTCGGTATCGTCACAATCATGATCCTTGTGAGAAGATACTTCCAAGTCGAGGGAGATACAACGCTGGGGAGTACCTCAAACATAGTTGTTGTTGCCCTGTTCCTGATAGTTGAGATCTTCTTCAAGACGGACCTTCTCATCGTCACGATAGTCATTTGGCTGGCATTCTTTCTGTTTGCAGGAGTCATCATTGCTAACTACCTACGAGCATCATCTCGGGAGATGTATTAACATGTACAAGAATCCAGTTCCTACCGTGGATGCCATCATCTATGACAGCGGGAACATCGTACTCATCAGAAGAGGCCAAGAACCCTTCAAGGGAAAATGGGCGCTTCCAGGAGGATTCGTGGAGTATGGAGAAACAGTGGAACAGGCAGCAATCAGAGAGATGAAAGAAGAGACCTATCTCGATGTAAGGCTCATTGAACTTCTGGGAGTATATAGCGCTCCAGACCGTGATCCACGAAAGCACACCATCTCAACAGTCTTCGTAGCCCAGCCCACTAAAGGGGAACTCAAGGGAGGCGATGACGCCTCGGAAGCCGCTTGGTTTTCGCTAGAAACACTCGATCTATCATCGCTGGCCTTTGACCACTCACAGATAGTTCGGGATATGATTGCCTGGACTGAACACCACGGGACCTTCTGGTCCACCAAACAGGGAAACTAGAAGTCCAGTATCTCAAGCTTCTCAGTAAGACGAATCACCGGGAGATGAACAATCATTGGTTCGGACTCGATGGCCTTTACGAAGCTCACAGACTCCTTCGGTCTGGACTTGTAGGCCATGAAACTGCCTTCAGGTGGGCCATCTCCTTCTGTATATACCCAGAGAGGGAGGCCGTAATGCTCATAGTAGCCGTGATTGGAAATCAATGTGCCGTAGATGTGTTGGCCATTGTGCTCAAAATAGATCATACTTGCGGGGCGGTCACGTTGAGACCAGGACACCAGCATTCTTGCAAGATCAACCATACTTGAGATATGCATGTTTACAGGCGGGCGAAGATCTTCTTTGCTCATCGGGTCACACCGTTGGCTTCTCTTTGCCTTTCCTGCTTATAAGCCATAGTATCAGTATGATATGGTCTTTGCGAACGCTCGGATCGAATTGGCCAGAGAGGACACTTGACCCTGCTTCTCAGCCGTCACCACGACAGAAACACATGTGCGTCCCTCGCTTGTGCCTCCAGCCAGACAAGCGCGGGTCGATTTGCCCGTGAAGCGAAGGAACGAAAGATCATCCTGGTCTTTCATCGAATCGAATTTCAGTCCTGACGCCAGCAAGGCGACTACTGCCCTCTTCACCATAGACATGGGTTCTGAGCCATCCTCACAGAGACTGATCTGGTCACGTTCAACCGCGTTACTGTGGAAAAGGAATCGGTGGGACACACGTGAATAGAGTACCTTTCGTACCATGGCTCTTTCGAGAAGACCCGGTGAAACATCACCAAAAATTCGCGTCTTGGCCTGGGATAGATTAATACCAGAGTCTTCCAGCGAAACTTCGGGAGCTGCTACTTCGGTGACCTCAGTCTTGCTCGGCTCCTCAGCAAGAGGGTGCCTTGGTGCAGGGTCATCGGTTATGGAATACTCTTGCTTCTGGCGACTGAATAGCACTTTCGCATATTCACGAATCCACTCATCGAGCGCCTCCCAATCCTCACGGCTCATCTTCACCGGAGGCTTTGGAACCTCAGGAAGATAGTCCAGTTCACTCGCTTCATCACCGGGAGTTGAAGCGGACTCGGTTTCCTCCGCGGTATCTTCAGGCTCGTCCACCTCGAACGACTCCGAAGGCATCAGTTTTGCTGCTTCGAAGAGACTTGATAGTCTGTCCGTACCCCCATGTTTCGACAGTCGAGGGCGGACCTGCATCAGAAAGCCACGGCGATTCTCGGTAGTCTGATCAAATGCCAGGGCAACACCGCGAGGGAGACTACTGATGAAGGCCTTGTCGCGAAACACCTCAGGCATGACAGCGGGAGCTCGCTGTTGGAGTGCCTTGATGTCCCCATCATGTGACAGCGAATGAGAAAGGATTATGTCGGCCTGTGATATCGCATCATCAGACACTGCAGACGGTTGCTGTGTGCAGAGAACCAGACTGCAACCAAAACGACGACCCAGCTTGGCATAGCTGATGATTGCATCCTTTGCAGGTGTTGTCCCTGTTCTTGGTACAAGAGTGTGAGCCTCATCAATGACCAGCCATGTTGGAGGTAGCTCCTCCCGTGCACTTGTTCCTTCATCAGTCCAGGCCATGCGATAAGTGAGAACCTGTCTACAGAGAATGTTGGTAAGAATGGCCAGAACAGCCTCTGCATCTGATCCCAGTGGTGCCACATCTACCACAGAGATCTGGCCGGGAATCGCCAGGTCCTGAGCGCTGGTTCCTCCGGGATTGAACACGCCGAGTCGATTGGCCTTTCGAAGGCGTTGAATCAATGCAGTACGTGTTGCTGGTTTGTATAGATCAATGAACGTCGGATTTGTCTCGATGCACTGAATCATATCACGTATGCTGAAATCAGGCTCAGCTGAAACGTGACCACCATCCTCTTGAGAATACCCCTTCTTGAGACTATGGAGCACATCTCCGATTAGATTGTCCATCGTTGTCGACAACTGGCCATCCTTCTCTAGGACATAACCCCAATCAGCCCCTGATAGCTCCGATGGACTGATCGAGAGAGGAAGCAACCTAGATTTCTTCTTCACCTCATCAGGAAGACCGGCGTAGCTCCTCTTCGGGATATACACTGAGATTGGAAATCCTCTTGCCTCTAAATACCAGTTCTTGAGAAGATCCATCTGACCAGTATTGGGCTCCACCATCTGGCGAAATACATCAACAGTGTCAATCAGAACAGTAGCCACCTCAATCTCACGTCGTTCCATGGCCAGAGCAAGCTCCTCGGCAACGATGCCAAGAGTGTAGCTCTTCCCCGACCCACGCTTCCCTGCTACGAACAGTACATGGGGACTCACAAGGTCGAGCCAGACAGGTGTTCCCACTAGAGTAGTAAGAGGGTCGTCAGAAGTCTCGCCCACCGCGCCAATCATACCAAGTCCACTTGACTTGTATCTGTTGTGAAATGACTCCGAACGGCCCAGGATGACTCCAAGATCAGGATCTGTCAGAACCTCGAGAGGATCGGTGACAAGGGGATGGTAGTCCAGCACATCCTCTGATATGAGCTCGACAGGTTCTTTGGCGGTGGGAGAATCATCGTCCTCCTCATTGTCGTGGTGATGCTGCGGATCGGGCATGACGGTATCAGTTCAACTGCTCTGCCAATCCCGATAAGTGTTTGTAGCTTCGCGCCTTTTGCCTCAGTGACAGGATCAAGAGATTCGGTAAGACTCAAAACCATCAGCTAGGAAGGCCAAGACATGTCAGATGTGATTGAAGATGGATCACTAGTATTCATCTTTCTAGATGCCAAGAGGAATTGGATAAGACGGGCAAAGCAAGGAGAAGAGTTTCACTCGAACAAGGGCATCATTCAATACGATGACCTTATTGGGCGGCCCTTCGGTATCAAGGTACTGAGCCATCAAGGAAAGGAGTTTCAAATACACAGACCCAGTCAGACAGATGTCCAGATAGCGATGGGAAGAAACACGCAGATTATCTATCCAAAGGATGCGGGAACAATACTGATCGAGGCACAGATCAATGCCGGGTCACGAGTTGTTGAATCGGGTACAGGATCAGGGGCACTGACAAGTATCCTCTCACGAGCAGTGGGAAAAAATGGCCACGTGTATACGTACGAGATTCGAGAGGACATGTATAGGGGAGCAGAGAAGAACCTCAGAAAGCACGGCCTGACTGAGAACATCACGATGCACAACCAAGACATCGCAGAGGGCATACAAGAGTCAGACCTTGATGCCGTCATTCTTGACCTAGCAACTCCCTGGGAGCTGGTCGACGAAGCACACAGAGCACTGAAGCCCAGCAGGTGTCTGGCAAGCTACAGCCCCACCATCGAACAGGTCATGAAGACCTGCAAGGCCTTGGGGCAGAGTGGACAGTGGGGAATGATCAAGACGCTTGAGGTTCTACAACGGGAGATCATGGTGAGAGAAGGAAAGACACGGCCCCCTACCTGGATGGTCGGTCACACAGGGTACATGACATTTGCACGAAACATGGCCGATGAGTAGTCCTGTGCGAAACCTTATATGCGGATCCTGCAGGGTTATTGTTGACGATTGTTGTCGATTAATGTCGGTCAGTCCGGTGGCAGGTCCAGAAAAATGGGATACCAACACAAAAGAAAACCATGTGCCGAAGAGGCCAAAGAAACTCTTGAGAATGTGCTGAAAGTAGAGGGGACAGAGTATGCGTTGATTGAGGCAGCCGAAACGTTTCATATCCCCAATCCGACACAGGATATTCTGAAGAATGAGGCAGTAACGAACGTTCTACCGGACAAGACAGATGAACTTCTAAGAGAGGAGACAGATAAGAAGGTAGAAGTATCTGCTCCAACAGCGGATGAGATTGATACTGTCAAGGAGCACGAAACATCTGTCAATGTTGATTTTCAGTTAGACCTAGAGAAGGACGGATATCATAAGAACAGGAAGGGGAAGAACCTCCTCAAACTGGGATACGATTGTGAGAAATCATAGGAGGGGTCCATCTGTCTGACGAACAGTACAACAAGGAACTGAGAGAAGAAATAGACGAACTTAGAAGAACCGTTCGATCGTTGAGGAGGACAGTGGCAGAATTGGCAACTCAGCTGGATGCAAGCGCGCCACACGAGGATGAGTTGAGGACATCGGGATATAGCGTGTCTGACGATGTGCAATCATGTTTAGACCAAGATGTCAGTTGGGCAAGACTGGTGGGTCTGCTTGAACACTCAAACAGGGGGCTCACTACAACCGAGCTTGCTGAGAAGTGGGGAAAGTCGAGGTCAAGAACTAGCGAAGTCCTGAATCGACTGGTTGAAGAAGGACATCTCATCAAATTCCGTGATGGGAGAAGGGTGAAGTTCCTTCCTGCAGAGGACTGACAGTGCTTATTCTTCAGAGTCAAGCACACTGACCAATCTTCCTGCAACCGAGAGACTACCATTTCTGAGAATAACCATGGCCAGCGATTTCTATGATGCGGCAGATGTCGGTGAACGCTAGGTAGTCTTAAGTAGAACTGACTGATTGCTACAACAACAGACCTACTGCCGGAGTTGTTTTAGTGAGCAACGTGATACCACGTCGTGAGAAAGGTGAGAACCTCGACCTAGAGGGAATTGATGTATACACTAAGAACCTGATGGAGTTAAACGCCCAGAGCCAGAATGCTATTCGGACTTTCGTGCTTCATGATATAGACGACAAAAAGGGGTTCGAGAAGAGACTCACAGATATGCACGACACAATGACTAGGCTCTATGACCAGGTAGCGAAGTTCTCAGAAGACATAATGACTGAGGACTTCGACATTACGTATCTAAGAAACAGAATCGAACTGGCCGAGGGAGAATCAAAACAACAGATGGAAGAGGCACTAGATGAGCTGCAGGTAAAATCGGAGAAGAACCTGGGCGAAGTGTGGATGGCGAAGGTCATGGCTTGGTTGCATCAAGCTGCCGCCGCCAGCAGCCCGTTCATCGATAAGGAGAACAAAAAGAAGGCAGATGGCTCCTCCCGATATCTCTCTCAGGTGTATACGATGCTGGAGAGATCTTTCGCAGCAGTTGCCAGAAAGACAGAGGGAACAACGAAGCTGCGGAGAGTGGCGCTTGGACACATGGCGCACAAGCTCATCAAAGAATCCGGCCACAAAGGTCAAGAAGAACTGGCAGAGATTATTGGTAAGAACAAAGCAGCAGAGGCCGAGTTCTATGACGATTTTCTGAAGGAGCTGATTGGGAAAGAGAGTACCTTCAGGCAGGCGTTCAATCCCTTTGACGAGATCATCTGGAGAGACATTCTGAATACATATGTCTTTGAACGAGCAACAGACCTCTATAACGAAGCCATCCCAAACCTCGACAAGAGTTCAAAGGTGTCAAAGGACAAGATTACCATGACCAAGTCATGGAAGCAGAATACGGCTGGGCTGAGTGAGGTCTATTTTGCCATGACCTATACCGATATTGCAGACTCCCAGATGCGCGACGGAAATCTTGAGGACGCATCAAAACTCTACATGACAGCATCCAATGCTTTCGGCCGAGCAGAGAAGTGCTTCGCCGAGGTTATGTCCCTTCAGGGCAATGCAGAACAGTCACGAAACGATAAGGAGCATAAGAAGGCACAGGCGCTGTTCTGCAAGGCCGAAGCAGCAGTAGGCACACTCTCTGAGCTTCTCAAGATAAACAACAGAGATGAAGCAATGGTTGTTCTGGAAGAGATCTTCGAAGACCTTCGAAAGTCCGAGAATCTTTCAAAAACACGGGATCTGACAGGAGCCGTTAAGGAGAACCTCCGAATCTTCTCATTTGTTGAAAACCAACTGAAGAAGAGTCAGAGCACAACCGATTCGATTATTGACCAGATCGAGCTTGCAAAGGGAATACGAAGGGAAGGACTGATTCAAGACATCAACAAGTCACTGGACGATACAACCGACTTGATGACGAAGGATCCTCCGAAAGCCCTAGAATCGCTTCGCGAAGGACTAACAAGTCTGGGCATTCTGCTCAGTCTTGAGAAGGAAGATGACGAGATCACACTTTTGCGTAATCGAACTGTTGCCCTACTGAACAACGTGAAATATGTGATTCAGTTCAGACTCAGCTCTCAGCTTCAACACGGTGTGAATTTCATCCAATCAAGAATACTTGAAAACCTTCACGCCAAGGACGCTGCGGAGTACTACAAGGTAATTGGAGAGTTGGAGCAAGCAGAAGAACTGACGGATTTAGGAAAACTGGCCGTTGCGACAGCTTATGCCTCAGAGGCACAGATATTTGCGAGACAGTCAGAACAGTGGGCATTCAGAGCACAGATTGAACGAACGGGAACTCTAAACCGGCTCGAAGATGAGATTGCCCAGATTGAGGACGACAATGGGGCCCTACCGAACGCAATACAGGCTCACGATACTTGTATCGAACGTATCAAGCACACCATGGCAGCATTCCAGTCTGCCGCAAAGGAACTGGATGATGTTCAAAGAGAAGACATCCGAAAGAAGAACAATGTGGACGACCAAGTCAAACAGCTTCAGGGCGTGGTGATAAAGTTCAAGGGAGACCTCTCCCGGCTCGAAGGGGCAAAGAGTGACTTCATGGCCGAGTATGCATCGATGAAAGGAGAGGGCTCGAAAGCTCGAAAGCACTACACTGACGCCAGTGATTGGTTAAGACAGGCGGTGGGCAGCTACTCATATGCTACCCAGGTATTCCAAAACCTAGGCGATGCGAACGCCGCTCAGAACGTTGATACCCGAGCCAAGACGGCAGATCTTCTCGCCAGAGCGGTCTGGGACAATCGGCAGAGACTGGAGAGACAACAGGACCCAAAATACAAGAGTCAGGCCGAACTCGCAGCTCTATATCTTGGAACAACCGGAGAGTAGAAACAGGAGCATAGACGAATCAGAAGAGTTCAAAAGCGAATAGGGCAAATGCCTGCTTGGTGTAATATCATGGAATCTGGGAGCGAGTCAAAGCAGAAGAGAGGCTTGGACACTTTCGATATCGGAGGGCTGTTCAGGGGTTCTGCTACCGTTACATTTGTGGTTGAAATCATCGCAACAATAGTGATGCTTGGATCCCTGGCGGCATACTATGTTGATGGTCTATTGCCGGCGCTGACAGCGGACATTCAGATCCTGCTTCTACTTGTTGGAAGTATTGTCACACTGTTCGTCTTTCTGGCGGCAATGGGCGTGTTTGTTCGCTTCTCTAGAAGAATCAGTGACCTGGTTATCGGACCGGGCATCCAAGAGGTGCCCATGGATACCCCCCGTGTCAGAACCGTTGTCTATATCTATGCAATATTGGTCACTCTGATGGCCGCCACAGGTCTCTTCCTCTGGTATCTTGTGCATAAGTACACTCTTGGTCCTTGGGCTGGAGATTCGATATCTCTTATGATCTTCGGGCTTGCTCTTGGAGCATTCTTCATTGCCCTACTCGTACAGATCATTGTTGCACTCGTTGGCCGAACTGCAACCAAAGTCATCATAGAGGTACTCGACCAAGACGATGCGGAATTCCTAGAATAGGATTGCCAACCAGCAAGCCACTCTCGAAAGAAGTCAGGTGCCTCGGAAATCTCTTCTGAGGAAATCTACGGATGTTGTGGGGGCGAGAGCTCCTGCAATCCGTGGCATGTCATGGCTGGATAGACTTGTCACAAAGACAGGGGGCTCACTCGCGGGTGCACCTCAGACTCTGTGGTATTCTAAGCGACATATCTTGCAGATTGGCCCGGACCCCGTGTCTCGGAGATACCACAAGACCGCATACGACCATTCAAGAATATTCATTTTGCTTCTTGTAATCAGTTACTATGCTGGACAACAACATAATGTGATAGCAGAACCCGCTCTGAGGATTGGATGATGACGATTAGACTGAGATATGGCGACGGGAAGATTGATCTGAGTATTCCCAAGAAGAACCTGGCTGGAGAGATATCCCCCGGGGAAGCAGAGATCTTGCCAGATACACTGGGTGAGTTTGAAAGGGTCCTCAACAACCCTCACGGCCCTCATCTGGAGAATCTGGTAAAGGGAAGAAGTGTCTGTGTCTTGGTTGAGGATCACACGCGCGACGAGCCGCATAGGGAATTGCTCAATGCAATATCACCACTACTCAGAGACGCCAATCTGGTTCAGTTCATCGTCACAACAGGTTCACACGAGGTGGAACACCCAGGCAATGATGAGATTGTAGGGATGATTAAGAGAGCGGCGAGAGATGCAGGCTTGAGGGACTTCAAAGTCAAGATACACGACTGCCAAGACCCCGATGTTGTAGATTATGGCAAGACATCACGGGGAACCCCTGTCATAGTGAATGCAGCAGCTGCAAATCATGACGTGTATGTGGCCCTTGCCGATATGAAGGCACACTACTTCGCTGGTTACTCCAATGCTCTGAAGGACTTCCTCCCTGGGATCTGTGCTTTCGAGTCAATTGAGGCAAACCATTCAATGGCCCTAGATGCAGACTCGACATTCGGACAACATCCGTATCACCCCGACCCAGACAGAAGGAACAACCCCCTTGCAGATGATATGCGTGAGGCAATGGAGATGATCACAGAGGATGCGACAGCTTTTACGCTCTCGGTCATATCTGCTGGTGACAAAGTTGTGTGGGCTGACGCCGGTCAACTTGAACCCGTTATTGCCCGAGGTATTGAGGTCCTAGATGAGACCTCCAGTTTCACGGTGCAGAAGACTGCCAGGATTATAGTGTCTCCCGGTGGCTATCCACAGGACAAGAGTCTCTATCATGCACAGAGAGGACTGGAACTCACGAAGAACGCCGTCGCGGATGATGGAGAGGTGCTCTTTCTAGCAGAATGTAGAGATGGCGTCGCTCCAGAGAGTGCAATACAGAACTTCTACAACAAACTCACTGCACCACTCGATGAAGTCGTAGAATCAATAAGCGACAAGTATCATCTGTACGAGCACAAGGCCTACAAATTCGCAGACTTGCTCTTACGTCTCTCTTCAATCAAGATGTATACTGAGCTCGATAAGGATACGGTGGACAGAGCTCATCTCACCAAGATAGCAGACCCCCAACAGGTCATTGATGAATGGATTGAAGAGAACCCAGATGTTCAGATTCTGGTCCTTGATAAGGCAAACAAGTTGGCAGTATATAGTGAGTGATTCAGTCCCACTTCATGTCCGAGATTGACTCATAGAGACGTGTATACCTCTCGTAGCCAACATCGTAGACTCTTCGATGCTCGGGAGTCGGCATTAGCGGCTGTTCTTCTCGAACCATCTCTTCGGCAGCCTCAACCACTGAGTCGAATATGCCTACACCCTTGCAGGCAAGGATGGCGGCTCCCAGAGCTGTGGCCTCCTCCATCTCTGTGCGAATAATGGGGACATTGAGCACATCAGACTGAATCTGCATCCAAGTAGTGCTTCTCGCCGCTCCACCGGTCACTCGTATCTCAGAGACTGATAGCCCCATATCTCGTACGACTTCAAGATTGCCACGAATCTCATAGGCAACCCCCTCCAGTATAGCGCGCAGCAAATGGTCTCTCTCGTGACCAAGTGCGAGGCCCGCAAAAATCCCTCGTGCATGCGGATTCCAGTGAGGAGATCCAGCACCAACAAAATGGGGGATGTGAATCACACCCTCTGAGCCGGCAGGAACCTTGCTCGCCTCTTCCGTCATGACATCATAGGGGTCGACACCTCTCTCTTGAGCAATCTCACACTCCTCAGTTCCAAGATTATCTCGAAACCATCGCAGTGCGGACCCTGTTGTGAACATGCTTGCCTCAACAACATATGCACCGGGAACTACATGCCGACTGCACAAGACTCGACGCTTGAGGTCTCGCCGTGCAGTCTCAGAAAAGACAAGCATGAACGTGCCCGTCCCTGTGGTACATTTTGTCGAGCCCTCCCTGACTACTCCAACACCAAGCGCTGCACACTGCTGATCCCCTCCACCTGCAACCACAGGAGTACCTGGTTTGAGTCCACTCTCAGAGGCGGCCTTTTCAGAGACCTCGCCCACCATTTGCCCTGGCTCGACTGTCTCGGGAAGCTTCTCCTCTGGAATCTGCATCTCATCTAAGAGGTAATCAGACCATTTGCCCGCTTCGATGTCAAATAACATGGTGCGACTGGCATTCGAAAAGTCAGTCACATAACAGCCCGTCAGGCGGTGTAGAATGAAATCATGTACCAACAGGAAGCAATCCGCTTTGTCGAAGATACCTGGTTCATGCTCTTGAATCCATAGAAGCTTCGGTGCGGTGAAGTAGGGATCAACAGTCAGACCAGTTATGTCATACACATCCTGAACGGGAATCCTCTCACGTATCAGGTCGCACTGTGGGACCGTCCTCCGATCCTGCCAGACGATTGCATTCCGCAATGGCGTCCCCTCAGCATCCACAGGCACGACAGTCTCACGCTGATTGGTCACACTCAATCCAGCAATCTGCTCAGGCGAAAGACCTCCCTCCTTCAGCGCCCTTCTAATTGTGGAACATGCAGTCGCCCACCATCTGTTTGCATCTTGTTCAACCCACGAAGGGTGGGGATAGATGTTCTCGAACTCCTCGTAAGCGCGAGCAAGAGGGTGACCCGAAGAATCGAAAACCATGCTGCGAACACCGGTCGTTCCAGCGTCTATGGCCAAGACAAGATCTTTCATTGCTCTCTCCGACAATGCTGACGTAATGGCGGGATAAGAAGACTTCGCGACTATCTGTAGCTCTCCTCTGTGGAAATGACCTCGCGAATATCGCGCCTGAAATCAATCAAGGACATCTTGAGCTCGGCATCTCTCTTGATCTGGGCCTCTCGTTTCATTGCCTCCCCCCTAGAGTCATATTCTTCGAGATGTACGAGATACTCAGGTCGGTGCATTCGTAGATAGGTTGCGCCCCCTGTTCCTGAGAGATGCTCTTTGAACCGCCGCGCTAGATCATTGGTCTGTCCTGTGTAGTAAGTCCCATCCTCGGTCTCAATGATGTAGACGAAATACATTCAGACACATCCAGGCCTGAGTACCGCTCAGAGCTTTTAGTGGTTACTGATACGCAGATATGCTTAGATGGTTCTCAGCGGTTTCCGTAGTTGATGTCATTGATTGACCGGAGCTCTGTGGTCTCCAAGTAGCTGTCCATGGCGAACATGGTTATTGTCCGCTCAACTGACGGAATTTCCCTGAGAAAATCGACGATGAACGAGTTCATCTCTTCAACGCTCGGTGCTCTCACCTTAAGAAGCACATCCCATTCTCCACTGATGACCTGAACCTCTTGCACAAAGGGATGCAAGGCTATCTCTCTGCAGAACTCGCGTTGTGATACCATCTCGGCCTTTCCAGGTATCCGGTATCGCACTCGAACCAGAATGAAACCCAAGGTCGGACGGCCCATCTTCTTTGCATCAAGGACTGCGGTGTATTTCTTGATCACACCATCTTCTTCCAGACGCTTCAGTCGGGAGTGGACTGTTGAGATACCCTTCTCCACCGTCCGAGACATATCAGAGATTGTTGTCTTGCAGTCTCTCTGAAGAATCGAGAGTAGCTCGCGGTCCACCTCATCCATCTCAACCGAAATATTTTCGTCCATGATTCAAACTGGTCGAATGAAACTGAAATACTTACCGATATTTGCCGAAAAGAATTATATCATCAGGGATCGCCCCATGCTCAGCCACAAGTGACTATGCCGTTGATTTGCCCCCTTAACACACACTGGCAGTATACTGGGACGAGTATTGTCGCTAGGTGACTAAGATGTCGAATCGGATGTTAGAAACTGATGACAGAGAAGAGCAAGGAGAACAGATTCGTACGGCTGATATTCACAGGTCTGGATGGACTCTCACGATCACTGGAGATCACAACGGAGCACATAGACTCCCTGTATGGAGAGGGAATCTACTTCGATGGATCTTCGGTTCCGGGATATGCACCCGTCAATAACAGCGACATGCTCTTGATGCCTGCTTGGGACAAGCCACGGCAATGTCCGTGGTCCGGGAATGTCGCGATGGTGCTGTGCAGTGCATACTCAGAACCCAAAGTTCCTGCTATCGGAGACCCTAGGCACTTAGTCACATCTATGTCACAGAAACTCAGGCATGCGGGACTTGTTCTTCAGATAGGCTGTGAGCTGGAGTTCTTCTTAGTGACCAATGCTGCAACAGGAGAGGTGGTCCCTGCCGACCGAGGTGGGTACATGGCCTCATATCCAGCAGACAGAGGCCTGTATCTACGAAGAAGCATAATTGGTTCCCTTCACCAGCTTGAGATTCCTGTTGTCGCGCATCATCACGAGGTGTCGCAGGGGCAACATGAGATAGTCTTGAAGCATAGTGACGCAACTACAACAGCAGACAGCATTGCTCTCGCGAGACTTGTGACCTCAGAGATGGCTGGGCGTGAAGGTCTGACGGCCACTTTCATGCCAAAGCCATTTACCGACATGAATGGGAACGGACTACACCTTCATCAGAGCATCTGGAGCTCAAAGGCAAAACAGAATCTCTTCGCAATGGCCTCCGGAGAGGGGCTCTCAGAGTTGGCCCTTTCCTATGTGGCGGGAATACTTGAGCATGCCGAGGCTCTCAGTGCAATCGTGTCGCCAACGGTGAATTCTTACAAGAGACTAAGGCCGTTCTTCGAAGCGCCGACAACTGTCGCATGGGGACGGAGCAACAGGTCATCGATGATCAGAATTCCCAAGACCTCAGGTGACTTGAGAAAACAGCGAATCGAGATGCGGTGTCCCGACCCATCGTGTAGCCCACATCTGGCCATCGCCGCCATCATGGCTGCGGGACTCGACGGGATAGAGAAAGAGCTCACGCCAGCGGCGTCGAGAGAGGACAACCTGTTTGAGGATAGCAGAGATACCCGTCATCTCCCTCACTCTCTTCTAGACGCACTTAAACATCTCAAGAGAAGCTCCGCGCTACGAGATGCACTGGGGACTGAAACAATCGATACTGTCGTGAAGTTGCGCGAGAGAGAGTGGAAAGAATACAACATGACCACAGGGGAGCAGGATCCTGACAGAATCAGCGAGTGGGAGATTGAGAGGTATCTGCAGGCGATATAGATGCATCTGCCGACACGGCTCCACTCTGGGAGAACAGAACCCGAAGGAAACAGAGTGTAGCAGAGCATCACCAAGAACTCAGTGAGGGGGACAGTCAGTCAAGAAACCGGAGGCAACTCTTTAGAGTAGGTTTGTCGTCACATGACGGATGTGTGGCTTCGATGAAACTTCAAGAGGACCTGTTGCCAGTTTCTGCAATCCTAATCGTGATAGCATCAATGGTAGGTGTAGACATCCTGATTATTGGTGAGCCACTGAGAACGCTCTCTGCGGTACCTATCAGCATAGTCTTGCTTCTCTGGTTAGCCGCCACGATACGGGTGAGGAGGAGAAACGATGCACGCTGAGATTGTCACGCTAACGGTCATGATAGGTTGTATCCCCTGCATCGTCCACAGTTGGCTGACACGAGGTCAGTGGAAGACAGTGGCATTCTTCACAGGAGGATTCGCTTTCGGAATTGTAAGAGAGAATATCGTTGCACTCATGCCAGGCCTCTACACATATCCCAATCATCCACTCTACATTGGAGCGGCGCCTCTGATGATGGGATTCGGTTGGAGCGCATCATTCTATGCTTCATGGTGCGTTGCCGAGCGACTCCTTGAGGGGTTTGCTCCACAACACCAAGGCAGCATATGGCATCTGGCGCTGGTCACGGGGTTAGTAACGGGTTTGTTGTCGCTCCCCGTAGAGGTGGCCGCAGGGGCCCCCGAAACTCTCTGGTGGATCTGGCCTGCAGAGGCAATTGATGTTCTTTGGGAGATGCCAGCAATTGTGCCATTTGGATGGGCCGGAGCGGCATTCCTCTTCATTCTGTCTTTCAACTGGATTAGGAAGTGGCAATACCCTCCTGAAAAACGGGCCCTGATATTCCTTCTGACCACCGTCGTGGTGATTCTCCTACATCTTCTCTATGTCCTAGGTGTGAGGTTCATCCTTATAGTCATACTAACTGGCTAGCAATTCCCTCTGCTGGTCGCCACCATACGGCTAGTTAGGTTGGCGAAAGCTTGGTCCCGATATAGCTAATGATTCGGTTGCCGATTCTCAATATCTGAAAAGAGTTTTTCAACCAAGAGAAACACCCCCGAATCAGCCCTTCATCTACTCGATGTTCTCTAAACAATGCTCTTGTCATGCATTCTTCTCCAAGAGATAATCGTCAAATTTATCAGATACCAGATAACATGGTAAAGGATGTGTAATGAGGCAGGATTAAGTCCTGTCAATATGCGTTCAGAATAATAGAGTGAGAGGATGGTAGTGACAGGAAATACCGCGGGGTGCTTAACCCGAATGATACTATTCACTATGATCCTGTGTGCCAGCGTACTCCCTGTACTGGTGGCTGCTGAGGAGTCGCCACCACTGGTCACAGAATCAGTGGGTTTCGACCCGGGTTGGCAGATTGAGTTCACGGATTCATGGTCGGGAACCCTCAGTGCTCTTGGTGTCGGAGTCAGTGTTTCGTTTTCCTATTTCTTTGATGCGGGAATAAGCCTGCCAGTGGCGCTTGAAGTCGAACACCCCGAGTATGTACTCGCAGAGAGCACAACTGAACTCGGGGTGACCGCCGTTGGTCTAGACAATGCACGAGCGTGGGCGTATGCTTCAGGATCTGTGGATGCAGATTTGCATGCGGGACTTGCGGGCTCGTTCTCACTAGTAGACAGGTCAATAAAAATGGGAGACGAAGTACACTTCGAAACACCTCTGGGGATGGAGGACCGTCAGGTACTAGAGGCCGATGTTGCCCTGGGGTCTCAGACAATAGACATCCTCTTTGTAAAATATACATTTGAACTCAGATTGAAAGTCATCGCGGTGGCAACAGCGTCAACGGGTCTCACATCAGACTTAGATATTGCTGGCGATGCCTTGGTTAGTCCTGTCCACGAATCGATGGAGTGGACCTCTGCGGAGTATCGAGAAAAAGCGGAGTTCACTGTTGGGAAGGAAGAAGGAACCTATGTTGATTTGACCTTCAGCGATGTGACGATGCGATTGCACAGACTATCGTTTGTTCTTCAGTCGTTCACGTTCTATCTGGTTGTTAATGGAGAAACCATGGGAGGACTCACTATCAATGTTCCCTCGTTTGAATTCACGCTGGGAGAGGATTCATCACCTCAGAAAGGATGTCAGGTCTTGGCAGATCAGTCAGGTACCGAGCGCGATCTTGGCTTTAGGACCCTCTCAATTCATGTTGGTATGCCTTTCGCTTTGCCTGCATTTCTTTCTCCGGGATTTATCATGATGTTTGCCCCAGTCGCCGTCGGACTAGGCATAGGAGCGAAAAAAGAGAAGGGATCAAAGACACTTGGTGTGCTTCTTATGGGAGCTGTGCTCTTGGGTTCAGCCCTATCATTGGGTCTGATGGTGGATCTATCTGGATCAATGGAATCTGTTCTAACTGACATGAGTGTCCTACTCCTGCCAGAATTCACTGTCGGAACCCAGATAATGGCTATGATTATCACCTACATCCCCTGGTTACTTGCTGGTCTTGCAGTGGGTGGTGCGTCAAAAAGCGCAAAAGCAGGACTCGGGATTGGAATAGCTGTTCCTATCCTTCTGCATCTCTTTGGAGTATTCCTCTTGACAGGACAGCTACAGATTGATGGTGTACTTGACCAGCCCACGATGATGATGCTCTTAGTACCGGGAATGTTCGCTGGCCTAACGGGTGCAGCAGCAGGAGCGGCGCTGGGCGGGGGCACTGACAGGACTTCTCAATTGCGGAGTGGTAAGAGCTCAGCCATTTCTGCAGGAGTTTCCGAATCTGATATGGCCACTGCTGAAGCAGTACACGGAATAGCATTGAGATTGAGAGACAGACTGAATCTGACATCTGAAACCCGCCTCTTAGCCAGTGTCACTGCTGAGGGTATTCCCTTGGAAAGAGCGAAGAGGGCCATTGAGATACTGGTGTCAAGTGGTCTGCTGGACAGGAAGCCTGGCGGTGGACTTCTCGTCAAAGCAAAGGCAAATCAATGAAGGAGCCAATACTGAGCTAGGGATGGCCGCGTACTCCGCTTGGAGTAGACCTGTTTCATTATGACATGTTTCCTCCACGCATCCTGTACGTGCACCATCGCTGGAGATGTGCTATTAGCTTGGTCATTCTGCATACTATGCTGTATATGCGAAGCTGTT
This sequence comes from uncultured archaeon, assembly GCA_964473825.1. Lineage (GTDB taxonomy): Archaea > Asgardarchaeota > Thorarchaeia > Thorarchaeales > Thorarchaeaceae > TEKIR-12S. The sequence continues at coordinate 109,477 of CAYYQL010000007.1, forward strand.
AACTCAGCTGTATCAAATGAACCCGTAAGGACTGCAATGAAGCTAGAACAGAGAAGACGGGAGAAATCGATTTCGCTCTTTCTTGCTTCTTTATACATTCAAACCTACCCAGATGTCTGATTTGTGTCACTCTTCGCTGTTCACTTCTTACAGTCCCCTCCTTGTCCTAAATACCAAGGTGCGAACAGAGCTAGGCGATGAAACCCTGCTTTTGAGTTGGAGATCGCTATGTACTCAAGAGATTTCGTAGCTCTTCAACACCTAGCCGATTGACAACACGATTTCTCTCAATCCAACCTCTTTGTGCATTACCTACGCCAATCTCCATGTATCTAAGATGATCAACACTGTGTGAGTCGGTGCCCAATGAGAACTGGATGTCATATTCACGGGCCTGGAAGAGGTTGTCATCCGATAGGTCCAGTCGAGTAGGAAACGAGTTAATCTCAATAAGTGTGCCTTGCTCTTCTGCAGCTTCATAGACAGCGAGTAAATCCACAGGAAGGGGGTCGCTCTGTTGAATCAGGCGACCTGTGGGATGCCCAATCACATCGACGTACTCATTGTGTATCGCGGATAGCAGGCGGTCAGTGATCTTCTCTTTATCTTGGCGGTAGCCCGAATGGATGGCTGCTATAACGAGTTCCAGCTTCTCCAAGGTATCTGGCGTGAGATCAAGTTTGCCATTTGAGTCGATATTGACCTCGGCTCCCGATAGCACAATGAAATCGTCCATATTATCATTGACCTCGTCGATCTCCTTCTGACGTTCATCAAACTCCACCTCGTCTAACCCCTGCGCGATTGGCAGCGCTTGTGAGTGATCTGTTAGAGCCATGTATTCGTGTCCTTGGGATCTGGCAGCCTCAGCCATTTCTCGGATAGAGTGTTCGCCCTCACTCCAGTCACTATGCACATGAAGATCGCATCTAATGTCGTCCAGAGTTATCACATCTGGAAGTG
>CAYYQL010000008.1:0-99373 GCA_964473825.1 uncultured archaeon
TTGTTCCAAAACTCAAGAACCTTCTAGCATCTGGATCGAGCAAGCCGCCCACGGAGCTGGCGGCAGAGCTTGGCTTCGACATCGGAAGCACCAAGTTCTGGCAGAAGGGCATGGATCAGGCCGCTGAGTTCATCGAGATGCTGAAGGAAAACATGGATGAATAGTCCAATCCATTCTGCGCATGAGAAGGGGGCTGGCAGAGCCGCAAGCCTCCCTGCCAACTCCTCTAGTCCACTACTCAACGCGAAGGAATGGGTTCAGGAATCGAATACTCCTGATTGTGTCATGGGAGTTTCCATAAGTAAGACCTGAGCCTCAATTTCATGTGTGGGGCTTATAGGACTGGGTCACTGTTCATTTTTAGGTGGACAGTGCTGGACACCAAAGCATTGTCCGTCCAGAAACGGTACTGGAACTGGCTCTGTCATGGTCAGTGATCTTGTGTCTTTCAACCAGTCTCTAATATCTGCTCAGACCTAATGAATTCCTATCAAATTCTGTCCAACAATGTCAAAGTTTCTTCGCAGCTGTTTGCAACCCATGAGTTTTGCAACAGAGCCAATGAATACACCAAAGCTTATAATAGCTCAAGCTCGCATTCATTATGGATGTGCCGCCAATTACATCAGATAGCATGCCTTCTATTAGATTAGTAGCGATTCTTGGATTTCTGTTTTTACTCTTTATGAATTCGGGAGTCACTGTGAATGATCATAATGATGTCAGCTCTGAAATAGCGATTGAACCAACTCGATTCACCGAGAGTGCTTCATCTGGTGATGTAAATATCACTGAGGATACACTTTGGGCTGATGATACAATGGACCTCGAACGAGGTATATCAATTCAGTCTAGTGCTACGCTTACACTCAGAAATGTTACTCTAAATCTCAATCAAGACAATTATTCATCCTGCAGTATAGAAGTTGAAGATGGTGGAACACTCATTATTGAACAAGGAAGCAGTCTAAATACATACTCTAATACTACGAATATGTATTCGATCGAGTACAAGAGTGGAGCTAATGGTAATATCTCAGACTCAACTATAACGCGCTGTTATACTATTTACTTGCTTACGACTGAGAATGGTCCTAATTATATTCTGATTTACAACAATACATTCTACGACTGGGGCAATTATCATTATGGAATAATCCATGGTCAACATGCTAATCAGATCAATATCACAAACAACGACTTCTGTAATCCTGACCATGACTCGCTTAGAACGATATATCTCAGGTATGCTCAGAATGCTACTATTGTCGGAAATAGATTCCATGATTATTCAATAGTGAATGAATCTATTTTGTCTTCCGAGGATAGAAATATCATAACTCTCCATCTACATGAAACTCTTGGTCCAATCCATTCAACCATCTCTGGCAACACCTTCGAGAACCTAGGAATATCAGGTCATGACGGCGTGACTTGCATTTTTACAGGTCCTCCGAACGTAACAATTTCTAATAACACATTCACTAACATTCGCGGCTTTGGGATTTTTAGTAAAGGTGCTGATACGATAATCGAAGGTAACACTTTTTCAAATATGTATGCGAGTAGGAAAGGGATGGTTGGAGATCCACTACCAAGTACAGCTATCTATCTTTTTGACTCTTCTTTCCGAAATACTATCCAAAGGAATTCCATTGAGAACTGCGCAGGTGGTGGAATCTGGGATCATAGAGCCTCTAATACTACAATATCCGAGAATACCATTGTTGATTGCACTGCTGGAATTCTACTGGGATCTGGGGTCTATATCTGGGGGGGATCTGGTCACACCTCTGACAATGCTACTATTACTGGGAATCTATTGGTCTCAAATGGATACGGATTGAAAATCAACGATGCTGCAAATGCTACAATCTATGAGAACGCATTCATCATGAATGATGAAGCTGCTCAGAGTAATATGGTGACTGATATCAATTGGAATAAATCATCAGTAGGAAACCTTTGGTTCGGTCATTTCACGGGTATAGACTCTGACCACGATTGGATTGCTGATGCTGGTGATACTCCCTTTGTCTATTCTCAAAACATAACAGATCATAGCCCAACCTTCAAGGTTGGAGCCCTCCCTCCTGGTTCCGGAGACTGGTACATTGATACTCCTACAGTATTCCAGTGGAATGAGATTACTGTGGACGGGGACATAGATGTCGTATCTCCAGCTGGCAGTCTTATTCTATTGAATACCTCTGTAGCTCATGCAGGTCAATTAAATATTAACAATGAAAAGGGTGCTCTTGTTGGATACATTAATGCATCATTTGCTGATGACGTGGCTATGTATTCCTATCACAGCCCTGCATTATACAATTGTACCTTTGATGGATCACTCCACCTCTATTTGAATGGTTATGAAGTCATGATGGATGCAACAGAGGTTGCCGGAATGCTCTATGTTCACAATGCAACTTCTGGTTTTGTTTCAAGATGTAATCTCTCTACCTTCCAGCTCTACCGTTCATCCGATATCACAGTGTCCGATTGTTCAGTAAGTGAAAGATTGTACATTCTTAGATCTATTGGTATTGAATTACAAGACTGTCATCTTGATTTTACATCATCAACTCAGGCTACACCCCTTGAGTTCCGCGAGAGCTCAGATGTCCTAGTATATTCAAATGAGATTATCTGTGCGGGTAAGACCATCAGTGCCTCTTATTCACCTCATATTACATTCCTTGAAAATGACTTCTATCATGCCAGCTTGCAAGCCCATTCTACAGATTTCATGAATTTCACATACAACGATTTCTATTATGGCGGTCTCCGGATAGGACTGGATTGGGCTCTTAGTCACAATGTGACCTTTTCATACAATACTGTTGACGGTAATGGAGGGTATGGAATAGTCGTTAGAGGTGAGAATGCGACGATAACCCACAACACTCTCTACAACTGTTCCTCGGGTGTTTATCTTGCGTATTCTTCAGCAAGTGTCCTTTCACATAACACGATCTACAATTGCTCAAGTGAAGGCATCAGAATGGGTTCGAATCCAGATGGTATTGTAGAAGGTAATACAATCTTTGATATTGCTGGTGATGGAATACAGCTTTGGTCCAGCAATAATTCTTGGGTACTCTCAAATAATGTTTCATTTACAGGCCAAGATGGACTATCATTGAAATATGGTTGTGAATATGCAGTTGTAATGCACAATCTACTCACACACTGTGCACGTCATGGGCTCTCACTTTATGAAGCCGATAATTCTGAGTTCTTCAACAATACAATGGCATTCAATGATGCTGCAGGCATCTATGTCGAGGGGCTTCAACTAAGTAGATTCTGGTTAAACGTTCTTTACGAGAATGGACAACAGAATATTGCTGAGAGTTGGAGTTCCCCGACAACTCTCTACTTCGATAATGGAACGCATGGCAATTTCTGGGGTCCATCAGGGCCTGAAGGAAATGACTATTGCACAAGTTATGATACCGGTGGCAATCCTTGGATAGGCGATATCCCATTCGATGTGGAATCCGGTGGCGGAGTATACTATGACAATCATCCAATACTAATGAGCAATATGGCTTACTTGGGCTATCCGAATACAATTCCTGTAACGTTCATGATACATGAGAGACTCTATGTTCTAAACACCACAATTTTCTGTCAAGATGGGATGTACATTAGTACTATTGGTAACATTACTTTCATTGGAACAACACTCGTGTTTGAAAGTGATGGTTCCTATGTACAGCATATTGAAGTTGATAGTGGTGGTTCTCTCACACTGAGAGGTGGAACTGTTATCACAGCAGACCAGACAATTGGCACCTACGGATTCATCTTCCGCCCAAGTAGCTACCTTGTCGTGAATGATGCAACTGTTGACCGTTGTGGTTATGGAGCCGGAAACAATGGTTTCAGAGTCAATACTACAACTGTATCAATCGAGAGCATCACTGTGTCTAATGCATATTATGAAGGAATGATACTATCCAGTGCACCAAATGTCATGTTATCAGGTTTAACCGCAATCAACTGCTCTTATGGTCTCTATGTAGAGTCATCCGACTTGGTCGTCGTAAACAATACATTTGTCATTAACTGCTCTTATGGTGTCTATGTGGAGTCATCCGACTTGGTCGTCGTAAACAATACATTTGTCATTAACTGCAATTATGGCATTTATATAGACTCATCAGCGTCTGTTGACATTTTGAATGCTCAATTCGATGATTGTGATGTTGGTGTTCAAATAGATGGTACGGATGACGCTTATGTTAAATACAGCGACTTCACAGGATGCAACGATTATGGGCTCTTCGTTTCGAATGCAAATACTCCTACCATTATGTACAATAAATTCGCTAACATAACCACTGGTATTGGACTAGTGTCAACTACAAATGCACTTGTCTATCTGAATTTCTTTGGCGACTGTGATACACCCATTGATGATAGTGGAACGGGTACTACTCTCTACAATGGAACTCATGGTAATTTCTATCTGGATTATACTGGTTCGGATCCTGATGGTGACTTGATTGGCAATTCCATTCACGTCTTAAGTGGAGGTACAGACATTTATCCAATAATGGTTTGGGGCTCATGGCCATCTGTTTCTCAATGGAGTGTAACAATGGACACCTATTGTCTGGCAACCAACTATACAATAACAGGAAACATCGAGATCTTTGACGGGGCAACACTCTATCTCTATGATGCTCAATTGTGGTTTAACTGCTCTTTCGATTCTGAATATGGTTTCTTGATTCATAATGGCGGAGTTTTGAGGTATCTTGGTGGTGCCATAAGAGCCACCAACAATACGAATCGCTTTTTGGTTGTTGCTGACGGTTTTGCGTCAATTCATATGCGTGATGTCGTTCTAGAAGGTCTCTACTATATCAGAACGGACACAAATTCAACAGTACTTGAGAGTTTAACAATTCAGACTTGCTACAAAGGTATCGAGGTAAAGGGCACGAACCTTTGGGGATTATACATTGCTGATATCAATATCGCAGACATCGAGCATACAGGAATCTACATAGAGAACTCATATGGGCTTATGGTGAGCAACATCAATATCACTGATTCTCAATATGGTTTCTACCTCGAAGGAAATTATGATCTAACACTTTCGAACGTAAACATTGAGGATGTAACTAACACCGGCCTCTACCTTTCTTCATGTGGGAACATCACTGTGATTGGTTGTACATTCAAACAAGCAGACACCTCAATATACATTTATTCACATCTCTATGGAACTCTAAATGTAACAAATTGTCATATGGAAGATGCAACACGCGGAATCTATACGGGTATTGCTTTCGATGACAATTCTCAACTAGTCATTCAAGATACAACCATGATATCAATAGGAACTGGTGTGCAAGTTGCGAGATTAGATGAGTTATTGATTCGAAATTGCACATTCAATCCGCATGGTGGTGTGGCTATTAAAATGGAATATCCTGTCGAGTCATTCTCAATCTCCGATTGTATTGGATTCAATGGAAGTGATTTCCTTTACATCACTTATGTCACGAATGGAGTCATGGATGCCTGTGAAATCAGTAATTTTACATACGGTGTGCAATATTATCATACTGCCTCTATGTCAAGTTATGTGAACATTACTTCCAACTACTTCTATGGCTGCGAATATGGAGTTATGACTCGTGCAGTACAGATGTATGTTGTTGGCAACTCTTTTGAATATGGTACTGATGCAATTCATACTAGTGAAACACATGAACTGATAGTGGCAAATAACACGATTTCGCATTTCAACAATGGTGTCTTTTGTGGTGATGGACCAGTTAATATATCTCTGTCTGGGAATGTGTATAGTGATTTGACAAATGAAGCTATCTCACTTACGACCGATGTTGGTGTAGGTTGGATATACAATGAAACTATTGATGGTTGTAGATATGGAATCTTACTACAGGGTACAACCAATGTTACTGCAGACCATGTGACTGTTTCAAATGCAGAAAGAGGAATCTTTCTTTCTCAGGCTGTAAATGCAACCCTCTCTAACCTCACAATCAATCTCTGTGAGACAGGAATCTATATCTACTATTCAAAGGATGTGACTCTGCGAGATTGTACCATTACAAACACAGATACGGGCATTGATTATGCTATCTTTTCCTACGATACTGCAGATCTGGATATTGATACATCAAATCTCTACAATGGATTACCAATCTACTACTTCTATGACATTGACTCGTACACCTACAGTAATATCGAAACTTACCACTTGACATTAGCATACTCCAGTTTTGTCATCATTGATGATTCGGTTGTTAGAGGAGATGATTTCAGTGCTTTCTTCTCCAATAATTGTACAGTAGTCAATTCAACAATCAATACATCGCTCTACTTACACTATTGTGAGGATATTCTGATTAAAGGCAACAGTTTCTCAGATAGTAAGACTATTGTCATTGACAGAGATTCAGGTAGTAATATCACATTTGTAGAAAACGCATTCTGGACACACTATACTTTCTGGGAAACTGGCTATAATCTCAATGGTTCTGTGTACGGGAACTATTGGTATAACTATGATGGTACAGATGCTGATTTCGATGGCATCGGGGATACCCCATTCGAAGTCATAGCCGGGCTCACTGACTACCACCCATTGATTTCTGATCCTTGGAGCTACGAGGTAATCATAACCTTTGAAGGTATAAGTGATGATGATACAATAAGCCACAAGACTCCAATTGTTGTGAATATTGCTGTCATCACCGGACTCTACTTTACTGGCACCCCAAGTATTGAAACCAGTATGCTCCTTAATCTAACACCAGTTGAAACTGGAACCACTGGTGTGATTGAGTACTCAATTGCGTCTTCGTTCTCTGACGGTTGGTACAATTTATCCGTATCTTCAACTGATGGCACTAGAGTTTGGTTCTTATCAATTGGTATCACCTTGGATACAACCGCACCAATACTATCAACAGATAATGAGGATATGCAAACGTCATCATCATCATCAATCGATATCTCCAGTACTGCGACCGATGAATTATCAATGATTGGATGGATTGCAATATACATAGATGGAGCTGTTGTAGTGAATAGAACCAGTTCCTACCATATATGCCATGTCGGTTATTCGCTACCCTACGTTGAAGATAGAAGTCACAATGTCACAATTGTTGCAGTTGATGAGATTGGCAATATGGTTGTTGAAACTATCACCGTATACTTCGATACGACACATCCAATTCTCAGCAGTCCAGAAGACATAGTATTAGAGCTAGGTGAGTCTTATTCTCTGACTTGGACAGTCGACGATTTGACACCCTTTTACTACAATATCACAATCGGTGGCATATCATATGAGAATGGACTCATTGAGAATGGTGTAATCACATACGATATTCCCTTCTTGGATGTTGGATACTACACTATTGGGATCACGGTGACTGATAGAGCCGAACATCAGTCTTATGATAGTGTAGAGATTCAGATTACTGAGCAGTCAACAACTACTACGACAACTACAACCACTGTCACGACGACTGATACCTCAACGACAGCTACACCCACCCCACCAGCTGATGGTGATGACCCTATGATGACTGTCATAGTAATTGCAATTGGTGGAGTGGCAGTAGTTATTTTGATGGTGGTACTCCAGAAGAAGGGCATAATTAAAAGATGAATACTGAGCGGGGAGTATTGCTCACTATGCCCTGTCCATTCATCTACAACACCAAGGAAGAATGCGAATTCTCTATTCTCATCACACAGTATTATATATACTGCAGATAGGGGTGTTGAGCTCCCGTAATGCAGTAGATTCAGCTCTGCAGTGAAGCGGCCCAAGTCTGCTATCGCCATGCGTGTGGGCAAGAACTTCACGAAAGAAGGGCCATGCCGTGACGAACCACAACTATCGGAATGTGTCTGTACTTCTCGTAAATAGGCAATAAGGCGTTTCTGTTACTGTTCAGAGCCTAAAAGGAGGACAAGGCCACCATCAACGGATAGCATAGACCTGATTGCCAACCACAATCTCATGAGGGATTTTCAAACGCCGGGTCTGTTAAGGTAGAACATCATGCGGCCTTTCTTGGCACGCTGCTCGGCATAGTACAGAATCTATGATTCGGCCAACTTGAACCCAAGCTCAAAGAGAGTTCCCCGTTGGCCTTGCTCATTCACGTGTTTTCTGACTTTCATCGAGACGTCGCAGAGCAAAGACAATCCCTTGATGATTATTATCCCAACTCCAACACCCGGTGCTGAAGAATCTGAGAGCGCATCGGGGTTGTTCAGAAACTGCTGAACGTCTTCAGGCAATCCTCCTGCGTCATCGACGATATTGACAACCAATTCTTGGCCCCTGCTTGAGGCAATAAGGTGAAGCCGGGAAGCTCCGTGTTTAAACGCGTTGTCGAAGATGTTCCAGAAGAGATCTTTCACAATGGGACATGACAGAACCATGACATCTTCCTCAAGCTCCATTGAGATTGTTCCGGATTCCAGTCCGTACTCCCTTCTTACTCTTGTCGATACATCATCCAGCACGTTTTTGAGATTGACTGGTGCTGCCTCGATTTCAAATCGACTCATTTTCGCAGTAAGGTCCCGCATGTCCTGTACGAATTCATACATGCTGTTGATGATCTCTAAGGACAGCTGCAACCACGTTTCACGTTCTTCTTCCGAAGCGATACTCTGTTCTATGGACTCTCGGGCTGTTCCCACGTAATTACGAATATCGTGCCGAAATATGCTTCCTACGAGCCGGTTTATTTTATACTGCGCTTCGAGTTTCTCATTTGTTTCTCGAATGAAGTGCATGAGAAACCCAGCTCCGGTGAGAATGACTCCCGTCGCAGTGAGCATTACTTGAATCTCGACTAGACGGAACACCTCAAGAGGTAGAAAGAGTAGTGTTGAGACTCCCCAGAGTAAGAGCCCTGAATACGCGATCCAGAAGCCCGTACCTGGGTTGTTCACATCATTCTTGAGGTGCGCAGCGGTGGACCAACAAGAAAATGTGGTGAAGATTCCAACAATCGAGAAGACAACACCGTAAGAGGTTCCAATCCAGAGCCCAATTGGGACAATAGCGAAGCCGATTGCTGGTGCTATGACATACATCGCTAGTTCCTTTCCGACCCTTCGCTTGTTCATTGTTCCATCGAGTAGGAACAGAGACCCCAAGAGCATCCCTGAAGTTGATATGACATCCATCATCAGCAAGCCATGTCCCTCTATGACAATGGTCGTTATAGCTGCAAAAGAGTATGTTGTGAATCCCAAAGCCCAAAGCCGGTATCGAACTCCCCGCGAAAATCTGTATAGACCGTAAGAAACTAGCACAAGAAAGGCAATCAGAACTTCAAAGTATAGAACAAGCTCAGGTGGGACCAAGGTGAAATTCTGCATTTGGAGGTACGTCCTTGTCGATGCAGTGTTAACAGCGGAGTTGACAGATTAGTGAATGTACCCAATTGTATTATCCTTTCTGGTGATGAATGGAGCCAATGCGGATAGGGAGTAAAATCTCTTAAGAGAGGACTCTTGAGGGGTTTGAATCTGACCACAGCTCAAGGCTGGAGCGGTTTCAATACAGGATGGCCCATCCTCTGCAGACTGACCACTAGTATAACCGTGGTGTTCTGCAGATCATTTTCGTAGCAGAGGGGTATCTCTACGTCCACTCGTCCGTGTCGTCAGAGTTACTCGCTTGTGTTAGAAACTGTTTGTAGACGAAAAGCGCTTCCTCTTCATCCTTTGCGCCTTGCACAAGTGCACTTCCTGTTGACATCAGGGTCACAGTAACCTCCTCATCGAGTTTCACCATGATAGAGGATTTTCTGTCTGTGATATTGTAGATGTTGGCTAGCCTACTAGCTAAAGCGCTGAGGTCGAGGTTCCTGCGTTTTAGTGGTGTTACTCTAAAGCTCTTCTCACAGACCATTGTGACAGCAGGTTTTTCGGAGTCATCAGTCATACGTGTCTCTCATGATTAGCGGGTTTCTTGCTTTTCACGTTTTCCACTCTAGAAGGACGCTGCTGCATATACACTTACCATTTAGAAACTCCACAACTTATTAACCACTAAACAATTGTGAATACGCGGAGAATTACCTACTATGAAACCGATTGAAGTCGTGAAAGACGTATACTGGGTTGGAGCAATCGACTATGACGTTCGCCATTTTCACGGGTACAGCTACACCACACATCATGGCACAACGTATAATGCCTACTTGGTAGTTGGTGAGAAGATAGCTCTTGTAGACGCAGTGCTTGGTTCGTTCTCAGAAGAGATGTTCTCTAGGATATCTGAGATTGTTGAACCAGAGAAGATTGACTATATGATATCAAACCACACCGAGATGGACCATTCGGGAGCTGTGCCGGATGTTCTGAGGGCTATGAAGAATGCCAAGCTCGTATGTACACCAAGAGCGGTGGACGAACTGAAGAAGCACTACGCTGACGGGTGGGATATCGAGACAGTAAGGACTGGTGATGAGATCGACCTAGGCGGAAAGACCCTCAGGTTTTATGAGGCGCCCATGTTGCACTGGCCCGAATCCATGTTTACCTATTACGTGGAGGAGGAGTTGCTCATGCCCAATGATGCGTTCGGACAGCACTACGCCACGGAGAAGCGCTTTGCTGACCAGGTGGACCAACACATCCTCTGGAAAGAAGCGGAGAAATATTACGCAAATATTCTCTGGCCTCTTAGTTCCATGGTACAGCGGAAGATTGAGGAAGTCTTGGAGCTCGGGCTCCCCATAAAGATCATTGCCCCATCTCACGGTCTGATTTGGAGGGAAAACCCCCTAGAGATTGTGACAAGGTATCTTGCCTGGGCCAAAGGGGAGAGAACCTCGGAGAAAGTCATAATCGCTTGGGACACGATGTGGGCGAGCACAACGAAACTGGCCCGAGCAATTGCTGAAGGAATCGACAGTGAAGGACTCACACCTTTGATGAGGTTGATACCGCACAACGATAGAAGCGACATCATGGCCGAGTTACTCGAAGCCAGGGGGATACTTGTTGGGAGTTCTACACTTCATAATGACATATTGCCGACTGTCGCACCGGTTCTGTCAGACTTCGAGGTCCTCAAACCAAAGGGCAAGAAAGCTGCAGCATTCGGTTCTTACGGGTGGGGCGGCGGAGCAGTGAAGAAAATTCAGGAATCGATGGAACACGGGAAAATGGACATTATAATGGAGCCCTTCACAGTGAAGTGGGTTCCGACTCCTGAAGAGCTCACAGATGCCTACGAGTTCGGTCGTGCATTTGCAAGATCGGTGAAGTAGTTCCAGCCCGACACTCTACATTCAGGTGTAGTAGACATAAGGACAGGCGAGTGCTGGCCTGGCATCAGTGCTCCTCTTGATTTATAGGTCAGAAGCCAAGGATGACCACTGCTACACCTATAACGCTCATGATGGTGCCTAGAATCACCCGCGGGGTTACCCTTTCACCAAGGAACGGGACTGCAAAGGCAACCCCGAAGATTGGAGCCATCGAATCTAGCAGTGAGGTTATTGTCGCGCCTACATACTTTGTTGCAGTTGTATATAGAAGTGACCCAAAGCCAAAGCCGAATAGTGCTGCAACAGCGACAATGCCAGCAGCACGCCGGCCGGGCTTGGCCATGCCTTTCACTCTTGCCCCTGCGTAAATCGGCAGAAATGCAAGAGACCCGAACACGGAACGGATGAAGTTGGCTGGCAATGGTTCCACTCCCTCAACTCCCACCTGAAGCAGGGTGACACCAACTGCATATCCTAAGAGAGCTAGCAATGCTAGAACGATGCCGATCACCCTATCAGCTTGTAGGCGGAACTCTTTGACAGACTCCTTGTTTCGTTCGTACGAGATGATCCCGATTCCAGCTACTGCCAGCACGACGCCACCAAGCTTAGCCACCAATAACGCGTCTCCGAGAAAGGCGACGCTGAGAAGATAGGTCATGATTGGATACGAGTACGCAATGGGAAAGGCAAATGCAACACCGATTCGGTCTTGTGCTTGGATATAGAGAGTGTCTGCAACAACTGGACCAACAATCGTAAGAGCGAGGATGAAGACAGTGTCGGTGGGAATTGAGAACGGGAATGCTCCATAGAAGATGAGCACCAGTGTTGTCATGAGTCCCAGAGTAATCCAGATCTTTATCCCACTCACTGCAATAGGTCGAATCTTTTCAGCCTGCGATTTGTAGACTGTGACGGAGGCTGCATAGAGTACGGCTTCCAAAAGCCCAGCCGATACCCCGATGAACAGAGCTTCTGAGGGCAGTGTCATGGTATTTCGGATGGGATATCTGTCGACTAATACGCTCTTGGGTGTTGGCATCGTGCTTGCAAAGAGGTTTGCATCTGGAGCTTTTCTTAGACAAGACGCGAATCTGTTCTTTCGAACGACTGTTGTCATGGTCTGAGATAACGAATGTACAACCTCATACATTCGTCAAATGCCGAACGCAACTAAGACAGAACCGAAAACGAGATAACTGTGAAGAGCAATCGTATTAGCGACTCGTTCGGTCGCGTGGCCGAAGAGGTGTTGGAAAAATGAATGGAGATATGGATTTCAAGACGCTAGTCCTGTATCTGTCGTCAATAGCTTTGGCACTGTTCTACTTGGTTTACATGCCTTGGACAGCAATGTCAGCATTGACTCTTGGCATGTGGGAGTGGGTCTACTACTTCTCACTTGTTCTGGGTCTGCTGTTTCCGTTGTTCTATGCCATTGATGAAAAGGAAATGTCCTGGTACTGTCTCGGACTAGGCATCTTGATAAACGCGGTAATATGGATGGTCCTCGTGGCCGCCGAAACACTTGCAGCTCTCATGATCCTTCTTGTTGGCTTGTTCTTCTTCTTGACACCAATTTTGAAGAAATATATGTCAGACAATTGGGAGATGCTGAAGAATATCATCCACATCCTGATTGGCCTCTTTCTCATACTAGGGGCAGGCTTCCATGCCAATTGGGTTCTCGATGATTTCGTGGGAAACACGAGCATCAACCACTACATGCCTCACTTCATCTTCATTGGAGGCGGTATTGCAGTGGTCTTTGGTGTCGTGCTCTTCATGTACGGACTCCTTGATCTGCTCAAGATGTATACTGCAGGTGCCATAGGAGATGTCTTCGGGAAACTGAGCAAGGTCTTCTACATGCTGATGGTCCTAGTGTTCCTATTGGGAATCACATTCAATGTGACTTTCTACCTTGGAACGAATGCCTGGGGCGCAGCTAGCTTCCCAACTTCGATTGCATTCTTCTCGAACATGTCGGTACTCGGCAATTCTAATCTGATTGCGATTCTGCTAATCATCCTCTATGTGTATGGCATGGGAAGAATAGTGGAAAAGAACGAAGAAGAAGAAGAAGAACCAGTCCAGCCGGCGACAGCCTACTAAGTACGTCGCCGCCTTTCCCTTTTTTTTATTTTTTTCCTAGCTTGATATTGAGATAGAATGAGCAGGTTCCTTGGATTCGACTTTGATACACTCAATACATGTGGTCTTGGATGGTGTGGGAGGTCACCGCGTTTCGAAATCCTTAGTAGACTCAAGAAACCAGACAAGTCGTATGTACGGACATGAAGTGTTCTCTGCAAACGCGTACAAGTTTCTCTACTACATCCGGCATCTCAATAAAGGGCATGATGTTGAGATGAGTGTTCTCGATTGTGGTGCAGGTGGTCCCCGCCCGCCACTCTCAATCTTCCATTTCTATGGGTTCGAGACCTTTGGTGTTGAGATCTCCCGCGAGAGCATCTCAGAGACCGAAGAGTTCTGCAGGAAGAACGGAATCGACTTGAACATCAAGCAGGGAGACATGCGGCAATTGCCCTTTGCAGACAAGTCCTTTGGCTATGTGTATTCACAGAACTCCATCTTTCACCTGAAAAAGTCTGATACTGTAAAGGCTATGAACGAGATGAAACGTGTACTGAGTCCTGAAGGTCTACTCTACGTGAACTTCCTTTCAGTTGACGACCAAGGATTCGGAGAAGGTGAAGCCGTCGGCTCAGGTGAGTGGCGGTCAACGGAACACGGTGAACCAACGATACACAGCTACTTCGAGACTTCTGAGCCAGACTCGTACTTCGAAGATATGGATATGCTCGTTAAGGAGATTGTAGTATCGGACCGAAGGGCAGTGGGCTACAAAATGGCTACCATAGAGTATATTGCGAGAAAGGTGTAGTCCGTTCAGGCAGTCAATGATTCTTCACTGAATTCCGCTATCAGGTCATTCATTAGACTAGGGGAGGATAATATCTCATGCGAAAAGCAACATTTGGTGGTGGCTGTTTCTGGTGTACAGAGGCGGTCTTTGAGAGACTGAAAGGTGTGAAATCAGTGACTTCAGGTTACGCTGGTGGCCACACCAAGAATCCAAGCTACCAAGAGGTCTGCAGTGGTTCAACCGGCCATGCGGAGGTCACTCAAATTGAGTATGATCCTGATGTCATAAACTACGAGGACTTACTCGAGATTTTCTTCGAAACCCACGATCCTACAACCCCCAATCGCCAGGGAAATGACGTAGGCACTCAGTACAGAAGCATAATTCTCTATCATGACGAAGAGCAAAGGAAGATTGCCGAGAGCATGATAGCGCAGTTGGAGAAGAGTGACAAGTTTGGTCGGGCGATTGTCACTGAGATTGAGCCTTTAGATGAGTTCTACGAGGCTGAGGACTATCATCAAGACTTCTACAAGAGGAACCCAAATCAACAGTACTGCCGGTTTGTGATTCAGCCCAAACTCAATAAGGTTGAAGAAGTCTTCAAACTCAGACTGTCCGAGTAATCCCTCCATTTCTCGAATTCAGCCCCTTTGTGCCCCCGGCGAGGCGATCCATAGAATATAGGATCATTTCTCGAAGCTCTTGAGCACTTCCATCATCTGTTCAAGGCTCCTTACAATCCCGCGAGAGGATTCGATTGCTCCCATAACATACTGATTCTTGTACATCCGCCCTAGACCCTTTCGATCTGCCCGGATGTCTGTATACAAGCCGACGACGGGTATGCCTGATGCCCAAGCTACACCGATCTCACATGCAACACCTGCGTCGATTGGAAATTGATCGATGCACGCTACGACGATGTCAGACTTGCGTATAGCCTCTGTGTCTACGCGGAATATCTCCTCGTTGGTAGGTGCTGATGCAAACGTCATTGGGGTTTCTTGGGGGAGAAAGACATCATAGCCCCTCTCCCTAAGAGCCTGAGCACATTTTGCATTAAACTCCCTGTCTGCCTCTGAAAATAGTGCATTGGCCCAGTAGATCTTCACTGATGTATGTGACATCATAGGTCGATTATCCCAGTGTGCACCAACAATATCAATGCTTCACATTCTCCTTTGGCACGAAGTCTGTAAACGCAATTTGAAATAGAGGAGATGCAGGCTGGAGGTTTTACACATTGAAATCCTCAAATAAGGTTTCAAATCTTTCCAATGTAAGATTCAGAGTAATAATGTGAAGGTATCAGATGGTAAATACATGATTGAGATAGATCATTTCTAGATGATGATTTGTGCTGTCCTCTTTCTTAGTGGTATTCCTCGATATCGCCAAGATTCCATGACTAGAAATGCGATTGGTTAAGAATCTTCGAACTGTGTTTCAATCTGTTCGATATTGTTCCGTATCTCGTTTCCTCGGTTCACGAGTTTCTGGATTTTTTTTCGGTAGTCAGCAACATCCAGCACTCCGTTTTTTAGCTCGGACAGCAAATCAGTTCGTTGCTTGCGGATGTCCTCAAATGCCTTTCCCAGAGCCGCGTATCGTATTTTTAGCAAGGCCTTGTTCTGTATCGTTTTGGCTTCCATCGCACACTCCCTCTGAGGATGTAGTTAATATGATATATGAGATGTGAATAGTGGCATATATAATGCTAATCCCGATGTAATGCCGAAGCATCATAGATTCTCTAGTAAAATGCGTCCAGTTTATTTGCATGCAGGATCAGAACAATAACGAGAAAGAGGAGCTGGATAAGTTGTCAGAGGATAGTTCAGAAATGACACCTAAGAAGGACCCTGCCGATCAGGAGCCTGAGTTTCCTGAAGCGGCAGATGAGTTTGTAAGACAGAGTCGGAAGAGGCGACAAGAAGGTCATTCTGCTAGAAACAGGAAGAACAATGCTACATTCGCGAGTTTCCTCATCTGGGCAATTTTCGTGATATTGTGGTTGTTCTTCTTTGCGGGCGGATTCGGGGTATTCGAGAACATCGCTATTGCGCTATCGTCGTTCTTACTGGTCGGCGGCATTGTCGGTGCGGTATGGACACCAAGTGGTGCGGGATGGCGACCCAATGTTTCAATCATGAGCGGAGTAATCTGGTTGGCCTTCATCATCCTGTGGCTTCCATTCTGGATGGAGAGTTTCACTCTATACCAGAACCTTGCTGTATTCCTTGGCTCAACACTGCTGCTCATTCTCGTGAACAGCAGTTCGTGGATCTCGGTTGCTCCAATCATGAGTGGGATGAAGAATCGTAATGCAGCCGGTAGTATTGTCTTCTTCATATGGATCATCCTCAGCATCTACTGGCTATGGGTCAAAGCCAGGGGATACGTATGGGAACAGAATTTTGCCGTCGGAGTACTATCGTTGCTGATTGTGCTCATAGTGGAAACAGGCATCTTCAGACCATCCATAGAAACCTCAGGCGACATAGTGAGCCCATATGTCCCGATTGGCCTACTTCTCGTTTGGCTGGCTACACTGTTCGTCTGGTTCTGGTTCTTCGGTGAACCATTCACGGGTTATCAGAACTTGGCCGTTCTCTTCGCCACAATGCTGCTCTACGGTGGACTTGGATATCTCTATTCAAGAAGTCGAAGAGACACAGTCGAAGATCTTGCATGGGAAGACTAGCACCGGATTGTGTGGATGTACGTCAGTGTGACTCGCTTATGATACGCTGGCATGCTATCCCTCTTTCTGCTTTTGATTGTTGGATAGTTACCATGTAGTTAGCCGCTTCCCTTATGAAAACTACTTGCTTGATTAAGAGCATTCACTATCGTGAATACGAGAGGACAAACATGGTCATGCCAATTGGACCTTTAATGATTGAGCACAGACTGATTGAACGGATGATTGTTCTTATGCAGTCGCAAATTGAACGCATCGGTAATACTGGTCAAGCAGATGTCCACTTCATCGCCACTGCAGTTGACTTTATTCGTACCTACGCAGATGCATGTCATCACGGAAAGGAGGAGGACATCCTGTTCAGAGATCTACAGGAGAAGACCCTTGACCCCGAGGACGAACGTATCATGAATGAGCTCATCGAAGAGCATGAGTGGGCGAGAGAAACCACCGGGAAGCTGGTTAACGCTAGAATGCGATACGCTCAAGGTGAGAAAAACGAAGTAGATGAAATCATCGAGCTCATGGAGAATTTGGTCGAGTTCTACCCCAAACATATCCTCAAGGAGGATAGGGACTTTTTCAAATCCAGCATGGAGTATTTCACACAGGAGGAACAGGATGGCATGCTTGATGAGGAGTACGAGTTTGACAGAAAGTTCATACACGATGTATATGAGAAGGTTGTAAAGGACCTCGAAACAAGACTCTGAATACCGAGAAGGTCTACCGGAACTGGCAATGGTTCCCCCCTGTTCGAGGGACTCAGCCAAGTCATGCGGTACAGCCCCTGTCAAGGTCGGTCGTTCTTCAATATCCCTTATTGAAATCATGCGCATCAAAGAGCAGGAATCGACCCACTCGTTGATGAACCTAACTGGTGATAGCCTTTTTTAGGGGGGGTGTTGTCAGGTAGTCTAGTCAATAGGATTTGACTTTGAAACTCCGGGTTTCCGAAGAGGGAATTCGGGAGGAGAGAAGAAATATGAGTAAGAACCAAGTCATTGCGATAGCAATCATTGCAATCATTGGAGTGGCTGGTGTAGGTGTCTACTTCATGCTGCAACCAGTTCCCAACCCATACAATGTTGCGATTGTGTTCGCGACAGGTGGTCTTGGAGATAAGTCCTTCAATGATGGCTGCTACGAGGGTGCGCTGAACGCGAAAGAAGACTACAATATCAACTTCACGTATTCCGAACCCGATGATATCGCACAGTATGAAACATTCCTGAGGCGATATGCATCACATGCAGGATACATTGAACCTTTCGACCTTATCGTCAGTATCGGTTTTGATCAGGCTGATGCGGTGATGGCCGTGGCTGAGGACTACCCAGACCAACAGTTTGCAATAATAGACATGTTCATCGATCCGGCAGAGTACCCAAACGTAGCCTCCGTGCTCTTCACTGAGAATGAAGGAGCTGCGCTTGTAGGGGCAATTGCGGGAATGATGACTGAAACGAACAAGATCGGATTCTTGGGTGGAATGGATATTCCTCTCATCAGGAAATTTGCCGCAGGATATGTGTATGGCGCTAACTTGACCAATTCTGGCATTGACCATGTTGAGTCATATGTTGGTGATTGGGCTGACATTGCCTTGGGCAAGAGCCTCACGGAGGGTATGTATAGCGGTGGTGCCGACATTGTATTTGCTGCTGCGGGTCGTTCTGGACTTGGTGCTTTCGAAGCAGCCAAGGAGGGCGAAGATGTCTGGGTGATTGGCGTTGACTCACCTCAGATGTATCTCGGAACCGCAGACCCCGATAATCCTGAACCCCCAACGGTCTGTTTGACATCATGTCTGAAGCGCGTTGATATGGCCATCTATGACATCATGTACGATGCAGTTCTTGGTTCATGGGATGGAGGTCTAATCTTCTATGACCTTGAGAACGGTGGTCATGACTATGAGATCAATGAGGCACTTCTTGAGTTGCCTGATGATGTCATTGCCACGGTCGAGATGATAAAGACTGGAATCATCAATGGTACTTATGTAGTGCCGGATGATGTCTACTGGACATAGGATAAAAATCAATCAGAGGGGTCTATCCCCTCTGCATCTATTTGTTTTTCCAATCTACTTCGAGGGTTGTCTTTGATACCTTATTGTTAAATACCGCCGCGGTGCGATATTCGAACATGATGCGATGCATCATGCCAAGTGCAAAAGGAGGCATCTGCCATCTACGCTGTTGAAATGGAGAACATCAGTAAGACCTTTCCTGGTGGGGTTGAGGCGAACAAGGACATCACACTAAGAATCAGGCAAGGTGAAGTCCACGGTCTCTTGGGTGAGAATGGTGCCGGTAAGACCACACTGATGAATATACTTTATGGATTCTTGGCGAGAGATGAGGGGTACGGGAGCATCTCGATTAAGGGTGAGGTAGTAGAGCTGGAATCTCCGGAGGGTGCTATTCGCCGAGGAGTGGGAATGGTTCATCAACACTACAAGCTCATTCGTCCTCTGACTGTGACTGAGAATGTGATGATGGGATATGAGACTCCTAGTCAGAAGCCCAATCTGATGCTCAGACTGATGATGGCAATTATTCTGCTATTCATGACATGGATGTTCCTCCAGTTCACTGATCTCTTCGTTGCCACAATTCTGACTTTATCAATGATGATACTGGTGTTGCTTGCATTCAAGGGTGACATAATCTTGACCCGTATCATCCAAACTCTGTACGTTATTGAACAGCAACACTCGGGTGTTGTAATGGCAGTTGCTCGATCGCTCTCTGGAGTTCTAAGCAACATCAAATATGGAGTCAGCTGTTTCTTCACCTTGGGTATCGCTAATGCCGAAGAGAGGATAAGGATAATAGCAGAGGAAAATGGCTTGGTGATCGACCCCAAGGCGAAAGTGCGCGATATCTCTGTAGGATTACAGCAACGCGTCGAGATCATCAAAGCTCTCTACAGAGAGGCAGAGATACTCATTCTTGATGAGCCAACATCAGTGCTCACTCCTCAAGAAGTGGACGAACTCTTTGTCACACTTCAGAAGTTCAGAGATGCTGGGAAGACTATCATTCTAATAACACACAAGCTCAGAGAACCAATGGCATTGTGCGACCGAATCAGTGTTCTACGGGATGGTGAACTGGTAGGGACTGTTGATCGAGATGAAACCTCCCCTGCACAGCTTGCAAAGATGATGGTCGGACGAGAAGTTGTCTTTCGAGTAGAGAAGAGCCCACCTCATCCAGGCGATGTGATTCTCAGAGTTGAAGGCCTGGTCGTCGAAGATATACGCGGAGCTGTAGCAGTGGATAATCTCTCGCTTGAGCTTCAACAAGCTGAGATTCTTGGCATTGCCGGAGTCGAAGGGAACGGTCAGACAGAGCTGGTAGAAGCACTGGTTGGCCTCACTGAGGCTGAATCGGGCCGGGTACTGGTCAGAGATGCTGAATCTGGGCAGTTCAAAGACATTACAGGGCGTAGGCCAAGGAAGGTTCGTGAAGAAGGGATTGCACATATTCCAGAGGACCGTCAGAAACGAGGACTCGTACAGCAATTCTCGGTTGAAGAGAATCTCGCTCTGGGACCCCACTACAGAGAACCTATCGCTTCCTCTACCGGCTTGCTTAGCTCGGATCGGATGCGCAGCAACGCGAACACACTGGTCGAAACCTATTCGATTAAGATTAGTGATGTTACGGATCCTGCCAGCACATTATCTGGCGGAAATCAGCAGAAACTCGTGGTTGCCCGAGAGCTGAGCTCTCAGCCGCGTATTCTCATAGCAGCTCAGCCCACAAGGGGGCTTGACGTGGGGGCAACTGAGTACATCCACAACATGCTTGTTTCTCTTAGAGACTCTGGAGTGGGAGTGCTATTGATTTCTGCTGAGCTGGATGAGATAAGAAGTCTATCAGACAGAATAGCAGTGATCTTCAATGGTCGTATTGTAGCAGAAAAGGATCCGGATACGGCAACCGCTGAAGAAATCGGCCTGCTGATGGCTGGTCATGCAGAGGTGGTTCCATGACGCAAGAACGAATGCTGGAAGAAGAACAGGTGGCAGACAAGAGCTCGGGTTTCGCTGTGCTGAATAAGATCATTGCTAAGTTCTCAAGTGAGAGCTTCAAGAAGGAACTCGTGACCACGGTGGTAGCCATCTTTCTCTCGTTTGGTATCGCTGCTTTGATCATTGCAGCAGCTGGATATGACCCAGGTAGTGCCTTTGCAGCGCTGGGACTGGGAGCAATACTGAATCTAGATGAAGTCTTATGGGCGGCAACTCCACTATGTCTTACAGGTCTCGCAGTAGCTCTCGCCTTTAGATGTGGTCTTTTCAATATCGGCGCTGAGGGTCAGTTGTACATAGGTTCTATCGCAGCGACAGCCGTCGGCTATATGATTGCACTGCCGATCGTGGTACATCAGATAGCTTGCATCGCAATCGGAGTTCTTGCAGGTTTTCTCTATGGCCTCCTACCGGGGCTGCTTAAGGCCTATCGAGGTGCTCATGAAGTTGTAACTACCATGATGTTAAGCTACTCGGCAGTCTACTTGACTCAGTGGCTCGTATCACAGGGGCCCATGCACAATCCTGGTGATTGGAGAAGTGTTTCTCCATTCATCTTTGACACTGCACGACTTCCCAAGTTGTTCGGGAGCCCGTTTCTCAATCTCGGTTTTCTGATTGCGGTGGCTTGCGTCGTTCTTGTTGATGTCTTCATCAACCGTACTGTTATGGGATATGAAATGAGAGCAGTCGGACACAATCAGGATGCGGCTGAGACTGCGGGTATCAATTCAAAACGTAACGCTGCAATGGCACTTGCACTCAGTGGAGGTCTGGCAGGACTGGCAGGGGCACAGGAAATCATGGGCTACTACAATCGCTTCTATGATGGCTGGTCTGCTGGGATTGGGTTCGATGGGATCACTGTGGCTGTCTTTGGCAGAAACAATGCTTGGGGTGTTTTTGGAGCAGCTCTCTTCTGGGGCGCTCTCAAGGCGGGAGGTGGGTATATGCAGACAAACGCGAATGTTCCAGTGGAGATTGTGAAAGTAATCCAAGGTCTCGTGGTGCTATTCGTTGCGGCGCCAAGACTCATTGACTGGCTTGCGAACAAGGGAGTTGAATATGCTGAATGGTTGCGTGAGTCTCGGCCAAGCCATGCAATACTGAACGTTACGGCGTTAGGTCACAGCATTCTGGGCTTCTTTCTTGCTGTGCTTATACTGAGAGTATCTCTCTTCCTCGCAGTCATCGGGTTTGTCCTCTGCTTCACAAGTCTTGTCGCTTCCGTGTTCCACTACAAACGTGACCGTAGACGTGTTGCTACAACTGCTGTTGCTGGAGTCCTCTGGTTTGGCCTGCTTGTTGTCGGATGGTCGCTCAGTGGTGTTGCATTGACCGCGATAACTATGGGACTAGTTGCACTCGTGCTTTCTTGCCTTCTTGTAAGAATACGCGGCCAGGTGCACTCTGGAGGTGAGAGTCAGTGATGCAGTTAGATGCCATTTCTGTTGCAATGCTGGGGTTCTTACTAAGAACTACACTCCAAATGGCGACACCACTAGTGCTGACCGCTCTTGGCGGAATGTACAGCGAGAGGTCGGGAATTGTGAACATCGGTTTGGAGGGGATGATGCTGATAGGTGCCTTCAGTGCAGCAGCAGCCACCTACTTCTCTGGAAATCCGTGGCTTGGTCTCATTGTTGGTGTGTTCTCTGGCGGGGCGCTAGCAGCTGCTCACGCAGTACTATGCGTCAAACTGAAGGGAAACCACATAGTCAGCGGTACTGGTGTGATTCTATTCGCCACGGGATTTACAACGCTGATGCTGGAGGTCATCTGGCAGCAGAAGGGGGTTTCAGACCCAGTCACACCCCTTCCCAAAGTTCGAATTCCTTGGGTTCAGGACATTCCCCTTCTGGGGAACATAATCGGTGCTCTTTCTCCGATTGTATACATGATGTTCTTCGCAGTCATCATAAGCTGGTTTATACTTTTCAAGACATCTTTCGGTTTGAGACTGAGGGCCGCTGGAGAAGATCCAAGCACACTTGATGCGGCAGGCGTCAATGTGGAGACTATGCGGATGATAGGAGTGATTGTTAGCGGGTGCTTGGCTGGCTTGGGGGGTGCCTATCTCTCTATCGGGTTTGGCTCGAGCTTTGGGAAAGTGATGACTTCAGGCAGGGGTTTCATAGCACTGGCTGCGCTGATTTTTGGTAACTGGACTCCCATAGGATGCTTCTTAGCGGGCACCTTCTTTGGCTTCTTGGATGGTCTTCAGATTGTCATCAAGGTCAGTTTTCCTGCGCTACTGCCCTATAGCAATTTTGTGCAAATGTTGCCTTACGTGCTAGTGGTGATTGCATTGGCGGGGATTCGCCGTTCGATACCTCCCAAGGCAATAGGGCAACCATACGAAAAAGAGAAAAGTCTTTAGTGTGAAGCGATGGCGGGAATCTATCCAATTCCCCCATCACACATCTCTTTCGTCACTCAGTCCTTCATATCTCATTACTTGACCAGAAAGACTTTGTCGCCTTCTCTGACGCGATTCTTGACTTTGATGGCAATCTCCTGACCTGATTCTCCTCGTTCAATGGACTCTCGGTTCAGTTCCATCGATCTGATTTCTTGATTGAAATCAGTGGTTGCTCCCTTGAAACGAACTGTTTCCCCTTCACTTAGAGTATCTGAGAGCATGATCGCACAGACGCTTATGTTTGAGTAGTAGTTTGTTACTTCACCTATCTCCTTCTCAGTCATGTTCCATCACTCATACTATGATAACTTCCAGAGCAGAAAAGGTCTGGGGTTGCTCAATTCTCTGTCTGAATTCCCTTTAGTTACTTATCTTGCGGTGTTCTCCTGTTAGCTTGGTGTGTAGTGATTCTCAAAATCCTGCTTCAAAAACCATGCCTGACCTAACTGGCCAATGCAAAGTCTGCACTATCATCCCAGAACCAATTCGGTAATCTGCCTGTATGCTTTGTAGGTGAGCTTCAGAGTGCCAAGAGACACCCTCTCGTTGTCTGCATGTGGCATGGAGATGAGTTCTGCACCAGACATGCGGTCATCGAAAATGCTGAACCCATACGCATCTGTTCCAAACTCCTTTCTGAAGAACCTGGAGTCTGTCTGACCCGGAGAGAAGAGAGGAACCAACTCCGCTTCCTGTCCAATAAGCCTCTTAAGAACCACTTCTATCGCTGATAACAGAGGAGAGTTCAATGAGCTTTCATTGCCTCTGATAGGTTCGTAACCTGGAATGGGTATCAGTTCGATCTCGACATCCGAGGCTAGGTTCCCGAGATGCTGTTCTATTCCAGCTATCACTGAGTCTGTACTCTGATCGGGCAGTGTCCTGATATCCACATCAACGTATGCACGACCCGGAACGACATTCGTCTTGGTTCCGCCATGAATAACGTTGGGAGATACGGTAAGTCTGCTGATGGCATGGAGCAGTCTTGCTTGGGCGGGGTCCGTTTTTGCCAAATGCCCCAATACAATTGGTAGTAGCCTCTTTCTGTTCAAGAGCCACTTCGTGACGCGTGAGATTGGCATCTTCTCGACCAGGATCTTGACATAGTCTGTGCACACCTCTGGTTGATATTCACCGAGTCGTTCTATGGCCTTTGAGAGTTTCACTACGGCATTGTCACTTCCAAAAGGCATGGAACCATGTTGCTCCTTTCCCGTTGCAGTTATTCTGATCCAGCAGTCTCCCTTCTCGCCATGTTGGATGGCGTATCTATTCTCTGCAACCGGGAACCCTCCCAACTCAGTAACTAGATAGTCGGTCTTCACCATGTCTCGATGGTGTTCAATCACCCAGCGCACGCCATTCAGTCCGTGCGTTTCTTCATCTGAAACGATGAGAAGCTTGAGAGTTCCGTGTGGTTCGAAACCGTCATTGTAGAGGTGTGCGAAAGCCACCACTTGACATGCGACGATAAACAGCATGTCGAAGGTGCCTCTTCCCCAGATGAAACCACCGCGTATCTTGCCTGAGAACGGGGGCACATCCCATTTCTCTTCATCTTCGACGGGAACAACATCCACATGGGCCGGACCCAGCATGAAACTTGGGCCTTCTCCGCCCTCAATCTGCGCATAGAGATTTCCTCGTTGTGGGGCAGACTCAAAGACCTCCGACTTTACTCCGTAGCCTTCTAGGAATCTCTCTATTGTTCTGATTGACTTCATCTCATTTCCGGGAGGATTGACGCATCGATTTCTGACCATTTCTTGAATCAGACTGACTACCTCTTCCTGGGTTTCCACGGCCTTCACTCTGGACTCCAATGAACTCATCCCGATTTAAAAGGGAAGTGCAGCATGGTATTCAAGACGCTTAAGTACCCGCAAGTGCTTAGAGAGGGGCATGTCATCCGAGAGTTCGAAGCGCCATTCGGTGTGGCGTGATTCATATTTTGGAGTCCAAGGGCTGTTCTACTTCGCCCAAGGCGTTTCCCTTGGAGCTCTGCTGTTTATCACCGAGTTTCTGGACTATTTGGGCCTCAGTGATCCGTTCGAACGCTTGGTGGTTCAAGCAATAATTTGGATTCCATGGTATATCAAGATTGTATTTGGAGTTCTATCCGACAATGTTCCAGTATCTAGATTCGGAAGAAGGAAACCCTACATCTTTCTGGCCGGTATCCTTGGTGCAATTGGATGGCTTACCCTACCTCTTCATGTCGTCTATAGTGCTCTACTTCTAAGCTCAGGCATACTTGCTGCATTAGGGACCAGCATGAGTGATGCAGTGATTGATGCAATGGCCGTCGATATCACACCGCCCCAAAAACGCGGAATGATGCAAGGTGTGTCATGGGGCTCTAGAGGTTTCGGGGCTGGGATTTCATTCATCGCGGTAGGGCTTATGGCAGACCTGGAGATGTGGTTCTTCATCTATGCTATTCCAGGAATCATTGTGAGTATCTCTTGTTTCCTGGTGCTTCTCTTCGAGGAAAGGCCACTTCCTGATGACTTTCAGAGAATCCCGCTGAGTACATATTCTCGCGTGTTCAAGATGGGAAACGTGCAGGTCTGCCTGTTCTTTCAGATTCTGGCAGGTGCTGCAATCGCCATCTTGGGCATCATGCAGACCTTCTTGACAGAGGAGCTCGGGTTCAACAATGCAACCACAGGTTTCGTGTTCATGGTGTTCTCAGTGGGTATGTTCAGCGGTGCCCTTATCTTCGGGCTGCTTGGCGACCGTGCTCCGGTCCGAATCGCTTTATCGGTTACCACTGTTGCCTACGTTCTGGTTGTTCTCTCCGCGCTTTTCGTCAATCTTGCCATGGTTGCAGTTTCTACTGTCTTTTTCCTCATTGTTGGTTTCGCTAACGGAGGTTATGAGGCGACCCAGATGCGAGTCTCGATGGACAACTCGCCCAGTGTGGTTGCTGGGACGGTCTATAATCTGTATAACAGCGTGTCCAATATTGGACAGCTTGCCATAGGATCTCTGTTGATAGGATCTCTAGCTGACTATCTCATCGGCATGAGAATAGGAAGCTATCAGCAGGCTTGGCAGTTGGCCATTGTCTTCCTGCTGCTTGCTCTCTTACCTGGCTACTATCTCGTCACGCGTTACGAACCAGTTGGCGAAGACGATGACAACCATATAGCGCTGGAAGAGTCTATGATCTAGTTGTCGCGTCTGTTCCGGAGTGAGTTATATACGAGAGTGAGCAGAGGTAGACAGGCATTGATTGGAGCAGGCAAGAATGGTGGAATATGATTTCAGCGGTAAGACAGCTCTGATTACTGGCTGCTCGGCAGGATTGGGGCGAGAGTTTGCTTATGCGTATGCTGAGGCGGGGGCTAACCTTGTTCTTGCATCAAGACGAACCGAAGTTCTCGATGAGCTGGCGGAGGAATTGTCCGTTGAATCAGGTGCTGAATCATTGGTTGTGAATTGTGACGTTCTCATTGAAGAAGACATCGCCCATGCCGTTGAGGCCTCAGTTGAGCGATTCGGTGGCCTTGACATCTTGATAAACACAGTCGGAAACTACCTTGCAAGACCACTCATTGAACAGACGATTGAAGACTGGCGTCATGTCATCGACCTCAATCTGACATCAGCTTTCATCGGATCCAGAGAGGCTGCAAGGGTCATGATTCCACAAGAATCTGGTTGTATCATCAATATGGCATCAACATTCGCATTTGGAGCAACTCGCTTTCCTGTGGTGGGTTATTACGCTGCAAAAGGAGGGGTTGTTATGCTGACTAAGGCTCTGGCTGTGGAGTTAGGTCCTCACAATATTAGAGTTAATGCGATCGCTCCGGGATTCTTCCCAACAAAGCAGTCGATAGATGCTATGGAAGATGATGAGATCCGTGAGAAAATGATAGAACCTAGAACTGCTCTGCCGTACTTGGCTGAGAAGGAATGGATTCGTGGGGCGGCGTGTTTTCTGGCAAGTGATGATGCGAAATACGTCACTGGACATGTGCTAAGCGTTGATGGGGGCTGGCTTGCATTCTAATTCGCACCGCCAACTCTGATCACTGCTAAGAGAGTTGGATAGTATCCAATAAGTTCCCTTTTGAAACACTTGCATCAAAACATTATAGGGGGTTTGACATACGTAGATACAGTCGATTTAAGGAGTGGCTATGGATTGTCTGAGAGAGAGTATACAGATGAGTCTGATGAGAAAGAACGTGAAGATGAACACGAAGATTCACCGAAAGAACAGGCACATGACAGCGATGAGGGCGACACATCACGGAGCCCGTTATACGAAGACCTTGGTGTCAGCGAATCAGAGATGAGTGCGTATTCCGTTGTGCTATCTTTAGGAAACGTAACCAAGGGTGATTTGGTCCTTCTGCTACGGGACCAGGGACTAGATGATGTCGATTTCCTGGTTCAAAGCCTTGTTGAAAAGGAGATGATAGTGGAGCTACCTGGGATTGTGACCAGATATCAGGCTGTGCCTCCTTTTGATGGTTTGGCTGAAGAAGTGAGCCACATTTCGCAGAGAATGCAATCACTCAGGGATGAACTCCGCGAACAGATATTGACAGCTTCGAAACAGGTCCGAGATGCGCTTCTTGCACTAAGCTCGCAGAAACTCGAATCAATCAGACTAGAGAAAGAGCAGATTCACCAATCCAAAGAGAATGCTATTGACCGCCTTGAGAGGACTATATCGGATTTGGAGTCTGACCGAAATTCCTTGGAAGATCATCTCGGGGCTCAAATGGGCGAAACTACATCTGCCTGGACACAAGAGACAGTTTCAGTAACACAATCTGCATTGGACGACTCTAAGGGCAATCTCTCTTCTCTGGGGAGCCAAATAGAGGACGAATTATCGGGAATCAATGTTGACATAGAGGACCAGTTCAAGACATTGAACTCGGAACTCGGTTCCTCGCTTTCAGATGTGACTTCGCAGGCCATATCAGGAATAGAGGCTAAGAACGAGGAACTGAACCAAGAATTGAACTCAAACTCTGAGGCGCTGTCTGCGCGTCTTTCGAGCACAGAGAGAAGTCTTGTTAACAGTGTTGAGGATACACACCACAGAACCGCAACATCCCTCGAGGAGATCTCTGACAGGATAAACACAGGGATTGAGAAAGTCGAGGGTGATGTTGGGGTTTCCATTGACTCTGCAGTGAATATGGTGAATGATCAATACGATGCACTAGAGGCTGAGATGGTACAGGCCCTGAGCAATCACGCTGCTAGGGAGTATGAGATTCTGGATGAACACTCGAAAGTCCTTGATGATGAAATCTCGGAGTTTGGATCATCAAAGGATGAGGCAGTCTCAATGTTGAAGAACCGCCTCGAAAATGCAGTGTCTGAGTATGAATCCTCAGCCGGGACTGCCGTATCATCGATTTCCGAACAGCTTCAGGATATGTCTGAGAGAGCCAAGTCATCAGTGACCACTGCATCTGATTCAATGCATAGACTTTCTTCACAAGCAGTACAGGATTCTTACGAGCGAGTTGACGAGTATGCAACCACAACTCTCGAGCATGTCAGCAAAGAGATGGAACAGAAGAGGCAAGAACTCGGAGAATCTCTCCAGTCAACCGGAAATGAGATAAATGCAATTAACCGTGAATCTCTTGATTTGACTACTGGGCTACTGGAGACCTACAGGTCTGAGATCACTCAACAGCTCAGGCAGGTAATGGAGTCGACGAGCACTCAGTTAGAGCAAGTGTCACATGAAACGATTGCAGAACTTGATTCTCTATCTAGTTCTGTGCGAGATGAGATTGCTAAGGCCATATCTCGCGCGAAATCTCAGACGGAGGCGATGCAGACACGCGCTGCTGAGCGGATTACAGAGGCAATCACAACCAGTATTGCAGGCCTTGATTCTGAAGTCAGCCAGCGCATCGAGGGCTCTCGAGAGAAGCACGATTCGATGGTCAACAAGATTGATGCCACGGTCTCACGCGAGATTTCTTCTGGCTCCGAGGTAATGCAGGAGCTACAGAACAAGATAGACGCCGATATGGAAAAGCTTGTTGCCAGCGCTGATGAAACTCGTCGGAATCAACTGGGCGCACTAGAATCCAGTCTGGGAGAGGAGAGAAGGGCCGCAAAGGAATCCTTGGATCGGGCCGCTGCGGAAACGCAGGAACTCGTAGATCTCCTGCATAGCGGACTGCACGACTCGGTGAACAAGATGCGAGATGGCATAAATGCTGCGAGTAGCTCTCTTGACGCTTCTACTGAGAGATTGAAGGTAGGGCATACTACAGCGAAGGAGGAGCTGCTTAATTCTACGAGGAATGACTTGGAATTACAAGTCAACACGATCTCAGATCAAATACGCTCAATGGCATCTTCTGGCCGTTCGCAAGTACGAGAAGATGCTGCAGCAGGAATGAACACGTTCTCTGAATCTCTTGAGACCTTACAGCAGGAATCATCGTCAAAATTTGGCGGCGTTTTGGAGGAAATGAGGTCTGCAATTGGCGGCGCTTTGGAGGAAATTCACAATACCTTTTCCAATTCGCGAACAGAGACTGCCACAGTAGTAGGCAGAGTTGGCGACGATATAGTTGCCAGTTTGAATGAAGTCTCATCCGATTTGTCTGAGTACAAACATACAGCTCACTCCCGTCTTGATAAGGGCGTTAGCGCCGCATCAAAAGGGGCGCAATCAAGGCTTGAATCTGCCAAGATCATGGTCAACTCAGTTGTCAACACTTCTCTCCAGGAGCTTGGCTCAAATGACGAGCGACTTGCTGGCTCAATCTCATCTGCGGCGAACAAGCTGTCTTCAGAGTCCATGGCTGCGCTATCGGAGACTCTGGAGAAGTCCTCAGCAGCTATTGAGAGAGTATCCGCGGATATGAGAAATGACCTCAGAAGCGGCTATGATGACATCATGGCTCATGCGGGCAGTCTTGAAGACATACTGGCCGATGCAGTGAATGACCTTGAGAAGAGCCCAACGATAGGAGTCTCTGAGGAGTCAGTTGATCAGGCAGTGTCACCCGCTACAGAAACACCCTTGGATACACAACGGGTTGCTGATGTGCTCTCGAAGGTGTGGGAACGTCTAGGTGCTACAGACTTTCCCGGAGCCAAGAAGACTTGGATGATTGTCACTCGTGATGCAGTTCTGGCTCACATGAAAGACATGCTGGCGAGGGCAAAATCCAAAGTTACCCTGATAATCCCTGAGGCGCAGGATATTCCTACGGACACCCTGAAAGAGCTCAAGAGCACAATCGGTGTTGAAGTGGTGGTAACTGAGAGCCCAGTGTTGAATCGTGAGGTTGGACCGCTAGTTGGACGTGGAAACATTCGTGTCAGGAGCAGGTCTGAGAAGGATGTCTATGCATGCGTCCGGGACAGTGAGGAGGTGCTGCTTGCTCCTGCTGCCTCTACAGATTCAGATGTCATTGGCTTCGTATCAGAAGATGATGGTTTCGTGCGTTTCGTCATGAGTATTATCGGGCCTATCTTCCAAGCTCGAACCACTATGCTCAAGCCTGACGATATGTAGCGTCTATCCAAGAATCAGTCTGAGTCCGTCACTTCGCTAGGAAGAAACTATCTTCAGTTGTACGCATCGCAGAGCATTGTCAGACCGTGAGGATATGTAACACATTCATCGACCATCGATCAAAGGACAATTTCCATGACACTACCAATGCTCCGGAGAATCGGATAGACAGATTCATCAAGCAAGCGCTGGTGACATCACAGGAGTGCCGTTTCTGAGTGCTAAGCCTTTCTTTTGGTCGATTTGACAATCCCCAGTGTGGCCCGCATCGGATTCAATCCGGTGATTCTTTCTGCATACGATCGATTCTTGACCCTGACGATGGCATTGCCTGACTGAGGTTCATACTCCACCAACGAAATCGCCTCTTCCACAGCACTTGGTCCTACTAGCCTGGCACTGAAACCTAGTAGCAGGATTACTGCAATGAGACCCACGACCGAGAGGGAGCTAGGCCCTCTTCCAGCAATCACTGATTCACCAAGGGTAATGGTCAGGAAAACCAGGGCAACAAGAGCTATTCCCCCCATCACAGTCAACAGTCCTTTCGCTCTCCCCAGTTCCTCGTAAGAGAGGTCGTGGGACTCACATACGGGGATTTGGATTGAGGCCATGTTTTGCCTTGCTTCTATGAGTTTCTTGGCCGCAGATCGATCTCTTGGAATCGAAGATCTTGGCATGTTGCCCGGCTGCACGAATGGTATCCTTGTGTTGCTTGTGGCCTCTCTACCGCATACTGGACAAATGTCTGGAAACTGTATCCTGTTCACGCCATCAAGTTTGACCAGAACATCTCCCTCATGCAGCATCACAAACACCATCTGGCACTCAGTTCTTTGACTTCTTTCAACACCTTCTACCAAACATGACTATTGCAGTTTTTGGTTTAGGTTTCTGAATCTACGCTTCAAGTCCTTCAGGATTCAATCTTTCGATGCCAGAATCTCGTAGAAACCTTTGGTTTCGTAACGGTATGTTGATTCAATGCAGAATCCCAGTGATTCCAAAAGCTCCTGCATCTCATCTGTGCTGAGGACGCAGAAGTATCGTTCATCTGAGTAGAACACCCCTCCCTCTTTCTGTCTCAGATTTGGTTGGTGTGACAAGTATTCCGGAGAGTATTGGCCAAGCAAGAACATCCCACCTTTCAACAACGACCTGTGTACCAGATTATAGAACTCATCTTTGCTGGGTTGACGAATGTGCTGAGATGTGTAGTAGTCGATAACAATGTCATACTGGTCGTGAGGATACTCGAACAAGCTGATGCTGGTGTTGAGCAGGTGATACTGCTCCTCACTGGCTCCCATCTCCTTGAACTTCTTTGCACAGATCTCGAGGGCCTTTTTCGAGATATCAATTCCAGTGACTTTCAGCCCCTTCTTGAGTAGTGGGAGAACCGCCTCGCCTGTTCCAATTCCTGCATCAAGGACCATCATGCCTGATTCAGCTGTTGTGACCAGATCGGCAAGACCTCTGAATTCCAGATATCCCTGTGGATACATTGATCTCCATAGATCGTCTCTCTCGAGATAGGTGTTCTGCCATGACCTGTGGTATACGGAGTGGTCGTCCACGTGGAACACCTCACCGGTCAAGTTATGGGATGACCGTTATCTTCCCTTCACCCTTTGACACAACTCGGCCGATAATTGCCGCTCGATTTACCCCACGCTTAGCAAGCTCTTTCATCAGACTATCGGCTCGTTCTTCAGGTATGCTGATCAGCAGCCCTCCGGATGTTTGGGCGTCTGCGAGTAGGATTCTATCCACTTCAGAAATGTCATCATCAAACTCAACATATGGTTTGACGTAAGCGAGATTGTCCAATGTACCTCCCGGAACAACATTCGCTCCGGCCAAGGCCTTTGCTTTCTGAAGCATCGGTACACTCGTGGCGTTCAACTCAATATCCACTTTGCTGCCTGCAGCCATCTCTCTCAGATGACCAAGCAGCCCAAAACCTGTGATATCCGTGCAGGCACTGACACCAAGACCAGTCATAGCCTCTGCTGCTGCACGATTCAGTTCGGCCATGAGTTCACGAGCCTCCTCAGCTACCTCTTCATCGACGAGACCTCGTTTTATTCCCGTAGTGATAATCCCAAGCCCAATTGGTTTGGTCAGGATCAGAACGTCTCCCGGTTTGGCTGTGCTATTCCTTAGCACACGATCAGGATGAACAATCCCCGTGACTGCGAGCCCGTACTTTGGTTCGGTATCATCGACTGTGTGCCCTCCCACAATCGCAATTCCTGCTTCGGCCGCCTTTTCTTGTGCGCCTCTCAGGATTTCTTTCAGGACCGACAGGGGTAGTCTATTGGACGGAAACCCCACAACGCTAAGGGCGAAGAGCGGCTTTGCTCCCATTGCGTAGATATCACTAAGTGAGTTCGCAGCTGAGATGGCTCCGAACCAGTATGGGTCATCCACGATTGGCGTGAAGAAGTCGACAGTTTGCACTATTGCATTGTTCTCATCAAGTCTGTAAACGGCAGCATCATCTGAGGTTTCAACACCAACCATGATAGCTGGGTCTGAGGGTATCGGAAGATCTCTAAGGACCTCCTCAAGCGCCTGTGGACGAAGCTTGCATGCGCAGCCAAGGCCATGAGTATACTGTGTCAGCCTATATTCACCTCTTTCTTCAACCACTATCTCACTTGATTGGAATTCTGTTGGCTGGAGTCTTCTTACAGCGTCTGTTACAACTTCAACAGCTCTGTCCACATCTTGCTCGGTAGTGCCCCGACCTACAGAAAACCTGATAGTTCCCATCGCCCATTCAACTGGCAACCCCATTGCCTCAAGCACTGGAGAAACATTTACCTCTTCGGCATGGCAGGCTGCTCCGGCCGAGGCGGCGACCCGATCTCCTATCTCTGAGAGCAGTGTATTGGCCTCGATGCCTCTGAAACTCACGTTCAGAGTGTTGGGAAGGCGTTCATCTGAATGTCCGTTCAGGCGCAGTCTGTCCTGTCCTAGATTCTCTAGAAGTTCCTGATAGAGTCGATCCCGCATATTTCTGAAATGAGCCATATTCTTGTCGAGGTCTCTCTCAGCAATCTCGCACGCCTTGCCAAGACCAACTATCTCTAAGACGTTCTCGGTCCCGGGTCTTCGATTTGATTCGTGGTCGGCACCGTACATAAGCTTGGCAAGATTGGTTCCGGTCCTAATGTAGAGAGCTCCGATACCTTTTGGCGCATAGAGCTTGTGGCCTGCTATTGATAATAGGTCCACGCCGAGTTCATCAACACGCACCGGTATCTTTCCAACCGACTGGGCTGCATCAGTGTGCATAAGTGCCCCGTTTTCATGTGCTATCGCGGCCAACTCACCAACAGGTTGAATCGTGCCTATTTCGTTGTTCGCGTGCATGATTGTTACAAGAATTGTATCCTTAGTGATTGCATCTCGCAGGTTGTTCGGGTCGACAAGACCATACTCATCCACAGGGAGCACAGTGATGCGAAATCCTTGGTCTTGAAGCCACGCACAGACCTCGGAGACTGCAGGGTGTTCTACAGCAGATGTTATGATATGATTCCCTTTCTCTCGATTTGCCAGAGCAACTCCTCTTATTGCAAGATTGTTGCTTTCTGTGCCGCCCGAAGTGAAGACAATCTCATATGGGAGGCAACCCAGCAGTGCTGCGACCTGTTCTCTGGCCTTTTCTACTGCTCGCTTGGCCTCTGCACCGTAGGAATGGTTGCTTGATGGGTTTCCGAAGTGTTCGTACAGGTACGGAGCCATCTCATTAGCCACCTCGCTGGCTATCGGTGTCGTGGCATTATAGTCCAGGTAGATTGGATTCTTGTCAGTCATTCTCTTACAACCTGCAGAGTCTTATGCGCTTGGAGGTTCTAAGCCTCTAAACACTTTTGAAACATACCATCTTGCTAAGGCGATGGGTGACGCTTTCTCTTGACAGGTGTTGACTTCGTGGGATTCAATCTGAGAATCTCGTCAAGATACTCCTTATTCTTGACTCTCAGGATGATCTTGCCTGCATTCGGCAGCATGTGCTGAACCGAGATTGCCCTCTCAAGCGCGTTGGGCCCCAGGTCAACGAGTGAAGCAATCATCAGAGATACCGCAAGAAAGAACATGATGTACCATTCAAGGGCAATTGGGTTTCCATCATAGAAGCTGAAAGACATGAATGTTCCAAGAAGCAGAGTGGACATGGTTGAAACACCAGCGATGAAGCCGAAAAAAGTTCTTCTCCGAGAACTCTTATCCGGAGTGTGCGCATGTGCTCTGCATGTCGGGACTCTGAGTCTGCTGACAGAAGGGGGCAGTAATCGGTTATCATAATCTAGATGTCTGAACCGTGTCGATCTGTAGGACCCAACGAAAGACCTAGCTGGATGTCCTTGGCTGTCACGTTGAGAGACTGCATGGATTTCTCCCTGATACTCTGCAGCCTTCAGACATACTGGGCAGATTCTTGGAAAATCAAATGGTTGGGTATCGATTCTCACGAAGTAGTCCTCGGCAAACCATGGCACTGTGAGTCACGTCACGTTCTATATCTAAGTTAATCCTTAACGTCTCTTCTGGAGATTGCTCACTGCCTCTTAGTACCGTTTTGACTTGCGTGCCCAGTTGGTCAGATTCTCACACGGAAATTGATCGCACTCTGCACAGTGATCCAAGTGCTTACCATCTACACAGCAGGCCAGAATCCAGCAGTCGGGAGACCAGTGTTCGTCTCGAGGGCCGTGGCATCCCTTGCTGTAGAGTCCTTTCTGAATGGCCTCTGTAACTCCTTCTGTTTCTTCCAGCCAGCCTTTCTCTCTGAACCATGATAGAGCCTCTGCTGCAGCCTCCGAATCGAACTGAAATGTTCTCAAACTGCATGATTCACAGTCCAGTCCACATGCAGCCATATCCACATTTGGAGCTTTCATTCCAACAGAGTATCTCTCGTCAACCTTGATATATTCTTGCAGCATTCTTTTTCATCGTAATAATAATTCAGCGTACGACAGAGTGCTTGACTCTGTGCATCATGTATGGGATGTATCGATATGAACAGTCCGCGGCTATCCATTACAGACGAACAACACGATGAGCTTCATTCTTTTGCCTTTGATAGATACAATCGCCTAGACCCCACTCACGGTAAGGCCCACGCTGAGAGGACCATGCGTCTTGCAGAGTTCATCGCAAAGAAGGAAGAAGCCAATGTCATGATCTCGCGATTGGGTGCATTGCTTCATCAATATCACCCTGAAGAGGCTGACCTCGTAGAAGACTTCATGAGAAGAATCGGAATAGACGAACAGATTGTGACTGCGGTCATCCATTGCGTATCCTGCGTCGAGCCCCAAACCATCAAGAATGCATTGACGAGAGAGGCAAAGGTTGTCTTTGATGCTGATAAGCTGCAGACGTTGGGACCCTTTGGCCTGATTCGAGAAGTAGTCTACAGAATGGCGACAAGACAGTTGTCTATGGAAAAAGCCGTTCGTCAGGCTGAAGAGCTACAAGAGAACATGATTCATCTGCTCCAGACGGAAACAGGACGCACCCTCGCTCAATCCAGCCGCAGGACCACGAAGGAATTCCTCGAATGCTTCTGGAGATGGGAAGGACTCTCATTTTTGAAGTAACTACTGGGAATCTCCTACTCGAGAGGAGGCCATGAGCCCTGCATCTTCCTGTTTAAGATAATCTGGCCCAAGTGGTAAGAGTTGTGTGTCGCGAGGACAGCGAAGGCCTTTCCAACAGGTTCGTTCCCCCATGTGGGCATTGGGAGTCTGAGATCTAATGACCCAACCAGTCTTTCTGCCTCTTTGAGTCCTGTCAGGAACCTCTTCTTCAACGTATTCCAATCACTCTCTTCTGTTTCTGCATATGATGGCCAATCTTTACCTTTCGCCTCTTCCCAGTCGTATTCCTGTCCTCTTGCTATTGTGAGTGTTGCGTCTTGCCAGAATATCATGTGGTAGAGGATCTCATATGTACTGAAGGCATCGCCGTTTATCTGCTGCGTTGCAGACTCGTGTGTGAGCCCATCCAACGCTTTGGTCGGATTAACATGGGAGTGTTTCCCGTGTAAAGATTCGCGGAGTATCTCAACAAGAGGGTCTGTCATGAGCGTAGGTTGTCCTCCATTGCTTCTTATGTTTGTCTGACTTGTTCCATCATTCCTCACTCATCGAAGATATGTTCCTTTCCTGATGTTTTTAACTACCTATATTATAGTTAACCTGAGATACAAGCATGGCTAATACAGGCGTTAGATCGTTAGACAGTACAGTTCAGAAGACGATAGAGTGGTTCAATGCGATGAACGAGGTTCTCGGTTGGCCCGATAATGAGCGGACCTATGCAGCAACGAAGGCTGTTTTGCATGCAATCCGAGACCGTCTACCTTCTGGAGAGGCTGTTGAGTTTTCAGCACCCATTACGATGCTGATGAAAGGCATGTACTTCGATCAGTACGAGCCGGATGACAAACCTCTCAAGATCCGAAGTCGCGACGAGTTTTTCGACCTCATCAGAGAGAATTTCGACCAAGGTCCACTTGATGCAGAGAATGCTCTTCGAGCCTTCGTAAAAGTCTATGGTGACAAGACCCAAGGCGGAGAGTTGGAGGACGTAAGAAAGACCATGCCTGAAGATCTCAGGCCACTCTTTGACCCGGCATGAATGAATCTGGGTCAGAGGAAGCCCGTGGGCTCCGACAATGTTCGGAGTCCCAATTCCATTTGTCAGCTCATTCTAGTTGTTGATTATGAATTAGAAAGTGTGCCTCTCACTTGGTGAAGAACCCTTCATTGGTCTTTTCGGCGTCGAAATCAAGTAACCATGACCCATTATTTCTAGTCAAGGTGGATTATGGCTACGGGGCAAGCATCAGCAGCTTCCTGTGCACAGTCCTCGAGGTCATCAGGGATTTCTCCGGTAGATCTATCGCCCTTTCGATACTCCTTAGTGACTGATGCCCAATCGTCGTCGCTCATAACAAACACTTCGGGGCATATATCTTCACATGTCGCACAAGAGATGCATTCCTCTCTATCAATCCTTATTCCCATCGTCACTTCAAATTTACCTCAAATCAGTTTGGAGTAGACGCATGCCTTTATCAGTGGTAAGTAGGCGGCACTTTGAGAAATTGCTAGATGATTGATGTCCCGGAGAATTGCTAATCAAGATTCTGAGAAAGACCTTCATCTTGTGGCTTGTTATTTGCTTCACTGCACATTGAAAGAAGGCATAGATTTATGATTTAGCTATCGCCCTCCGAGAACGCCTCGAGAAGAGATTTTATGACGTAAATCGAGACTGATGCTTCGACCAGCCTAGAGCTTGTGGGATGAGAAATGGACAAGGACGAACTGTTTGAGTTTTGTGAGAAATGGCT
Source organism: uncultured archaeon (assembly GCA_964473825.1). Lineage (GTDB taxonomy): Archaea > Asgardarchaeota > Thorarchaeia > Thorarchaeales > Thorarchaeaceae > TEKIR-12S. The sequence goes on from CAYYQL010000008.1 coordinate 38,286, forward strand.
TCACGCCTGGACGGGCAACAATCCAGAGAAACTAATGGATTATTACACTGAAGATGCGTTGTACGTCGATCCCGCAAATCGGGACGGACTCAGGGGCAAGGCTGAGATCAGAGAGTACTTCGAGAAACTTCTGGATGTATACCGCGACTGGGTCTGGAAACCGATAGAGGTATTCCCGATCGAATCAGGAACTATCGTCAAATGGGAATGCACAATCCCTGTAGGTCCTGAAACACTTTATGAGGTGGGTCTCGACATCGTGGAGCTCGAAGGAAAGAAGATATCCAGGAACGAAGTCTACTTCGACAGAACGAGGCTTGTTGCGGCTGTCAAGCAGAAGCGAACTAAGCAGAGGCTCATCAATCTTTAGATTTTTAAAACCTGTTCGAAAGGCATCCTACTGTGAGTACCATCTTGTGATTGCAGTGTTCACCGCGGTCGGTTGTTCAAGCATTACGCTGTGACCAGCATTCGGAACCACAACGAGTTCTGAGTTCGGAATCTTGTCATGAAGATACTCAGAGTACTTCAGCGGGGTCATCACATCATCTTCTCCAACCACTAGCAGTGTGGGCACATCAATCTTTTCAACCTCATCCATAACATCAAACTCATTGCAGACAGAGAAATCCCTCTTTATGACGCTTGGACTGCACTTTCTTACTTCCACCTGAGAAGCCTCAATTAGCTCTTGTGACGTAGATTCAGAGAACATGTATTCTCCCACCGCCTCGACATAGCCCTCGAAATCGTTGTCCAGGAGATCGAATATGAACGGGGCACAACGGAGTCTAGCTCCTGTCCCTATCAGAATGACTCTCTCAATGTTCTCCGGATGTTTCAGCAGATATAGCTGCGTGAGGGCCCCACCCATTGAATGGCCACCCACGATAGGTTCATCGAACTTACTGACGACCTCATCGATATCCCGGAGATATGCAGAGAGTGTGTCATCTTCATGACAGTCGGGCGTCTTTCCGTGGCCGTTGAGGTCAGGTGCGATGACGTGAAATTTTCTTGCTAAGCCCTTGAGTTGCATGAACCATGTTGCCGATGATCCCCCTGCGCCGTGGATAAGAATCAAGGGTGGCGAATCTGGGTCTCCGGTCTCTTCATAGTGTACTTGCATTTTCTTCGACATTGAAAACTACCCTCGATACTTAATCTATTCGGCGAACTCCGACCAAATTGGCCGCTTTGACCGCAGTTACCCTTAAATTGATAGCCTCTGGCCTCTTCGATGCATTGAAGGAATTCCATAACAAAACGCCATTCTTCCTATGTTTGACGGGAGGATTGCTGTTGGTGCTATCTGGAACAAGTGGTTCGCTGGCTCTAGCGCGGGAGCTCTCAGAGGATTTTGGTTTCCTCTTCGGCCCTGAGGTTGTCATGTCGTTCGAGATTATCATGGGAATCCTTGGAGTTCTGACCTCCATGACGGGAGCGGCAGTGATTATCGGGGGGCTGATTCTCACTACTCACAGGGTAGAATTGGGGAGGAATGTGATCCTTGTTGCTGTGGGTACTGGAGTACTAAGCCTGGTCATGACACTTGTGGAGTCTGCGATAGCTGGCAGAATCATGATGGACTTGGGGTTACAAGTCACCCAGTCTATTGCTTGGATTGGCGCAATCCTCGCACTCCAGGCCCGAATAATCGCCTCACAGAAACCTATGAGGATGCAGTAAGATCAGTGAAGTGGTATAATGGACGCTGGACGTATCAATCAGATTCTTGGACCGTTGATGCTCTTGATATGGGCTCTTCTTTGGTTCATCTACTGGCTATCTGGAAGGTCTCTAGAGCTGGGCATCATGCTGATAGCCATAGGGATAGTTGTGAGCATAGTAGTAATAATGGTTAGAGACTATCTCTGGAGAAAATATCCCGCTGAGCTTCTTGGTTTGAAGAAGAGTGAAGAGCGTAAACCTGAGAATTCGCCTTAGACATCAAGAATCGAAACTGAGGTTTCTAGGTTCTTCGCAGCCTGAACGCACTCTTTGAGGACTCCTTCTTTGTTCTCATCCATTGGGACAAAGACGGCAACGAACCAGACACCTTTGCCGGTACCGCATATCAGGCTGACTGCACCATCGGGATTCAGACCGACCAGACCGTTCTTCGTGGCCACTGCTGTGAGAAACGGGATCTGTTTGACTGAGAACTCGGCCAGATTGTTTCTCCAAGCGTGTACGATAGTGCTTGTATCTATCTCGCTAATCGCCATGTTCTCGCTGGTGTAGACGACTCGTCCCTCGTAAGTAAAGACCGCTGCGCCAAGAATGCACTCGTAGTTACTCATAGCGATATCCACGGTTCTTCTTATTCTCATCAAGGCACATGACCATGTCAGTAGCCGAATTTGGAATTGAAATAGGTATGTAGGGTTTCGTGCAAGGAGTATATCCTTAGCCCGAATTCGTTGCCAGCCGCATGGCACGAGCCATCAATAGAAGGCGACTATGAAGCTCATCATTACTCATAGACGTTGTGATTCTGTCATTCTTCACATGCATACCATGTCGGAGAGCCAGGTTCTCCAGTCGAGGATTCCGAATTCGTGATGATTGCACTTGATAGAGAAACCATTGATCCGTCCCCCTCTCCTTGATTCTGCAAGCGATGTCAATGTATGAATCATCACCAGCTTTGACGCGAAATCTCTTACCAATCAATCTCTCGACCACTGACTTCGATCCAAAAATCCCCTCTAGGATTGAAGTCGTGAAGGATGCTGCCGGAGCAGGGAGAAACGCCCATTGCCAGAAAGCGTACGCAAAAACCATGAGTGATACGGCCAAAACAAAGCCTGCTGTGTTGAACGAGTAGACCACTTCGAACCCTTGGACCCAACCCTGGGGGATCCCTTCAGGTGGTTCAATTCCGATGGTGTAAATCCCTGGGCTATAGAAGATGTAGGACGTAACGGCAAAGACGATGATGAGTGCAGCTAACGCTATCTTCATCCTCTCTTCATAGAGGCTGCGTGCATTTCTCAACCGAATGTCCATCATCATTCCTCCAATGCCTGCTCGTAGAGCTCTCGGGCGTCATCTCCGTGCTCTTTGCAGATTTCGACAAGAAACTCCAGCAGCGGGTGTTCGTGGTTGATTCTGATTGCATAGAGCTTCGGAGTTAGCTCGTCAATCAGGATCAGCCGGTCCTCGCTTAGATGGGACAGTACACCTCTGTAGAGGCTCCTTGACTTTCCGCTATACCCGATCAGGCGGCTCAGTTGGACACCACTGACACTTCTTGGGTAGATATGAGCCAGCGCAATGACAATCGCTCGTCTTGTATCGTTGAGCGACGACATCAGCTGAATCACTTCATACGTTTTGTGTCGTGTGTCCTGATTCATATTCCATCTCATTCCGCTATCTAGCTTCTTGTGTCAGTAGGTGCACAATGGGATCTCACGGATTAACCATTGGCTTAGCTCTTAGATCGCTTATTGTGAGGCGGTGTATTTCTGTTTATCGAATCCATTTTGAAGGATTGGTTAATCCTGTCTTACTGTCTACCATCTGAGCACCATAATGTTAATAGTTCAAGATGCGGCTTCTTGCTTGACAAGATTACTCTATAGGAGGTCCTCAATATCAGTTTTGGAAGCAAATACTTTGGTTGGTTGGCCGCATTGGTTATAGTCTTGGCCGGTGCCTGGTTCCTCCTTCCATATGGTTACAACACGCTCATACTATGGCTAGCGCCGCAGCTGGGAAATTATATCCGGCCAACCCTAGTCATGGTTAACGCGCTCTTAGTGAATCCCCTGAATAATGTCATAATGGTCGCCATATGGGCCATCGCTGGTCTTGTTGGAGGCATCATAGCTGGCACCAAGAAGGGTGCATTCGTAGTAGGTCTCTTAACCTGGTTGAGTTGCATCGGCATACTCGTGTTCTGTGCGTTCCAGCTCTTTCAATCAGGAGTTGAGCTGGGTACTCTTCCTCCAATGCCACAGGGTGGTTCAATTGTTGATGTACTGTCGATACCGCTCGTTCAATCCCTTATCGGTGATTTGCTAGGTATCATCGGATTGGGTTCTGGTGGCGAACCAGATATAATGGCGATTTTAACTCCACTGGTCATCTACTTGATTGTACCCGTGGTTGTTGTCATCATCGCTGGAATGATTGGGGCCACCATTCGTCCAAAGGAGTGAGATGAAAATGAAGTTTCAATATAAGCACGCGTTTGCAATAGCACTGTTGGCTTTCTTGGCTGTCGCACCATCAGTAGCAGCAATTAGCAATTCGGGTTTCACCCCTGCACAGGAAGGAGAGGATATTCTCGAACTCATCCTAAACGAAGGTGCAGAGATAGTATTCACTCACATTGATGACCAGGGCGTTCCCGGAGTAATCTACGGACAAGTCGGAATACCTTCAGATGCTTTAGCTCTCGACGATCCAATGTATGATGGATGTCTGGCGATGGCTATGGTGTCAACTCATGGCGAGTTCATTGAAAAGGTCTTTGAGCTTGTCGGAGGAGATCTCTTCGGTGGAGATGGAGGCATAATGGGAGCTAGAGGCCTTTCTCCGCTTCAGGATGGCATGGACTTCAATCCTGAGGATATCTTCGAGTTGATTGGAACGGAGTTCAACCTGCTCTTCAATGTCTTCGTCAACGTTGACGAGGCAACATCACAGCAGAGGATGGCTTCAATTCTAAATCATCTTGGATCAGAGTTCCAGTTCAGTTTCTCCGAACTTTTTAAACTACGTATTGACGAGAATATGTTTCCTCCAGATGAGGAGTTCGATCTGCCATTTGAATCTCTTGACATCTACATCTACCAAGTAGCTGTTTCGTTCTCTAGTGCTGTAGCATCAGTGTTCTCCGTGATGGATGACTCTGGCTTTCTTGGAGCGATTGACCAGAGCGTATTCACCGAAGCCCCTGCTTCAGCGGCAGGCCTGTTGGTCATTCCCAGCATGGAAGACCTTGTTTCAGTGTTTGAAGGAGATGATGGAGATGACGGTGGCGAAGGCGACACATTCGCACTATCACAAGACGCCTCGCTCAGTAGGTTCTTGACTTCTCAGGCACCGAATATCACAGGTCCTCTTGCTGTGGCTGCGGCAGGCTACCTTGGAGACCAAGTGGTGACATCTGAAACCGTCAGCATTGGTATCAAGGAGCTGCTGTATGCAGACACGGCTTTCTCGCCACTTGAGAGTGGCCTCTCAATGGTCATCATGCAGGTTCCTGTGGGCGTCAACATAACAAGCTACCAACCTGCGGCGGAAGAGGCTTCGTTCTACAATGAAGCAGATGCAATGGTGATGTGGAATGCAACCCACTTTGGCGATGAGCTTGACTACAAGATTTTCTTCAGTAGCAATGAGTTCCCACCTCCAATAGCCATCACCCGCACTTTCAATCCTGCGAGTGTCAGTGTGGGCGGCACAACTGAAGTCACGGTTACCGTGACCAACGAAGGCGATCTTGCAATACAGAATCTCACGCTGTCAGACCTCGGCATAAGCCAGACCTACAGTAAGGTTTCGGTTAGCGGAGACCAGGTCTTGCAGTATCTCGAGCTTGAAGGCGGCGAGTTTGTGTCAATAACTTACTCGGTGACATTCCCCAATGAGGGCAGTTACACATTCCCGAAAGCGAGTCTGCTCTACGAATATGACGGTGTTGTTTACGAGAAGAGGAGTTCAACCGGTTCTGTGGTTGTTGAGGCAGATCCAGTATCGGTGCTCTCACAAGCCGTTTCTGATGGCTGGCCTTATACAGGAGGCATCATCGGCCTAGTGGCTATCGTGGGTATCTGGCAGATATTCGGGCTTGTTAGAGGCTCGAAGTCTGGTGGCGGACAATACTACGAAGTATAGATTATAGATGTGACATGGGGGTTCAAGCCGACCTTCAAGTCACATACTCTCTTTCTTTCATGGCAATACCAACGGTCATTCAGTATTCTTTATAGTTGAAACAGACCAAGAGATGGATGATTTAATATGCCTCTTCGCGACGTCCTGAACGGATTCTTGAAAACCCCTGATGCTTTCTTTGGCATACCAGGCCCGAATGAGGGTGATTCAGATGTCGGTATCCTCGGGGTTCCATATGACCTCACATCGTCCTATGGTCCGGGCTGCAGGTTTGGACCAAGAGAGTTGCGGCTCGCAACCACATTGCAGAGGTCTCACAGCAGACCGACGAGTATTGGATTCGACTCCTACGAGGAGCGGCCCCTTCTATCAGAGGTTATCACTGTGGAGGATATTGGGGACCTCGACGTCGATTTACGATTGCCGGAGGCCGCGATGTACGACATGTCCGATGCAGCAGAGCGGCTAGCCAAGCGAGATAGCTACTTGCTCTTCCTGGGTGGCGACCATTACATCACTTATCCTCTATTGAGAGGGCTGAACCGTGGTAGAAAAGGCAAGTATGGAATTGTTTGGCTCGATTCTCATGCCGACTTCTATGAGGACTACGGCGGTTACAAGCTCTCCCATGCTACTACTCTTCGGAACTGTGTGAGCGAAGGTTTGGTTTCTATCGAGAATGTTGTTGGTCACGACCTAAGATGTGCACATCCCTCTCAGAGAAGAGAACTTGCAGGGGGAAAAGACATCCCTGTGTATGACCTCAAGAGCTTCTCAAGAAAGGTTCAAGACATCGCCGAACGTGTTGATCATCTCTACATCTCGGTTGATTTGGACATTCTCCGCCCCGAGGTGGCCCCTGGAGTGAGTCACCCAGAATCAGGTGGATTATATGTCGAAGACGTCTGCCGTTATCTCAGAACTGCATTTGCCACGCAGAAGGTTCTCTATGCTGATCTTGTGGAGTTGAACCCCATGCTCGATTCAGGCGGTATAACTGCAGTCGCAGCAAGAGACATTCTCAAAGAGCTTCTTGCTGGCTTCGCATTGCAGAAGAGTCTTAAAGAGTAGATGGGACACCCAGGGTTAGGTTCGCGGGCCATATATGAACCCAGAGATAAGGAAGTGAGGTTCAAGCCATGGTTGACTATGACGTAGTGATCGCCGGAGCCGGAACAGGTGGTTCAACCACTGCATATACTCTCGCTAAGAGAGGCCATTCGGTTCTCGTGCTGGATCGGAAAGACCGAGATAAGATTGGTGACAAGACATGTGGGGACGCCATCGGACAGCACCACATTAATGAACTAAAAGAACTAGTTGACCTGCCAGACTTGCCCCCGGGCATCATCGAGCACGAAGTCAATGGTATTGACCTTATCGCGCCCGATAGAGAGAATCGCCTTCGACTGAGTGGTCCCACAACAAAGGGTTACTCGTTCAACCGTTTGAAGATGGGACAATGGTTTGTTGAGTTGGCGGAACAGGCTGGTGCAGAGATCATGGCTTCGACTAGAGCGAAGCGGCTTGAGTTTGAGGGTGGCAGGATTTCTGGACTCAAGATTGCAGCTAGTGATGGTTCCGAGAAGACCCTCACCACTCGGATTGTTGTCGACGCTACTGGTGCAACAGGGATGCTGAGACGACAACTCCCTGAAGAATCGCCTATTGAGAAGACGATCGACAAGGCCGATATGATGGTCGCGTGGAGGGACATCTACCGGACTCCAGAATACACCTTTGAGCATCCTGACATCCTTGAGATCTACTGGAACCAAGACGAGACCCCCGGTGGTTATACGTGGGTATTCCCTCAGGGGAAACACCGTGTGAATGTAGGTCTCGGTTTGATGACCCTGCCAGGACATAGAAAACCTCAGGAGATATTCGATAGTTTTGTGAAGGAAGACTGGGATTTCATGAAGACGCCTCTCGAAACGATAGACAGCAGCGGAGGGATAGCACCCGTAAGGCGTCCTATCGATACGCTCGTCGATGACAATTTCATGCTCGTTGGCGATGCAGCTTGCCAGGTGAATCCGGTCCATGGAGGAGGCATAGGCTCGTCCATTCTTGGAGGTGCGTTAGCAGGCATAACCGCAGCTGACGCTCTTGACAGAAACGATACCAGTATCAAGTCCTTGTGGCCATACAATCCTAGATACATGGAGGTCTATGGTGCAAAACAAGCATCACTTGATATCTTTCGATGGTTCCTGCTGAATATAACAAACGATGACATCACCTTCGCATTCGAGAAGGGTATTATCAAGGCATCCGATCTGCTTGATACAAGCACGACTGGGAAGATGAAGATCGGGACTGGCGAGAAATTCCGAAGGCTTGTTTCGGGTTTTGGAAAGCTTCCACTTCTGCTGAGAGTATCTAAGATTGCAAAGATGATGGACGAAATAAGAGACCTGTATCTGGAATACCCTGTTGACCCCAAGGACTTGCAGAAGTGGAAGGCTAGGATTATGCCCATCTATGAAGAGGCAAAAGTTGTATAGTTTCTGAGAGGACTGCGCTCTTGGACAATCCATTTTGGGACTGAATCTTAACCAATGAGGCGATCACATGTTTTGCGTTGGTTCATCTGCAGGCATTGAGATCTTGGCGCCAAGAGACTCTTATCTCTCGTACTTGAACAGCCCGTATGTCGGACATTCGTTGGGCGCGGCGGTGGATGTCTATCCTGGTCATCAGAAATGGTCAGGTACTGTATTCAGCCCTGTCACTGGTATGGTTAAGAGGATCCAGAGGATTCGAATGGGCAGACCGAGACCGTTTCCAACTGACGAACTAGATTATGCTGTTGGCATCGAACCAGAGGGAAGGAATGACTACCTTGTAAGAGTGCTGCATTGCAGACCAAAAGTCTCGGTTGGAGAAACTATTGCAGCTGGTGAATCAATTGGTTCATGCATCCGTTCTCGATACTTCAACTATTGGACTGGGCCCCATTATCACGTGGAGATTCTCTCTGAGGAGGTGTTCTCAAGGTCAACTAAGTCGCTACTGCTTGAGTTGCCAGTTGAGCAGGTCAGGGTTGTGAGGCCTTCAGAAGAGCGAGAACACATCTGCACTGTCATTCTCAGTGAACCGGGGCGGCTTGTGTGTGTCAGTGACACATTGCCTGTTTCCCGTTCTGGACCATTTCTGGGGCACATGGTCAGGACCAGCTCGGGACGGGCGGGTCTTGTCGACGGTGGCATTCCCCACTATACGCGTGGTGGAGTTGTGATAGATGAATGCTTGGAGGATGAGGTGGTGACGTTGTGGCACTCACAGATAGGTGCGATTATCGACGAGTGCTCTTCTCCATCTGTCTTTGCAACTAATCGAGAGCTGAAGGTATTCGTCAATGATGAGCGTGCACTCGGTTTGTCGCTCTTCCTGTATCCAGCAAGCTCGTTTAGTCCCTCGGGATTGCCCATTGTGATAATTCCTCGAGAGTTCGGTGCTTACTCTGAGCGCATTAACGCGGACGATACCATCTCCCTCAGGATTGAGGACAGGAGTCTGGACTGACTCTCACTTCCGCCCAGGATTCGTTTCTTTCCCTTTCGGTATGATTATAGCAAGTGAGCGGTAGGAACCTCATGATGACTTCAGTGGAAGAATTGCGTCTGTCCCTAGGCACTGCAATAAGAATGGGTCTTTCAGAGGGTAGACTCGACGTTGCTCCCACCACTGCGTTCTTCATGACCTATCACGAGGGCAAGTGCAGTGCAAACTGCGCTTTCTGTCCACAGGCTCAATCGAGTACTTCGAAAATTGACAGATTATCGCGAATAGCATGGCCAGAGTTCATGCTATCAGAAGTCATAGACCATCCGGATTCTCTCGGCCTCTTTCAACGAGTATGCCTTCAGTGTTTGAATTACCCCGACGTTGACAAGGATGCAACAGAGATCATTCGACAAGTACGTCAGGTGTACGATGAGCCCATTTCAGTTTGCATCCATCCCATTCCCAAGTCAGCAATGACGAGGCTAAGAACAGCGGGCGCAACTGATATTGGCATTGCATTGGATGCCTGTACAGCAGGGTTATTCGATGAGATCAAGGGCCACGAACGCAAGAGCGGCTACTCCTGGACGACTCACTTGCACTCATTGAGAACGGCTCTGGACATCTTCGGTCAGGGTCATGTAACTACGCATCTCATCATTGGTCTTGGTGAATCCGAGGAAGACGCCGCAAGGATGATTCTAGAGCTCTACTCGATGAATATTCGCGTTGGGCTCTTTGCCTTCACAAGCATCGAGGGGACTTCTCTTGAGCATGAGCGTCCGCCTTCACTTTCCTCCTACAGGAGGCTTCAGGTAGTAAGGCATCTTGCCTCCACTGGGAATATCACTCAAGAGGACTTGGTTGTGAGTTCGAACGGAAGACTGACTCTTGACATTCCCAAGCCTCAACTCAAGGAAGCCTTATCACTCGGAGTACCGTTCATGACCTCGGGTTGTCCCGGCTGTAACCGACCGTATTATAACGAGAGCCCTAGAGGAGCAATGTACAATTACCCCCGTCCTCTTAACGATGAAGAGATTCAAGAAGCAATCCAGGAGACCGAGCTGTTTTGAAACAGGAAACCTTCAGACTAGTTGAACTCGAAACACACAGCGCAAAGGAGAACATGGCTATAGACGAGGCTGTCATGTTATCCGTGAAGGATGGATTGGCACCCCCTACACTTCGATTATACAGATGGAAACCATCTGCAGTTTCTATTGGCACGTTTCAGAGCATGAAGGAAGAAGTTGATATTGAATACTGCAAGAAGAATGGTATTGATATGGTCCGACGCCTTACAGGGGGTGGAGCCGTCTATCATGACTATGATGGCGAAGTGACCTACAGTGTCATCGTTCCCAAAGGCCATCGCGTAGCTCCTTTTGACATCCAGGAGTCATACAAGATTCTGTGTGGTGGTGTCATCTCTGCGCTTGAGGTGTTTGGTCTCGAAGCGGAGTTCTGTCCAATCAATGATGTGATTGTTGAGAGACGGAAGATATCCGGCAACGCTCAGACCCGTCGGCATTCGTGTGTTCTCCAACATGGAACCACACTGCTTGATTTGAACATCGAAACAATGTTCTCAATATTGAAGGTTGACCCTGAGAAGATATCTGACAAACTGGTGACCGACGTGAAGCAGAGGGTTGTTTCTCTTCGGCAACTACTCGATGAAGATGTTTCAGTTGAGGAGCTTAGTGAAGCTCTCAAGACCGGGTTCTCTCATGCTCTTGATGTTGAATTCGATGCTGAAGGTCTTACAGATCTTGAGATGAAGCGCGCTTCTGAGTTCGCAGAGTCGAAATACGGAACAATGACTTGGAACTTTCTGAGGTAGAAATGGTGTACGAATCCAGCTATAAGGTTCCCGGAGGCAAGCTCATCAAGGTGAGGGTTGCCGTAGAGGATGACCGGATATCCAGAATTATCATTACTGGAGATTTCTTCTTGCACCCTGAGAGCACACTCCCAGAGATAGAGGAGAGTTTGCTTGGCTGCACTCTTGACAAGGAGAAGATTGCCGGCAGAGTACAGTCTGCTTTAGATGCAAATTCTGCCTATGCAGTTGGCTTCACTGCTTCAGATATGGCCGAGGCGATCATGAAGGCTTTCGGCTGAGGGGTCATGAGACTGTAACAATACATCCCGTGAAAACGCTAAAATAGTCTTCAACGTCTTCTAAAGGTAGTGTAGGTGGCCTGGTTGAAGGTCACATCTAGATAATAATCGGGAGATGCTTAGAATAGTGAACGCATATTTTGCTCTAGTCTTGATTGCAGTGGTTCTTTTCTTCATTGTGTGGGGGCTCGGATGGCTACTCGAGAAGATATCCCAACGCCTTCTTAGTACAGTGAGCAAGATAGGTTCCAGAGCATGGTATCTCCTAGTAGGTCCGGGAGTGGCGCTGCACGAGTCTTCGCATTGGCTGGGATGCATTCTCACCGGAACTCAAGTTGTCGAGTTCAAGCCCATCAACGTTGAGGTCACTGATGAAGGAATCGTTCTTGGTTATGTCAAGTATAGGCGGCCCGCAAGTGCTATCAAGAGCACAATCATCAACCTGGCCCCTGTAGTAGTTTCACTTGTACTGCTGGTCTTCTTTGCCCTGGGTGTCACATACTTGGTACCCGGGACTCCAGGTATAGGAGGTCAGGCATTAGTGTTGCTTGGCGAGTTGATTGAGATGAAGTCTAATCCTATCCTTCTCAATGATCCAAGCTATCCAATTACTCAAATTGTAGATTTTGTATATCTGTTCCTTCAGACATTTGCGGGGTTTACTGTCCTCAGCCCCGTTTTCTGGATTGTGGCCTTCTTGGCAATGACGATAATGTTCTCTAATGCTCCTAGCGATGTTGATATTCGTAATGCAATTCCCGGGCTCAGAGCAATCATTGTGTTCAATATCATTTGGTTGATAATCGCCTACTTCGTTCCTCAGGCAGGAATACTGCTCTATGGCCTCTTCGAGTTCTTGGCTGTGATGTGGGCTTTGGCGCTGGCCTTTGCAGCACTGGGATATGGATTCTTCATTCTAGTCTTTGCTCTATCTCGCTTGAAGACACCCCTTCAACTCATTCCTCTTGCTCTATGTCTCGCTTCAGCATTTGTCATCTTGTATTTGGGATTCGGAACTCCGGCATTTTCCACCATTGGGGCCGTTGCCGTGCTGGTGGCGAGTACGATCGCCATGCTTGGAGTTAGGTCTTTTCGCGTGGGAGATTCATGATCTTTCCCGTAGAAACTGCATATAGTAATACACACCCTTATGTTCGGTGAAAGGTGGATTGTATTCGGTTTCCGAATATGGCTAAGATTGACTTGGTAAAACGGCCATCACTGATCACTCCTAAACATCTTCTGCGTTACATCTTTTTTACAGAAATGCAGGTGGAACAAGCAGCGAAGATACTCAATGTGATTGTGAAGTCCGATGGCGTTGTTCCTGATTCAGAGTGGGAACGGTTCGTACTATCGAGCAGAGGTCTATATGTCAAAGTCATGCGAAAAATGCGGGACGTTGGGCTCGTTGAGAAACGTCTTGGAGAGTATCGTCTGGTAACAGATGTGTCATCGGCACTGGAAAAGATGGCTCATTATTGGTCGGAGATAGTTCAGTCCTTTAGAAACGGTGACAGGTCTATCGAGTTCTAGTCTACTTTGACTTCTCCTTCTTCGATGTCCAAATCTTCGAGAGTCGATATAGCCCTTTCATTATCGATTTTCAGAACGCCCTGTTTCTCAAGTTCGCGTGCATACTTCGCAGCTAGACCCGCAGGAACCCCCAAAGCCTTTCCCAGGTCTCCAAAGCTGATAGAACCCACCTCATCCACCAGAAGCAACACCTTAGTGTTAGCCTCTTTCCCGAGAACCTGAATGTAACGCCTTGTCCTCTCTTTCGCAAGGTCTCTCTCCTGGAGGGCCATATCTCTTTCTTTCTCAATGAGCCTAGTTGCCTTCTCGAAGGCAGTGGCCTGCATTTCGAGGATGTGCATCTCCTTTTCTTTCTCAGCAAGGGTCTGCTTCAGGTCGTAGACTTCCTCTTCGAGATCCTTTACTTCCATTATTCGATCCTGCATCGACTCAAGCTCATCAAGACGCTTCTTTGCTTCCTCTTCTGCTGCCTTCTGTTCTTTCACAGCCTCCTCGAGTTTGATTTCAAGCTCCTTGGCAGTAGCTGCGATTTTCTCTACTTCTTCACGCTTCTCGCCAAGCTTGTTCTCTAAGAGCCCGACTTTATCTTGAAGTGCCTCGAACTCAGCATCTGTCTTACTTCCAGCTGGAGTCTCCATCTCACGTTCAGTCTTGTAGACCTCAAGCTGACTGAGGACCTCGCCTAGCTTCATCTGGACTTCCGCTGTTTCTTCCTTGGCACTCTTGATTTCTTCTTCACGGGTCTCTATGACTGTGTCTTTTCGCTCAAGTTCTTGCTCAATCTTAGCTACGTGTGCCTCTAGTTCCCCTACCTTTCTGCTGAGCTCTTCCTTGTTTGTTTCGGAGGCGGCCTCCATGTCGATTCGGGCATGAAGTTTTTCGATCTCTCTTTCGAGCCTCTTGATTTCATTCTCCTTTTCTTTTACTTCCTGCCTGATAGATGCACTATCTTCTTCGAGACTCTCCATGAATGATCGGACCACATCTTGTTGCTCGACAATGGTGGACCGTAGATCCACTTCTGATTCCCTGACCCTGGAAGCAAACTCCTTGAACCTCTCTTGAGTCTGTTCAACTATCTTGTCAACAAGTTCCTTCTCTAGTGCCCCAAACTCCTGATCAACAACCTCAGCAAATGATGTTTCGATGAAACCCTTCATCATGGGCATCTTCAGTTTCTCGACCATTTCTTCAGATATGCTTGACTTGATTTCGATGACGCGTCCCCTGAAAGCAAGCAGCTGCGATGCGAAGACTCCTACTACTCCTCGCTGTAGTGAGGAGATGTCTGACCTGAGAGTCTCCAGCTTCTGGAGAAGGGCATCAAAGCCTGCTACTGCGTCTGCACCCCGTATCTCGGCCTTAGGCTCGGGAGATTCTAACCCCTCCACAAACTCCAGTGCTGAAGCTGCAGCCAAAACTATGTCTTCTGCCTCGTCGGTCGAAATGGGCTCACCGGTATCAGTTTCGCCCTGAACCATCAGCCTGATATCTCTGTCCGAGAGAGAGGCCTCTCTGAGGGATTCCTGCAGCGCAGCCTTCTCCTTTTCGGTCATCTTATCATCGGGCATTTCATTACCTCAAGACCAAGTCAATGAATCAACTCTATTCTCTTAGGTATAAGCTTTGTGCGAATGGTTAGTTTCCAGTTGTCACTGGTTTATCTGGGGGAACTTGACCTCAAATATCTTGGATTCCAGTTCGTCTGTCAGGATGTAGTGTTCCTCAAATGCTTCCAGAATAACAAAGTCGCCGGGTCGTAGTTGAAGAGTTGCCTTCTCACTTTGAATTCGCGGCCTACCGGTGACAACATAGATTATCTGGGCATCAGCATGGGAGTGTGGACGGGCTGGAACCTCGCTATTCGGGCCCACCAGACGAACACCTGCGGTGACCGAAGTATCAATTGCATCCATCACATCTACATAGCCCGATTGCCCGTGCACTCGATTGGTTTCGAGTTCGGATTCATGAATCTTCTTCAAGTCAAATCATCTCCATAGTCGTCGATGTTCTTATGTGGACAACGTGTTCTTGGCTTACCGACTATGTGATGAAGCAACCTTTGTCTGGGAAAAGAATTGCGGTAGCTGGCTTCAATGCACGTCCGCTGGCCTGTTCAATGAAGACGGCAGGTGCTGAAGTGTACGTGTCCGACTATTGGGGTGATGAAGATCTGTCCTCGTGTTGTTACAGATGGGTCTCTGTTCTGAATCCACATCCGAACCAGCGACATAGAACTGAACTCGAAGAGCCCGTCCACCGTTCTCTTGCTCAGAATCTAGTCGACAACTTCGACTGTTCCAATATGGATTACGTCATCGTGGGGAGTTCTTTTGACGATCATCCCGAGAGCCTTAAGCTAATAGAGGAGGTCTGTCCTTTGACAGGGAACAGTTCAGATCTGTTCTTGCGAGCGAGAGATTCCAGTAAGGTAGCTAGGTTGGCAAAACAGGTGGATCTTCTGACACCAGAGAGGCACTCAGTATCGTCGCTCTCAGAGGCACTCAAGTCGGCTGAGCAGATTAGCTACCCCTGTCTGATACGCTCTCACGAGTCTGGAGGCGGTGCTGGCATTCGGTTTGTGAGAGATAGTAACTGCATGGAAGATATCGGAAAACGCATTCTGTCCTCAGAGGGAAAACTGGACAGAATCATCGAGCAGTATATACCAGGGCTAGACATCAGTTGCAGCGTATTGGGGACAGGAGATGATGCCATCACTCTCTCACTACAAGGGCAACTCATCGGCCTCCCTTCCGCAGGTAGAAACTGTGATTTCATCTATTGTGGCAACTACTTTCCGGCACCAGTAGATACGGAAATTACTGAGCACCTGAGGTCAGCGTGTGCCTACATATGCGCGGAGCTCGGTCTTCTTGGATCCAATGGGGTTGACTTGGTCACAGACTATGATGGCGCCGTCTGGCTCATGGAGGTCAATCCCAGAATCCAAGGCACAATTGAAATGCTTGAATCTTCCAGTAACATCAATGTCAGTCACATGCATATCTCCGCATGTGAGGGAAACCTGCCCGTCAGAATCCCAACGTACCTGCCCGCAGTGAAGATGATTGTTTACTCTCGGCGTGCAGGAACATTGCCCGACCTTTCACAATGGAAGGGAACACATGATAGGTCTCCCAGGGGTGTAAGGGTGAACCGAGGCGACCCCATCTGTACAATAGTTGAAAGCAGTGCCCCCCTTTCACAGTGCTATGGTGTTGTGTGCGAGCGTGCTGCATCTATTCAAGCATCTGTTACACCACTGAATTGAGATGTTCGCTCAATCTGGGACAGAACTAAGTACAAAGCCTGGATTGCGAACGGTCTCCTGTACATAGTTGCTCTGCAATTGCCATCTTCGGTCCATGCTTCTGGGGTTCGGAATCAGCATCTTCAATTCCGGTATGTCACAAGGCAGATGCCCTTAGCAGTCTTTAGAGCCTCATCAACCACTCCCTCAGTGGTATTTCACCTTCACGGCCTGCATTCCTAATATAGCAAACGTATATCAGAATCCGCATACAAGATACAACCAGTATTATCTCTTGTAGGTGATTACATGCGGGTATGCGAGGAATGTGGAAAGGCCAATCAAGACCTGCGCAAGTTCTGCATCAGGTGTGGGGCAAAGCTGGTCAAGGCTGGCAAAGCCACTGAGATTTCGAAGCCTTCTGCTCGCGAAACGGGCAAAGTCACCACGAAGGCAACTTACGACAAGGAAGAGTCGAAGGAGCCTCCGCCTCCCTCTCACTCAGCTTCGGTTACAACAGAGGACAGATGGGTGAGACCTTCAGAAGTGTCTCGGGACCGAGTTCGCAAGATCGGAAAGAGTCGTGGGATGACGGAACTTGAGAAGGCACAAGAGGCCTTCCGCAGAGCCGAAGAGGTTGGTTTTGACGAACCAAGCTCAGGGGTTGTTGAGTCTAGGATGCTCAGAGCGAGTGATGTGAGGGGTCTGCTTGAAGAACAGGAAACAGCAGATATGCTCTCTGAAAAGACCGAAAGCAGTCACGCTGCAGGTATCTCGGAACCGATGGAATCTGACCAGATTGCATCTGAGAGTATAGATGATGAGTCTGACGAGGCAGAGAAGAAGATACTCGGATCTCACTCGGCCATTGTCAGAGATTCTATAGATTCGAAAGAGACTGAGGAGTTATCCAAAACTCTGAGTTCAGAAGGTGAAGAGATGAGCGAGTTTCGATCAGCCAGGTATCAGGAGGTCGATGACGACACTCCTGTGATATCTGCCGTAGATAAGGACTCTGTCGGTCTAGAATACGAGGAGCTTGCCGATGCGGACGTTCAAGAAAAAAAACGGGCTCCTGTCGTCACAAGAAGCGAAGTCACTGCTGATACTCTCATTCCGTGCCCGAATTGTGGAGAAATGATAGTAGCCGACTCGTTTGATTACCCGTCTGAGGTCTACAGCGCGATGGGTCATGCTCGTCTGAAGCAGGCGCGATTCTTTGTGGTGCAGGGAAAGGACGATGAAGCGATGCGTTCGGTAAGAATAGCACGATTTCTCTTTGAGAAGTCTCAGGACGAAGGTGGACTCAAGGAGGTCTCGCGTCTTGTAGATTCGATGGCCAAGTCACGTTAGGCCTCAAGCCAGAGCTTCATGAACTTCTCTCGTTCTTCAGGAAATCTTGATGGATCCGCACACATCATGAGGAAACGTCCATCATAGTTTCGTTGCTTTAGCTGCTGGAAGATGGATTGAAAGTCTATATCCCCCTCACCAATCGGGAGATGTTCATCATACTTGTTTGCGAGTTCTCTGATCTCCTCGCGGGACAACCTTCGCTTCTTCCGCTCTTCTAGAACCTCCTTAATCATCTTCTCGCCATGATTGTCATGAACATTCACCATTGCTATTCGGTCAAAAAAGGAATCTACGTGGCCCAATGACCGGTTCCTATGTGCCATAATCTGCCCATGGCCAATGTCTAGGCAGAGCTTCATCGAAGGTTGTGAGTCAAACAGCAAAGTCAGTTCCGTATAATAGAGTCCAAGGGTCTCTACGGCAATTGGCACTCCGGCGTTTTCTGCTGCATGTACTGCTAGGTGTACAGCGTCTAGAAATGTGTCTATGTCCTTGTCTGTGTACATGAGGGTGGAGAGGGTGGAATGAATTGTGACAAGCTCTGCACCAATATCTGCTGCGATGTCTATGTAGGGTACGATTTCCTGACTGAGGTCCATCGGTTTCCAGTCTGGGTGACTGGGCAAGTGGAGCGTGCAGGGAACGCCTGCATCTTCGAGGTCTTCGGTTGCTTCACTGAAGGTTATGCTGTGAGGAAAGTCCATCCGAAGGTCGATGAAGTCCGGGGAATGCTTCAATGCTTCTTTGATCTGGCTGTTGTTACGTGCGAAGGTGCCTATCTCCATTTGAAGACCCGGGTTCTCGTTGGATATGTGTCTTTTGTTACTTTTGGTACGAGTGGCTCTGTGTGAAAAGTCGACGAAGGGACAAGAATTAGAACCATTCACACTATACCGTGCACGAATCTCAAAGGCATCATCACTCTTTGTGACCATAATGATTCATGGTTGATGAGTTTTCACACAGCGCCGGTACGAGTGGTGATTTTTCATGACTCGCGTCTTCAGCGTAGAAAGCATATCGGGACTGGAGGCAGAATCAGATGTTGAGAGGACTGGCTTCAGCATGATGCCACTCTAGTTTCCTAACCTCTTCTATCTCCAAATGTACTCTGGTTCGATAGTTTTATCTGAGCATCGTACTCTAGTCAATCAACCAATGCCATCTGGAGAGTAAAACTGCTGCAACCCGCCGACTACTTGTTCAAACTTGTTTTTCTGGGTGAGGGGGCGGTAGGCAAGACATCTCTGGTTGGCCGTTATGTATACGATAGCTTCGAGGGCGATTATCTGGCAACGATTGGCACGGACATACACGTCAAGACCATGGATGTCAATGATACCCGAGTCAAACTCGTGGTGTGGGACATCGCAGGCCAGAATGACTTCGCGCAGCTCAGAAAGGCTTACTACCAGAACGCTTCCGGTGCCTTTTTTGTCTTTGACACGACACGCCCGGAAACACTTGAGCGGATTGATGAGTGGATACAAGCTCTTTACAGTGTTACCGACAAGATTCCTCTGGTGCTCATCGAGAACAAGATTGATCTTGAGAGTAAAATGACTGACGGTCTGGCGGAGTCTGTGGCAGAACGCCATAGTCTGACGCTCATTCGAACGAGCGCCAAGGAAGACGAGAATGTGGAGCGTGCGTTTGAGAAGATGACCCGTGAGATGCTTGAGAAATCCCGAAGTAGACCCATGAAACACACTTAAGGCCAATTCATCATTTTGATGTAGTGGTCTATATCAGAATCAGTGAGGCATCCCACTTGAAACATCGACAACATGATTATGTCCACAAGATTGTGTTCTTAGGGGACACAGCCGTTGGGAAGACTTCACTTGTTCAACGCTATGTTTACGATAGCCTCTCCGAAGAGATGGGGCGGACCATTGGTGCAATCCTACATGTGAAATCAGTTGAGATAAGGGATCTAATGAACAAACTCGTCATCTGGGACCTTGGTGGTGGCGAGTCCTTTGCAGAGCTTCGCGAGCAATATTGTTCTGAGGCCTCCGGTGCGTTTTTCGTATTCGACCGAAACCGTCCTGACACTCTTATGAACTACAGCAAGTGGTTGAGAGCATTACATGCAGCTGCTGGAAGTGTTCCGGTGGTGTTCGTTGAGAACAAGATTGACTTGGAGTCAGAACTGGATCCTCAGAATGTGATAGAAATCGCCGAATCGCATGCGACCCGTCTCATTCAGACATCAGCCACAGAGAATCTCAATGTTGATTTAGCTTTCAAGTACTTAGTCGAGGCCATCTTGGCCCAGGTTGAAGGGGAGGATGTCAAGGTCATAGAGTCTTAATGAGGCCCTATCTCTGTTTCTTGTTTCTTATAGGCGAGACCTAACTTCTTGCGTTCACCTGTCACCGTGTAATATGCTCTCTCAGCTATCGCAAATGCTTGGTCAGCCGCTCGTTCACAATATCTACCAATTATCACATAGAACATTGACATGGCTTCGATATTGTCCATCTTTTTGAGAAACTCTGCAATCTCCTCGAACATCTCAGCAGTTTCACGGTCACTCTCAGCCTCCAGCTTCTCAAGTTCATCAAGCTCTGATAGATCCTTTTCAACCAAGGCCTTCATAGCGATGTCTAGAGTTGACTTTGCAAGCTCGGCTAGATAGGGCAATGACTCGAGTTCCTTGTAGTGGTCCAGACCATTGCAGAGTTTGGTGATGTAAGCAATCTTGTACGCATAGCGCCCCACTCGATGCAGGTGGTGAGCAACGTGGCTGTATGTTGCCAGAGCTCTGAGGTCGCTTGCGACCGGTTGTCTTCTTGCTATTGTTTCGAAGACATTGCTCTCAATCCTGTTTGCGAGCTCCTCTATGTCGTCTACTTGTTCTTGAACCGCAGTGGCGGCGTCTTCGTCAAGGTCCTCAAAGGACTTCATCGAGTCGGTCAGCGCCTTGCTTGCCAACTCATGCATTCTTTCCAGTCTTTTGACAATCTCTTCCATATAGAACTCAAGTTGCGATCTCATGACTTCACCTCTAACCTATTCGACCTGTAATGAAGGCTTCTGTTCTTGGGTCACTTGGTGCTTCAGCTATTCTCGAAGTCTTGTCGAACTCGACGAGCTCACCAAGATAAAGAAAAGCTGCACGATCAGATACTCGAAATGCCTGTTGCACGTTGTGGGTTACAAGAATGATTGTGTAGTCCTTCTTCAGCTCCACAATCAGGTCTTCTATTTTGGCTGCGCTCAAGGGGTCCAGTGACGAGACAGGTTCATCCATCAATAACACCGGTGGATCGACACTCAGAGCGCGTGCGATGCAGAGTCTCTGCTGTTGCCCTCCTGATAGCGTTGTTCCCGGTTGGTCTAGATTGTGACACACCTCATCCCAGAGTGCTGCCTTCTTGAGGGTGGTTTCCACAATCTCCTCCAGTTTCTCGTTGTCGGTAATCCCATGAAGTTTCGGTCCGAATGTGAGGTTGTCCTTGACGCTCATCGGGAACGGGTTCGGCCTTTGAAATATCATGCCCACTCTTTTCCTAAGATTGTACACGTCGGCTGTGGGATCATAGATGTTCTTTCCCTCGATGAGAATCTTCCCGGTCATGCTGAAGCTGCCAACCGTGTCATTGAGTCTATTGATGGTTCTCAAAAATGTAGATTTTCCGCACCCCGAGGGCCCCATGACCCCCGTTACGCAGTTGTCTTCGAAGTAGCATGTTATGTCTTTGAGTATATGCTTTCGCCCAAACCATGTGTTCAGGTTCTTGACTTCAATCTTAGTTTCTTCAGCCATCTTTCAGACCAATCTCCTAGTAATCTTCCTTGAGATGAAGTTCGCAATGAGGTCGATGAACAGGACCATCCCCATGAGGGTGAGTGCTGTGGCCTGTGCCTTGACGTTGACGTAGTTTCGTGGATCACTGATGTAGCTCCACACAGTGTAGGGCATCGATGCTACCCAAGAAGCTGGTCCACTGACGCCTGTTGGGAGTCCCAGATTATTGCCAGATGTGAATATGAGTGGAGCAGTTTCGCCCATCACCCTTCCCATTGCCAAGAGGACACCAGTGATGATACCCGGAAACGCCGCGCGAATAGTGATCTTCCAGGTGGTTGTCCATTTTGTGGCTCCTAGGGCCAGGGATGCCTCCCTCAACGACATGGGCACTTGCCTGAGAGCTTCTTGAGTTGTTCGCAAGACAGTCGGTATCATCATGAAGGAGAGTGTGAGCCCACCGGCTAGCATCCCCATTCCCATCTTGAGATGAATAACTAGAAATGTGAACCCGAATGCGCCGAAGACAATACTGGGTATGCCCGCAAGCACATCAGCGGCGAACTCAACGGAGCTTCGAACGAGTCCCGGCTGAGCATATTCTGTGATGTAGATTGCCCCAAGAACACTGAGGGGAACTCCAACAAGTATGGCCAACGCAATGAGGTAGGTTGTCCCCGCAATTGCGTTGAGTATGCCTCCTTCCAACCCTGGTCCAGGGGTGCTAAAGAAGAAGTCTAAGCCCTCACCAGGACCAGAACCTAAGAACACTTCGAGTCCCACAGATCCCACTTGAATCAGAATCAAGAAGAAGGGTGCACAGACGATGAGTACCGCGAGTATGAGCGCAATCCTAAATATGAGATCCTTGAGGTCGCGTCTTGAGTTGATTGCAGTTTGTCGCTTGATCCATCTTGCAAACTGAGTCAGCATATCTGTCTTTGGGATGGCGAACCTATAGTCCTTGTACGCCTTTTCTCTATCAAGATGGAGTGATGCGTCTCGTTCGTCCATTACTCTTCCCTCCTATTCCATTCCACGAGTTCTCATCCCCCACTTGATGATCAGCTTGGCTGCAGCTGTAAAGAGTATGGACATGAGCATCAGAGTCAGTGCAACTGCAAATAGGGCAGAACGCCAGAGCTCATATGTGTACGCATAGCCAAGCTGGTTTGCGATAATCGAAGTCATGACGTACACTGGGTCAAAGAGCGAATATGCGATTTGGAACGAGTTGCCTGTGACCATGAGTACCGCCATGGTTTCACCCACAGCCCTTCCAAGAGAAAGTATCACTGCTGCTCCGATTCCTGGGATTGCAGCTGACAAGACAATGCTTCTAGCGGTTTCTCCAGTTGTTGCGCCGAGGGCTAAAGATGCCTCCCGGTATGATTTTGGCACTGACCTAAGTGCGTCATCAGAAACAGCGACAACCGTAGGCAGGAGCATGATTGCCAGAATGATTCCTCCAGCCAGTAGACCTAGACCATTGGACTGCCCGCTAAACCACGGCATCCAAGCGGTGAGAGGATTCGATTGGACTGCGAGAGCAAATTCATACTTGATAAAAGGCACAAGAACAACATATGCCCAGAGACCGTACACGATAGACGGGATTGCAGCCATCATCTCCACAATCATCCGCAGCCCCGTTCTAATTCCGTGTGGGCAGAACTCGCTCAAGAAGATGGCTGCGCCAATACCAAGTGGCACTGCCATTGCTATTGCAAGGAATGTACACATAAACGAGCCCATGATGAAGATGGCGATTCCATAGAGGTTGCGATTGGGATCCCACGTTGTTTCAAAGATAATGCTAGGTCCACCTTCCGGACTCGTGAGTATCGGCACTGATTCGTACCATAAGAAAGTTAGCACAAGGATGATGACACCAATGCTGGCTATGGCCGGGATGAACAGCCCGAAGCGTCCCAGTAAATCAACTCTTGCTCCTCCCCTTGCAGTTCTCACTTCATCTATGAAACACCTCACCGATATCTTCAGACTCTCAATGCTCTTTCTGAATCTGTTTTGTGCTTTATCAGTCAGTCTTGGTCCTTGATGCTTGCATTGTTGACCGTTCATTGGCTTTTCACCATTTTTGTTGTTTTCTGCGAATTAAAAGTCCGACGCTTGTGCGGGTCAGAAATATTGGGGTGGAAGTGCCTTGCGGCACTTCCGGGAAGGAGTAAACTATGAAGATGGGGCAAGACTGCCCACAGCTTCTAAAGAGTAAGCCATTGCCGATGTTCCACCGATTGGAACATAGCCAACATCAGCGATATACTGCTGACCGATGCTTAGAACCCAGTAGAGGTAGGTGAGTGTCTGCCAATTCAGGTTGTCCTTGTTGACCATGTAGAACAAGAGTCTGGCAATGGGAAAGGCACCAGCTCTATCTGAATTCATCAGGTTTGCACCTGGATCGCTCAGTGTATCTGGTAGTGCTTTTAGAGCATTCTCAAGAGTGGGCTCAATCCATTCCTCGTTCCCCGGGTTGTAGAGAACAACTTGGGTTAGGTCGTCCATGAAGGCTAGGCCTACATATCCGATTCCGTTTTCATCGTTCTTAACACCTGATGCAACGCCCGGGTTACCTTCCACGGCATTACTGCCGGCAATCCACGAAATGGATTCCTTGTGTCCAAGACCCCACTCGTACTCTGCTCCGTTTGGATTCGTATTCTCATCTGCCTTCTCGAGCCAAGTGGCAAACGTGGCAGTTGTGCCGCTAGCATCTGAGCGAACATAGACGTTGATGTCACCTGTCTGCTGGATTGTGACACCGAAGGTGGTTTCGAAATCCTCCCAGGTAGTGACATTTCTCTGAAATACTGCAACAGCCATGTCGCAATCCATCTTGAAGGTAGATCCATTAACTGAAGGATGTGCAACGATTCCAAGGGCATCTGCGCTTACCGGGATTATCTCAACATGCGTATTCGCAGTCCGATAAGTGCTATCAGGATACGAGCTTGTGGCACCAATGTCTATCAACCCATCTGCAACTTGTGATTGGCCCAAGCCGGAGCCTCCAGTGCCTGGTGTTACAGTGAACGAGGGCATATCAGCATGGAACTGACTCGCCCACTCCTGTGATAGCGGATACACTGTTGTGGAACCTGCTGTAGAGATGGTGTAAGTCTCAGTCTCTGCGCCTGTTCCTGGATTCAGGATCCACATTGCACCAGCTCCGATGAGTAGTCCAATGATGATTCCGACAATGATTGACGTTTTTGAATCTGTCATTCTTGTTTCTCCATATTCTTTGGTGTCGTCGCAGTGGGCTCACTATTTGAGTTAGGCCCATGAGATGCATGTGCGGTAAATGACTGCATATGCTACATATGCACATGCTGTAAATAGGAGAGTTCTCTTGCCAGTGATGGCCAAAGGGAGCAAAAATCGGAGCTATAGCGCTCGTGCGTCTCCCCGATCTGAATGAATAGCGCCTTTGAAGTTTCAATGAGAGTTCATGTTCATTCACATGAAGTGTGCATTAACTTCATATGTAATCATATGCGAAATAGGCAAGTGCATTTGAATGATTGTCACACGGAAGCTGAATCAAGTAAGGAACTCTTTCTATGTCTACCTCCCTCGTGCTTGGTGTGACAAGTTCCACCTAAACAAGGATTCTGAAGTGCGGATTGGTGAAACAGAAGAGGGTCTCTTGACCGTTTTCCCCCCGGAATATGAAACGAGGACCGGCGGGAATCTAAGCATAACCATGGAGAACACGAGCAAAGATCGCGTTGAAAGCATCTTGACTGGAGCCTATATTGTCGGGGCCAGCGATGTCGAGATTAGTTTCTCTGGCAACTTAGATATGGAAACCCGGGAGCGAATCAGCAAGTGGATTCGAAGACTTCCTGGATTTGAAGTTCTGGACGAGCATAGTAGTAGCCTTGACATAAGCGACACCAGTGAGAAACAGGTGATAATCCCAGTTCTAAGGAGGCAGTTCGCAACCACCAAGTACATGCTCAGTGTTCTTATCAGTGCAACAAAGACGCGAGATCTTGAGGATAGTCGCCGCCTTGAGGAACGCGATGAGGATGTAGACCGTCATCGATATTTTGTCGAGAGGTTATGTCACCTTGCACTTCAGGATTCTGCCTATGCAAGAAAGATCGACGTGACTCCTTCAGACTGCCTGCATTTCAGCTTGGCTGCCAAGTACATCGAACGAATCGCAGACCACATCTGCGGTGCTGCAGCTCAACTAGAAAATGCTGGACGACTCCCGTCTAAGATTGAGAAGGCCTGTCGGGAAACAGGGGATGCCTATGAAGAGATGATGAAGGCCTTCTTCAGTGTCGAGAGCCATGGGCGGAAGAACCTCGACGTATATGCTGAAGACAATGAGGGTTTCGAGGCGCTCAAGAGGGCTAACTCTCTCGTTAACCGTTTCGCGGACTTCGAGTCTGCCAACAAAGGAGTGAAGCCTGAACATGTTCTGTTGGTCATGCACTTTGGCAGAATTGCATCCTACTGTGCAGATATCGGAGAGGTTGGAATCAACAGAATAGTGAGCGCACAGATTGCAGGCCAGTGAGTTGGCCTTTCCGAGAACACTCTTATCCTCCTTTCTCTAACTCGTTATCAGGTGATTATCCTGCCTCAGGATCGACTCAACAATCTAGATGGGAAGGAATGGGTAAAACACACAAAATCCTGGTTCGTCGTCAATCCTCCTCCCAGGTCAAGGTCTCAGCTCGAGCATCCTGCTAAATTTCCCGGCAAACTCGTCGATCGATTCGTGGAGTTCTTTACACAGGAAGATGGTTGGGTCCTAGATCCCTTTGCAGGAGTGGGCAGTACGTTACTGAGCTCCAGGAAATTGAGGCGGAATGCTGTGGGCATAGAACTCAATGACGACTTCGCGGTATTGGCCAGGGCTGACCTCAGTAAGACAAGAGGCTCTGGTAATCAGGCAATGATCGTCGGGGACGCGCGTGAGACTGGGCGTCTGATTCGAGGGATCTTTGGTGATTCTTGTCCTACATTTGACCTCTTGGTCACTTCTCCTCCGTACTGGAATATGTTGCACAAGTCGCGAGGTGGGAACAAGACTGCTCACAAAGAACGTGCTGAGCTCGGCCTGAAACAGACGTATAGCATGTCGGAGTCTGACATTGGCAATCTCGTAGGTTACGAAGACTATCTTGAAGAAGCCGTATTGGTCTTTGAAGAGATCCGGCCTTTGATGAAAGATGGAGCCTATCTGGTAGTAGTGGTACAGAACATGAGAGATACAGATGGGCGATTGCGGCCTATTGCCTGGGACATGGCCCGACGCCTGTCTGAGTACTACGAGCTCCGGCAGGAGCAAATCTGGTGTCAAGATAACAAGCGATTGGGCTGTTGGGGCTTCCCGACAACATATGTGAGCAACGTCCATCATCACTATTGCCTGGTCCTGCAGAACAAGCCATAACTGTCTTTACACATCCTCAAGTTCTTAAGATTGTCACCTTGTGGGGATTACACCATGAATTTCGAGACCCGAGAACTCACTCTTGACGACCACGAAGAGGTCAAGCGACTCGCCAAGACCGTGTGGGATGGTAGGGACTACACACCCAGAACCTTTCCTGACTGGATCAACAGCAGCAATAGCTTCACTCTCGGAACCTTTCACAACAACGAGCTGGTCGCTCTTGCGAACCTAGAACTCGTACCTGACACTGAGATTGCCTGGGTAAAAGGTCTTCGTGTCAAAGACGGTTATAGAGGGCAGGGACTTGGAACAGAGATTGTCCAGAAGATAATCGATATCGCCAGGAGACATCGGGTCAAAACGTTATGGTATGCAACAGGCAGTCTGAATGACGCTTCCATGCACGTTGCAGTTAAGGATGGGTTTCACTTAGCAACGAGAGTAGGCTATCTTAAGATTGAGAAACCCTATCCGGACCATCCCAAACCCTCTCCTTCGATTATTCCCATTGAGGTGGGTCCTGAACGACTGTTAGAGTTATTGCACTCTTCACCTGACTTGCTGGATGTGAAATACCCCCCTCTGGCATGGAGCTTCGACAAGCCCGACTTGGACGGCCTTCGCAGACTTGCCACACAGACCGACTTCAAGGCTGTTATTGGTGAAGACGGGATTGCTCAGGCGCTATACTATGCTAAGGTTATCGACTCGGACGAAGAGCAACGTTCAGCCTATAGTGTATTTGCCATAGATCAGGCTATCTTTGTTGATGTCATGTCCCGGATTTTGGATGAGCTCACGGCATCTGACATCGACCGTGCTGCATTCTTCTTCGGACCTCGAGCGAAGGAGTGGTCTAAGACATTGGGTTATGTGGATCGGGAACAGGATGACAGAGCGTTCCTTTTGTATGAGTTGGATCCCTAGGAATATGACGCTTGAGTTCTACAGGAGGAAGACGGCCAAGATTCCTGCAAGAAACACACCATCCCACGTCCCTGCTCCACCTATTGACGCTTGACTTGTCCTTAACTCTCCCAGTCTCCCGAGATTAAGCAGATCTGCTCCAATCAAGGTGCCCAGAGTTCCCGACACGTATGCAATCACATAGGCATCAATCACACCCGGGAAGAGCATCGTTAGTCCCATGGCTGATAGTGCTGCAATCAGAGGAGGCAACAACGCAGGAGTGACAATCCCAACCTCAGGTTCGACTCGTGCAATTGCCTTCACGAATACTGCAACGAGGCCCACCGCAAGAAGGGAAGGCAGAATGTCTACCAGGTTGATGAGAAGGAGATAGCAGCTCACGGCTACCGGAATGATTGCACCCCCAAGATTGATGCTGACTTTGGTTTCTCCGGGGCAGTCCTCTGGTGCCACTTTGTAGTGAATTCCCCAGATGCTTACGTACTCGTATTGACAAGCCTGTGAGTCGGACTGTACCGTTGTGACAGGGATATTGACAAGACTACCGAGAAGTGACCCGGGTACTATTATCAACACCAACCAGAGTGGGATTCCCAAACGAACAAACGCAAATCCAATGCTTTGTATTAGCAAGAGCCCCATCATAAACATGACTAGTACCGCGAAGATTGAAAAGCTCCCCTTGCTATGTTGCATTCTTACATCGTTCATGTGGACCAAGGTATCCTATTGAGAACCTGTTATTGAATTTTGGTCTATGGTTTGCCGTTCATCTCCTCAAACTCATCAAATATGCTCCATTCAGCTGGCTGGGGAATGGGCTCTAGATCACGAGGTTCCAACTGTAGTCCTTCTATTCTTGCAATCTCCCTTCGAAGAGTGTAAGATCTTGCTCCCTCCCATTCGAGGTACTTGTTCAAATCCTTGGAGAACAAACCTTGATACGTCTTGCACCTGCCTGCGCAGAATACCTTCTCTCCTCGGATTTCGAGTTCACCCCCACACCATCTACAGCTGGCGTCTATTCCATGCACGATGATCCTGCCATTTTCGAGCTTGGCAAACATGACGGTCCCATCAAAATTGCAGATACCCCACTCTTCGTTTTGTGTAACAATACGCTTCCAAATATCACCTGTGACTCTCTTGGATTTTAGCTTCTCAGAAGGGATACTCAAGTTTCCCGATTCTTCATCAAAATCGGTAAGTCGTGTCTGAAGTGGGGGGCTCATACATAGTAGTCTTAAGGAACATAGATAAACGGCACATTAGGCAGATAATCCAATAATGGTTTCCTCATTATAGTCATGTACAGACAATCTACCTGTTTCTCATCTTTTGTTGCACGAACTTCCTTGCTTCGTCTGCAAAGAATACCGAGCTCGAAACAAGAACCACTAACCCCCAGTCCCACAACGAGAGTGCAGTTGTACCAAGCGTCACTTGGAAGAATGGAAGAATGGTTGCAGACACCTGCAGCAATATTGAGGCTGCAATCGCAATGTAGAGGTACTTGTTAGTGAAGAGGCCTAGGCTGAAGAACGACTTGGTTCGAGATCTGCAGTTCAAGGAGTTGAATACCTGAAACATGGCCATAGTTGTGAATCCAAGCGTTTGAGCTCTGATGATTCCTCCTGTATCATATCCAGTTGTGAAGACCCACAACGTTCCTATCATCATGAAGACACTCACATAGAGGATGTTTAACAGAATCTCCTTGTTTACTATCCTAGCGGTTGACTTCCTCGGGGGCTCGCTCATAACGTCGTCCTCCTTAGGTTCCATTGCCAGAGTTACGTCGAGTATTCCGTCAGTAACCAGGTTGACCCAGAGTATCTGTATCGGGGTGAGAATCAAGAGAGAGCCGGGAAGAAGAACGAGCGCTGCCAGGATGATGAGGTCTTCTCCTACATTGGTGCTGAGGAGGTATTTCACCACTTTTCTGATGTTGTCGAAAACAACACGTCCCTCTTCGACGGCATTGACTATACTGACGAAGTTATCATCTGTCAACACCATGTCCGCAGTCTCCCTTGTGACATCCGTTCCAGTAACCCCCATGGCGATTCCGATGTCGGCTGCCTTCAGAGCCGGAGCATCATTGACACCATCACCAGTCATGGCAACTATGTGGCCTTGTCGCCTGAGAGACCCCACAATCCTGTGTTTGTGGGTCGGAGATACACGTGCGAAGACCGAGGTATCATCTATGACAGAGTCCAGCTCCTCGTCACTCATATTGTCCATGTCAGAACCGGTGAGAACCTCCGAGTCCGATTCCAGGATTCCGACTTCCTTTGCAATTGCTTCTGCCGTCATCTTGTGATCTCCCGTTGCCATCACGATCTTGATTCCGGCGTCCTTGCACAGTCGTACTGCTTCCTTTGCTTCGGACCTAGGTGGGTCAATCATACCTGCAAGACCCACAAAGATCAGGTCGGGCTGTCCGTACTGTATTCTTTCTTTGAAGCCCTCAATTGCTTTCTTTTCTATCGTCTGATGGGCCATGGCCAATACCCTCATTGCTTGACCCGCCATACGAGTGTTAGATTCCAGAATCTGCTTCCTCTTTTGTTCCGTCAGTTCCTTTACTTCGCTATCCTCCAATACATGAGAGCACTTATTCAAGATAGCCTCAGGTCCCCCCTTGACAAAGACTCGTACTGATTGATCTGATCTATTGTGGAATGTTGCCATATAGCGGTATTTGGAAGTAAAGGGTATCTCATCCACCCGGGGAAGTCTTCCCTCCAGACTGTTCTTTTCGAATCCTGCTTTTTCTGCCGCAACCACTAACGCTCCCTCAGTCGGATCCCCATAGACCTCCCGTCGTTCCTCTCCACTTGCAGTGTCTTGTCTTATGCGGGCATCATTGCATAGAGCTCCGATTGTGAGTAGACTCCTGAGCGATCTATCATTCTGGGTGTCAATCGAAGTGCTGTCCACTTTGAACTGCCCTTCGGGAGAATAGCCCACCCCCGTTACCTCGACCATTCTGTTGTCCA
Source organism: uncultured archaeon (assembly GCA_964473825.1). GTDB lineage: Archaea > Asgardarchaeota > Thorarchaeia > Thorarchaeales > Thorarchaeaceae > TEKIR-12S. The sequence goes on from CAYYQL010000008.1 coordinate 69,062, forward strand.
CCCAGATTCTCCGTAGAGTCATCTGATTGCTTGTCAGAGTTCCGGTCTTGTCGGCACAGATGGCTGAAGCTGAGCCTAAGGTATCAACGGCCTGAAGTCTTCTTATGATTGCATTGCGGTTGGCCATTCTCCTAACACCGATAGCGAGAGCGATCGTCGCTACAGCAGGTAGTCCCTCCGGTATAGATGAGACCGCAGAAGCTAAAGCATACATAGTCATCTCGTAGAACTCAAATCCTCGGAGGATACCGAGAAGCAAAGTCAATAAGGCCACTGTTAGGGCGAGTAGACCAAGCCTCTTGCTGAGAGCACCAATTCGCTTCTGAATCGGGGTTTCAGATTCTTTGGTTTCTCTTACCAGTTTGGCTATTCTTCCCATCTCGCTCTTCATTCCGGTGGATACGACGACACCCTTTGCCCGTCCGTGGGTGACCAATGTTCCTGAGAAGACCATGTTCGCCCTGTCTGCGACTGACATATCTCTTTCGAGGGCACCGAGTGTTTTCCTTGCTGCTGTTGATTCGCCAGTCAAAAGGGATTCGTCTACCTCTAGATTCATGGCGTCAAACAGACGAATATCTGCAGGAATCTTGTCCCCAGTATTCAAGACAACTATGTCGCCGGGAACTATCTCTTTCGCCTTAACCCTCATTTCGGTAGAACGACCCTTTCCAGAGAGGTTTCTGATCACTTCGGCTTCTGGAGCAGCCATCGACTTGAGTGATTGAATGGCTGCCTCCGCCTTGTACTCCTGAGAAAAGCCTATCACGGTATTGAAACCTATCACGGACATGATGACTATTGTGTCAATAGACTTGCCAGCGATGAATGAAAGCACTGCCGCAATCACAAGCACTCCAATTAGCGGATTCTTTAGCTGGCTGGTCAGCAGAGCGAGATTGCTTATTGCTTCCTCTTCTACTAGCTCGTTTGGCCCGTATTCTTCCAGTCTTCTCTCCACTTCATCATCTGTCAGACCTCTTTCGTTAGTGTTGAGCTTTCTGAATACTTCCTGAACATCGAGAGCATGCCAAACGTCTTCTTGGACCAAGTCTATCACGCAACTGAGTTGTAAGACCTGCAGTTATCAAAGGGTGTTATAACGCTTGTTTTGCGACATCCTGATTAGATTACGGGCATTCCGGGTTTCCTATATGATAGAGCGGTTCCAAATTCCCTTGGTCTGTCTTTCTAGCTCCAGCGTCGCACATGGGCCGTAGACTATGTAGAAAGCGGATCAATAAGGTCCAACATCCATTTATCCAACCTCTTCTCCTTGGTCCATGTATCTTTGAAGGGAGTCTCAACGATTTCCCCATCGATTTCACCAAGCATTACGCCGTCTATCCCCATCTTCAGACACTCAATTGCCTGTGCCCCCAATCGCGACGCCAGCATCCTATCCATCCGTGTAGGATTCCCCCCTCGCTGAATATACCCCAACACTGAGACCCTGCATTGTTCACCTATTCGGCCTGATAGTTTCTCCGCGATTGTGGCAGCATCGCCTTCTTCATCTCCTTCAGCAACGATTATGATTGAGCTAGTCTTGCCGGCTTTCCTTCCCTCTATGATTTTGGATGCAATCTCGTCCAGATCAGTAGGGGTCTCAGGGAGAAGAATGGCGGAGGCTCCGGATGCTATTCCCACATGTATGGCTATCTCACCTGCATGTCGGCCCATGACCTCGACGAGGAAAACTCGGGAGTATGACTCTGCAGTGTCACGAATCTTATCAATTGCGGCGAGAGCATTGTTGACAGCTGTGTCGAATCCTATGGAATAGTCTGTTCCGTAGACGTCATTGTCGATGGTTCCTGGCAAACCAATGGCTTTTCCCTTCCAGTGTTCTTGCAAGTGATATAGCCCTCTCATCGTGCCGTCACCGCCTATAGCTATCAACCCTTCAATTCCGACTTTCTCCAAGACTTCTGTGGCCCTCTCGAGTCCCTCTTCTGTCTTGAATTCCTCAGACCTTCCAGTTGTAAGACATGTCCCACCTCTGTGTATGATATGGGCCACAGACCGTGGAAAAAGTTCGTGGATATCTTCATTGAGGATACCCCGATATCCTCGGCGGATTCCGAAGATGTTAAAATCCTGCGCGACGCCGATTCTCACAATGGCTCGGATGGCCGCATTCATCCCAGGGCTGTCACCGCCGCTTGTCAGAACACCTACTTTCATGGGTCTTGGTATAAGTCTTGTTTCATAAAGGATTTTGGATGCAGAACGCTTAGGTATTCTAAACTAAGCTTTTCATCCTGAGATAGAAGAGGAGGGGTATTGTGATGATGAGACTCAACATGATGATGACCAAGAATGCGAGAGGGTCCCTTTCTAGTGGAAGATTCACGTTCATACCATACAGACTGGCAATTAGGGTCGGTACACTCACAATCAGTGAGATTGAGGTAAGCGTCTTGATTACTAGATTCAAGTTATGGCTGACAATCGAATCATATGCACTCATTGCGTTCTTAATCAGGTCTCGATAGATGACACTCAAATCCATTTGCTGCTGCAAATCAACCTCTAACTCGTCAAGTCGGTCAGTATCGAGAGTCATCCTACCTATACTTGTGATTCGTTTCAGCCTTCTCAGAACCTTCATGTTTGCTTTCAAAGCAGCCTCCATGAAGACCGAGTCCCGTGAGAGCTGAAAGAAACGGTCTAACTGTGTCGGATATATCTCCGTTACAAGACTGTCCTCCATCTCGTTAATGGTATCCTCAATTATGTCCAGCATGTGTTCGAATGAGTTGATGACAATTGCCCATAGTGTATAGATCACTTCACTAGCTGCTGTTGCGAGTCCTAGCCTCTTGACAAGCCGCTTCTTCTTGACGGGAATCTGTTGGTTCTTCAGAATGATGATGGCTCGTCCATTTGTGATAATTCCGATCGGATAAGTAGAGTATTCTCTCTCTGCTATCTGTAAGTTGACTGGAACTCTCAGGATCAGCATAGTGAACTTGTCTTCGATTTGAAGTCGCGGCCTCTCATCAAGGTCCTGAAGGTCTTGGAGGTCTTCCAGGTCAATCTGGAATCGCGTGGAGAGCTTGGCCAATGTCGGCTGTTCGAGACCAGTGATGTCGACGAATAGCGGCTCTTCTGGAAGGTTCTCAAGATTAGAGAATTCAACACCGCTCTCAAGAGCTAAGATTACTATACTCTTCGTTTGAATATCTACCCCTGACACATGACTCACCTTGTCGCTGATCAATTCATCCAATGGTTCGACTGGTCCTCCAGGCTTCTTGCGAACAGACCCAGACTACTACCAGAAATCAATAAACGGAAACAAATCCATCTCCCTTGAGATTCTTATAGGGTTTGCCGCTTCTCTTAGACTATCGGGTTCAATGCCCCCCTCGATACTTTGATAATAGGGTTAGATACAGCTCCCCTTGAAGACCGTCTGTTATTCACCAGAGGAGTTTGTGCCCCATGCAAGAAATCTCAGTTTTAGCGAATCTTGGCCTCTTCGTCTTGGGACTAGTTGTTCTTGTCTATGGTTCTGAGCATCTCATACAAGCGGCTACTCGATTGGCAAGGTCGTTCGGGGTGTCAGATCTATTGATAGGTCTCACAATTGTTGCTATCGGGACATCTCTACCTGAAATTGTTTCAAGTATTGCCGCACTATCTGTTGGTAAAGCCGATCTTGCCTTTGCCAACGTTGCCGGCAGCTCTTTGACGAATCTGACCATAGTTGTGGGGATAAGCGCAATGGCTGCACCTCTCGCCACTAATCACATTGTTCTTGACCGCGACACCAAGATCATGATTCTAGCGTTCGTGCTTCTCACTGTGGTGATCTTCAATCCTCTGGCGCCCGGTACAATCACTTGGTGGGAAGGTGCAGTTTTGCTCGTCCTGATGGTTTCTTATCTCTCATTCCTACACTGGGGACGTGAGGAGTGCGATACTTGCTACCAGTTCAGCATATTTGTTGACTTCTTTATTCGGCTGAGGTTCATCACGTCTCTTAGGAAGGGTGCTACTCGTCCATCGACTTCTCGGTCAGCCCAGCAGACTTCTGCTGACGACAGTGAGGATCTATCAACAGCTCAGTTTCGCCGTTTTGGGCGAGAACAGATATCTGACGTGTTGGTGATTGTGGTAGCGGCTGTTGGAGTCACGTTAGGCGCACAATGGGTGGTATCAGGTGCTGAATTCATCAGCCTCACTTTTGGAATCGAAGAGAGTCTCGTCGGGTTCACCCTCATAGCGCTCGGTACGTCTCTACCGGAGCTGACAGTATCGATTAACAGTGCTAGGCATGGTTTTGGTCGCCTCCTGATTGGCAATGTAGTTGGAAGCAATATTATGAACATCACTCTAGGATTGGGATTAGCAAACATGTTCTTTCCTACAGCAAGTGTGAATCTGTTCTTGGCCGCTGTGTTGCTATCTCTGATGCTCGGTGTGGCGGCTGTCTTCTACTATGTCATCCGACAAGACTGGCGTGTGACTCGTCGAGAAGGTGTTCTGCTTACCATCTTGTATTTCGTAGTTCTGGTGGTATTGATCTGGACTTCGGAATCGATGCTCTAGCAGATATCCTCTGAAGTGTCAAATCCCTGAATAACACCTATGACCTGATCGAGATTGGGAAGCGTATCGAGCTTCTCAGATTCCCAGCGATACATAATGCGCTGTTTTTTGTTAATCACAAAGACGGCAGGACGGGCAACATGCCTGAATCCGTCAATCTCCTCTTCAAAGACCCCGTACTTTTTGGCGACTTCTCTGTCAAAGTCACTACAGAGACGGAACGGTATCTCCTCTTGTTCAGCGAAGGTCTGAAGTGCTTGCACTGGTTCAGTGCTTATTCCTATCACCGTTGCTCCGAGAGTCTTCAGTGCCACATATGAATCGACAAAAGCACGTATCTCCATCGTATCATATGTTGCGAAGCTTTGAGAGAAGAAGACGAGAACCACACAGCTACCAGATAACTCAATAAGATGCACCTCTTCCTCGTCAACGGCAGGTAGAATGAAGTCAGGAGCAACCTGCCCCTCTTGAGGTGGGCCAGTGGTATGATCGGAGTCATCGGTCATAGTCCGCACATCCTTGAGTTGCTATTTCTGTGTATCTGATGAGCCTTAGACTAAATGATAACACTCTCGATCTCTACCTTTCGTTCTTGAAGGCTGAGTGCATTGGCCTCCATTGTCTTTCCACCGTAGAGCTCTGCATGAGTTTGTCCGCGGTAGAGTGCGTCAGCGATACGGGCCATGGCGTCTGCCTTCATGATTCCACTTCCACTTGCCCCGTTGGCGGCGATTATGCCGTTTGTCTTGTAGACGAGGGGTATGGCATCCGGACTATAGCAGTATCCGCCTCCCCAGCTATTCACCGGGCGCGAGTTCTGAAAGGCCGGGAAATACTTGGAGAGTACCGGATAGATGCTGTTCTCATAGTAGGCGGATTCACCATTCAGATAGTTATCTTGTTGCGTATAGTGGTAAGCCCTTCCGAACTTGTCTCCACAGCCAACCCAGAAACCCTTCTCCTGCAGCTGCGGTCTGAAGTATACACCAGCAGACGGAAGGATTGTGAAAGGAATGCAGCCCAAATCATTGAAGCCATTGCTGTGGAGAATCTCCATCAAGGGTTCCTTGTCTTCGGCGTGGATTACGAACAACTGCCGCTTCTTCGCCTTTGTTCGACTGTCGATTCCAATCGGATCAAGTAGTTCATTTGCCCAAGCACCTGTTGCTAAGACAACCGTTTCAGCTTTGAAGTCCCCCTCGGTAGTCCTGACAGCGCCTACGCGCTTATTCTGCCACACATAGGGCTCGCCTGGCAGATCAAGAGGCGGATCCGCAGCAAGAATTAGCCCAGTAACATCTACCCCAAAGAGCGGTTTTACGCTACTCATTCTCTTGAACTCCCCGAGATAAAACTCAACCAGCTTTGTAGGGTCCAAGACTGCGCAATCTCCGCCAAACAGCCCGTAATCAACCTGTTCTAAGTTCATGAGTTCAGCTTCTTCATCTCCCTCAAAGTCTACACTGAGGCCGGGAATCATGGACTTGAGCTCCTCTTTCTCATAGACCCGGTGGTGAATATCTGATTCTCTCATACGCCGCATCCACATCTGTATGCTCTCGTGCCCGAACTGGTTCTTACTGAGGAGCCAGAGATAGCCCGTCTTCTCGAACATTAGGTCATGGTTGAGTTCCGACTGGATGTGCTCCATGAACTTCACGGAGGTGTCTGTAAGAAGCTGATTTGTTGACGAAGCAAACATGTTTCTCACAGCTGCCGCGCTCATTGCGGTATTGGCCTGTCCTGCTGCAGGCAGCCTATCTACCAGAAGAATTTCTTTCTCGGGATTGTTCTTTTGCAGATAGTATGCCGACGCCACACCAACTACGCCCGCACCTACAACAATGATATCGTATGTTTTTGGATTAGTCACAGTTGAGCCTCCTGTCTGACATCTGCGGCTTCTTCTTGGCAACCTTTAACGTTTGCCTTGCTTGCGAAAGGCCCGACCACTCCCGAAAGATAGGCATGATATAAAAGGTGCCAGCCGATTCACTGAAGGCAACCAAGAGGATGTAATAAGAATGACAAGGGTCAGACTTCGATATATTGTTCTTCTCATTGCGCTTGCTCTTCTGTTGGGTGGAACGGCAATTGGTCATGCTGTGCTGACAGATAGCGGCAGTGTAATAGTAACCGAAGAGCAGGTTGAGGCTGCTGATGGAGCATCGATTGTGTGCACTTTGCAGAGACCTGTCTATGCAACTGGCTCAGAACAGCTGCCAGGAGTTCTTGTTATCCATGGTTCTCTCCAAAGCAAGGAGTGGTTGATGGCCTTCGGAATCGAGCTGGCCCGCCGCGGTTTCGTTGTATTGACAATGGATGCGAATGGTCATGGCGAATCGGACCCCGGAGACCCCGGATTGGGCTCGGCAGCCGCACTTGAGTATCTGGCATCTCTTGAATACGTTGATAGTTCATCTCTCGGAATCATAGGTCACAGCATGGGTGGAGGTCACGCCTGGCGTGCTATCGCTTCCTCCCCAATACATGTTTCATCAATCGTCTTAGTCGGGAGCCGCGCACCGCGCAATGTGAGTACTGTGGCCTACATTCCAAACATGTTGGTTGCAGTCGGCGATTTTGATTCGCTTTCATCATATCCTAGAGATACGACTCCCCTGGAGGCCTCGTTCAATGTGACACCGGTAGAAGCGGGAGTGACTTATGGTTCATTTGAATCCGAGACTGCCCGGAGGCTCTTTGTGTCTAGAACGAATCATCTGTTCGAAACCGTTGATCCTGCCATAGTGAGTGAAACAGTTGAGTGGATGAAAGACAGTCTGAAGGCCGGGGCAGAAGACGCCCACTGGCGTCCGAGTGATGAGCTTGTTTATCAGACTTGGCTGTTCGGAGGTCTGCTCAGCATTGGTGGTGCAGTTCTAACCATCTTTCCTGTTATGGCCGTTCTTCTAGGATTCTCATTTTTTGATGAATTAGCACAGAAACCAATCACACGCGGATCGCCCTCATACCTGAAGTTCGGCTTGCTTTACGGCATCTTGAGTCTCGGCCTCTTCTATCCGCTGATGTTTCTGGGAATCATGCTTAGTAGTGTCTTGTACATACCCATGGCTAATGCGACTCCTATTGTTACCTGGCTACTAGGCACAGGGCTGATATCATTGGGGGTACTCCGTTGGCTCTCAGGTCGTGGCTCTCTGGATGGTCTGTCTTTCTCAGAGCTTGCACATAGCGAGGAGGGTCCAAGAAGTCTCGTCAGCGGATTGTTCAGACCTCTACTTCTGGCTGCATTGGTATTGGGCTGGCTCTATGTTTGGACCTCAATGGTGAGTTACGCCACTGTACTTGATCTGAGATGCTTCCTTCCGGGATTCAAGATTCTCACACCAACTCGAGCTCTGTTCATGTTGTTGTTCTTCGCAGTGTTCGTTGTGTACTTCTATGTGGAAGGTATGTGGCTTACGGGACTGCTACCATCGACTCTGTCTGGCAAGGGATTCCAATCGCATGTCGAATGGACTCTCAAGGCGGTCTTGGTTAAGGTACTGCCGTACGTTGTGATGATATCCATAGAGTTTGTTGGCGGTCTTCTAACGGGCTACCCCCTCATCCCTGGATTCATAGGCTACACTTTCCTGTTCTTCTATGCTTTCGCACCATGGTTTGTGGTGGCAGCAGCAGTTGCCATGTGGAGCTATCGGCTCACGAATGACTACAGGGTCGGCGCTTTCGTCAACGCGCTGATCTGCGCATGGTTGATTGCAACAATCTTGTCCCTTCCCGCTTCGCTTGGATAGGGAACACATGCTGCAGGCACAATGCCTCTCAGAGCGGATGATCTCAAGACGGCTGAACAGGATACAATCCCAACGGCTTGACTAGGCAGCTACTGTGACCTGTGAGCAGCTTAACCGAATCCTATCTGTGATATACTCTGACATTATGGGAACTATGCCCGAGGGTTCCGTGTTCCGACTGACAGTTTCGTCTTATGCATATCGGTCCACGAGAGAGGGAGAGGCCCCCTTGGAGGCCTATCCAGATGCGTTTCAGAGCAAGCTTGACTCTTTTTTCTACTCGTAGGCGCGCTCCACGATGGCTTCATCGTGAACCTCTCCTGTTTTGACTAGTGCAGTGAAGATGAATGCGACCGTGAGGAACACAAGTGCTAACGGATAGAGATTCCCGATCGAAGTCAAATCGAAGATAATTCCTGCAACCAACGGACCAAACACAGCGGCGCTCATACTTGCGAGGTAGTATAACCCAGTGCCAGCCCCAATCTTCTCTTGGCCAAGCATCTGCCACATCATCACAATACTGTTCACGTTTATCAATGCCCAGCCGATGCCTGCGACTGCAAGAATCGCCATTATCGTATAGTAGTCAACAGTGAACCACAAAGCAACTATTGCCACGGCCATCACTGCTAATCCCGAGAGAATTGTCCTCTTTCGTCCGAAGTAGTTTGCAATGTACCCAGCTGGCACTGCGAAGATGACGAAAGATAAAGCAATCCCATTGAGCAGGAATGAAGCGTCTGCAGTTGCGAAACCAAGGATTTCGTTTCCATACTTGGTGAACCAAGTCGAAATTGCATTATACGCAAGGAACCAGAACAATATTGCACCGAGCATGGTCATTGCGGACCTGTCCTCCGAGAAGGATATCTGCCTTATTGCGTCTACAATAGCAACTCGTTCTTGGTCTGGTTCATAGGGAACCTCAGGTTCTTTGATGACAATGAAGAGAATCACCACTGCAATGACCATGATTATTGATGTCGAAAGGAATGCCAAGATGGGGCCAACTTGGTTAGGTGCAACCCCAAGCACTGCCGCCAGATTTGCGTCCTCAATCTTGTAGATCTGCGATGCGACTGCGAAAGCGTAGATAGCTCCAATCCCTCCCATCAGGTTGATGACGCCGTTTGCCTGACTTCGATGTTCTGAAGCCACTAAGTCGGGCATCAGAGCTACCACAGGAGCCCGATAGAATGCCATTGAAACATTGAATATCGTTATCATAGCGAACATCAGCCAGAACAGAGACAATGCCCACCCATATGCTATCAGGGTGAAGAATACAGCAGCAATAGGCGTCCCAATCATGATATAGGGCATCCTTTTACCCCATCGACTCCGGGTTGAATCACTCTTGGCTCCAATGTACGGCTGCAAGAGCAGAGCAAGAATGTTGTCCATGACCATTATGGCGCCGATTATGGTATTCTGCAGGTCTCCGACGATGAAGGCAGGGAGAAAATCAGCCGGCAAGTAGCTGTCATAAAGACTCCAGCTTATCCCTGTTGTGAAGAAGCCGAGCCCAATAGCTAAGACATAGAGCCATCGTAGACCAGGCTGAGATTGTGATGAAACGGGTGAGTCGTTGCCGCTATCATCGTTCTCAGCTGTTGTCATTCCATCATTGGTTTTCATCCTACTAACACTCCTCGTATTGTGACGAATATCGGTACTACAAACCTGTATAATAGGATGACGTCTCAGCACGTCAACTGGATTGTGGCATGATTCTATTTGCAGATGAGCGTTTTCAGGCTGTCGATTCCAATCCCCAGAGGTCTTAAGTGATGTTTGTCATCTCCTGACCACATGGATATTCTATGGGTCTTAACGCTGATTGTGGTGTTAATCATAGGTCTGCCTCTTACTATTCTGGGTTATGTCTTCTTTCAGGGCGATCGCCCTCACAAATCAAGACCTGCTACTTACCTTCAGAGCCTTCAAGATGATGCCGAAACAAAGCCCTTAGTTCTCTTTGCTGGAGATAGCCTTACCCATGGCAATATTGGTGTTGGGCATTTTGACATCATCAGTGAGGAATATGACCAACAAGCTCTGACTTTTGTGAATGCAGGTATCAATGGGGATTTCGCATGGAATGTCTTGCAGCGAGTAGACGAGATGATCGAGTGCAAGCCCGACATTGTATTCATCCTAGTAGGGTCAAACGATGCCCTATCACGCCTCCCGATAAGCTGCATTTCGGTTGCTCAACGAAGAAAGCATCTTCCCGAACGGCCCACTAAACGGTTGTTCGAAGAATCTCTCCGACCTCTCGTCAGACGGTTTCTGGACGAATCTTCAGCTCAGATAGTCTTGATGTCCATTCCCCCTATCGGTGAAAAACTCCATTCCAATGCTCTTCAAGTGAGCAAGGAGTACAGCAGTACTATCAAAGGAATCAGTCGTGAGTTGGGAGTAGACTACCTGCCCATTCATGAGGAGATGGTACAATACCTTCGCCATCATCCTCCAAGCCCGACCTATCAGCTCAAGAATGCTATCCGTGGCATGGTAGTTGCGATGGTGCGCCACTTCGTCTTTGGAAAGAGCTGGGATGCAATAGCCCAGAACTCCGGGCAGGTTCTCCATGTGGACCATATCCATCTCAACTCGACCGGGGCCAGCATCATTGCGGATTCAGTTAGGGAGTACTTGACTTTGATGGATTGAAACAGATGAAAACCGACTGGAGAGTCCCATTCTGGATGGAATCACAGCTCTCTTTGGGGCTACCAAAACTCGAGGAGGGCTTAATGCAACACGTGTGATTGCAGGAAGACCGCAATCACCACGATAGAATGATGTGGTTACGGTCCATCTCTACTTACTAAAAAAGCCACGACTCTCTCCAAGAGATAGCATGGCGTCTTGCTTAATGATCTGCTTACGTTTCCCTTCGATGTCCCCACAATCGATCCAATCTCTGTAACAGTTTTCTTCTCCCAAATATAGTGGTAGCAATGCTTTAGCTGAGTCGTAGTCATCCCGAGCAAGGAGGTGAGAAAGAGAACAGACACTATGACCATATTGGACTCTTCATCGGAGCTGTTCTCATCAATCCTGAAGTCGGCAGATCGCGTCATGTATTTCGTCTTCTTTATTTCGTTGAGAGCCTCTCTTGCATTCCAGAAGGCTGGGCCATCACACTCATCTGCGTTCTTCTTACGAATCGTGACTTGCCCTGTCCCGAGGCCGACGCGAAACTCCAGTTCCTTCATGAGAAGGCTATGAAATACGAATACAATGGGACGCCAACTGCTGACCAGCAGCTCAAGACTATCCCCTTGGGTGAGTGCTGGTAGTGCTAGACAGTCCTCCTCATATCGGTTGTGTACGTACTTCAAGAGTTCTCGCAACGTCTTGTCAAGCTCTCTTCGTTTGCCAATCTCTGTCTCTCGTGAGGCTACAATATCGATGATCACTGCAATCACTGCATCATCTCCCGACCAAGAGGAAGCGGAAGGCTGCCCAGGAGAGCGCTAAGGCCATTGTGATGCTCATGAGCGTCCCGAGGATATACCAGTCAGCGCAGGCGCGGTCATCCGTTTCTCGACTAGAGTATCTGAAGATTGCCTTGGCCGCAACTATCACGGAGAGAAAACTCAGAAGTGATGGAAACGACATGGTCTCATCGTAATGAGTGATCATCATTGCCAAGAACAAGAGGCTTCGCTCTGTGTATCCAATGAGATATCCTCCGTTCCGGAGACCACCGCATTTGTCACCGATGTCATCTCCGCTTCCCTGTACTGCAAAGATCAGGTCGATCAGCAGTCCTGGTAAGGACACAGTCAGTAGGTAAGAAAGAAGAATCAACAGAGTATCAGTAGGGAGTGTTGTTAACGGATAGACCCTCATCAGATACATTCCAATAACACTAGCGACAGTGAGCGATACACCAGCAATTCTCTGAGAGTTCTTCACGGGTAACCACATCCATCGAAATCCTTGAACATTGTATGGGTCTATATCTTGACCATTCGTTTTAAGTCTGTGCATTGTTAACCTAATATATTAACAAGGTGTATTGTTGACCCTAACGGTAATCTTTCTATTGGTCTTAGTGCTGAGTTTCAATGTTCCAGATTGAATTGTCCGCTTCTTGTAGGAAATCGTGCAGGCTGTGTAAGCTATGGCCACAGATAGCCTTCCTTGATACTGATCATAGTAAGTCACTTGAGGAGTGATTAGAGAAACAACTGGCTGAGAATCATTACGTATATCGTAGATACAATGAGATGAATGATCCCGAGTGGGATTACAGTCTTATTGAACTCGTTCCAAGTTAGCGGTTTCTGCTTCTCCTCCGCAATTGAAACAGCCACCATATTCGGTGAATCACCAAAGGGAACACAATACCCTCCTATGTTCGTACCTGCGACAAGAGCAATGGGCAGCATCTCGTTGACATCACCCAGCACTTTGGCTACCGGGGCGACGAGTATGCCCACTGCTTTTTTGTCTAGTGGAGATAGCACTGCTCCGGGTAACCATAACATGACAACAACTCCCAGAAACAGATTGGTCTCAGCCACTCCCACAAGTAACTCAGAAAGAACATCTATCACCCCTGTGGCAATCATTGTCTGGATGATACCCAAGATTCCCACGAGGAAGAATACACTATCCCACGACAGTTGTTTTAGAAGATCGTGTGCCCTGTCCTTTGAAGTCACGAGAAGTGCTCCTGCTATCACAAGAGCGACTAGTGGCGCATCTCTCGGAAGTAACACCAGACCCACCACAAGAGCAATGAGACCTGCGAAAGAGGCAAAGAACCCAAATCTTGACCTAATCATGCTTTTTGGATCTATGCCAAGTAGGATAGTTAGGTTTCTCTTCTTTCTAGTGTTGAGGATACCTGCAGACTTCTTCAGCATGTATACCAGCGTAATGGCGAATAGAATCAATGACAGTGGAAGCATTGTCACAAAGAGAAGTGCGGTGTCAAACTCTGCGAAGTACACTATTACAAGGTTGGGAACCGAGCCTATTGGTAAGACAATGGAACTGACCCCTGCCGTTACAGCCTCAGTTATCAGGTATGGTCGGAAATCAATGTCCAGCGCATTGCAGACCTCTACTGTGAAGGTACTGACAATCATCATCGTTGGCATTGGACTGAAGAAAAGCGATATGGAGAACGTCAAGAGCATGAAATAGAAGAATACTTTTTTCGCGTCACCCCTGGCCCTTGTTGCTATTACCAACGCGGTCCATTGAAACAGTCCCGATGAGGCAACTACTGCAACTATTATCATCATCGAAGCAAGAAACAGAACAACATCCCATGCCATTGCTTTTGCAATCACGGTGAATGAATGCCCACCGAATAAGTACGCTGCAACTGCGGCCACCGCAAATGCAAGAAGCGCTGCGGCAGTATCATTGGCATGTTCGGTTGTGACACTGATCAGCATCACAACAAAGATCCCAATGATTATCAGACCGACGGGCTCCATGATTTCTCGCCATCTACTGCAGATGTCTTCCTGTTTCTTGGCTAGGCAAATACCACCTTATGAGCTCTATGTATCTGTCATTGCATCCTAAACAGTAGATCCGTCCACTATCCCGGACTGAGAGCCATTACGTGGACAGAGTTATGCGTAACGGATTCGCTCCCTCTTCTGGTTGTGGAGAACCCTCTATTTCTGTTTCAATGCGGCCGACCTCGTGTCTGAAGACCATCACCTGCAACATGTCTAGCACATGAACGTATGTCGCATCACCTCGATAAAATTAACTCTCAGGAGGGGGAACCGTGATTTGGGCTCGCTTGTTGAACATCTCCTTCAGGAAGATTCTCGATGCAATGAGACCAGACATGATGCACGCAAGGAATATCATCACGAAGACAATCACTTGATAGAGGGCAGCGGCCAAGACGGGGGTGCCACCGATGATCATCCCTGACATTAGACCTGGGATGGAGACGATTCCGAGCGATGCATACCTGTTCAGATTGGGAAGCAACCCTGATCGGATTGATTCACGGATCGTCATGTTGGTTGCCTGTAGGGGCGATGCTCCCAGCGCTAGTGCCGTTTCCAACAATGATCTCTGTTTCTGCGCGTTGGACCACATCCTCTCCATGACTAGGGAGTTGATGCCCATCGCGTTTCCAATTACCATTCCTCCCATTGGGATGATGTATTCACCGACAGGGCGAACTACTCCAAGGAGGACGCTAATCACCATAACTGAGAGCCCAGAGAGAAGAATTGCTGGCGCGCCCGCTTTGAAGATGCCGGGAATGTCATCTAGATTCGATTGTGAGGTATGGGCCGCAAAGAGCGCCATAAAGGCAAGGACTGTAAAGATGATAAACAGGTTCTGGAGCGCGAAAATCTCTAGAAGTATTAGCGCCATGAGGATGATCTGGATGGTCCCTCTGACTGTCCCTATGATAAGCTTCTCTTCTATTCCTATCTTTTGCCATCTGCTGAGTGCTATCAAAACAACGAGCAGAACCATTGCCGCAGCATAACTGAATGCAGCTTCGGATACTTCTGAATCCAAACTCTGCAAGAAGTTGAGAATCGCCTCGTATAGGTTGAAGTTAGTTTGCATTGTAGTTGACCTCCTCTCCGGTAGTGATCTCAATGACACGATCCGTCAACCTCTCGGCTTGTTCTCGATTGTGCGTGACCACCAACACTCCAATGTCGCGGGACTTGAGTAGCCCCTTCACTGTCTTCTCAACTGCAAGGGTAGACTTCTCGTCTAGTGCTGAAGTTGGCTCGTCCAGCAATAGGCCGCAGGGCTCAAGCAAGAGTGCGCGTGCTATAGCCACACGTTGTTTTTCTCCCCCTGAGAGATTCTCAGCCACTCTATCCAGATACTCGCCGTTCAGGTTGACCTCCTTCAAAATGCTCACAAGTTCTTCCTCTGATGCCTCTTGATTGTGAATCTTGAGACCCCAGAGCAGATTCTCCCGTACGGTGCCCGGAAACATACTGGCCTGTTGTGGTACAAGAATGATACACTTCCTGAGTTGCTGTGGATCCCAATCTTGGACATTTCTGCCTTGAAATACAACTTCTCCCTCATCTGGAGTTGCCAGGTCAACGGCAATCCGAAGAAGAGTGCTCTTGCCACTCCCAGACTCCCCGCTAATCCCGACAATCTCGTTTGTGTGTAGATCTAGTGTGAAGTTCTTGAATAGAGTCCTCTGTCCGTATGCCATCGAGACTCCTTTCATCTCCAAGATAGATTCTGTGCTCATGTGCAGTATTCCTCGTTCCTATTGCTGGATGAATCATACTAAAGAATACTACTCTACATACAGTGGCACAAAAGTCATATTGGGAGCCCACGTTCGAGACTTGGAGCTGCTACATATGCCCGGACTAGTTGTCAGGAAGAGCAATGGGGACCTGCGATGGTATCCATTTTTCAGACAGGGAGCGATGTATACATTCTATACTTCGAAAGAACATGAGCAGACCAGAACTGCATTCGAAGTTGGAAAGGGATTCGATTTCGAGAAGTATTTTCCAGGGTTCTGGTTGAGGCCCTCGGATGAAATACTGCTCAGAGGCATTCCGGGTGGAAACTCATTGGTGGTCCTTGAAGATGACGGTGACCTCAGATTCTATCCGTTCAAGAATGAAACCTTCTATACCGACGGACACGGAGAAAGGGTAGGCCGTGGCTTTCGAGCTGAGTGGGACTATGTTGTTGCTGCGTGGACAGGGAATGGAACCTCAGACCTACTTGTGAGAGATGATGACGGGAATCTAAGATTGTTCCCATGGGATGGTACGCGGTTTCAGGAGCTTGGCAGAGATGAACGTGTTGGACAGGGATTTCATATGGAAAAATACACGCATCTCTTGCCGGGTCATTGGACCGGGGGACCCACTCCTGATCTATTGGTTCGCGAGGACAACGGAAACCTTTGGGTATATCCTTTTGACGGAAAGAGTTTCAAAGATCAGGCTAAACCCAGGAAGGTAGGTAGAGGGTTTGATGATGGGTTCACACACTATCTTGTGGCTGAATGGACAAAGAATGGCAGTCCTGATCTCATCGTACTGAGTAAGAACGGAGATTTGAGGCTTTACCCCTATGGGAGTTTTGATTCAGATAAGGACTACCTACATTTCAGCGACGAACCTTACAAGAGAGTTGGTCGGGGCTTCCGAGAAGACTGGACATATCTTATTGGCTATTGGAAAGAACTTGGTTCACCCGAGTTGATTGTATGTGATGATGATGGCGAGATGCGGTTTTATCCATTCAGCGGCAGTGAGTTGATCGACCTTCCACGCAGCGAGAAATATGTCGGAAAGGGATGGAACTTTACTCATCTTTGGCCATTCTATCCGACGTAGAGAAAAAGCGTGACCATGATCAGCCGCTAGTCATTCATTCGCCGGTATCCCATCTACCATCTTCACAGTGCCCGAGATGAAAATCTGAACTACGGGGTTTCTTCGCCCTTCTTACTCCCTTTGCTAAGTAGACCAAAACAATATTAGCAAATGCCCGGCCGTTCGAAAACGCCCGTTGTGATGCCCATGGACGTTCATGAGAAAGATGAGATAGGTGAGATGGAGCTCTTCGACAGCAGCGATGACAGCAAGCTTTCAGCCATCGGCATCATCTTAGCAGCGCTCTACGGAGTTAGCACCCTAGTTCCAATCAGTGCCTTTCTCGGTGCAGTTGGATCAATCAGTCTAACGATCTGCATTGCTCCTCTGTTCGGAATACTACTTGGCCCCGGCAGAGGATTTGCCTTCGGTCTCGTGGCAGGCCTTTTGCAGGCGTTTCTATCGGTCTTTGTTTTCAATATCAGCCTCGCAGTTCCTACCATCATTCTCGGTCCTGCCATATCAGGTCTATTTACGGGTCTTACTATTCAGAAAAGAGTCAGCACGGGACGTTTTCATATTCCCGGTCCGACTGTTACTGCTTGCTACTTGTTCGTCATCACACTGCTTTACCTTATTACAAATTTCTCGGCGTGGTGGTTCATGAGCCTTTACGTGGTTGCTGCTCTCGTATCTCTCAGTCTGCAGATTCTGGACATCCAGTTCGACTGGTCCAAGAGGGGCTGGCGGAGGTACCTTCAGATACTTCCATTCACTCTGATTGGAACCATGACTGACTTCTCCATGATGACTCTTGGTGCAGTCTATATTCTGAACCTTCCTGCAGAACTATTTGGATATGTCATCTTTCCCCTTATGTTGAGTGAACGTGTTATTGCCGTCATCATCAGTTCGCTGCTCTCTGCAGTGGTTTTGACAACCTTCCCCTCCGTTTGGAAAGAATAGTATCAGAACTATGTCACAGCTCTTGAATGAGAGCTCGAATTGTTTCGACAAGCTCATCTAGTCCCATATTCGGCATTGATTGACTCTGCTTCTCGATTGCCTGAGCTGGAAGGGGTGGTACATGGACAAAGAGGACTTTGGCATCGAGAACTCCTTCGGATA
Organism: uncultured archaeon; assembly: GCA_964473825.1. GTDB lineage: Archaea > Asgardarchaeota > Thorarchaeia > Thorarchaeales > Thorarchaeaceae > TEKIR-12S. Next base: position 86,841 of record CAYYQL010000008.1, read on the forward strand.
TCATGGCTAGAACTCTGTAAAAGATGAAGTTGCAGCCATAGGTGCCTGCGTGATAACTGGTAAAGACGGAGAAACCTCTCTCTCTGAGTTTCCTTGCTAGCGTGTTGACATCGACGTTTGAGAAATACCCGACGGGTCCTGAAGACGATACAAAATCGTTCTCCGGTTTGTAGCCCTTGTTGTCCTCTCTCTCGGTGCTGACAGCGTTCACTGCCATTCTCTCTATTGTGACGGAGCCTCTGTTTGATTGTCCCATCAGTACGATAACACTGGGAGAGAACTCGTCCACGTACCGTTCGATCACAGAAACCATGGTCCGGTAGTCTAATGGAAGGACTCTCCCGATGATTCTACGGTCAGCTATCTCCTCGCCATCGAGTTGCTTAGCCACCTCTGCGGAAGGATTCAGGCTGTGGCCATCAAAGGGTTCGAAACCAGTGATCAAGATTGTCTTCATGGTTGTTCACCTGCTTGACGAGTTAGATTAGTCCTCCTGAATGCACAATTCATGGATACTCAATCATCAGTTCATGAATGCTAAGAATCACATCTCCTCGGCAAGGACTCTCTTCTGAGACGGTTTCTAAGCCTTTTCAAGGATTTCATCACCCCGAAGTCAGTGCTATTTGTAGTGCTTGGAGCACAAACCAACCCCCCAGGACGAGCTGAAAAACGCCAATGACCACAGTGATCCAGTTGATACTTCCAAGCATAGCCTTCTTTGTGGCCTTCTCAGTACCCACTGTCAAAAAAACTCCGAACAAAAAGTCTGTGGATACATGTGTCAAGTAGATGAGGGTACCGGCTAGCAGCACAGTGCCAACACCTGTCTGAAGTTCGGCAACAAGCATAGTGACGGATGACAAGCCAACAGCGAACCACCAGAGAAGGAAGTAGGGACTCAGAACACTCACTGCTGCGCCCTGTGCAGTGGCCTCTAGTGCAGTGCTTGCTGGAATCTCTGAGGGACTGTCGAGCTTCTTCGTCTGGTCAGTTATGCGATACTCTCTGAGAGCAATCATCCCAAAGATTACGATAACTGCCCCTCCAAATCCGAGTATGAGGGAGATTGCCACCTGTGTGAGAGGCAGTGCATGTACTCCAAGGACGATTGCAGCTACAATGCCAATCTCTACGATTGCATGGCCAACCATAGGCAAGATCCCGTGCAGCCTGCCGTGTCGGTTAGCCTGCATAACAACTGCAGCAGATAGGGGACCTGGAGCAAGTGCTCCAGTTAGAGAAAGGACAAACCATGCGATAAGAGTCTCAACGACTGTCAAGTGTTTGACCTCAAAGCTACAGACTTAGTCTTTCTCTGAAATCCTTGTCGGTTGAGCTATGGTCCTTCGTCCATCGCAGCTTGATGAACTTAGAGATAGTTGAACCAAGTGGTCTCAATGTATCGTCAAAGAATCTCCGGATCCCTTTCTAGACATAGAATGCAGGAGCTTGGGATTTCCTATTCTCATGCTCTGACAAGAAGTGCGTTCTTGACCTATAGGAGGTCTTAATAGCTCGGACGTAACACGACGAATTGCATCAGAATGGATGAAAGCGACGAAGACGGCTATACTTTTGGCGATCAAGAGAACGGCGATTTTTCTTTAATATCAAGCATAGGTGATCAACTGGAACTCACAGGCGGAATGGAGATAGCCCGTAGGTATCTCGCCATGAATGCATTTGATGGCGTCTTACCGGTGATAGGAATCGTGATGGGTGCCATTATCTCAACCCTTGTACAGCCGGTTGAGGTGGTTTTTGCAACAACACTTCTGGCAGCAATCGGAACGAGTATTGCAATGTTCGTGTCCGGTATTGGCTCCTCGTATCTTACAGAGAAGGCAGAGAGACAAAAGGAGTTCAAGGAACTTGAGAGAGCGATGTTAGCAGACATGAGTCGAAGTGCTTATGCAAAGGCTACGAAGACAACCACGCGGATTGTGTCACTTATCAACGGCTTGTCACCAGCAGTGGCGGTCATCATCACAGTATTTCCCATGATTCTGGCATCTCTCGGTCTGATTCCTTACCTTGAGTCTTTCTATCTGTCAATCGTTGCAGGAGTAGCTCTACTTTTTGGTCTTGGACTCTTTCTCGGCAAGGTGGCTGGAGGGAATCGTTACGTATATGCTCTTAAGACGTTGGGAACTGGATTGGTGCTCATCCTCATTATGTGGTTGATTTCATTGTTTACGGGTTCTTTCGGATGACCTGTGCAAGCTGCTATGCTTCATGCTGTCATAGGGTTGTTGCGAGGCTGATGAGAAGGCTGGCGATGTTCAAGGTATCAGAAGCTGCAGCGGACTTTGTAATACAACCAATACGGACCATGACGATGTACAGAAGTGAGTAGTCGAGAAATCCTTAATAATCGTGCCAAGAGAGCATCATGCTAGTTCTCGGAGCTGCTACTCTATTGAAGCAAGTCCAGATTGTGGTACCCTATGACAAAACTGAACCTGTGTTTGGTTTTGTGATAGATCACCTGAATGCCAAGAATGTACTGCGATTCGCCACTGATACAGCACACATACTGCAGTTTAGAATACCCGACGACGCAGTTTTAGAGACCGTTGAGAAGCTGAAGAGTCGTGGTGTTGGGGTCGAATACGGTTTCATAGACATCATGGATTTGAGAACATCACTACCCCGTGAGGCAGACGACACCGGTGAGAGGCGAATTCAGCGAGAGGCAGCCCTGGCAGTTGAAGAGATATATGATAATGTCAGGCAGCAGGCCTCTATCAGTTTCGATTTCATTGCATTCGTTGTGCTGGCAGCTTTGATGGCAGGGTTGGGCCTAGCACAAAACAACGTCACTGTCATTGTTGCCTCCATGTTGCTGTCGCCGCTCATGGGGCCGATGCTCGGTGCTGCACTTGGTTACGTAGTAGGCGACCGCTCTTTGTTCATCCTAGGTACTCGGAATGAGATGATTGCACTTGTCCTATCTTTTGCTGTAGGCGCTGTTGTGGCACTGGTTCTACCCCTGGTATATCCCGCGTTGATTCCCACCGTTCTGTCAGACATAGACGGCGGTGTTCTCACTGAGATCACCCGGAGAGCAGGTTTCAGCCCACTCGACGTCGGGGTTGCCATATTCTCAGGCGCAGCAGTAGCTGTTTCTATGACACGTGGGGATATGTCAACACTCGTTGGCGTTGCGATATCTGCTGCTCTTATGCCCCCAGCTGTCAATGTCGGGCTCATGATTGTCCTTGGACTTGTCAGCTCCTCTGCGGCAATGATTCAAATCGGTATTGGATCATTGGTGCTACTCGTGATGAACATCGTGATTATCGACATATCTGCAATAATCATGTTCCGCATCAAGAAGCTAACTGCCATAGCAGACAAGTCTGCCACATGGAAGGCAGTGACAGAGTTTCAGAAGACTGGAACTACTACTCTTTATCATCATCCTCCACCACAGGCTATCGCTCAGAGTCTGGAGAAGCCCCGAGAACCTTCAGCTGTTGCATCCTTCAAACCAGCCAATAGTTCGAAAGAGAAACCGTCCCAGAAGGATATCTCTTCAATCGAAGACGAGGAGTCAAACCACAATCAGTCATGATTTTCTGTTCTCAGAGTATGACGCCTATAATACAGAGAACTATAGATGGTTAACCCTCTAACCGAGTTAACTTGGTGACGAATTTGAGGCAGATTAAGGGTTCAAAGAATAAGCTACTGAAAGGGCTCACAGAACATGACGTTCTTGTGTGGGAGGAGGAGAAGATGCGATACCAGCGGCGCGTGGGAGAGAAAGTCACAGATCTCCAGTTCCTGAGGTATCTTCTTGTGCGAGCTTCACGACCCGTTATCTCATCCAAGGAGGGTGTTGCATCTGGGTTCCTGACAGGACATGGTCCTCTATACGATAAACGGGAGAATCTCACAGACACGGTCAATGCCGATGAGCGTAGTTAGCACCTCTCTCTATGCTATGTGGATCTGTTCAGCAAGATGGTTCCCTAAGAGCTGCTCTCTTTCGCGCGTCTGATTCAATTTGGTTTCTTTGGTGCTAGCGAATCGTTTTTAACGCTAGGGACCAAACAGACACTAGAGTCTGACTAACTGGAATTAGTGCTGAACGAGAGAACAGTGAACTACATGGAAACCTTACTATCAAGAGAAGAGAGAGCTATCTTACCTGACTGGGCATCATCTTTCATGATGGTAGCCGGACACGCCTTTTCAAGAGTGGCTCGTGTTTCTCTGTACTATATGGAAAGAAGTAGACTACCTGTAATGGGCAGGTCAGAAGAACATACAGAGTGCTGATGTGGTGGTTGGAATGTCCACTGATGAACAATATGACTTGGATAAGGTCTTCAAGGCCCTAGGTCACACGACAAGACGCAGAATCCTAAGGCTGCTTGCTCAGGGGCGGCGCTATCCGTATGAGCTGAGTAAGCTTCTCGACATGAATCGTCGGGTCGTCTTAAAGCATCTTGAGGCTTTGGAAGATGCGGGACTTGTGAGCCACAAGGCTGGAGCAAGTGATGTAGGGCCTGATCGCACATACTACACGCTCACTGTTAGCTTTGGTCTCTCAACCACTATCCTCCCCAACTCATTTGTCATTAGGCTGAGTCCAGGTAAGACCGCTTCTCTACAAATTAGGTCGAAACCTAAGCCCCGCGAAACACGGTCCGTTGAAGTGGAGGAAATCCGGCATCTTTTGGATGATTTGGGAAGGATAAACCGAAAACTCTCCGAGCTTGATGAGGAGAGGATGAGATATGCATACGAACGTGGTCAGGTCATTGCCCGCATCGAACAGATACTGTCGGATTGCTCCTTTGACTCCGATACGTGTAGAGAGCTACGTTCAATCCTGAATCCTGTGAAGCGAGGAATACCCGAAACCACTGATATCGTGAGGAGGACATGGGCTCAGTCCGTTAATGAAATACTTGGGCTCTTTGATGATTTCATGAATCGACTCGATGGACATCAGCGAGAATGAAGGTGAAGGAGAAACATCGGCTCTAATGTGATACGCTAGCCTAGAGCGACCATGTGTCTTGAGCGGAACAACGTGCCCAATTCGTCAAGATACGGCATTCCATATCCTTCCAGAGAAAACAACATGCATCGAAGGTGTTCTCATTTCTGCTTCATGTCATGTTTCAGGAGGCAAAGAATGCGGTTTTCTGAAATGGACAGAGCAAGTGAGAGTGGGGCCACCCCTGTTGGGGATCATGTTTGTCGTTCAATTCTTGGGTCACTCGCGGGGTGTTGCCAGATGTTTCTTGACAATCTTAAGCAGCTCGCTGCCTTGGAAGGGCTTGACTATGTATTCATCGGCGCCTAGCTCCATTCCTTGCTCCCTATCCTCCATCAGCCCTCGTGCAGTAAACATGAGAATTGGAGTCTTTTCAAACATAGTCTGAGATCGAAGCCTCCGACAGACCTCAAACCCATCGAGTTCTGGGAGCATTATATCAAGTAGGATGAGATCGGGTCGGCTGGATTCAGCTATTTCTAGTGCTTCAGTACCGTCGTAAGCAGCGATAACACTGAATCCATGACGTTCAAAAAAAGTCTTTGCCAGCTTGACAGTTATCTTCTCGTCATCAACTATTAGGATTGTCTTTCCTTTGGTTTCATCCTTCATGGTTGCGTTCCTCTTCGGCCCGAGTCATACTTTCTTTTCGTCCCGGTGGCCTTATTGATACCAAACGGTGGATGTCCATGCCTTAAGAATAAAGCTATCAGTCATGTCATTGCCTAGTTGGCCAATGAATCATAGTGACTCAAGCGTATCGAGGAACTCATTGAAGTATGGACATAGCCCGCCCTTCCAGTACAGGTTCCCGAAACACTCTTTTTCCAGAGCCGTCCGTTCAATTCTGCACTCGTAGTTCTTTTCCGGATCAAAGAAGATGCATGAGTCGCTATCAATCGAACTATCATCAAACACATTCCTTCTCACTTCTATCATCGGAGATGAATCACCGGCCTGATCCCATCTTCTCCGGTCAGGAAGACCCTTCCGAACCTTCTCAACGAGTTCTGAAGGAGGTGTTGTGTCTGTACTCAGAGCAGAGACCAGCTCGCTGACATCTGCGTGATACAGTGCTAGAGGATACAGTATCTCCTCAGCGACCTTTCTTGCCATGGAATATGCATGTATTGCCTGATTCATGTTGCATTGTAGATGGTATGTGTCGCCTAGCTGGAACCGCACAGCCATATGTATTGCGAGTAGACCTGCCCTATCGGCAATATCTATGACCTCCTTATAGAGACCAATCGCCTTGCTGAAATCTCCCTTTCGAAGTGCCACATCGCCCAGATTTGTCTTTGCAACGGCCATTCCTCGCATATACTCAGCTTCTTGGCTTATTTCCAAAGCTCGTTGGTTGTAGCTCTCCATTTGTTCGAGCTGCCCAAGTGCCTTGTCAACCTCTCCAACGTTGATCAGTGTCTTAGCTAGGCCGATTTGATTGTTCAGTTCCTGTTGAACCAGGAGAAGCTCTTCAAACTGGTCTCTTGCATCCTGCAATTGGCCAAGATTCAGATAGATGATGCCTCTCAGGTTTCTTGCATTGGCAACTCCCTGCAACACTCCCATCCGCTCATATTTACCGATGCATGACCTGAGATAGCTGAGGGACTTTTCGTATTCATGACTGTATGTCAAGACATTCGCTCTGTAGTATGTTATGTCCGTTAACGCCAGAACGTGGTCGAGAAGTTTCGCTGTTTCCTCTGCCGAGTTCAGTCTAAGTATCGCCTCGTCTCGCTTCTTCGCCAGACCAGCGAGATGAGCCAGTATCAGTCTTGTTTCAAGAAGAGCAGCCTGAACCTTGGAACGAAGCCCCTCATCGGCTGTGGTGGATTCAGTGACACGTTCAATCCCATCCTCTGCAATGGTCCTGGCTTGGTCTGCATAGCCGAGGTTCATCAACACCTCCGACAGCTTGCCGACAAGCTCAGCAAACACCACGTACCTCTTAGACTGCCATGCGTGGTTGACATAGTTTCGAAGGTTGTTAAGCCATCGGGGGTCAAGACTCTGAGTGCAGAATGAAGCAGCTGCATAGCCTCGACACGCAAGGTTTTGGCAGTTGCTGGAAAGAACCTCATTAAGATCATATCTTCCTCGCAAGTAAGCTGCCTTGCCGCACATAGCCAGCATATCAGATGACGCTTTTTCCCACTCTTGATTGACAACGAAATCAATTAGTACGTCAGTGAAGAGTCTGAATCTGTCTTTTCCGCTACTGGCCTCTGCTTCGATTGACTCACGCAAATACTGAGTTTCATCATTCGTGAGCCCGGTGCTGTACATGATGAATTCGGGGATTACTAGGTTTATTGTCACTCTTAGTCATTCATCCATCTCGGCTAATCTGAATCCTCGCGTAGTATCCGTACTAGTCCTTTCATGATGGCTGAAGCTACGTGGCCAAAAAAAGGATTCTAGGATATCTATTCGCATTTCCTGATTTCCTTTCCAAGTCATCGCATGGTGTTGGCCGTGTTATTTCAGAGGTGCTACTTTGCGAAGGATATCTACCAGGTCGAATGTAGTGAACGGTTTCTGCAGTATCCCCCGTGCGCCTGCTGCAAATGCACTCTCCCCCAGACCCCGTCCGGGTTCTGATAGTGATATGACAGTGATAGACGGATTGATGTCCAAGATCGATTCTATGAGACGAAGACCATCCTCCTCATTGATCTCTAGGTCCAGAATCACGGTGGCGGGCTCAACGTCTCTGCACTTGGCCAGCAACTCATGGTTCGATGAAGCCTCTCCTACTACCTGAAACCCTTCGTCTTCTATTGCAATCTTAAGAAGGGACCTAAGAAATGGTATCTCCCCCGCTATGATAACAGTCTTAGCTCTATCTTGGCCGAGGATTGTAGATCCCTCCCTCGAACTCGAGGATTCTATGCAAGATTTAGTCGCTAGCGGCGCTTTCAACCAAGTCCAACATGTGTCTGATTGTGACCGGTTTCAGCCCAAAACTCACAGCCCCGCCTTTGAGCGCTTGTTCCCTGACATTCGCGTCTGCGCTGATGAAGACTATCCGTGCCTCAGGATCTATGCCTAAAATCTCGGACATAGCTTCGAGACCATCCTTGTTCGGCATCCGATGGTCTAAGATGATCACATCAGGTCTTGGCTCGAGATTCTCATAGGTCCTGATTGCTTCCTCGCCGTCAAAAGCATCAGCTACAACATGGTGTCCCTTGATTGCAAACACGTCCTTGTACAATCTGTGAAGAATCGCTTCATCGTCGATTATGAATATGGACACCATTTCTCCCTGTACGTCCCTTGCTGCTTTCGCACTTGTAGTCCCCTGACACGAGGCGGTCAGTTGTCCTGTTCACGACATGCTCTTTTATCTTTCTGTCGCTTGAGTTCAATCTAAGTGGACGTACAGTCTACAGAGAGAAATACGTTATAAATGAATACGTGATAACCCCTCCTGTTTCTTCTATTCACCCTTTCTACACGATCCCTCATCTCTCATATACCAAGTGAAAACAAAATGACACTCACTTGTTGACGATTTTTCGAAAGGTTTTCCTATCGCCTCGATATATACAACCATCTTTTGTCTAAACGTAAATCAAATTATAATACCGTAATGCACGCAGCTGTCAAAGGAAGTTGGCGGAAGTTTGAGGAAGCTTTGGGACAGGTCGACCAGCTTTACGATTTGCTAGTCATGATCACCATACGGCTTTTTTCTACTATGGTGAACCTCATAAGGCAAATCACTCCAATCTTCTTGTATTCGATATATGGATACAGCTAGTGGGTCTTTCATGGTAGTAACCCCTGTTCCATACTCAGTAGGTGTGTATTGGGTAGCTTTCACGAGGATAATCCCCCCTATTTACCTGAGAAAATAGTGGGCAGTAGCTATATCACAATTACTGAGTATGTGTGGAGAGTGTCCTTGTTCATGCGTTGATCTCTCTTCCATGATTCTGCTACGTTGCCATGTCTTAGGATAGCGTTGCATTGATTAGAAGTGACATGTAGAATGACAAATGAAGTGTGAAAGAAGACTCCGTGAATTGGTACAAAAATACATTTTTAGCGGAAAGTATCGGGAGAAATCTATCAAAGCAACGTTTGAAATAAGTAAACTATTGTGAACGATTTTTGAAGACTTAGCAATAACAACCTTTCGAAAAATCGAGAAGGTGTGAGAGGAAAGGAGGTGTGGTCATGTGGGTAGAGAGAGGTGTTGTAAGAGAATCTGGGAGGAATCAAAGAGGAGGAAGTCATCAATCGGGCACAATGACAGCGGTTGAGGAGTGGCCTATCCATGTGTGGAGTGTTGCTACACGGATATCTACAGCGCTACAAAGCCTCTGGAGAATATTATGAAATCTGGTCGATTCCGGCAACCAAAGGGCGACGTCCGAGTTGATCACTGTCACTTTTGCGGTGCCAACCTGAATGAAGACATTTCCGTCTGCGTGTCGTGCAAGACGCCGGTCGTCTGGTGACCATATGACAGCCTGCCTAGTACATACCTCTCCAATTCGCCTGAGGGACTAGCAGTAACGGTCCCATTTGGAAGACTTATTATCACTCCAAGCGAGCAGATATTCTGCTGATTTGGATGCAGAGAGAGCAGGCACCGACAACGGCAAGCAGGCAGATTGTATTGCTTGGAATGCTCGTCCTGTTTACTGTGACGGGAGCGGCTTTGCTCTATACAAATGAGCCAGAGTTCATTCTGGCCCGATTTCCGGCTGTGTCAAAGTTTCAGTACTCGCTCTTTGATACGGTCCTCTACCTCTCCTACCTCATCTTCGGATTGATGAGTGGTCTTCTTTCTGATAGATACGGTAAGAGAAAGGTATTCGTGGTGACAGGCGCCCTTGGGGCATCGGCGTTCTACTGGCTCATGACCACGGTCCTCGATTACTCTTTGCTGCTCATCCTAAGATTCACTCAAGGGGCCTTCACAGTGTTGGTTTGGCAGACCTTGATGACACTCGTTCTTGACAATTCCACCTCTGAGAATCGAGGGAAGAATATGGGCATCTTTGGAGCGTTCATGGCCACCGCGATGGGCGCCGGACCAATTGTTGGAGGCGTTTTGGCAGAGCGGGGTGTCTTCCTCCCATACTACGGCGCTGCACTCCTTAGCCTCACAGTATTCATCGTTGGATCCGCAGGGATAGCGGAACCGCAACATCTGGAATCCCGTCCCTCTGTGACCCAGAGCCTGCTTCTTGCCAGGCGATCCCCACAGGTTGTGATTCCTTGTACTGTCAACTTCGTAGATAGACTGCATATGGGTTTCTTGTTGACGGCGCTTCCGCTTATGCTGGTCCAGCTTCTGGGGCTATCTGAGTCGCTTCGTGGAATGGTCCTAGGTCTCTTTGCGACACCATTCATCCTTCTCCAATATCCAGTTGGCCGAATGTCTGACAGAATCGGACGGCGCAAACTCGTGATCTTCGGGAGCGTTTCTTACGCATTGGTTCTTGGATTGGTGGGGGTCGCTGGTCATCTATCTCTCTCCGCACTCATAGTAACACTGATACTCTTGGGCATCTTCTCAGGTTTCACAGCTCCGCCTACTATGGCTTGGGTTGGAGACTCTGTTTCTCCCGTTGACAGTGCAACCGGGATGGGGTTGTTCAATCTCTTTGGGAACATCGGGATGATTGTTGGGCCTGTTGTTCTTGGTCTGGCTCTGTTCTATGCCGATTTCGTTACCGCCTTTGTGCTTGCGTCAGTCATCGAACTACTCTCTCTTCTGGTCATACTCATAGGTGGTAGGCTGTTCTCCACGACGAATGAGTCGGAAACGGAGATTGGTTAATCCTGCTCTGAGTCTTACAGCAGCTTCTCACATACTATCCAGAAGTTCACGAGCCTCTTCCTTGGCTCTCTTGGCGCGACGCACGAGTTGTTTTGAGAAGTAGGGCTGAGCTGGGTAAGACTCCAGATTTCCCAAGGTTCTTCTTACACCCTCTCTTCCCTCTTCACCAGTCTTCAAGCCACTCTTTACCTGAACCACTGCCTGATTCAAGAGCGTGACTAGCAGATAATACTCTCTCTCTGCATCGGTTCGTTTCCTCATACCTTCTCGGGCTTCAAGGACTCGTAGCCGAACGAGTTCACGGATTTCTTTAAGATCGTCAGCGAGGCGAGTATCTCCTAGGTTCACGAGCATATCCGTGAGCTTGTCGGTGAGTCCATAGCACTTCTGAAGCCATTCGTTTAGTTCCTTCTCCGCTACATCCGGATTCCACTTTTCCATATCCTCGTGTGGAATCTCTAGCATTTTTCTCGAGAGCCTTCTGACATCCTGAGCGCGCATATTGAATTCTGCCATCATAATCATGTGGTCTAGCTCATCACACATTGCTCTGTACTTCTCGGGACCTAGGAGGGTCTCTGCATCATCCTTCTCATCTAACACCTGCAGAAGGTGTCTTGCTTTGCGTGCAGCCCCCTTGAACTCGTCATTGTCAAGATCTTTTCTGACTTCTGCCTTCTCGTTTTTCAGCCATTTGAGTACTTTTCTGGAGTCTTCTGTTTCTGGAAGAGTAGCTGGAGCAACGTCCGCTGACAGCTCTGGTTCCTTTTTGAACGGCTCTCCCATTTCTTTCTCAGTACGGGTAAGGTGTATTCGGAGAAGGACTACCAGTACAACCGTCGCAAATATGACTGTCAGTGCCAGCAGTAAGAGATCTGTCGACCCAAGTGCCTGCAATCTTTTTCCTCACCTATTCATCAAATGGGCCTGAGATAATCTTTTCGTACTGGCATGCATGAACAGACTCGAACCGTTCTTGGTATCAGAGTTTGTCCAACATATAATGAACGGTCAGAGATTCAGGCACTGTGCAAGATATCATGAGCCTCTCTCTTTGCTCTCTCAGCACGAAGAATGAGTTGCCTCGAAAAACAGGGCTGGACCTCCTTGGCCTCTAGGTTCCCCAAGGCCTCTCTTACAATCTCTCGCCCCTCTTCACCTGTCTTCATGCCGCTCTTTACTTGAAGAACCGCTTGATTAAGGAGGGTGGCTCTCTGATAATACTCTCTCTCTGCCTCGGTTCGTCTTCGGATATCCTCTCTAGCCTGCAGCATACTCACTCTTACTGTTTCCAGAGCTCGGTCCAGCTCCTCTTGTGGATTTGGTAGCTCGATGTCTGAGGTTGAGCTACGAATACGGTCGGCCAAGTCAGAGACTCTGTCTAGAAGTGAGTTGAGAGCACTCTCTGCCTCTCTTTCGTTCCACTTCTCAGACTCAGAGGTGGCTACCTCAGAGATAGAATCGATCATCTCGTGGATCTGTCGGAACAGAGCTGCTGTTTCATCACGCTCTTCTGAGTTCTCATCTTGCCTTTCTCGCGGAACTTTCTTGAAACTCCTCTCTTTGTTCGTTCCGTTCTCACTTCTGCTCTCGGCAGATTTCTTGCGCATGAAACAGGCGAACAGGAGTAAGACATTTGAAGTTGTTAGCACTATTGATGCAATGAGGTTCTGCAGACTGATTCTCCTCCCATTATCGCCTGTACAAGGA